>DATFLN010000042.1:0-15921 GCA_035267645.1 Gemmatimonadota bacterium | reverse complement strand
CGTCGGGAACGGTGTCCGCGGCGGCGGCGCGACCGGCCGCCCGCGCCGGCGCGGGCACCGCCAGGGCGGCGAGGGCGGCGAGCAGGACCGGCGGTCCGGCCATCCGGGTCGGGGCGAGCATGCGTGCGCTCCGCTGCTGGGGGTCCGGGCCCGCGACGGGCGGGCCCGGCAAGATGCGGGGCGTCGGCGGCGGGCGACAGATGCCGGCTCGGGCGGCTGAGCCTCGCCCTGCTGTAGCGCGCGCGCGTCACCCCGGGCTCCGGCCAGGGGCCCGGGGGCGCGCGCGCGTCCCCGCGGCGCCCCTCCGATCCCCCGACCTCCGCGCCCTTCCGCCCCTCTCGCGGGGCCGTCCCGACGCCTCCCGGCCCCGGCCCGCGATGGCCGGGAACCTGCAAGGGGAGTCGGGCGGGGCGGGGCTCGCATCCGGTCCGATCGAAGTGACCTTCCTGGAGGGATATCATGGGCGAGTACGTGCGGTGGTTCTCGGACGTGGGGGCGGACGATGTGGCGAGCGTGGGGGGGAAGAACGCCTCCCTGGGCGAGATGATCGGCACGCTGGCGGAGAAGGGGATCCGGGTCCCCGACGGGTTCGCCGTGACGGCCGACGCCTACCGCCACTTCCTGGAGGCCAACGACCTGGGCGAGCGGATCGGCGGGCTCCTGGCGGACTGGAAGGCCGAGAAGCACTCGCTCTCGCACACCGGCGAGTCGATCCGCTCCCTCATGCTCTCGGCGAAGGTCCCCGACGACCTGGCCGAGGCCGTCCGCGAGGCGTACCGGGAGCTGGGCCGCCGCTTCGAGACCGCGGACGTGGACGTGGCCGTCCGCTCCAGCGCCACCGCCGAGGACCTCCCCGACGCCAGCTTCGCCGGCGAGCACGAGACCTTCCTGAACGTCTCGGGCGAGGAGCACATCCTCGAGTCCACGCGCTCCTGCTTCGCCTCCCTGTTCACCGACCGGGCCATCAGCTACCGGGAGCACCACGGCTTCGAACACCTGTCGGTGGCGCTCTCGGTGGGGATCCAGAAGATGGTGCGGGCCGACAGGGGGGCCGCGGGCGTCCTGTTCACGATCGACACGGAGACCGGGTTCCCGAACGTCGTCCTCATCAACGCCTCCTACGGCCTGGGCGAGGCGGTCGTGTCGGGCGCGATCACGCCCGACCAGTACGTGGTCTTCAAGCCGCTCCTGGGCGAAGAGGACCGGACGCCCATCCTCAGCAAGGAGCGGGGGACCAAGGAGCTCAAGATCGTCTACCGGAGCCCGGACGAGGTGACCTCCTCGCGCGGGGCCGACGGGATGACGCAGACGGTGGAGACCACGCTGGACGAGCGCTACTCCTTCGTGCTCGAGGACGAGGAGATCCTGCAGCTGTCCCGCTGGGCGGTCGACATCGAGGACCACTACGGCCACCCGATGGACATCGAGTGGGCCAAGGACGGGGAGACGGGGGACCTGTTCTTCGTGCAGGCCCGTCCCGAGACGATCCACTCCCGGAACGGGAGCGGCGTCTTCAAGACCTACAGCCTCACCGGGAAGGCCGAGCCGATCGTCTCGGGCCTGGCCATTGGGAGCGCGATCGCGACCGGCCGGGTCTACAGGATCGAGCGGGTCGAGGAGATCGACCGGTTCCCGGAGGGCGGGATCCTGGTCACGCGCATGACGAACCCGGACTGGGTGCCCGCCATGCGCCGGGCCGCCGGGATCGTCACTGACCAGGGCGGCCGCACCTCGCACGCGGCCATCGTGAGCCGCGAGCTGGGGATCGCCGCCGTGATCGGGACCGGTGACGCCACCCGCGAGCTCGAGGACCGGCAGGAGGTCACGCTCTCGTGCGCCGAGGGCGACGTGGGCTACGTCTACCCCGGCACGCTGGAGTACGAGGAGAAGGAGATCGACCTCAGCGGCCTCCCGGAGACCCGGACCCGGATCATGCTCAACATGGGGAGCCCGGCCGACGCCATGCACTGGTGGCGTCTCCCGACCCGCGGCGTGGGGCTGGCCCGCATGGAGTACGTGATCAACAACGCCATCAAGATCCACCCGATGGCGCTGGTCGACCCCGACCGCGTCACCGACGCCGGCGCCCGGGCGCAGATCAACGAGCTCACGACCGGCTACCGGGACAAGACCGACTACTTCGTGGACCACCTGGCCTGGGGGCTCGGCACGATCGCGGCCGTGCACTATCCCGAGCCGGTCATCGTCCGCATGAGCGACTTCAAGACGAACGAATACGCCGACCTCATCGGGGGGAGAGACTTCGAGCCCGAAGAGGCCAACCCGATGCTCGGCTGGCGCGGCGCCTCGCGCTATTACAGCGACGAGTACCGGGAGGGCTTCGCGCTCGAGTGCCGGGCCATCCACAAGGTCCGCGAGGAGATGGGGCTCGAGAACGTCATCGTGATGATCCCCTTCTGCCGCACGCCCGACGAGGCGGACCGCGTGCTGGAGGTCATGGCCGAGAACGGCCTCGAGCGCGGGAAGAACGGGCTCGAGGTGTACGTCATGGCCGAGATCCCCTCGAACATCGTGCTGGCCGAGGAGTTCGCCGAGCGGTTCGACGGCTTCTCGATCGGATCGAACGACCTCACCCAGCTCACGCTGGGCGTGGACCGCGACGCCGCCCGGCTGGCGTACCTGTTCGACGAGCGGAACGATGCGGTCAAGCGCTCCATCCGCGCCCTCATCGAGCGCGCCGGGAAGGCGGGCGCCAAGGTGGGGATCTGCGGTCAGGCGCCGAGCGACCACGCCGACTTCGCCGCTTTCCTGGTCGAGGCCGGGATCGACTCGATCTCGCTCACGCCGGACAGCGTGGTCGAGACCCTGCACCGGGTGGCCCGGATGGAGCGCGACCTGGGGATGGGCGTCGGCGAGGACGGGGCCGGGGCGGGAGAGGCCCGGCAGGAGAGCGGCGAGGCGGTCACCGCCACGGCGTGACGAGGCGGGGCGGCGTCGGCGCCGCCCCCTGGAGCTCCCGGGAGGGCCCGCCCCAGCGGGCCCTCCCCGTCATGGTCCTTCGAAGGTTCCCCCACGCGCACGCCCGGGAGTCTCCCTACAGACGGAACGCTTGCGCCCCCGCACCTTACGCTTCGTCGAACTCCGCGGGCCTTCCGACTTTCCGGTTCCACGGTCGGCACCGTACGGGCGTGACGCAGGGCTGGAGGCACCATGGGCGACCGCAGATTGCGGTGGGGCGACCTGGATCCGAGCTGGGACGTGGTCATCCGGGAGCGCGCAGCGAACCGCAGCCTCGAGAGGGAGCGGCACGTGCGTCCGCTCACGCCGGACGAGCGGACCGCCGTCCGCAGGGCCGCGGTCGCGGTCCTCGAGGGGCGCTCCGGCGCCTCGGCCTACCGGCTCCTCCGGCCCTACGATGGCGGGGACGGCGCCTTCGACAGCCGGCACATCGACCTCCTGCGCGAGGTCTTCCGCCGCGTGAGCGAGGCTCGCTCCGACGGGGAGGCCGTCGGGGCGTGAAATCCCCCTTGAGGGGCTCTATCTTGTCGGGGATGCGTCGCCGGTGACGGTCCCGCCCGCGAGCCGCTCGAGGCCCGCGGACGCCCGACCGCCGGTGGCCGGTCCCGAGCCCCGGATCCGATGCCGACGAGCCCCGCCCTCGAACAGCTGATCGGCCTCCTCTCCGGCAGGCGCCCGGTGGTCCTCACCGGCGCCGGATGCAGCACCGAGTCCGGGATCCCCGACTACCGCGGCACCGACCGCCACCAGCGCACCCCCTCGCCCATCCGCTATGGCGAGTTCGTGCGGAGCCGGGAGGCGCGGCGTCGATACTGGGCCCGGAGCGCGATCGGCTGGCCGCGCATGGCGGAGGCGCGGCCCAACCCCGGCCACGCGGCGCTGGCCCGGCTCGAGCGGGCGGGCCTCGCGGTCGGCGTCATCACCCAGAACGTGGACGGGCTCCACCAGGAGGCCGGCACCCGCCGGCTGGTGGAGCTGCACGGGTCGCTGGACCGGGTCGTGTGCCTCGAGTGCGGCGGGGTCGAGCGCCGGGCCGACGTGCAGGAGCGGCTCCTGGCCCTGAACCCCGGCTGGGCGGAGCGGGTGGGCGGTCGCGGCGGGCGGCGAGGACGCGGGCGGCGGGCGGCGGCCCGGACGGGCGCCGACGGCCAGCTCCTCCCGGACGGCGACGCCGAGCTCCGGCCCGACGGTGACGCGGACCTCGGGTCGGCGGACGTCTCCTCCTTCAGGCTCCCCGGCTGCCGGCGCTGCGGCGGGGTGCTCAAGCCCGACGTGGTCTTCTTCGGCGAGAACGTGCCGGCGGCGACCGTCGAGGAGGCGTGGCGCCTGTTCGGGGAGGGCGACCTCCTCCTCGTGGCGGGCTCCTCGCTCACCGTCTACTCCGGTTACCGGTTCGTGCGCCGTGCCGCCGAGGAGGGGGTGCCGGTCGCGATCGTCAACGTCGGCTCGACCCGCGGGGACCAGCTGGCGCGCCTCAGGGTGGACGGCCGCACCGGGGAGGTCCTGCCGCGCGTGGCCGGCGCTCTGGTGGGCGACGGACGGAGCGCGCGCGCCACCGGGTCCGGGGGCCGGAAGCGCAGGCCCGCCTGAGGCGATCCCCGCCCGCCGCCCGCGGCTCTCAGCTCCGCGGAGGCCCCTCGCCGCCCGGTCGCCCCCCGGCCCCGGTCCCCCCGCCGCCCGCCGCCAGCCGGCTGTGCCTCGACCCGTACAGGAAGTAGAGCACCATCCCGAGCACGAACCAGATGATGAGGCGCTCCCAGGTCACCCGCGGCAGGGAGACCATGAGGTAGCCGGCCGAGATGGCGCCCATCGGGGCCACGAACCACACCCAGGGCGTCCTGAACGGCCGGGGCAGTTCGGGCTCGCGCACCCGGAGCACGATGATCCCGACCGAGACGATCACGAACGCGAGCAGCGTCCCGATGGACACGAGGCTCGCGGCGTCGCGCACCGGGAGGATGGCCGCGAAGAACGCCACCACGGCTCCGGTCACGATCGACGTGATCCACGGCGTGCGGAAGGTCGGGTGGATCCTGTTCACGAACTGCGGCAGGAGCCCGTCCCGGGACATGGTCCAGAAGATCCGGGACTGCCCCATGAGCATCACCAGGATCACCGAGGAGAGGCCGGCGATCGCGCCGAGCTTGATGATCCCCGACATCCAGCCCAGGCCGGCGTGGTCGGCGGCCAGCGCGATCGGGTCGGGCACGTCGAGCTGCCTGTAGGGCACCACGCCCGTGGCCACGAGCGAGACCACGATGTAGAGGGCCGTGCAGATGAGCAGCGACCCGATGATGGCTTTGGGCATGTCCTTCTGGGGGTTCCTCGCCTCCTGCGCCGCCGTCGTGATCGCGTCGAACCCGATGTAGGCGAAGAACACGATCCCCGCCCCGGCCATGATCCCCGACCACCCGAAGGCCTCGCGCGTGCCGGTGTTGGGCGGGATGAAGGGGTGCCAGTTGACCGGGTCGATCGCGGCCGCGGCGCCGCCGATGAACAGCAGCACCACGGCGACCTTGATGAAGACGATGATGTTGTTGGCCGTGGCCGACTCGCGGATCCCCAGGACCAGGAGCGTCGTCACCACGAAGATGATGAAGACCGCCGGGAGGTTGAAGATCGCCGTCGCGTGCGGGAGCGACGCCACGTCGATTCCGCCCTGCGACAGGCTGTGGGTGAGGTCCGCGCTCACCGCCTGCCATCCCCGGCCCGGCACCTCGATGAGCTGCGTGCCCCGCGCGGCCTGGATCTGCGGCGGGATGTAGATCCCGATCCCGTCCAGGAACGAGACCACGTAGCCCGACCACCCGATGGCCACCGTAACCGCGCCCAGCGCGTACTCGAGGATGAGGTCCCAGCCGATGATCCAGGCGATGATCTCGCCCAGGGTGGCGTACCCGTACGTGTACGCGCTCCCCGCCATCGGGACGAGCGAGGCGAACTCGGAGTAGCACAGCGCGGCGAAGATCGAGGCCACGCCCGCCAGGATGAAGGAGAGCACGACCGCCGGCCCGGCGTTCTGGGCGGCCACGGTCCCCGTGAGGACGAAGATGCCGGTCCCGATGATGGCGCCCACCCCGAGGAGGGTGAGGTTGAGGGCGCCGAGCGCCCTGCGCAGCGTGTGGTCGGTGAGCGCCTCTTCCTGCAGCTCCGTGACGGTCTTGCGGCGGAACAGGTCCATGGGCTCTCCGGGCGGCCGGCAGGTCCGGCTCGCGGCTGGGCCGGGTGGCGCGGCCGCCCCGCCCGGGTGCGGGGAGCGGCGCGTCACCGGAAGCGCCGAAAGGGAGCGCCCCGGGCCGCCCCGCACAAGAGGCGGTGCGGCCGGGGGCCGCCCGACGCGCCGAGCGCCGCGCTCAGCTCGAGCCGGCGCCCTCCAGCGCCTCGCGCGCCCGGTCCATGCGGTCGGCGACGTCTCCCAGCGTCTCCGCCACGATCCGGATCTCGCGCGTCGCCTCGTCCCAGCTCCGCTGCTCGATGGCCTCCCGGATCCCCGGCAGCGTCTTCACCCCGTAGCCCGTGTAGAAGCCCGGCGCGTAGACCTGGTGGCGGAACCACGGCCGGCGCGGGAGCCCCCCGTCGCGGAGCATGGTCCCCTCGAGCCCCTGCAGGAGGCCGTTCAGCCGGTCGCGGCCCGCGTCGGAGGGAAGGGAGCCGGATGCGGCCGCCCGCGCGTAGGCCGCGTCGTAGGCCTTCGCGCTCTCCTCCAGGCGCGCCACGGCGTTCTGGAGGGGCGAGAAGTCCAGGTAGGGGACGGCCGCCTGGCTGTCGGGCGGCACGTAGGCCTCGGTCGGGTCGCTCGCCAGCCGATACGCGCTCTTCGCCAGGAGCTCGTCGCGTCGGGCGGTCTCCTTCCGCAGCGAGTCGGCCAGCTCCATGACCTCCCCCGCGTAGTCGCTCACGTGGCGCGCGAACGTCCCCATCGAGAACGGGAGGACCCCCGCGTCGGCGGCGCGCAGGGCCAGGCGTCCGCCCGTGCGAGCCAGCGCCACGCCGTAGCGGAAGCCGGGGTCCCCGAAGCGGCGCATCCAGTCGTAGGAATCATAGGCCGAGTGGTAGATCCCGCCCTCGCCCTCGCCGCCGTAGCCGACGTTGAGCGAGGCGATCCCCAGGTGCTGGAGGAAGACCGTGTAGTCGGTTCCCGAGCCGAGGGGCGAGAGGGGGAGCGTCCGCTCGCCCCCGCCGTCCTCCCCGCCGCGCCCGCTCACCGCGCGCCTGGCCAGCGCGCGCTCGCGGACGCTGACCCCGGTCTCGGGATCGGGCACGTCGGCGGCCACCTGGTTGAACAGGGTCTCCAGGGTGCCCGAGCCGCCCCCTCGCATGAAGCCGCGCGTGTTGCTGTCCGAGTTGATGTAGACGACGGCCTTCCGGCGCAGCTCGTCGGCGTGGTCCTCGCCCCACTCGGTCGAGCCCAGGAGCGCGGGCTCCTCGGCGTCCCAGGAGGCGTAGACGATGGTGCGGCGGGGCTTCCAGCCCGAGCGGGCCAGCCGGCCGATGGCGCGCGCCTCGGCCAGCAGGGCCACCTGCCCCGAGAGCGGGTCCTCGGAGCCGAACACCCAGGCGTCCCGGTGGTTGCCGCGGATCACCCACTCGTCCGGGCGCTCGGAGCCCCGGATCATCCCGATCACGTCGTAGGCGGGCTGGAGCTTCCAGTCGAACGCCAGCTTCAGGTGGGCCCTGGCCGGGCCCGGTCCCACGTGGTAGGTGAGCGGCAGGCCGCCGCGCCAGCTCTCCGGCGCCACCGGCCCGCCCAGCGCCTCGAGGAACGGCTTCGCGTCCGCGTAGGAGACCGGGAGGACCGGGATCTTCATGATCGTCTTCGCCTCCTCCCGGGGGAGGCGCTTCGCATCGGCGGTGGCGCCGACCCCGGGCGTGAGCGGGTCGCCCGGGTAGAGCGGCATGTCCAGGACGGAGCCGCGCTGCACCCCCTCCTCGGGCCGGAAGGGGCCCTCCGGGTACACGTCGCCCTCGTGGTAGCCGTCGTCGAGCGGGTCGGAGAAGAGGATGCAGCCGACCGCCCCGTGCTCGGCGGCCACCTTGGGCTTGATCCCCCGCCACGAGCCCCCGTAGCGGGCGATGACGATCTTCCCCGCCACGTCGATCCCCATGCGCTCGAGCCGCTCGTAGTCGGAGGGCACGCCCTGGTTCACGTAGACCAGCTCGGCGGTCACGTCCCCGTCGGCCGAGTACGCGTTGTAGGGCGGGAGCCGGTGGTCGTAGACGTCCGACGTGGCGTCGCCCTCGACGGGCGGCTCGCGGAGCTCGGCCTGGTAGCGGGTCGGTGCGACCAGCTCCAGGACGCGCTGCTTCGGGGTGGGGAAGAGCACCTGGTACTCGTCGATCCGGGTCTGGAAGCCCCAGGCCCGGAGGAGCGAGTCCACGAACATCGCGTTGGCCTTCCCGTGCGGGGAGCCGACCTGGTTCGGCGCCGAGCTCATCCTCCTGTTCCAGGCCTCGAGGTCCGAGGCGTGGAGGAGGGAGTCGAAGCGCGCCTCCAGCGCCCGCTGGCGGGCGGCCGCGTCGGCGGAGAAGCCCAGCATGGCGCCGGTGTCGGCGGGGGCGGTCCGGGCGCCCGCCGCCGGCACGGGGGCGCGGGCCGGAGCTCCCGCCACCGCCGGATCCGGGGGGCCGCCGTGCGGCGAGCCCGGGCGGTGAGCGGCCGCGCCGCCGCCGGCGGGCACCGCCAGGACCAGGGCGAGGGGGAGCGAGAGGGACGCCAGGGCCGGGATGCGATCTCGGAGCATGGGAGAGCCGCCTCCGTGCGGGTGAGCGAGGACCAGCGTTCGGGACCGGGCCGCCGCCAACTTGCGCCCCTCGCCGCGCCGCGGCAACGTGGCGGGCGGCCGCCGCTCGGGCGGCCGCGCTCGCGTTCCGGCTCGCGCTCCCGGCCCGGAGGAAGGCATGCCGCCCACCGAACCCGCCCCGCCCCCCGAGCCGCGCACCGGCCGCCTCCCACGCCGGCTGGGCGTGTGGAGCGCCGCGGCGGTCCTGGTCGGGAGCACGATCGGGAGCGGGATCTTCCGGGTCCCGAGCACGGTGGCCGCCGACGTCGGGACCGTGGGGTCCCTGGCGCTCCTGTGGATCCTGGGCGCCGCGGTGGTGGTGTGCGGCGCGCTCACCCTCTCCGAGCTGGCCACGCTCGTGCCCGAGTCGGGCGGCGTGTACGTGTACATCCGCGAGGCGTTCGGCCCCCTGCCCGCGTTCCTGTTCGGGTGGACCGAGATCCTCCTCATCCGCCCGTCGGCGCTCGGCGCGATCGCGATGATCTTCGCGGGCTACCTGGGCACCTTCGTCCATCTCTCGAACACGGGCGTCCACATGGTGGCCGCGGCCGCGATCGCCGTGGTGGGCGCGGCCAACGTCCGCTCGGTGGTGTGGGGCGCGGGGCTGGAGAACGTCACCACCGCCGCCAAGGTCCTGGCCCTGACCGCGCTGGCCCTCCTGGCCTTCGCCTTCGGGGGCGGCGGGGGCGGCGGCTCGCTCGCCGGGACGCTGAGCTTCGAGCCGACGACGTGGGGCGGGTTCGGGGTCGCGCTCATCGCCGTCCTGTGGGCGTACGACGGGTGGGCGGACCTCACGTTCATGGCGGGCGAGGTGCGGGACCCCGCGCGGACGCTGCCGCGCGCGCTCCTGGGCGGGACGCTCACCATCGTGGTCGTCTACCTCCTCACCAACGCCGCCTACCTCTACCTGCTCCCGATGGACCGCATGGCGGGCTCGGAGCTGGTCGCGGCCGACGCGGCCACGGTCGTGTTCGGGCGGGCGGGCGCGTCGGTGGTCGCGGCGCTGGTGATGCTCTCGACCTTCGGGTCCCTGAACGGCTCGATGATGACGGGGCCGAGGATCTTCTGGGCCATGGCCGACGACGGGCTCTTCTTCCGCCCGGTCGCGGCGGTGCACGAGAAGTGGAGGACGCCGTGGGCGGCGATCCTGCTGGCCAGCGGGCTCGGGATCGGGTACGTGTCCTTCCGGACGTTCGAGCAGCTGGCCGACGCCTTCATCCTGGGGATCTGGCCCTTCTACGCCCTGGCCGTGGCGGCCGTGTTCGTGCTCCGCCGCCGCCGGCCCGACGCCGAGCGTCCCTTCCGGACGCCCGGTTACCCGTGGGTCCCGCTCGTCTTCCTCCTGGCGTCCCTCGGGCTCCTGGCCAACGCCACCATCCAGCAGCCCGTCTCCACGCTCCTGGGCTTCGGGCTCATCCTCCTGGGCGCGCCGGCGTACTGGGTGTGGCGGAGGCTGGGGAAGGGGGCGCCCGCGGGCCGGTAGCCGCGCTCGACGCTCCACCCGAGGGCGGCGCCGGCGGTCCCCGGCCTCCCTCGACGGAGCGGGCCGATGCGCCTACCTTGAAGGCTCGGGGGCGGCCCCGGACCCGGTCGTCCGCGCGCCGTCTTCCCCCGCGCCCGCACCAGGGGGCCGCGATGGATCGGCGGACCGCGTACTGCTCGGCCAACGATCGTCCCGTTCCGGTGCTCCTCGCGCCGGCTTCCGACGAGGACGTCCATTTCTCGCCCCACGACGCCGTCCGGGTCGTCTGCCTGGACTACGGCGTGCGCTGCACCGGGGCCATGTGCCCGCTCTTCTCCTTCCCCGGGGAGACCCGCGCGCCGGGCGTGGGCCGGATCCGGGGGGTGGGGCCGGCGTCCGGCAGACCGGGCTCGCGACGCTCGTCCGGGACCGGCGCCGCCGACGCGGCGGCCGGATAGGCCGCCGGGCCTCCGGATCACTCCCTCGCTCACGCTCCGCCCACGCCTCTTGACGTCCAAATATATTACAAGTAGATTACGATCGTGATTAAAGGGAGATAGAAATGGCATCCACGCGCACGCCGCGCGACCGGATCTTCACCCTGTTCGGGGACTATCTCCTCCACCGGCCCGGCCCGGTCTGGGTGGGCAGCCTCATCGCCCTGCTCGAGCCGCTCGGCCTCTCGGAGGGGGCGGCCCGCACGGCCCTCTCGCGCATGGGCTCCCGCGGCTGGCTCGCCTCCGAGCGGCGCGGCCGGAACGCCTTCTACAGCCTCACCCGGAAGGGCCGCACGCTGCTCGAGGAGGGCGAGGTCCGCATCTACCGGCCGCCCCGCGACGAGCCGTGGGACGGCACCTGGACGCTGGTCCACTACTCGATCCCGGAGGAGGACCGCTCGCTCCGCGACCGCTTTCGTCTCCGCCTCTCGTGGCTGGGGTGCGGGCCGCTGGGGAACGGCACGTGGATCACCCCGCACGACGTGAGCGGGCGGGTGGCCGACCTGGCCGAGTCGCTCGAGGTCGCCGACGGCCTGGAGGTCTTCCACTCCGCCCGCCCCGCCTTCGCCGCCCCCGAGGAGCTGGTGGAGCGCTGCTGGGACCTGGAGCGGGTGCAGGAGGCCTACCTGGCCTTCATCGACCGCCAGCTCCCGCGGCTCCGTCGGCGTCAGGCCGAGCTCGAGCGGGGGGATCTGTCCCAGCGGGACGCGTTCGTCCAGCGCATCGAGCTCGTGGACGAGTACCGCGAGTTCCCCCTCGAGGACCCCTACCTCCCGCGCCGCCTCCTCCCCGACGACTGGGCGGGCGAGTGCGCCGCGGGCCTGTTTCGGCACCTGCACGACCTCCTCGAGGAGCCCGCCGAAGCCTTCGTGGACGGAGTCCTGGCGCGCGCCGAGCGCGAGACCGATTCGACCGTGACCGTGAGCGGAGGATGACCATGTCCCACTTCGAGCCGAAGCCCGCCGATGCCTATGACTTCCAGGATATCCTCTACTCCAAGGAGGACTGGGTCGCGCGCGTCATGCTGAACCGACCCGAGGCCTACAACGCGTACTCGACCCCCGCGCTGCGGGAGCTGGCCACGGCCTTCCGGGACGCCGCCTTCGACGACCGGGTGGCCGTCGTGGTCTACACGGGCGCCGGCACCGACGCGTTCTGCACGGGCGGTGACGTCAAGGAGTACGAGCGGCTCTACACGGACCGACCGCGCGACTACTGGAAGTACATGCAGCTCTTCCGGAGCTACCTGGAGAGCATCCTCCGCTGCGGGAAGCCGGTCATCGCGCGCCTGAACGGCATGGCCGTCGGCGGCGGGAACGAGTCGCAAATGGCCTGCGACCTGGCCGTGATCGCCGAGCACGCGTGGATCGGTCAGGTCGGGACCCGCGTGGGGAGCGTCGCGGCGGGCGGCGCCACGCAGTGGCTCCCGATCATGGTCGGCGACCGCCGCGCGCGGGAGATCCTCATGCTGAACGGCCGCATCTCCCCGCGGCAGGCGCTCGACTGGGGCCTCGTGAACCGGGTCGTGCCGTCGGTGGTGCGGGACGGGGCCTTCGTGGAGGGGGCCACGCTCGAGGAGATCCACAGGGCCAGGAAGGGCGAGGACGGCTATTCGCTCAGCCTGGACGCGCTGGACCGCGCGGTGGACGAGCTGGTCGACCAGCTCGTCGACAAGTTCGCCGAGTGCACGCGCTTCACGCGCGAGCAGGTGAACTTCTGGAAGGAGCTGTCCTGGAACCAGACCATCGGCGCGGCGGGCGACTGGCTCTCGATCCACTACTCGAGCTACGAGCCGTGGGAAGGGATGCGGGCCTTCGTCGAGAAGCGGCCGCCCCGCTACCGCGAGCTCCGCGAGGCGGCCGCCACGGGCGGCTCCAGCGAGTTCGTGTGGGGCCCCTACCGGGTCGGCTGTCCGGCGTGCGGGGCCGAGGGGATCCCGTCCGGCTTCGAGTACTGCGGCGCCTGCGGGGCGCCGCTCCGGGGCTCGCGCGGGAACGGCGGGCCGGCATCCGGGACGCGCGGCGAGGGCGCCCCGGCCGGCGTGGCCTCCGGCGGCGAGGGCGGCTCGTGACCGTCCCGGCGGCGGGCGGGGTGGCGGCCCCGGCGCCCGCCGCGGGCGTCGCGGTGGAGTCGGGCGTCCGCGTGGAGTCGGGCGGCGGCGTGGCGCGGATCGTCCTGGACCGGCCGCCCCTCAACGTCCTCGACGCGCCCGCGCTCGAGGCCCTGACCGCCGCCCTGGCGCGGGCGGCCCGCGACCCGGAGACCCGGGTCGTGCTCCTCTCGGCCCGTGGAAAGGCGTTCTGCGCCGGAGTGGACGTGGCGGCCCACGCGCCCGACCGTGCGCCGGAGATGATCCGGGTCTTCGGGCGGGCGATCCGCGCCCTCCTGGACCAGGAGGTCCCCGTGGTGGCGGCCGTCCGGGGCGCGGCGCTGGGCGGCGGCTGCGAGCTAGTCCTCGCCTGCGACGTGGTCCTGGCCTCCACGGCCGCCCGCTTCGGCCAGCCGGAGGTGCGCGTCGGCGCCTTCCCGCCCGCCGCGGCGGTCCTCCTCCCCCGGCGGGTCGGTCCCTCGGCCGCCATGGACCTGGTCCTCTCGGGCCGGACCGTGGACGCCGACGAGGCGCTCCGCCTGGGGCTGGCGAGCCGGGTCGTGCCCGACGAGGAGCTGGAGGGGGCGGCAGAGGCCTACGCCGCCGGTCTGGCCGCCCTCAGCCGCCCCGTCCTCGCGCTGGCCAGGCGCGCCGTGCGCGAGGGGGGCTCCGGCCCCGTCGGCGCGGCCCTGGACCGGGCCGACCGCCTCTACGTCGAGGAGCTCCTGGATCTGGAGGACGCGACCGAGGGGATCTCGGCGTTCCTGGAGAAGCGACCACCCGCGTGGAAGGACGCGTGAGCCATGGATACGAGCGACACGCAGCCCGCCGTCCGCCTCCTGGACCTCCCGCCGGACGGGGACCTGGACGAGATCATCCGCGGCTGCCGCGAGCTGGTCGAGGACACGGACTTCCCGACCGTGCGGCGATGGCGGGAGGCGGGGGGCAAGGTCCTGGGCCACTTCCAGGTCTACTTCCCCGAGGAGCTGGCGCACGCGGCCGGGATGCTCCCGGTCAAGGTCCGGGGCGGGAGCGTGGAGCGCCGGGAGGCCGACTCCCATTTCGGCTCCTACATCTGCTCGGTGCTGCGGACCTCGCTCGAGCTGGCTCTCACCGGCCGCCTCGTCCCGGACCTGTTCGTCACCCACCCGATCTGCGACGCTGCCCGGAACCTGACGGGGATCTGGACGCGCAACCTCGATGTCCCCGCGGAGATCCTCTACTTCCCCCAGAACCCCAACTCCGCGTTCTCGGGCGAGTACCTGAGGGCCGAATACGCCCGCGTGCTCTCGGACATCGAGGAGGTGGCGGGCCGGAGGGTGGGGGCGGACGACCTGCGGGCCTCGATCGGGGTCTTCGACCGGAACCGCCGGCTCCTGAGGGAGCTGTACGCGATCAAGCGCGAGACGCCCTGGAAGCTTCCCGTCGACCAGGCCTACGTCCTCATGTCGGTGGGCGGCCTCGTCACCCGCGAGGAGCACAACGAGCTCCTGGAGTCGGTCCTCCCGAGGATCCGGGCGCGAGAGGCGCGGCCGCAGGACCGCATGCGGGTCGTGTTCGAGGGGGGCTTCTGCGAGCAGCCGCCGCTCGACCTGCTGGGGGCGATCGCCGAGTTCTGCTACGTGGTCGACGACGACCTGCTGATCGGCCTTCGCTGGATCCTCGAGGACGTGGGGACGGACGGCGACCCGCTGGAGGCGCTGGCCACCGCCTACCTGGAGAGCTCCTCCTACAGCCCCGTCCAGCACGACCTCCGGAAGCCCAAGGAGGCCATGCTCCTCGAGCGCATCCGCGGCTCGGACGCGGACGCGGCCATCGTGGCGGCGGCCAAGATGTGCGAGCCCGGCCTGGACGAGCAGGTGGCCTACTCGGACGCGCTGGAGAAGGAGGGCATCCCCTTCTTCCTCACGGAGTTCGAGGAGCAGATGCGCAACTTCAACCACCTCCAGATCCAGCTGGAGACCTTCGTCGAGAACCACCTGCTGTTCGGGGAGGTCGCATGAGCACGATGACAGAGCTGGTGGGCCGCGGCGCGCGCGACGGCCGGCGGCTGTTCGAGGGGTGGTTCGACGGGCTGACCGCGGCGGCCGAGGAGGGCCGGCCCGCCGCCTACACGTTCGTGATGGGCAGCCTGTGCGAGGTGCTCCGCTCCTTCGACATGCCCGTGGTCTTCCCGGAGATCCACTCCCTGCAGATGGCCGTGCGGCGGGTGGCCGACGAGTACCTGAGCGAGGCCGAGGACCGGGGCTTCTCTCCCGACGTGTGCGGCTACGTGAAGGCCGACTACGCCATGCAGCTCCGGGGCGGGGAGCACCCCATGGGGAGGATCCCGAAGCCCTCCCTGGCCGTCCTCACCAACGCCTGCAACACCTACCTCAAGTGGGGCGAGATCTGGGAGCGGCTCCACGGCACGCCCGTCATGACGCTGGACATCCCCGGCACCCGCCGCCCCGTGAGGATCGAGGGGATGGGCCCCGGGAACGGCGAGCGCGACCCGGACGGGGAGGAGCGCGACCGCCGGTACGTGGAGGGCCAGATCCGCGAGCTCATCGGGAAGTGCGAGGAAGTGACCGGACGGGCCTTCGACGTCGACCGCCTTCGCGATGTCATGCGCCTCACCAACGACATGGCCGAGAGCTGGCGGGACCTCCTGGCCCTCAACCGGAGCCGTCCCGCGGGCTTCGACGCCATGCTGGAGGGGACGATCTTCCTGGGCGTGGCCAACGTGCTCCGCGGCACCGAGGAGGGGGCGGCCTACTTCCGCGACCTGGTCGAGGAGATGGAGCACCGCACGCAGGCCGGGGTCGGGGCGCTCGGGGGCCAGACCGAGGAGCGTCACCGGCTCATCTTCGTGGGCGTCCCCTGCTACCCGATGTTCCGGCGCTTCTACGAGCTGTTCTCCGAGTGGGGCGGGGTGTTCGTGAGCTCGAGCTACACCTGGTTCGCCTCGGGCGGGCTGGACGAGCCGTTCGACTACGACCTGGACCGGCCGATCGAGAGCCTGGCCGAGGGGGTGCTCCGGAGCGTCCGGCACGCCACCGACAGCCTCATGTTCCAGGACCGGGCCCTCATCCGCGCCGTGGACGAGTTCGAGGCGGACGGCGTGGTCTACCA
>DATFLN010000041.1:0-5219 GCA_035267645.1 Gemmatimonadota bacterium | reverse complement strand
GCGCTCATCTGCGCGCTGGCCGTCGCCTGCGGGCGCGGAGGCGCGGAGGCGGGCAACGTGCGGCCGGACGCGGGAGAGGCGGCGGTCCGCGCCCCGGGCGATTCCGCGGAGCCACCGGGGCGCGACCGGGCCTCGGGAGCCTCCGGGAGCGCCGCGGCGGCCGGCGACTCGACCCCCGTCGTCCTCTTCCTCGGCAACAGCCTCACGGCGGGCCTGGGCCTGGGGCCCGACCGGGCGTATCCCGCCCTCATCCAGGCGAGGATCGACTCCGCCGGGCTCCCCTTCCGGGCCGTGAACGCCGGCGTGAGTGGAGCCACCTCGGCCGACGGGGTCCGGCAGGTGGGCGCGTGGATGGACCTGCCTGTGGCCGTGTTGGTCCTCGAGCTCGGCGCCAACGACATGCTCCGCGGGCAGGACCTCGCCGCCACCCGCCGCAACCTCCAGGCGATCATCGACACGGTGCGGGCCCGGCGCCCGGCGGCCCGCGTCGTGATCGCGGGAATGCGCGCGCCGCCGAACCTCGGGTCCGACTACGCGGAGCGGTTCCGCGCGATCTTCCCCGCGGTGGCCCGCGCCAACGGCGCGGCGCTCGTCCCCTTCCTCCTGGAGGGCGTGGCCGCCGACCCCGATCTCAACCAGGAGGACGGCATGCACCCGAACGCCGCGGGGGAGAGGATCCTGGCCGCGAACGTGTGGAGGGTGCTGGAGGGGGTGCTGCGCGAGGTGGCTGGCGGGCGGGGTCCGGCGGCGCGGCGCGCCTCTCCGTCCCGGCCGGCCTCGGCCGCGCCCGGAGGTCTTCGCCCGGCCCCGGTCGCCTTCGCCGGCCCTCGGCGGTCCTCGGCGGTCCTCTCCCGGTCTCAGCCGCCCTCGACCAGCTCCGCGAACGCCGCGTCCAGCGCGCCGTTCGAGGCGCGGTAGCCGCCGGAGGCCAGCTCCGGCGCCTCGGGGACGCGGGGCGCCTCTCGCTCGGGGCCGGCGGGCGGCTCCAGCGGGGCGAAGCGTCCGCCCGCCTCCCGCAGGATGAGCGCGCCGGCGGCCACGTCCCACGGCATGAGCCACCACTCCCAGAAGGCGTCCAGGCGGCCGCAGGCCAGGTCGCACAGGTCCAGCGCCGCCGCCCCGGCCCGCCGCACGCCGCTGGTGGCGCGGATGACCCGGCCCAGGACCTCCAGGTAGTCCGGGAGGACCTCCTGGCGCGTGAACGGGAAGCCGGTCCCGACCAGGGCCAGGTGGAGCCGGTCCACGCCCGAGACGCGGATCGGCTCGCCGTCCCGCCACGCCCCGCGGCCGCGGACGCCCGTGAACGTCTCGCCCGTGGCCGAGTTGAGGACGACCCCCACCCGGAGCCCGTCCGCGTCGGCCGCGGCGATGGAGACCGCGTGCTCGGGATAGGCGTGGAGCCAGTTCGTCGTCCCGTCCAGGGGGTCGACGATCCAGCGGACGGGGGGGGCGGCGCCCGCGGTGCCGCTGCCGCCCGCGGCGCCGGCGCCCGGCCCGGAGCTCGCGCGGGCGCCGCCGACCGCCGCCTCGTCCGAGGATTCCTCGGCCGAGGACTCCTCCGCCAGGACCGCGTGCCCGGGATGGCGCTCGCGGAGGGTCTCGAGGATCCGGCGCTCGGCCTCGCGGTCCACGTCGGTCACGAAGTCGGCCGGCCCCTTCTCCGTCCACGAGGACGGGTCCAGGCGGGCGGCCGCGTCCCGGTGCGCGTCGGCGGCGCGCCGGGCGGCCGTGAGCGCCGTCTCGAGCAGCGCTCCGTCGTCCCCCTCGATCTGCGAAAACTCCTTCAACTCGGGCCCTTTCTCGGTTGCTCCCCCCTCTCGGCGCCGGTAACTTAGGGCGCTCCCCGGGGCTCCTGCGAGCCCTCCCGCGCGGGATCCGACGAGAGGCCGATGAGCCAGAGCAAGAAGAGGGTCTTCAGCGGCATCCAGCCCACCGGCGAGGCGCACCTGGGCAACTACCTGGGCGCGATCCGGAGGTGGGCGGAGCTGATCGACGACTACGACTGCATCTACTGCATCGTCGACCTGCACGCGATCACGAGGCCCTACGATCCCGACGAGATGCCGGAGCGCGTCTTCGACCTGGCGGTGTCGCTGATGGCGGCGGGGCTCGATCCCGAGCGCTGCACGCTCTTCGTGCAGTCGGCCGTCCCCGAGCACGCCGAGCTGGCCTGGCTCCTCAACACGGTCACGCCGCTCGGCGACCTTCAGCGCATGACGCAGTTCAAGGAGAAGTCCTCGGACCAGGAGTCGGTGAGCGCCGGGCTCCTCAACTACCCGGTCCTGCAGGCCGCCGACATCCTGCTCTACCGCGGGGAGCTCGTCCCGGTGGGCGAGGACCAGCTCCAGCACCTGGAGCTCTCCAGGGAGCTGGCCCGTCGCTGGAATGCGCGCTTCGGGGAGGTCTTCCCCGAGCCGCAGCCGCTGATCGGCCACGCGCCGCGCATCCTGGGGTTGGACGGGGCGTCCAAGATGTCCAAGTCGGCCGACAACACGATCCGCATGCTGGCCGAGCCCGACGAGATCCGGGACAGGCTCCGCACGGCGGTGACCGACCCGGACCGGGTCCGGCGCGACGATCCCGGCAACCCCAACGTGTGCAACGTCTACGCGCTCCACGGGCACTTCTCGCCGACGGAGGTCCGGGAGGAGGTGGAGGTCCGCTGCCAGACGGCCACGATCGGCTGCGTGGACTGCAAGGGGAGGCTGGCGGGCCACATGGCCGACGGCCTCGAGCCGATCCGGGAGCGGGCGCGCGAGCTGAGGGAGCACCCGGACCGGGTGTACGAGATCCTGGACGCGGGGGCCGGGCGCTGCCGGGCCATCGCCCGGGAGACCCTGGACCGGGTGTACGAGCGCATGGGCCTCGGGCGCCGGCTCGTGCCGGCGCGCGCGGGAGGCTGAGACCGGCGTGCCGGATTCGCTCGGCTGGCTGCAGCTCCCGGTCCTGGGCCGCCTCCTCCTGGCGGTGGCCCTCGGCGCGGCGATCGGCCTCGAGCGCGAGCTCTCCGGGAAGCCGGCCGGGCTGCGCACGAACATCCTCATCTGCGTGGGGGCCGAGCTGTTCACCGAGCTGTCGGTGCTGGTCGCCACGGGGTTCCTGGTCCACGACCTGATGCGCGGGGACCCCGGCCGCATCGCCTCGCACATCGTCGAGGGGATCGGCTTCATCGGCGCCGGAACGATCCTCGTGGCGGGCGGGAACGTGCTCGGGCTGACCACCGCCGCCACGCTGTGGGTGGTGGCGGCCATCGGCATGGCCGTGGGCCTCCACCTGTACGTGCAGGCGGTCGGGGCCGCGGTGCTGGTGGTCCTCGTGCTCTTCGTCCTCGGCCGCTTCGAGCGCCGGGTCCTCCCCGACAAGGCCGAGCACATCCTCCGCGTGCGGGCTGCCGCCGGGCTGGGGCTCGAGGGCCTGAGGCCGGCGCTGGAGGACTCGGGCCTCCACTTCGAGGTGACGGGGCACGAGCACGAGGACGACGTCTCGGTGTTCTACTTCCTCCTCAGGGGCACGACCAGGGAGCGGGACGCGCTCCTCCAGCGCCTGGCCGCCACGGGCGGCGTGCTCAGCGCCCGGTACGAGTAGGGGGCGGTGGAGGTGGCCCGAAAGCTCCTGGTGTGGATGCACGCCCCCGAGTATCCCCTGTGGTCGATGCCCGCGGAGGACCGCGAGCGCGTGGCCGCCGCGCTGCCGGGGGAGTGGGAGGCCGTCTTCCTCGAGGAGCCCGGCTACTTCGCCGGCGACGGGGCTCGCCGCATCCCGGGCCGGCTCCTGCAGGAGATCCGGGACGCGGAGGTGTACGCGGGCTTCGGCCTCCCGCGGCCGGCCTTCCTCGAGGCCCGGGAGCTCCGCTGGGTCCACTCCGGGGCGGCGGGCGTGGGCGGGGCGCTGTACGGGGAGATGCGGGACAGCGACGTCCTCCTCACGAACTCGGCTGGCCTCCACTCCGAGCCCCTCGGGGACCACGCGCTGGCGATGATCCTCCACTTCGCCCGGGGGCTCGACGTCGCGGAGGCGGGGCGCGCGCGACGCGAGTGGCGGCACACCGCGATGGCCGGGGCGGGGAGCCCGCTCGTGGAGGTCGAGGGCCGGTCGGTCGGGGTGATCGGCTACGGGGGCATCGGGAGCGCGGTGGGGCGCCGGGCCGCCGCCCTCGGGATGCGGGTCCTGGCCGTGAGCCGCAGCGGCGGTCCCGCTCCGGACGAGGTGGAGAGCCTGCGGGACGAGGGCGGGCTGGACGACGTCCTGAGCGCGTCGCACTACGTGGCCGTGTGCGTCCCGGAGACGGACGGGACCCGGAACCTCCTCGGAGAGGAGCGCCTCGCGCTCCTCCGCGAGGACGCGGTCTTGATCAACCTCTCGCGAGGGGGCATCGTGGAGGAGGCGGCGCTGGCGCGGATGCTGGCGTCGGGGCGCCTCCGGGGCGCCGGCCTGGACGTGTTCGAGGAAGAGCCTCTCCCCCCCGACAGCCCCCTCTGGGACCTGGAGAACGTCGTCATCACGCCGCACGCCGGGGCCGTCTCGCCTAGATTCTGGGAGAGGGAGACGCCGCTGCTGATCGAGAACCTGCGGCGGTACCTGGACGGACGACCCCTCGTCAACGTGGTGGACAAGGAGCTGGGGTACTGACCATGGCCAAGGAAGCGATGGGTGCGGAGCCGCTGCTGCGGGCCGCCGTCGACAGCGGGGCGCAGTCCCTCCTGATCAAGGCGGGAGACGTCTTCCGGGCGCGGGTGCACGGCCGCATGGTGCGCCTGTCCGAGACGCCGTTCACGCCCGAGGACACCCGGCGCATCGCCCAGCACATCCTCCCCGAGGAGCACCGGGAGCGGATCGACCAGATCACCGACTACGACTTCGCCTGGGAGCTGTCGCCGAGCGCGCGCTTCAGGGTGAACATCCTGCGCCAGCAGGGCTCGGTGATGGTCGTCATGCGGGTGATCCCCTGGGAGGTCCCCACGATCGAGGACCTGGGCCTCCCCGACGTCCTCAAGGACATCGCCGACCTCGACAACGGGCTCATCCTCGTCACCGGCGCGACCGGCTCGGGGAAGAGCACCACGCAGGCGGCCATGCTGGGCTGGATCAACCGGAACCGCAGGAAGCACATCATCACGCTCGAGGACCCGATCGAGTACCGGCACCGGAACGCCCTCTCGACGGTGACCCAGCGCGAGATCGGGGCGGACACGGCCTCGTTCCGGGTGGGCCTCCGCCAC
>DATFLN010000040.1:0-47164 GCA_035267645.1 Gemmatimonadota bacterium | reverse complement strand
AGTGCGTCTCCAGGGCCGAGCGCGCCATGGCCGCCACCTGGTCGAAGCGCGGGGCGCCCGGCCGCCAGAACACGTTGACCGCCGCGTAGCGGCCGTGGTCGGGGTCGACCAGCGCCCGCGTCGCGTCCCACCGGTAGTGGTCTCCGAACGAGAAGGCCACGTCCCGCACGCTGTCCGCGTCGAACCGCCAGGTGAGCGCCTGGCCGGGCGCGCCCCTGGTGGCGCTCCCCGCCCCGAAGTCGTCCGGGGTCAGCACGTGGACGACCTCATCCGACTTCGAGGCGCGCTCGAGCGCGCTCCGCTCCCGGTCGGTGAGGACGTCCCCCGGGTTCTGCAGCGTCCCGGTGCCGCCGACGATGTAGCCGGCCGGGATCGTCACGCTGAAGCGGAAGTGGCCGTAGTCCAGGTAGAACTCGCCCGTCCCGGTGTACTGCCCGGCGTCCCAGCCGTGCACGTCGTCGTACACCGCGATCTGCGGGTACCACTGGGCGATCTGCGCGGTGCCCGGGTCCTGCATCCCCATGCGGCATCCCCCCCAGCAGCCGGGCGCCTGCACGTGGGACGGAGGGATCGTGAAGTGCCACGAGGCCTCGAAGACGGCGCTGTCCCCGGGCGCGAGGGGCTCGGGGAGGGGCACGGTCAGGAGCGTGCTGTAGATGGTGGCCCCGCCGGCCTCGGCGGGCTCGCCCCTCATGTTGTCCGGGATCTCGACCGGGCGGCCCTGGGCCACGAGTCGCTCGACCACCATCCCGCGGGTGGCGATCCCGGGCTCGGTCGGGCGCTCCCGCCGCGGCCACGGGCTCATGAGGTTCTGGTAGAGGTGGAAGACCACGACCTCGAGCGTGTCGGGCGAGCGGTTGTGGTAGACCACGCGCTCGCTGGCCGAGAGGAGCGAGTCGCGCGGCGACACCCGAGCCCGGATGTCGTAGTCGGCCCCGTTCTGCCAGTACTTCGGGCCCGGCGCGCCCGTCCGGCTCCGTGTGCCCGCCTCGACCGCCCGCTGCAGCGGCATCGGCACCACCGGCTCCAGGCGGGCCAGGGCCGGACCGCCCGAGCCCCCGCCCTGCTGGGCCGCGAGCGGTGCGCTCCCGAGCGGCGCCGAAAGCAGCGCCACCAGGGCCACGAGCGCGAAGCGGGCCGCCGGCCCAACTGCCGCCGACGGCCCGCCGCGTCCTTCCGGTGTCACGACGTCGTCCCGCTCGCGCCGGACCTCAGCTCCCCGCGTTCGGGTTGTTCAGGTACTCGACGCCCGGCAGCGGGAAGCAGGTCTGGTCCTGGTACTGTCCGCCGAACCGGAACGGCGTCCCCGGCGCCGGCACGAGCGGCAGATTGTAGCGCTTGATGTCCTCCAGGTGCTGGCCCTCGAGGAAGAGCTCGGCCCGACGCTCGTAGATGAGCTGCTGCATCACCGAGTCGGGATCGGTGCCGCTGTAGTGCGGCAGACCCACGTTGTCGTGCAGGTCGTTGATCCGGTCCACCGCAAGCCCGGGGTTCCCCGCCGCCAGGTCGCCCTCGGCCCGGATGAGCCACGCCTCTCGCCACGTGGCGATCGGGATCGGGCTCGAGATGCTCGAATACTTGTCCGCGGCGAACATTTCGACGTCGCTCCCCGGCCCCTTGATGCCCAGGTCGGTGACCTGCACGCGGGGGTCGGGGTTCCCCTCGAACTCCATGTTCCGGTAGGGAGGACCCTCGACCGAGGCGGTCAGCTCCCGGTTCATGGTGGTCCAGATCCGGTTCTCGGTCGTCGGCGAGACGTTCGAGTACTGGCCGTAGGCCGCGAAGCCCTGCGGCACCTGGTCCGCGTCGGCCTTGGCGTTGGCCGCGTCCCCCAGGTTCAGCCGCACCCGGGCCCGGCCGACCAGGGCCAGGTTCACGATGCTGTCCACGCCCGCCTGCTGCGCCGCGCCGATCGCCGTCGTGAACCGGTCTTCGGCCAGCTGGAAGATCGCGTCCGGCTGGAGCGCGGGACCCAGGTCGAAGGCGGCCGTGCACATGCTCTCGCCCAGCAGCGTGTAGCTGTAGCCGGCATAGGCGGCCGCGATCGCGATGAGCTTCTGCCGGTCCGGGACGTCCGAGTCCGACCACTCGTTCAGGTGGTCGAGGGCGTTGTCGGCCATCCAGCGCGCCGTCGACAGCGGCTCGTACACCGCCGGGTTGGTGCTCGCGCAGTCGCCCGTCGCGTACGTACCGGCGCCGTAGCCCTCGGGCGTCCAGGCCCGCTGGTCGTAATACACGTAGGAGGATCCGCCGATGTTGGAGGCGGCGGCCAGCTCGGTCCCCACGTAGCCCGTGGCCACGATGTAGCCGGCCAGCGCGCACTGGAAGTCGTTCACCGCGCTGGAGACCAGGATGCCCGCGCTTGCCGGGTCCTGTACGTCGGAGGCCTGCACCCGCGAGGGCGCGTCGACCTTGGTGAGACTGTCGAGCGGTCCGCACGCCGTCAGGTACATCGCGGCCGCCACGGCCACGACCGCACGGACGCCCCGATCCATCCAGCTCCTGGTATATCGCCGAGTCATCGTAGCCTCTCCTGTCCTTGCACCGAACGCGTTCGCCATCGAGATCCTCACCGTCACCACACCAGGTCGATGCGAAGGCTGACCGAGGTCAGCGGCGGCATCAACGCCTGGCTCTCCGGCGTCGAGTTCGCGTAGGAGAGGTTGACGGCCTCCGGGTCGATGCCCGGCCAGTCCGAGATGTAACCAAGGTTCTTCCCGGCCACGCTCACGCGAGCCGTGCCGGCGCCCAGCATCCTGGCGTACCGGTCGGGGAGCGTGTAGTCCAGCGAGAGCTCGCGCAGCCGGGCGAAGCTCGACTTCCGGACCCACCACGAGAACTCGTCCGCGCCGCCCAGCTGCATCGCCGCGATGTCCTTGGGATCGAACTCCTGCGGATAGGCGTTCTGGCGGCACACCTGGCGCCACACGCACCGGTTCCAGTACTCCGTGACGTACTTGCTCTGTCCGACCCGGAAGTCGACCAGTCCCCCGAGGGTCAGCCTCCCGTCCAGCGTGAGGCTGGTTCGGAACGACCCGGAGTAGTCCGGATACGGATGACCCAGGTAGACCCGCGGTCCGGCCAGGCAGTCCGTCGTTCCACCGTCCGTCGGCTGGCACTGGATGTTCACGGCCTGGCCCGTGTTCGGGTCGAACTCGGCGCTGACGACCTTGTGCGCCCACATCGAGCCCACCGGATAGCCCTGCTGGTCCCGGCCCACCCAGCCGGTGGCCAGGTAGCCCGGAATGCCCAGCTTGGTGATGACGTTGTGGTTCGTCCCGAAGTTGACGCCCATGTCCCACGTGAGCCGCTCGGAGTTGATCGGCTGGCCGTGGACGTCGACCTCGAGCCCGCGGTTGAAGACCTCACCGACGTTGACGAACTGCTGGCTCGCCCCGAAGCCGGTCGAGGGCGCGATGTTGCGCTGCAGGATCGCGTCGCTCGTGTGGTCGTTGTAGTAGGTGAGGCTGAGCGACAGCCGGTCGGACAGCAGGCTGGCGTCGAAGCCCGCCTCGATCTCCTTGCTGCGCTCGGGACCGAGGTCCGGGTTCCCGATCGCCTGCGGCGTGATCGCGGAGGAGCCGTCCGGCATCGACTGCGGCTGGAAGGTCCGCAGCGCCGCGAACGCGTCGGGCTGCTGACCGCTCTGCCCGTAGGCCGCGCGGAGCTTGAGGGAGTTCACGAAGCCCACGTTCCACCAGGGCTCCTCGCTCACCACCCAGCTCAGGCTGGCCTTGGGATAGTAGACCAGGTTCTTGTCGGAGCCGAACGCGCTGTTCTTGTCCCCGCGCACGGCGCCCGTCAGGAAGAGACGATCCTTCCACCCGATCTGCTCCTGGACGAAGCCGCCGACCGTGTTGTTCTGCAGGTAGTTGTCGGAGCCCAGGCGAATGCCGGCGCCCTGCACGACCTTGACGCCCGCGTTCGGGAAGTTCTGGCCGTTGGCCGACGTGTACTCGATGTGCTTGGCGTAGATCTGCAGGCCCACCGACGTCTTCGACTGCAGATCGTCGCTCACGTCGGCGGTGGCCGTGATCCCGTAGTCCAGGGTCGTGTAGAGGGCCTCCTGTCGCTGCACGTCCTTGGTGCCGTTGGCCGTCCCCGGACCGAAGAACTGCGCGTCGTACTCGCCGAGCTTGGGCGTGTAGTGGACGATCTGCTGGTCGGTGAAGTCCACGCCGAAGCTGAGGCGCTGCGTGAGCCAGTCCCACGGGCGGTGGACCATGGTGAGGCTCGGGATGAAGCGGTTGGACTTGTTCGTGGAGTTGTAGACCCTGCGGAGCACGTCGGGCGGCGCGATCTGGAAGCCGTCCAGCGGCGTCTCGAGGTCGGCCGGCGAGCCCCACATGATCGACGGGATCACGCCGCGGACCGCCTGCTGGGCGAGTCCGATCCGGTCGATGTGGACGCCCACGCCGGTCCGGATGTCCAGGCTCGGGATGGGGCTGAACGCAAGGTTGAGGCGCCCGCCGTACTTGTCCGCCCAGTTGTCGGGCGAGGCGCCGTCGGCCAGCCCCGTGTGTCCGCTCATGTAGTAGCGCAGGTCCTCGTTCCCGCCGGACAGCGAGGCGGTGTACTGCTGGTCGAGCCCGTTCCGGAAAATCGGGTTCCCGGCGTCCGCGTAGCGCTGGATCGGGTTGTCGCTGATGACGTCGCCCGTGCCGGGGTCCCGGTAGTAGTTGGGCATGAGAAGGCGGTTGGAGGGACCGCGCAGCCAGTTGACGCCGCCCTGCACGTCCAGCCGAAGCCGTGCCTTGCTCGCGCTCCCTCCCTTCGTGGTGATCAGGATGACGCCGTTGGAGGCCGCCGTCCCGTACAGGGTGGCCGCCGACGGTCCCCGGATCACCTGGATGTCCTTGATGTCCGCGGGGTCGAGGTCGTCCAGCCGGGAGACGGACGGATCGCCCCAGGTGCCCTCCGTCTGGCTGTTCATGCGCACGCCGTCGATGTAGACGATCGGCGAGTTGTCCAGCGACATCGTGGCCCGGCCGCGGACCACGATGCGCGAGGCCGAGCCCACGTTCCCCGCGCCCTGGCTCACGACCATGCCCGTGACCCGCCCGTGCAGGACGTCCGACATGTCCGAGACCGGGGCGTTCTCGATCTCCGAGGCGTTGATCGAGGCGATCTTGTTGCCGAGGGCCCGCTCCCGGGTTCCCTCGGCCGTCGCCGTGACCACGATGCGCTCGAGCGAGACCGCCGACTGCTCCAGCGTGACCGTGAGGTCGGTGACGCCCGGAGAGGCCGGGACGTTCCTGGTCCTGTACCCGATGAGCTGCACGCGGAGGGTGACCGAGCCTCCCGACACCCCGTCGATCCGGAAGCGGCCCCGGTCGTCGGCGATCGTCCCGAGGCCGGTCCCCGGGATCGAGACCTGGGCGCCGGCCAGCGGCCGACCGGTCCCCGACTCGACCACCTGGCCGGCGATGACTCCCTGGGCCTGCTGGGCGTGAGCCGGGCGGACCGTGAAGGCCAGGAGGGCGACGGCGAACAACAGCACCGCTGAACGGAATGCGCGCATGGCAGCACCTCGGCTGATGCGTGCCCCCCGGGGCCGGGGTTCGCGGGGCCACGATCGGCACCCGGTCACGGCGAGGCACGGCGTCTCTGTATTCGGACGAAGATCGGTCCGCGCACGGCGGACCGCCCCGTTGGGGTCGTGTACCGTATACTGACGACCTGATACTGTCAAGTTCGGGGCACCCGGAGGCCAGTTTCCGCCTCCGTCTTCACCGAACTCGTTACGACACAAGGAGATGTGGTAGATTCCAGGCCACGTCCGGGTCCGCTCGGGCCGCCCCGGAGCCCGCGGAGCGGCCGTTCGGATTGTCGGCTCCAGCGCCACCGTCGCCCCCTACTCCGCACGCTCGTCCGGTCGGCCCCCGTCCCGCGCCCCGCCCCCGCCGCTCCGTACCAGCCACACGTACACGGGCACCCCGGCCATCAGGAGCAGGAAGCCCCAGAACACCACCTTCTGGCCGGTGCCGTAGATGGCCCACAGGGCGTAGAGGAACGCCACGCCGGCGATGACCGAGGCCGAGCCGAGGCGCTCGCCCTCGAAGCGGGACCGGTCGCGCGCGAACAGGATGAGCTCGGCCATCGCGCACAGCGCGTACGGGAAGAGCGAGGTGAGGGTCGAGAGGAGGATGACGAACGTGAACACGGCCACCAGGCCCGACGTGTAGTTCGTGGCCATGAGGATCGTGGCCAGGAGGCTCGAGGCGACCAGCCCGAACGTCGGGGTGCCGCGGTCGGACAGCCGCCCGAACCGCGCGGGGAAGAGTCCGTCGCGGGCCGCGGCCCACGGCACCCTGCCCTGGAGCAGGATCCACCCGTTCAGGGCCCCGAAGGCGGAGATCGCGGCGCCGGCCGCCACGGCCTTCCCGGCCCAGCCGCCCCACATCGTCCGCGCCGCGTCGGCGAAGGGCGCCCCGGAGACGGCCAGCTCCGACGGGGCGATGACGCCCATGACGCCTGCCGTGGCCACGATGTAGATCAGAGCCGCGACGCCCGTCCCGATCAGCGTGGCCATCGGGATCGTCCGGCGCGGCTCGCGGACCTCCTCCGAGGGGACGGTGGCCGACTCCAGGCCGAGGAAGGCCCACAGGGTGAGCGAGCCCGTGGCCGAGACGGCTCCGAAGAACGAGTCGCCGCTCGTGTTGAACGGCCGGAAGTGCGCGCCCTGGAAGAAGAAGAGGCAACCGATCACGCCCACGGCCAGGAGAGGGACGACCTTGAGGACCGTGGTCACCGCCTGCACGATGGCCGCCTCGCGCACGCCCCGCGCGTTGATCCAGGTCACCAGCCAGATGGCGGCCACCGCGGTGAGCGCCCCGGCGGCCGGCGTGGCCGAGAGCGGCGGGACCAGGTAGCCCAGGTAGCTGGTGAAGCCGACGGCGATGGCGGCGTTCCCGGCCCAGATCGAGATCCAGTAGCCCCACGCCACCAGGAAGCCCGCGAAGTCACCGAACCCGGCCCGGGTGTAGGCGTAGGGCCCCCCGGCGCCCGTGACCATCCGGGACAGCCGGGCGAACACGAGCCCGAGCAGCATGGCGCCGGCCGCGGCGAAGGCCCAGCCCAGAAGGCTGACGCCCCCGTACTTCCCGAGCGAGGCGGGCAGCAGGTAGACGCCCGACCCGATCATGTTGCCGACCACGAGGGCGCCGGCGGTCCACGGGCCGATGCCGCGGACCGTCCCGCCCCCGGTCTCCCCGGCGGCGCGGCCCCCGCGGCTCCCCGCGGGCGCCCCCGCCCCGCCTCCGGCTCTCCCGTCCGGGGCGGCCATCAGCGCCCGTCCAGGCGGCCGTAGGCCTTCAGGACCTGCCGCAGCCGGTCGTGCGGGATCGCGTGGACCGTGTTCCCGTCCCTCCCCGTCATGGTCCGTCCGGCCACGAGCGCGTTGATGACCGCCTCCTCCGTGGCGTCCACCACCCCCCTGAACAGCGGGGTGATGTCGGTCACCATGCCCTGTCGCTTGAGGTCCGAGCCCCAGTGGCGCACGTGGTTGGCCGTCGAGAAGGCGATGAAGATGTCCCCCGAGCCGTTCTCCGAGATGCTCCCGTTCCGGCCGAGGCCGAGCGTCACCCGCCGCGCGAGCCGCTCGCACTGCTTCGGAATGAGAGGCGCGTCGGTGGCCACCACCACGATGATGGAGTGGCCGCCCTGCTCCCGCTCCTCCGCCAGGTGGCCGCGCTCGGGCACGAGGTCGGTGATCTCGCGGCCCACCGGGACGCCGGCGACGCGGAGCTGGTCGCGGCTCCCGTAGTTGGCCTGCACCAGGACCCCCACCGTGTAGCGGCCCTGCTCGGTCTGGACGATGCGCGAGGACGTCCCCGTGCCGCACTTGAAGGCGTAGCAGCTCATGCCGGTGCCGCCCCCGACGTTCCCCTCGGGGACGGGGCCGGAGGCGGCGCTGTCCAGGGCGGCGAACACGTCGGCCCGCGTGACGTGCTGCCCGTAGATGTCGTTGAGGAACCCGTCCCAGGTCTCGGCGACCACGGGCAGGACGCGCGCGTAGAGCGCCGGGGGGAGGTCGATGTGCCGGCGGTCCCACTCGATCGTGGCCGCCGCCACCGTGCCCACGCTCACCGTGTTGGTGATCATCACGGGCCCGTACAGCTCGCCGAACTCGTCCACGTAGTGGGACCCGGTCATCTCACCGTCGCCGTTCTGCGTGTACATCCCGGCGGCCACGCCGTCCGTGGCGTCCTTCCCGAGCGGGAAGACGGCAGTCACTCCGGTGCGCGCGGGACCCTTCCCCACGACCAGCTTCCCGCTCCCCTGGATGACGGTCCGCTCGCCGACCTCCACGCCCGGCACGTCGGTGATCGCGTTCCAGCGGCCCGGCGTCCCCTCGAACGGGACGCCGAGGTCGCGGGCCCGGGGGGCGGACCCGGCGCCGGGGGTGTGACCGGTGGACGGGGCGGACTGCGCCTCGGCGGGGCCGGGCGCCGCCACGTACGCCCCGGCCAGGGACAGGACGCAGAGGGCGACGGCCAGCCGGACGCCCGGCGTGCCTCGACGACGGTCCGGGATGCTCATGCGGCCTCCATCGGCTGGCTCACGTCGTGACGCCAGTCGACGCCGCGATCGCGCAGGTGATCCACGATGAACTCGAAGCACTCGGCGTCGCGCCCCAGGTACTCCGGCGGCGAGATGCCGGGCTCGCGGTACCTCCCTTCGGCCACGAGCCGCACGGCGGCCGTGCAGGTGTAGCCCGTCACCCGGGCCATCGAGGAGATGCCCTTCTCCCGGTCGTACCGGTCCACGGAGCTCCACGTGTGGCGGACCTCCCGGCCGTCGCTCGCGCCCTCGAGCTCGACCCGGGTGACGGTGAGGTCCTCCTCCCCCTCCCGGAAGCGCCACTCCTCGAACAGGAGCTCCGCCGTCAGGTCGATGGGACGGACTTCGGCGCCGTCCACGCGCACCGGCTCCTCGGAGAAGTACCCGGTCTCGCGCAGGAGCCTCATGCGCTCTGCGTGGCCCGGGTAGCGGACGGTCTTGTCGACCATCTCCTCGGCGTCGACGGTCCGGAGCAGGGTGCGCAGGCCGTCGGTGACGAAGGCCTCCATCGTCCCCACCCCCTCGAACTCCACCGGCTCCACCTCCGACAGGGCCGGCAGGACGACGTCCCGGCCCGCCCGCCGCAGCCGCGCCGGACGGGTGTACTCGGCGATGACATCGATGGGCGAGAAGGTGGCCCGGTACTCGTACGGCCAGTAGCGCACGCTCGGAACGCCGCCGCACAGGCAGCGGACGGAGCGCAGGGGGTCGAGCTCCCGCTCGTAGCGGCCGGCCAGGATGTTGGAGAAGCCGGGCACGATGCCGCAGTCGATGATGGCCGTGCATCCCCTCTCCCTGGCCAGCTCGTCCAGCTGGAAGGGGTCCTCCTCGAAGAAGGAGATGTCGACGATGTCGCGGCCGGCCTCGAGCACGGTCCGCAGCGTCTCGAAGCCCATGGGGCCCGGGACCGCGCTCACCACGATGTCCCGGTCGGCGAGCAGCTCCCGGAGCGTGGAGGCGTCGGAGACGTCGGCGGCCCCGGTCTCGAGGTCGGGCACGCTCCCCAGGCTCGTGAGCGCTTCCTCCGACACGTCCACCACCGTGGTCCGGAACGCGGGGTCCGCGGCCAGGTCCCTGGCCATGGCCGAGCCCACGCGGCCGGCCCCGAGGACGAGGACGCGGGTGACGTTCGATCCTTCGGCGTTCATCTCTCTCCTTCCTCCAGGAGGACCCTGGCGTCCACCGCCCGGGCGCCCTCCGCGTACAGGAACAGGGGGTTCACTTCCACTTCGGTCGCCGCCGGGAGAGCGGCCAGGCAGCGGGCCACGCCCGCGGCCGCCGTCTCCAGGGCGGCGAGGTCGGCGGCCGGACCGCCGCGGAGCCCCGAGAAGGCCGCGGCCGTCCGGAGCTCCCGGACCATGGTGCGCACCTCTCCCGCCGGCACGGGGAGTACGCGGTGGACGACGTCGCGAAGCAGCTCCACGCCGACGCCGCCCGCGCCGATCGTCAGGACGGGCCCCAGCCCGGGATCGCGGCGCGCGCCGACCAGGACCTCCACGACCGGCGGCTCGAGCATCGGCGAGACGAGGACGCCCTCGAGTCCGGGCGTCCGGCCACGGATCGCCTCGAACGCCTTCCGGGCCGCCCCGGGTCCGCGCACGCCGAGGACCACTCCGCCCGCGTCGGTCTTATGGACCACGCCCGGCGCGACGACCTTCACGGCCACCTCGTCCCCGAAGCGCTCCGCGGCGGCGGCCGCCTCCGCGGGCGTGGCGCACAGCTCGGCCTCGACCAGCGGCACGCCGAAGGCGCCCAGGAGGTCCCGGGCCTCGGGCTCGGTGAGGGCGGACCGGCCGCCTCGGGCCGCGCCCTCGGCCCGCCGGACGGCCGCCGCCACCCGTTCGCCGTCCCGGGCGCCGTCGCGGGCGCCGTCGCGGCCAGCGTCCCGGGCGCCGCCGCCGCCGGCCCCGCCGTCGTCCCTCCAGCCGCCGGTGGCGGCGGGCAGGACCGCCTCCCCGGCGCGCGGAGGCCACGCCGGCCCCGCCGGACGCGCCGCCCGGCGCAGGAGCGCGGCGGCGGCCGTGCACGCCGCGTCGAGGGACGAGAGCACCGGGACCCCCTCTTCCTCCAGGACCCGCAGCGGCGTGGTCCTCCGGAGCGCGTACATCGAGTGGACGACGATCCCCTTCCCGGCCCGGCGCGCGGCCTCCGCCATGGCGCGGGCCGCCCGGCGCTCGGCCTCCTCGAGGGCCGGATCGAAGCGCACGTGGTAGCCGCCGAACAGGCCGATGACGAGGACGGCGGCGACGTCCGGATCGCCCGCCAGCGCCTCCGCCACGCGGGCGAACACCATCGGGTCGGCGTCGGCCGGCCCGCCCACGTCCACCGGGTTCTCCACGGCGGCCCGGCCTCCGAGGATGTCCCGGAGCGCCTCCCGCGTCGCCTGCCCGGGCTCGGCCAGCCGCGTCCCGCCCTCGACCAGCTCGTCCGAGGCCACCACGCCGTGCCCGCCGCCGTCGGAGAGGATGGCCACTCCGCCCTGCGCCGCCGCCGCCTGCGTGGCCAGCGTGAGCCCCACGGGCAGCAGCTCGTCCGAGCGCCGCACCTCGACCACGCCCGCCTGCGCGAGGCCCGCCGAGAGCACGTCGCGGGGGCCGGAGAGGGCCCCGGTGTGGGAGCGGGCCGCGGCGGCTCCCTCCCGGGTCCGGCCCGCGCCCAGGAGGACCACCGGCTTCTTCGGGGTCACCCGCGCGGCGGCCTCGAGCACGGCGCGGGGCTCCCGGAACGCGTCGGCGTACATGAGCACGGCGCTCGTGGCGGGGTCGCGGCCGAGCCACGCGAGGAACTCGTGGAAGCCTACGTCGGTCTCGTTCCCGACGCCCACGCACACGGAGATCCCGGCCCCGGTCCGCTCGGTGATCTCGGTGGTGAGGGCCAGCGCCACGTTCCCGGACTGGAGGAGGAGGGCCAGCGAGCCGGCCCGCACGTCCCGGGCGCCGATGAGGTTGAGGCCGAGGCTCATGTTGAGGATCCCGGACGTGTTGGGGCCGATGACCCGCACGCCCGTCCGCCGCGCCACCTCCCGGAGCCGGGTCTCGAGGGCGGCCCCGTCCGCCCCCGCCTCCCCGAACCCCGTGGCCAGGACCACGGCGCCCCGGATCCCCCGCTCGGCGCACGCCTCCAGGATCCCCGGCACGGTGGGCGCAGGGGTGCACACCAGGGCCAGGTCCGCCGCGGAGGGGAGCTCCGCGACCGACGGCGCCACCGGCAGCCCCAGGATCTCACCGCCCTTCGGGTTCACCAGGTACAGGTCGCCGCCGTAGCCGGCCTCCCGCAGCGCCGGGACCACCTGGTGGCCGCGCTTGGACGGGTCCGAAGAGGCGCCCACGACCGCCACCGAGCGCGGCCGGAGGAGCGCGTCGAGATCCGAGGGACCGTCGCTCTCCGCCGCGACCGCCGCGCCCGCGGAGGCGGAGGCCGCGTCCCGGTCGCTCCCGTCACCCACCCGTGTACTCCGGGTCGCGCCCCTCGTGGAAGGCGTCCAGCCCCTCCTGCCAGTCCCGGGTGCCCATGATCTCCAGCAGCGCCTCGGCCTCGAGGTCCAGAAGCCGCCTCAGGTCCACGTCGGGCGCCGCAGCCAGGAGCCGCTTGGCGGCGGCCAGGGAGCGGGGAGCCTTCCGGGCCAGCCGCTCCGCCAGCTCCAGGGCCTCGGGGAGGACCTCCCCGGCCGGGAGGGCGCGGTCGGCCACGCCGATCTCGGCGGCCTCGGCCCCCGAGAAGAAGTCGCCCAGGTAGAGGAGCCGCCGTGCCGCCGCCAGCCCGACCCGGGCCGGGAGGGTCCGCGTGACCCCGCCCCCGAGGAAGGTGCCGAGCGAGACTTCCGGGAAGCGGAGCTTCGCCTCCCCGGCGACCAGGACGAAGTCGGAGGAGAGGGCGAGCTCCAGGCCGCCGCCGATGGCGTGTCCGTTCACGGCGGCCACCACCGGCGCCGGCAGGGTCTGCAGCCGCTCGTTGGCCTCCTGCGCCAGCGCCACGTAGTCGCGCCGCGCCTCCTCGTCCAGGGGGTCGGACGCGTGCGCCTCGAGGTCGGCGCCGACCGAGAACGCCCGCCCGGCCCCGGTGAGGACCACGGCGCGAACGTCGCGCCGATCCCCGGCCTCCCGCAGCGCCTCGACCAGGGCCCGGTACAGCGCAGGACTCACCGCGTTCAGGCGCTCGGGCCGGCTCAGGGTGAGCACGAGGAGGTCGTCCCGCCGCTCGACCCCAAGGGGCCCCTGCTCTCCGCTCATCCCTTCCCTCTCCCCCCGGTGATCGTTCTCGTTCGACCCGCTCCGCCGGCAGGTGGCGACGGTATACCGGGTGCCACTATACTCCGCGCGCTGGCGCTCCGCACCCCTCGCGGGGCGATCCGCGCCGCGACGCGCCCACGACATCCACGGCTATCGGGAGGGAGAACGACCCATGGCGCCCAACGCCACAGACGGAGCGAGCGAGAAGGTCACCTACACGAGCGCCGACGTCGACATGGAGGCGTTCCACGCGCGCTTCGAGACCGCGCTGGACGAGGTGCGGGCCGCCGCCGGCGGCGTGCACCCCCTCCGGATCGGCGGGCGCGAGGCCGAAGGCTCCCACGACCCGATCGTCGACGTGACCCCGATCGACACCGGCTTCGAGCTCGGCCGATTCGCGGCCGCCGGGCGGGACGAGGTCGCCGAGGCGGTCGCGGCCGCCGGCCGCGGCCAGGCCGAATGGGGGCGGCGGCCCTGGCCCGAGCGCCTCGACGTCCTGCGGCGCGCGGCGGCGCTGATCCGCGAGCGCAAGTACCTCCTGGCCGCCACCATGAGCCTCGAGGTCGGGAAGAGCCGGCTCGAGTCCATGGGCGACGCCGAGGAGTCCGCCGACCTCATCGACTACTACTGCTCGCAGATGGAGGAGGCCGACGGCTTCGTCCGGGAGATGGCCCGGGTGACGCCCCACGAGCGCAACGTCGACGTCCTCCGCCCGTACGGGGTGTTCGCCTGCATCTCGCCCTTCAACTTCCCGCTCGCCCTCTCGGCCGGCATGTCCTCGGCCGCGCTCGTGGCCGGGAACGCGGTGGTCTACAAGCCCGCCGAGCAGGCGCCGTGGACGGGGCTGCGGCTGTGGGAGATCTACATGGAGGCGGGGCTCCCGAGCGACGCCTTCCACTACCTCCCCGGCCGCGGAGAGGAGGCCGGCGAGCCCCTGTGGCGGCACCCGGACGTGGACGGGGTGGTGTTCACGGGCTCGCGCGAGGTCGGCATGAAGATCCACCACGGCCTCTCCCGCGAGTGGATCAAGCCGTGCCTCATGGAGCTCGGCGGCAAGAACGCCGCGATCGTCACCGGGACCGCCGACCTCGAGGCGGCAGCCGAGGGCGTGGCCCGCGGGGCGTGGGGGCTCCAGAACCAGAAGTGCAGCGCCACCTCCCGCGTGTACGTGCACCGCGACGTGGCCGACGAGTTCACCCGTCTCCTCCTCGAGCGGACCGCCACGCTCAAGATCGGCGACCCCACCCGGCGCGACGTGAGCTACGGCCCCCTCATCGAGCCGTCCTCGGTGGAGCGCTACGAGCGGGCCGTGGCCCGGGCGCGCGAGGAGGGCGAGGTCCTGATGGGCGGGCGCAGGCTCACCGACGGCGACCTGGGCCGCGGGCTGTACGTGGCCCCCACCGTCGCCGCCCTGCCCCTCTCCAGCGACCTGTTCGTGGAGGAGCTGTTCGTGCCGTTCCTGGCCGTGGGCGAGGTGTCGGGGCTCGACGAGGCCCTCCGCGAGACGAACCGCGCCCCCTACGGCCTCACGAGCGGCATCTTCACCGGCCGCGACGAGGAGATCGAGCGCTTCTTCGACGAGGTCGAGGCCGGCGTGTGCTACGCCAACAAGCACACGGGCGCGACGACCGGCGCGTGGCCCGGGGCCCAGCCCTTCTGCGGGTGGAAGGGATCCGGCTCGACCGGCAAGGGGGGCTGTGGTCCCTACTACGTTGCCCAGTTCATGCGAGAGCAGAGCCGCACGGTGATCGGGGGTGACGCGTGAGCCCGGACGCGGCGGGCGCGGGCTCCGCGCCCGGATCGGCGGAGCCTCGCGGCCGCGAAGCCGCCGCGGGCCCGCCCGCCCGCGAGCGCGACTACCCGAAGATCGTCGTCCCGCCTCCCGGCCCGAAGGCCCGGGAGGTGGTCGAGCGGGACGCCCGCTTCGCCTCCAGCTGCTACATCAAGGAGTACCCGCTCGTGGTGGCCCGCGGCCGCGGCGCCATGGTCGAGGACGTGGACGGGAACCGGTACCTGGACTTCATGGCGGGGATCGCCGTGGCGGCCACCGGCCACTCCCACCCGCGCGTGGTGGCGGCCATCCAGGAGGCGGCCGCCGACTTCCTCCACATCTGCGGGAGCGACTTCCACTACCCGGGCCTCGCGGACCTGTGCGAGCGGCTGGCTCGGCTGGCGCCCGGCCCGAGCCCCAAGCGGGCCTTCATCACCAACTCGGGGACGGAGGCCGTCGATGGGGCGATCAAGCTGGCCCGGCGCGCCACGGGCCGCACGGACATCATCGCGTTCCGGGGCGCCTTCCACGGCCGCACGTACGGCGCCATGAGCCTCACCTCCAGCAAGGTGAAGCAGCGGGCCGGGTTCGGGCCCTTCCTCCCGGGCGTCCACCACGTCCCGTACGGCTACTGCTACAGGTGCGCCTACGGGAAGACGTACCCCTCCTGCGGGCTCCACTGCGTGCGCACGATCGAGGAGGACCTGTTCTCGAGCGAGTTGTCGCCGGACGACGTGGCGGCCATCTTCGTGGAGCCGGTCCAGGGCGAGGGGGGCTACGTGGTCCCGCCCCCGGACTGGCTCCCCGCCCTCCGGGAGCTGTGCGACCGGCACGGGATCCTGCTCGTGGCCGACGAGATCCAGTCGGGGATCGGGCGGACGGGGAAGATGTTCGCCATCGAGCACGCCGGCGTGGAGCCGGACATCCTCCTGACCGCCAAGGGGCTGGCCTCCGGCATGCCGATCGGCGCCATCGTGGCGACCGAGGAGGCGACCCGCTGGGACTCGGGCTCGCACGGCTCGACGTTCGGGGGGAACCCCGTATGCTGCGCGGCGGCGCTCGCCACGCTCGACCTGGTCGAGGAGGGCCTCATGGACAACGCCGCCCGCATGGGCCAGCGCCTCCTGGCGGGGGTGCGGCGGCTCGAGGAGGACTTCCCGGTGATCGGGGACGTCCGCGGCCCGGGACTCATGATCGGAGTGGAGTTCGTGCGCGATCGCGACACCCGTGCCCCCGCGACCGAGATCGTGCCGGCCCTCGAGAAGGCCGCCTTCGCCCGGGGGCTCCTCCTCCTGGGCTGCGGCCGGAGCACGCTCCGCCTGGCGCCGCCGCTCGTGGTGGACGAGGACGACATCGACACCGGGCTCGCCATCCTGCGGGAATGCCTGACCGAGATCTAGGCGAAGGGGACGCGCGGGCCGGGCCGGCGGGCGACCCGCCCCCTCCCGAGAACGCCGAGGAGACCGTCCGCGACCTGGGCTTCGGCTCGCGGGTGGCCAGCGAGCCCTGGGTCCGCCTCCTGAACCGGGACGGCTCCTACAACCTGGTCCGCGAGGGCCTCCCCCGCTTCGGCTCGATGAGCCTGTACGGCTTCCTCCACCGGATCGACTGGTGGCAGTTCTACCTCCTCATCGCCGGCGGGTACCTGGCCGTGAACGTCCTGTTCGCCGCCGCCTACTGGGCCTGCGGCCCCGGCGCCCTGCAGGGGGTCGGCGCGACGGGCGGCGGCCGCCGGTTCCTGGAGTCGTTCTTCTTCAGCGTCGAGACGCTCACCACGGTGGGCTACGGGAACCTGGCGCCCGCGAGCCTGGCCGCCAACATCATCTCCAGCGCGGAGGCGCTCCTCGGGCTGGGCGGGTTCGCGGTCGTCGCCGCCCTGTTCTTCGCCCGCCTGGCCCGGCCGCAGGCCCGCATCCGCTTCAGCGAGCGCGCGGTCGTCGCCCCGTACCGGGAGGAGGAAGCCTTCGAGTTCCGGATGGTGAACGCCTCGAGCGAGGAGCTCATCGAGGTCGAGGTCGAGGTCGTCTACACCTTCCTCGAGGAGACGGGCGGGGACGTGGCCCGCCGCTTTCGGCGCCTGGCGCTGGAGCGCGACCGGATCGCCTTCTTCCCGCTCCACTGGACGGTCGTCCACCCGATCGACCCGACGAGCCCGCTCCGCGGCAAGAGCCAGGCGGACCTCATCGGCGAGGCGGCCGAGTTCCTGATCCAGGTGCGCGCGGTGGACGAGGCGCACGCCGAGCCGGTCCTCGTCCGCACCTCCTACCGGGCCGACGAGGTCGCGTGCGGCGCCCGCTTCGTGGACATCTACCAGAGGACCGCCGAGGGCGTCCTCGGGATCGACGTGAGCCGGATCGGCGAGATCCGCAGGGTGGAGGGCGGGGAGGAGGCGGGCGAGGAGCGCTGACCGGAACGCGGCGCGTGGCCGCGGTTCGCGTCCGCTCCGCTGTCGTCCTTCGGGGCGGCGAGGCCCCTACCCCTCCGGCCGCCGGATCCAGCGCGTCCCCTCGATCCGGTCCACGAACCCGGGACCGAAGGCCATCGAGGGGGTGAGGAAGCCCGAGCGCGGCCGATCCGCCCGGGATGCGGCCCCCGCCTGGCCGCCGGCCCGGCCGGCCGGCCCCTCCCCCAGGAGCTCCCGCACGGCCGCCGCCGCGCTCGCCGCCGTGAACGCGTAGCCGCCCGGGGTCGCCAGCTCCCCGGAGACCGACCGTCCCCCGGCCGTCCGGACCTGCGCCCACACGCGGCAGGACCCCCGCTCCGGGTCGGGGTCGGAGACGAGCCGGGCGGCCAGCCACTCGAGCGCCGCCCGGACGGGCCCGGGCGCGAGCAGAGGGCGGATCGCCACCAGCCGCCGGTACCACGCCGCCAGCCCCTCGGGCACCACCATGTAGGTCCGGATGTCGGGGATCCCCGTCGAGTGCCAGGCGGTGGCGACGTCGCCCCAGCTCACCGGGACGCCCGTCCGCTCGCCGTCGGAGAACGGCACCCGGACCGCCTCGACCCCGCCCTCGATCGGCAGGATCTTCCCACCCCGCCGCTCGAGCGGCGGGCGCTCGAAGCTCTGGACCATCCCCCGCGCGGTGCCCGAGCTGGGCGTCCCGTCGCTCTCGAACGCGATCTCCAGCCGGTCGGCCCCGGGGAGGGCGCGCGCCAGTCGGGCCGCGAGGCAGTCGGTCGGGACCACGTCGAAGCCGACCGACGGGACCAGGGCGACGCCCGCCCGCCGGGCGTGCCCGTCCAGGGAGGCCAGGCCCTCGAGCGCCTCGATCTCGCCCGTGATGTCCAGGTAGTGGGTGCCGGTCTCCAGGCACGCCGCGGCCATCGCCCGCCACGTCCGCACGAACGGGCCGGCGGCGTGGACGACCGCCTCCATGCCCGAGAGCGCCGCGCGGAGCGCGGCCGCGTCCTCCAGGCGGGCGGGCCGTGCCTCGAGGCCCAGCTCGGCCGCCAGGACCCGGACCTTCCCGGCGTTCCGGCCCGAGAGCACGGGCGCCATCCCCTCCTCGACGGCCCGGCGCGCTATGAGCTCGCCGGTGAAGCCGTACGCGCCGTACAGCAGCCAGGGACCGGTCACCTTCGCCCTCCTCGCAGGGGCACCGTCCGCGCGTCGAGCGGGCTCATCCTCGCATCCGGCCCGCGCGAGCGCCACAATTAGGGGCGTGAGCGTGAGAGAGACGTGCCACGGGACGCGCCGTGCACACCACCCCGGCGTTCGAGCGGACGACGATGCCGACCAGTACAGGAACCGAGTCGTGACCCGGCCCCGCACCTCCGGAGCGGGCCGCCGCTTCGAGCTCGTCCTCATGCGGCTCAACCCGCCCACGCCCCGCACGCTGGCCGTCATCGCCAAGCACGCGTCCGCCGAGAGCTACCACTGGCTCCTCGTGGCCGGGCGGGCCCACTCCGGGGTCGAGAACCTGGCCCGCCTCCTGGCCGTGGCCTACCTGGACGAGGCCTCCGGGCTCCTGGGCCGCGGGGACCCGCGCTGGGCCGTGCCGCGCGCCTACCTGCGTCCGGGCGGCGAGGTCGAGACCCGGGAGCGGCCGCGCTGGGACGATCCCGGCATGCCGCCCTTCGTACGCCGGGAGCTCTCCCGCATTGCGGCCTGGCTCCTGGGCCGCCACCGGGCATACGTCGAGTCCCTGAGCCGCGCTCTCCGCCTGGGTGAAGGGGAGGAGGGCTTCAGGCGTCTCACCTCGGCCGAGGCCCGCCGCCGCGGCTTCAGCGATCCCACGGGCCGCAGCCTCCTCGCGCCCGACCCGCCGCCGATCGTGACGCGCACCCGGGCCGACGAAGGCGAGCACGGTGGACGAGCCGACTCCGACGAGGACACAGGGCCCGGATGGCGCCTTCCGTGGCGGCGCTTCGCCGCCGGCCGGCGGCCCGGCCCCTCCCGCTAGCGCACGCTCGCACAGGTGGCCGGGGACCCGGCCGCCTAGCCCCAGAGGTTCTCGGGCCGGTCCCAGCTCTCCTCCCAGAACCGATCCTCCTCCTCCCGGATCGCCTCCTCGTCCAGGGGGCCCGGGTCGTCTGTCCGGAGCACCCCGTCCTCCTCGATGCGCCGGAGCGTCTCGTCGGTGATCTCGGGCGGCGTTCTCCGCGTCAGCTCGCGGATCCTCCGCCGCACCACGAGGCCCGCCCCCAGGATGAGGAGCGCGACCAGGCCGAAGAGGAGATCGATGACCACGATGGCCTCACGATAACCGGCCGGGCCCGACGCGGGCCAATCCGGCCCTTTACCGCCGCTTGACCGGCGCGGGCCACTCTCCCTCCGACTCCGGGCGGCCGCCGCGCGGCGGCCGCGACCGATCCACCCCGGCCCGCGGAGGCCCACCATGGAGATGCGCACTTCGAGCCACCGTCCGTCGCGGCACGTCGGCACCCTCGCCGGCTCCGCCCTCCTGCTCGGGGCGCTCGCCGCGTGCGAGGGGGGGCCGCTGGCGACCGCCCCGGACGCCACCGGCGCTCGCGCCACCGAAGCCCCGGCTCCGGCCGCGATCTCCGTCCTCACCTGGAACATGTACGTGGGGACGGACGTCGACGCCGTGCTCGCGGCGCTCCACACGCCGGATCCGTCCGACGACCTGGCCGCCATACAGGCCGCGCTCACGACCCTCCTCGACACCGATGTCGACTCCCGCGTCGCGGCCATCGCCGACCAGGTGGCCCGGTACCGTCCGCACGTCCTCGGCTTCGAGGAGGTCTCCGAGATCCACGTGGACCTCGGCGTGCCCGGCGTGCCGACCGTGGACGTGGACTTCCTGCCGATCCTCCGGAAGGCCCTCGCAGACAGGGGTCTCCACTGCGATCCCGTGGCCGCGGGACCCGGCCTCGACGTCTCGCTCGCGTCCGGAGCCGTGCGCCTCTCCGACCACGACGTCCTGTTCGCCGACGCGGACCGGGTGGCCGTGCTGGCCAGCGAGGACCACGCCTTCACCCAGAACCTCGGCGAGGCCCTGCCCGGCGTGGACCTGACGCGCGGATGGGTGCAGGCACGGGTCGAGGTGGGCGGCACCGCGTACACCATCGTCGACACCCACCCCGAGTCCGACCAGGGGGAGGTCTCCCTCGACGAGCTCCGGGCCGCCCGGCTCGCCGAGCTCTCCGGGGCCGTCGCCCCGGCCGAGCGCGTGGTGCTCATGGGCGATCTGAACGGACGGCCCGGCTCGGCCATGTACGGCGTGCTCGAGGCGGCCGGCTTCACCGACGCCTGGCGCGCCCTGCGTCCCGCCGCCGCCGGCTACACGTGCTGTCACCTCCCCGACCTCTCGGACACGGTCGGCGAGCTCGACCACCGGATCGACGACATCGTCACGCGGGGGCTCGGCCGCTCCGGCCCCGACCTCCAGGGACGGATCGACCGCCTGGGGGACGTCCCGGCCGACCGCGGCCCGCGTCGAGAACCGGGAGCGCATCTCCCGGGGGCGCGGGCCGTGCCGGCCCTCGGGGCGGATCGAGGCGCCCGCCCCGCGCCCCTACCTCAACCCGGCCACAGCCAGCCGAAGGTGCCGGCCGTGAGGAGCGCGTAGATGAGGCCGTCCACGGTGGCCTTGAAGGTCAGGAGCCAGCCTCGGTGGTACCAGATCGACATCTGCCACAGCGCCGCCGCGTAGCCCAGGAACGCGCCCGTTCCCACGAAGCGGAAGACCTCCAGGTAGTCGGCGCCGGGCCCGAGCGCGCGGCCCGCGATGTACGCGGCGAACAGGCTCACCACCGCCGCGTAGACGAACCACAGGGACAGGTTCCTCCCCATCGTCCACGGTCCGCCCGGCATGACCGTGAGGACGGCCACCGGCCCCCGCTCCATCTTCTCCGCGAACTCGGGCGACTTCATCTCCTCCGGGCTCCCGGCCCGGGGCATCATGTAATCCCCGGGCGGAATCGAGAACGGCCGGAGCGCGTCCATGACCCGGTCCTGGTCGGGGACGGCCGGGTAGTCGCCCTTGTGCCAGGGCAGGACCATGTGGATGAGCGAGCTGACCACGAACACGATCGCGGCCGAGACGAGGATGGGCAGCCACAGGGCGGACAGGGGCGTCATGACGGCCTCCGTTTCGGGCGAAGGGGAGGTTGCGCGGGCTCGCGGAGGGACCGTCCGGGCGGAGAGCTGCGCCCCGTCCCGTCGGCCCTACCCACCATAAGCCCGCGCGGTCGAAGACGGTAGGCCGCCGCCACCGTCCGCCTTCGTCCTGCGGGGGCCGGATCGAGCTCCCTGCGGGTGCGCCCGGCGCGCGCATCTCCGGGCCGCCGGCACCCCGGGCCGCTCGGCCGCACGGTCGCCGGATCGCCGCGCCGGCCGTAGTGTTCTCGAAAACGGGGAGACGGTGCTCGGCGAACGGAGGGCCACACATCGTGAACGACACGTGAGCCGACACGCCTTCACGGTCCAGGAGGCCAACCAGCTCCTTCCGCGACTCCGTCAGGTGCTCCGGCGCATCCGCCGAACTCAGGCGGGCGCCCGCGAGGCCTTCGAGCGGCTCCAGCTCCTGGACGTCCTCTGGGGCGAGGACGTGACGCGCGAGGGGAACCCCGATCACGGGGAGTACGCCGCCCTCCGGGAAGAGATCGGCGAGGCCGCCCGCTCGGTCCAGGCCACCGTCGAGGCGGAGCTCCGGGCCCGCGGCATCCGCTTCCCGAGCGGAGGGCTCGAGCACGGCCTCCTGGACTTCCCGACCAGCTGGGAGGGCCGCTGGGTCTACCTGTGCTGGCGGATCGGCGAGGACCGGGTCGGCTACTGGCACGAGGTCGACGGCGGCTTCCGGGGTCGCCGGCCCATCACGGACGAGCAGGAGCGGCTGATGGGCCGGGCCGACGACCCGGAGGATCTCGACGACTCGGCCCTGGACTTCTAGGGTCCCCCGCCCCCCGCCCGTCGCTCCAGCACCTCCGCGATCGCTCCGGGCTCCAGGCCGGCCGCGCGCCACAGGACGAGGAGGTGGTAGAGGAGGTCGGCCGACTCCTCGGCCAGCCGCGCGTCCGTCTCGGCGAGCGCGGCGGTGAGGACCTCGACCGCCTCCTCGCCCACCTTGCGCGCCGGGAGCTCCCGGCCGCCGGCCAGGAGCTCGGCCGTGTAGGAGCCCTCCGGCCGCACCCGGTCCCGGTCGACGATCACCCGGCCCAGGTCGGCCAGGACGTCGCCGAGGGAGCGGCCGCCGGTCCGGGGCGCTCCGTCCGCGCCGCCCCCGGCGCCCCCGTCCGGACCCGGACCGCCGGGCTCGCCGCGCGCGCCCGCCGGCCGCTCCTCCAGCGTCTCGCCCGCCTCGAAGCAGCTTCGCTTCCCCGTGTGGCACGTGGGGCCGTGCCGAACCGCCTCGACCAGGAGTGCGTCCCCGTCGCAGTCGGTGCGGACGCGGCGGAGCTCGAGCGTGTGGCCGGAGGTCTCGCCCTTCTCCCACAGCTCCCCGCGCGAGCGGGACCAGAAAGTGACCCGCCCGGTCTCGATCGTCCGCTCCAGGGCGTCCCGGTTCATGTAGCCCAGCATGAGGACGCGGCCGTCGTCCGCGTCCTGGACCACCGCCGGCACGAGGCCGGTGCCGGGGTCGAAGCGCACGGCGCCGACCTCCGGCTCGCTCTCGCCATGGTGCGTACTCTCGCTCACGTCCGTCTCCTTTCGCTGGCGCCCCGTCCCTCGAGAGGGCGGGCCTCCGACGCCGGACGGACCGGGACGCCCCGCTCCGCCAGCCACGCCTTGAGCTCCGGGATCCGGAGCTCCCCGAAGTGGAAGAGCGACGCCGCGAGCGCCGCGTCCGCCCCGGCCTCGAACGCCTCCAGGAAGTCCTCCGGCCGGCCCGCGCCGCCCGAGGCCACCACCGGAACGGTCACGGCGCCGGCCACCGCCGCGATCAGCTCCACGTCGTAGCCCTCCTTCGTCCCGTCCCGGTCCATCGAGGTGAGAAGGATCTCCCCGGCCCCGAGCCCGGCCGCCCGGCGGCACCACTCCACGGCGTCGAGGCCGGCCTCGCGCGTGCCCGACCGGACCCGCACCGTCCACGGGCCGGGGCCCGGGGCGTCCCGACGCGGCGCGCCGGCTCCGGTCGCGTCCCGCCGCCGCGGGCCGGCGTCGTCCCCGCCGGTCCGCCGCGCGTCCACGGCCACCACCACGGCCTGGGACCCGAACAGCTCCGCCGCCCGGCGCACCAGCCCGGGCTCCCGCACCGCGGCCGTGTTGAGGGCCACCCGGTCGGCGCCCGCGTGCAGGACCGCGCGCACGTCCTCGAGCGTGCGCAGCCCGCCCCCCACGGTGAACGGGATCGAGAGCTCGCGGGCCACGCGCTCGGCCAGGGGGACGGCGGTGGCCCGGCGCTCGGGCGTGGCCGAGATGTCCAGGAACACGAGCTCGTCGGCGCCCTCGCCGGCATACAGCGCCGCCAGCTCCGCCGGGTCCCCCGCGTCCCGGAGCCCCCGGAAGCGGACGCCCTTCACCACGCGGCCGTCGTCCACGTCCAGGCACGGGATGATCCTCCGCGTCAGCACGCCGACCCCCGGGCCGCGTCCAGGGCCTCCTCCAGGGTGAGCGTCCCGCGGTAGAGGGCGCTCCCGAGCACGGCACCCGCGGCCCCGGCCCGGCGGAGGGCCGCCACGTGGTCGGCGCTCCGGATGCCGCCGGCCGCGACCACGCGGAGGCCGCGCGCGGCCACCCGGGCCGTACCCTCCACGTCGGGCCCTCCCAGGGTCCCGTCCCGGCGCGTGTCCGTGTAGACCACCGTCTCCACGCCCTCGCCCTCCAGCCGGTCCAGGAGCGCGGCCACCGTCATCTCCCCGGTCTCGGTCCATCCCTCCACGGCCACCCGTCCCTCCCTCGCGTCCACGGCGGCCGCGATCCGGCCGGGGCCCCAGCGGGCCACCATCTCCCCGAGCCAGCCCGGCCTCCGGACCGCCGCCGTGCCGAGGAGGACGCGCTCGGCCCCGCCCGCCAGGCAGCCCTCGACGTCCCCGGCGGTCCGCAGGCCGCCGCCCACCTGCACCGGGACGGGCGAGGCGCGGCACAGCCGGCCCACGAGCCCGGCCTGCACCGGCCGGCCCTCGCGGGCGCCGTCCAGGTCCACGACGTGGAGGGCGGGCGCGCCAGCGTCCACGAAGCCGCGCGCCACGGCCAGCGGGTCGTCGGAGAACCGCGTCTCACGGTCGTAGTCCCCCTGCTCCAGCCGCACGCAGCGGCCGTCCCGGAGGTCGATGGCCGGGAGGATCAGCACGGCTCCCGCCCCGCGGCCGGCGCCGGACCACCCCCGGACGAGCGCGCGTCCCGGGCGGCCGCGCTGCCGGCGTCCGCCGCCGGCTCCCCACACGCCGCGGCGAACCCGGCCAGGATCCGCTGGCCGGCGGGCCCCGACTTCTCGGGGTGGAACTGGACGCCCGCCCGGGTCCCCGCGCGGATGGCCGCCGGGAACGGACGCCCGTGCGTGGCCGTGGCCACGACCGCCGCCTCCGGGCACTCGACCCGGAAGGAGTGGTTGAAGAAGACGTGCGTCCCGGCCGGGACCCCCTCCAGGAGCGCGTCGTCCCGCACCCGCTCGAGCGCGTTCCATCCGGTGTGCGGGACCCGCACCCCCTCGGGGAAGGCCCTCGTCCGCCCGGGGAGGACGCCCAGGCACGCCGTCTCCTCGCCTCCCTCCTCGGAGACCTCCACGAGGAGCTGCATGCCCAGGCAGATGCCGAGGAAGGGCAGCCGGGTCTCGCGGAGGGCCGCGGCGAGCCCGGCGTCCTCGAGCGCGCGCATGGCGGGAGCGGCGGCCCCCACGCCGGGGAGGATGATCCCGGAGGCTCCCTCGAGCCCGGCCGGCGAGGGCGCCCTCCGGCTCGGGACGCCCAGACGCTCCAGGGCCAGCTCCACGCTCCGAAGGTTCCCGGCGCCGTAGTCCACGAGCGCGATCACAGCGTCCCCTTCGTGGTCGGGAGCTCCTGGCCCAGCCTCGGGTCCTGCTCGATGGCCGCGCGGAGCGCCCGCCCCAGCGCCTTGAAGATGGCCTCGATCCTGTGGTGGTCGTTCCGCCCGTACTCGACCCGCACGTGGAGGTTGGCCCGGAGCCGGTCGGAGAGCGCCTTCAGGAAGTCCTCGACCAGCTCGGTCGGGAGGTCGCCCACCCGCTCGCGCGAGAACTCCGCCTGGAAGACCAGGCAGGGCCGGCCGCCCAGGTCCACCGCCACGCGCGCCAGCGACTCGTCCATGGGGAGGAGGAAGCCGTAGCGGCGGATCCCGCGGCGCTCGCCGAGCGCGCGGTCCATCGCCTGGCCCAGCACCAGGCCCACGTCCTCGACCGTATGGTGCTCGTCCACGTGGAGGTCACCCTCCGCCTCGACCGCCAGGTCCAGGAGGGCGTGGCGGGCCAGGAGCTCGAGCATGTGGTCCAGGAAGCCGATCCCCGTGTCGATCTCGGAGCGGCCGCTCCCCTCCAGGTCGACGCGGACGCGCACGGAGGTCTCGCTCGTCTCGCGGACGGCCTCGCCGACGCGGCTCACGGACGGCCTCCCCCGGCGTCGCCGGGCCCGGCCGAGGCGCCGGCGTCGGCCCCCGGCAGCGCCACCGGCCGCGGCCGGCGGCGGTCGAAGCCCGTGAGCTCCGTCCAGCCGGTGTCCGCCGCGAGGGCCGCTCCGCGCCCGAGGCCCGCGGCGATCCGGTGCGGGGCGTGCGAGTCCGCCCCCAGCGTGAGGCGCGGCACCCCCGCCTCCCGCGCCCAGCGCAGGATCTCCGGCTCGGGGTACGCCGCGGCCGGCGGCTGCCCGTAGCCGGACGTGTTGATCTCGATCCCGAGCCCCGCGGCCGCCATGCGTTCCAGGACGCCACGGATCGGCTCCTCGAGGACCCGGGGGTCGAAGTCGCCGTACGCGCGGTGCCCGAAGCGCTTTACGAGGTCGAAGTGCGCCACCACGTCGAAGCCGCCCCACCCGACCATCTCCCCCACCACCTGGAAGTAGCGTCCGTAGGCCTCCTCCAGGCTCCGGCCCGCGAAGTAGTCGTCCACGCCGACGCCGCCCGAGATGTTGTGGCCGTCGACCACGTGCACCGACCCGAGGAGGAAGTCGAGGGGGAGCTCCGCGGCGATCCGCTCGAGCTCGGGGACCCATTCGGGCCGGTACTCGAGCTCCGCGCCGATCCGGAGCTCGAGGCCCGGGACCCGCTCGCGGACGTCCCCGGCCGCCTCGAGCTCGGCGCCGAGCCGGTCGACGACCTCGCCGGCGTCCACCGTCCAGCGGCCGGACTCGTCCATGATCTCCACGTGGTTGGTGACGCACAGCTCGGCCAGGCCCGCGTCCGCCGCGGCGCGCGCGTGCGCCGGGAGACTCCCCGCCGCGTCGGAGGAGGCCTCGTCGTGGGCGTGGTAGTTGATCATCGGCGGCCCTCCCCCAGCGCCTCGTCCAGGCCCTCCAGGAAGCGGTCGTTCTCCGCGGGCGTGCCGACCGAGGCCCGCAGGCACCCCTCCAGGCGCGGCAGCGAGCTCCGGTCGCGGACCACCACGCCGTGCCGGGAGGCCAGCGCCTCCTGCACCCGGCGCGGCGCGTCCACGCGGAAGGCCAGGAAGTTGGCCTCCGAGGGGAGGGCCGGGAGGCCGAGCCTCTCCAGGCCGCTCCGGACCCGCTCGCGCTCGGCCACGATGCGCCGGACCCGGTCCCGCATCCCCTCCACGTCGGCCAGGGCGGCCCTCGCGGCCGAGGCCGAGGGCGCCGAGAGCGGGTACGGCAGGCCGGCCCGGTCCAGGACGTCCACCAGCTCGGGGTGCCCGACCAGCCACCCCACCCGCGCGCCGGCCAGCCCCCACGCCTTGGAGAAGGTGCGGAGGACGACGAGGCGCGGCCGCTCGGCGCCGGCGCGGGAGGCGAGCGAGGGTCCGGAGGCGAACTCCACGTAGGCCTCGTCCACCGCCACCACGCCCCCCCACCGGTCCAGGAGGGCCTCGATCCGCTCCGCGGAGAGACGGTTCCCGGTCGGGTTGTTGGGCGAGCACAGGAAGGCCAGGCGCGCCCCGGCCAACGCCCGGGCGGCGGCCCCCACGTCCAGGTCGAAGTCCTCGTCCAGCGGCACGGGGACCGGGCGCGCCCCGTGCGCCCGGGCCCGGGCGGCGTACACGCCGTAGCTGGGCGCGGCCGCGCCCACCGGCTCTCCCGGCGCCGCGAGGGCGCGCACCAGGAGGTCGATGGCCTCGTCCGAGCCGTTCCCGATCCACAGGCGCTCCGGCTCCACGTCCAGGTGCGCCGCCAGGGCCGAGCGCAGCTCCGGCGTGCGCGGGTCCGGGTAGCGGTTCAGCCCCCCGGAGACCCCCGCCGGCGGGCCGAACGGGTTCTCGTTGGCGTCCAGGAGGATCCCGCCCAGGTGCTCCGAGCGCGCGGTCCGGTAGGGCTCCAGCTCCCGCAGGTGCGGACGGACGAGGTCCGCCGGAGAGGGGGAGGCGGCCTTCCGCGCCGCCGGCCCGCGGGCTGCCGCCCCGTCCCGCTCGCCGCCCTCCGATCGGGGGAACGCGGGCGCACGGTCGTCGGATGCCGCCCCGCCCCGGCCGTCCGCCAGCCGTACCCGCACCGCGTCGGCGTGCGCCGGGAGGCCCTCCCACCGGGCCAGCGTCAGGATCGCGGGCGCGAGGGAGGCGAGGCCTTCGCGCGAGAGCTCCTGGAACTGGATCCAGCGCCCGAAGTCGTCCACCGACAGCCCCCCGTCCGACCGCGCCCTGCGGCCCGTCGGGAGGACGTGGTTCGTGCCCGCGGCGTAGTCCCCCGCGGCCACGGGAGACCAGGGCCCCATGAACACGGCGCCGGCGTGCCGCACGCGGGCGGCCGCCTCCCGCGCGTCCTCGCGCAGGAGGACCAGGTGCTCGGCCGCGAGGTCGTCGACCCACGCCGCCGCCTCCCGGTCCCTCCCCGCCACCAGCAGGGCCGAGCCGGCCAGGCTCTCCGCCGCCAGCTCGCGCCGCTCCGCCCGCTCCAGGGCCGCCGCGAGCTCGCCCTGCACGCGCGCGGCGGCGCCGGCGTCCGGGAGCACGGCCACCGCCAGCGAGTCCGGCCCGTGCTCGGCCTGGGCCAGGAGCTCGGCCGCCACGAGCCGCGGATCCGCGCTCCCGTCGGCCCACACGACCACCTCGGACGGCCCGGCCGGGAGGTCGATGGCCACCACGCCCGAGACGGCGAGCTTGGCCTCGTTCACCCAGCGCCCCCCGGGCCCCACGATCCGGTCCACGGCCGGCACGCTCTCCGTCCCCCACGTCATGGCGGCCACGGCCTGGGCGCCGCCGACCGCGTACAGGGCGTCCAGGTCCGCGAGCTCCGCGGCGGCCAGGACCGACGCGGGCGGGAGCCCGTCGGAGCCGGGCGGGCAGCAGGCCACGACCCGGCCGCACCCGGCCAGCCGCGCGGGCACCGTCCCCATGAGGAGGCTCGACGGATAGGCGGCCCGGCCGCCGGGCACGTAGATCCCGACCCTCTCCAGCGGCCGGAACTCCCGCCACGCCCGTACGCCCGGCTCGACCTCGACCGGCGTCTCCTCTCGGAGCTGGGCCGCGTGGAAGCGCTCGAGGTTGCGGCGGGCCCGCTCCAGGGCCTCCCGTCGCTCCGGCGTCAGATCGGCCAGCGCCGCCCGCCAGCGCTCCCGCGGGACCTCGAGGGCGGTCGGACGGACGCCGTCCAGCCGCCCGGTGAGCCGAAGGAGCGCCTCGTCGCCGCCGGTCCTCACCGCCTCGAGGATCTCGAGGACCTCGGGTCGCGGGCCCGCGGCCGGGCGCCGACGCCGCGCGTCCAGCCAGCGTTCGGCCTCGGGTCCCTCCAGGACCGGGATCGGCGCGCTCCGGTCCGGGCTCCCCTCCGACCCCCGGCCGGCCGTGCGCTCCGCCGCCCGGCCGCTCATCGCATCACCTTCTCGACCGGGAGCACGAGGATCTCCGAGCCCCCGGCCTCCTTGAGCCGCTCCATGGCCTCCCAGAAGACCTCTTCCTCGACCGCCGCGTGCACGGCCACCATCCCTTCTTCCGCCAGCGGCACGACCGTCGGGCTCTTCATGCCCGGGAGGATCTCCTGGATGCGCGGGAGCGCGGACCGGGGCGCGTTCAGGGTCACGTACTTCATCCGCCGGGCCGTGAGGAGGCCCCGCAGGCGCACGCGGAGCCGCTCGATCAGCCGGGCGCGCTCGCCGGGCTCGAGGGCCGCGCCGGCCGCGATGAGGACGGCCTCGGACTCCCACACGTCGCCGATCCGGCGGAGGTCGTTCATGCGGAGGGTCGTCCCCGTCGAGACCAGGTCGCAGATGGCGTCGGCCACGTCCAGCGCCGGCGCGACCTCGGCGGCGCCGCGGATCTCGACGATCGTGGCCTCGATTCCCTGGCGCTCCAGGTAGCCCCGAAGGGCGCGGGGATGGGTCGTGGCGATGCGGCGTCCGTCCAGGCCGGAGGGCTCGCGGACCGCGGACTCGCGGGGCACGGCCAGCGCCAGGGTGCAGTAGCCGAAGCCGAGCGGCTCCAGCTCGTCCACCGCGGCGTCCTGCTCCAGGACCACGTTCCGGCCCACCACGCCCAGGTCGGCCACCCCGTCCTGCACGTACTCGGGGATGTCGTCGTCGCGGACGAACAGCAGCTCCACGTCGGCGTTCCGGCAGCGGGCGAACAGCCGCCGCTCGTGCTCCTCGAACTCGAGGCCGATGCCTCGAAGGAGCTCCAGGCTGCGGCGGGTGAGCCGCCCGTCGTTCTGGACGGCGATCCTCAGGTTGTGTCCGTTCGTGATCTTCATGGCTCCATGGTCCGCACAAAAAAAGGCGCCCGCTTCCGGAAGCGGGCGCCTCGATCGACTCTGGTGTGTCGTGGCTGGTCAGCGCGGCGGCGCACCCCTCCGGATCCCCGGGATGTTCCCGTGGTGGCCGTGATGGTGCCCCCTCCGTCGCGACAGGCCGTTCATGAGGCTCGGAAGGAAACGCATCGGCGGGAGCCTGTCAAGTCGGGACCGGGGGCCCGGGCCGCGGAGCGCGGCGAGCCGACAGGGGGCCCGGGGCGGGACCGGCGCGCGGGACGGACGGCCGCCTCCCGTCAATGGAACATCGACGGATCGACCTCCATCGAGATCTCGGAGATGCGGTCGACGGGGAGGCCGGCCAGGCGGGCGTGCTCGCGGATGGCCTCGGGGTTCGGCGCGTCGTACTCGCAGTAGATCTTGCCCTCCGCCTGGGAGATGTAGCTCCGGATCCAGGTCACGCCGGGCATGCCCGTCAGGACCTCCCCGGACTTCCGCGCCGCGGCCTCGATCTGCTCGCGGGTCAGCTCCCCGATCTCTCGCTCGATGATGTAGCGTGGCATCCCGGCCTCCCCTCAGTCGTGATCCGGCAGCGCCGCGAGCGCCGCCTCCAGCTCCTCGTCCGTACCGCGCGTGTGGACCGAACGCGCCCGGCGGGACAGCTCCCGGGCGCCTTCCCCGTCCCCCGCCTCCGACCTGAGCTCCGCCAGCCGCACCAGCATCCACGCCTCGCCCGGCGCATCGCCCAGCTCCCTCCGGACCTCGAGCGAAGCCTCGTACGCGCGGGCCGCCTCGGCGGGGTGGCCCAGCGCCCGGTGGACGTCCCCGAGCACGGAGCGCGCGTGGCCGGCCAGGAGACGCTTTCCGGTACGCTCGTGGACCTCGAGGGCCTGCGCCAGGGGGGCCAGCGCCTCCCCGGGGCGTCCCAGGTCGCGGAGGCAGGCGGCGATGCTGTTCAGGGCGAGCCCGATCCGCGGCCCGTCGCCCAGCTCCCGGAACAGGGCCAGGGAGCGCTCGTAGGCCTGAAGCGCACGCGCGGGCTCCCCGCTCCTCCACTCCAGGATCCCGAGCCCGTTGAGGAGCGAGGCCTCGCGCTCCCGGTCCCCGCTCCGGCTCGCCAGCTCGAGCCCCTCCTCGTAGTACCGGCGGGAGAGGCCCGCGTCGGTGGAGCGGAAGCTCCGGGCCAGGCCCCCGAGGGCCTCGAGCGCGCCCGGCACGTCCGACCGCGACTCGCACAGCCTGCGAACGTCGGACCAGGTCGCCACGGCCTCGGCGCGGTGGCCCGCCTCCTCGTGCGCCCGGGCCAGGTGGCGGAGCATGAGCGCCCGGCTCGACGCGTCCTCCAGCCTCCGGAAGACCTCGGCCGCTTCGCGCAGGCAGGGGATGGCCTCCTCCACCCGGCCCAGCCCCAGCAGCACCTCCCCCAGGATGCGGGCGGACTGCGAGTGGCCCACCGCGTTCCGCGCCTTCCTGCATTCCTCCAGGGCCTTCCGGTAGAGCTCGAGGCTCTCCTCCACCCGGCCCTGGCTCAGGCGGATGTTCCCGACGGCGGTCAGCCCGTAGGAGTCCTTGATCGGCACGCCCTGGCCGCGATGCAGGGCCAGCCCCCGCTCCAGGCACGCCAGGGCCAGATCGTCACGGCCCGCCTCGCGGTGGACGTTGGCCAGGTTGTGGAGGATGAACGAGCACTCCGGCGGGAGGTCGTCGGGGGAACCTCTCCCCTCCGCCAGCTCGAGGGCCCGCTCCAGGTGCTCCCGGGCCTCCTCGAGCCGTCCCATGCCCCTCAGGACGATGCCCAGGTTGGAGAGGTCGAGGACCACCTCCCCCACGTCACCCCGGGCCTCGTTGATGGCCAGGGACTCCCGTCCGACCTCCACGGCCTCCTCGTCCCGCCCCTGATGCCAGCGCAGCAGGCCCAGGCTGCGGAGGGCATGCCGGACGCCCGTCGGGTCGTCGATGGATCGGGCCACGCGCAGCGCCTCCTCCAGGGCCCGCTCGGCCGGGTCGAACTCCCGGACCAGGGTGTGGAGGTCTCCCCGGCGCACGAGCGCCTCGACCAGGAGGTGGTTCTCCCCTCGCCGCTCGAGGCGCTCGACCAGCTCCCCGATCAGTGCGCGCTGGCGGTCCCGCAGGCCCAGCGTCTCGCCCAGCCTCTCCTGGCGGAACAGGAGGTCGATCCGCGTCCGCTCGTTCTCGTCGTCGGCCGGGAGCCGGTCGATCCAGCCGAGGACCCGGTCGCCCATGTCCAGGGCCTCCGAGAAGCGGCTCAGGGAGGCGGCGCGCCGGCAGGCCTCGAGGCCGTAGCGGACGGCCTCCTCCCACCGGCCGGCCCGGGCGAAGTGGTGCACCAGCCGGTCCAGGTGCTCCTCGAGCCGGCCGGCGTAGAGCTCCTCGAGGGCGCGCCCCGCCCTTCCGTGCAGCTCCCGCCGCCGGGCCTCCAGCAGGCTGTCGTGGGCCACCTCCTCCGTGAGGACGTGCTGGAAGCGATAGGAGGGGACCGGAAGGACGCGCACCTGCTGCACGAGGCCGAGCTCGCGGAGCCGTCCGAGCGCGGCCTCGAGATCGAGCCCCTCGGGCGCCACCCGCTCCAGCAGCGGGCGGCTGAACTCGCGGCCGATGACGGACGCGCACGCCAGGGCCTCGCGCGCCGCCCGGCCCAGGCGGTCCAGTCGGGCACGGATCACGCCCTGGACGGTGTCGGGCAGCCGCAGGCCCTCCAGCGAGCCCGAGGGGGACGCCTCCCCGCCGCGGACGCGCACCGCTCCCACCTCGCTCAATCCGCGGCTCACCTCTTCGAGGAAGAAGGGGTTGCCGCCCGTGCGGTCGTGGAGGAGCCCCGCCAGCTCGGGGGCGAGCCGCTCCGCCCCCAGCACCGACCTCGCCACCGCCGCCGACTCCGCGGCGCTCAGCGGTCCCACGTGCAGGGGGCGGTGGCGCGCCACGTGGCTCCAGTCGAGGACGTGGCCCGGCCGGCAGGTGAGGACGATGAGGAGCGGGTAGGCGGAGCCCATCTCCGCAAGCTTCCGGAGCGTCTCGGCCGACGCCGGGTCCGCCCAGTGCCAGTCCTCGAGCAGCATGGCCGTGGGCTCCCGGACCGAGCCCAGGGTGAACAGGGACGAGATGGCCTCCATCATGGCCACCCGGAGGTGCTCCCCCTCCAGGTGGCGCGGGAGGCGCGACTCCGAACCCGGAAGCGAGAGGAGGTGGAGGTAGAGCGGCAGGAACTCCTCGAGGTCGGGGTCGAGCGCCCAGACGGCCGCGGCCACCCGCTCGGCCCGCGGACGCTCGGCCTCGGAGCCGAGGGCCAGGCGGTCCCTGAACGCGTCCACGAGCGGACGGTAGGCCGCGGCGCCGTAGGAGGGGCAGCGAGCCTGGACCAGCGCGACGCGCCCGGAGGGGATGCGGCGCCGGAACTCCAGCAGGAGGCGGCTCTTCCCCACGCCCGCCTCGCCGGTCACGGTCACGAGGCTCCCCTCTCCGGCCTGTGCACGCTCGAGGGACGTCTCGAGGGCCGCGAGCTCGGACTCCCGGCCGACGAACGCCGTGAGCCGCGCGTCCGACTCCACCCCCAGCGGGCGGCGGTCCGCGATCTCCGGGCCCACGCTGTAGCTCCTCAGCGGCTCGGGCCGGTCCGGCACGTCCACGGGCGCGGAGGGCTCCAGCACCATCGCTCCGCTCAGCCGGCGCCGGCACTCGGCGCTGGCCAGGGTCCGCCCGGCGTCGGCGCGCGCCGCCAGTGCCGCGGCCCCCTCCACGGGGTCCCCAGCCACCGAATAGGGTCGTCCGGTCTCCCCGGTGGGCGAGGCGGCGACCGAGCCGGTGTCGAGCCCGACGCGCAGCTTGAGCGCCCCTCCCCCCTCGCGGCCGATCTTCTCCACCTCCCGGCGGAGCTCCGCTGCGGCCCGCGCCGCCCGCAGGGGGTCGTCCTCGTGCGTCGCGGGGACCCCGAACAGCGCCTCCACGATGCCGTCGCCCCACCGGGCCACGACCCCACCGTGCCGGGCCACGATGCGCCGCACGGCCGCCCGGAGCTCCGCCGCGGTCCTCCCGGCGATCCCCGGGGGGGAGCCCTCGAGCCGGCCGTGGAGGACGGTGACCTGCCGGCGCTCTCCGTGGGGGAGGAGCGAGGGCTCGCCCGTGCGGCCCGGACCGTCCCCGGAGCCGGCCGAGAGGATCGGCCCCGCCGCCTCGACGAGGGCCGCGAGGAGGGCGCCACCGTCCCGCGGCCGCTCCGGGCGCGCCGCGCTCATGGCCCTCTCGACCACCCCCGCGAGCGCCGGCGGGGCTTCGGGGCGGCACGCGGCCAGGGGCTCGCGCTCTCCCACCAGCACGGCCTTCATCACCGCGGCGTCGTCGGCGCCCCCGAACGGCCTCCGTCCGGCCAGCATCTCGTAGAGCACGACGCCGGCCGACCACACGTCCGTGCGCGGGTCCAGCTCCTCCCCCCGGACCTGCTCCGGGCTCATGTAGGCCACGGTCCCGGCGCGCCCGGCCGGGTCGGAGGCGCCGGCCCGGAGCGCGAGGCCGAAGTCCAGGATCTTCACCCCTCCGTCCGCCGTCAGCATGAGGTTGGCGGGCTTGATGTCCCGGTGGATGAAGCCGGCCCGGTGGGCCTCGGCCAGGCCCCGGCCCGCCTTGAGCGCGATGTCGACGGCCTCCTCCAGGGACAGCGCGCCTTCCTCCAGCCGCCGGGCCAGGGTCCGCCCGGCGTAGCACGGCATGACCAGGAACAGCCTGCCATCCGCCGCCTCCCCGATCTCGTGGATCGGGCACAGGTTGGGATGGTCGAGCGCGGCGGCCGCGCGGGCCTCCACGAGGAGGCGGTCCCGGGCCTCCCGGTCGCCCGAGAGGCGCCGCGACAGGAGCTTGATGGCCACCGGCCTCCCCAGCCTCGGATCGCGGGCGCGATAGACGATCCCCATGCCGCCCCCGCCCAGCACCTCCTCGATGCGGTAGCGACCCACCTCGGAGCCCGGCTCGAGCGCGCCCGAGCCGTCCCCGCCGTCCTCCGGCGGCCGCCGCAGCGCCGACGTCAGGGCCCCCTCCAGCCGGTCCACGGGTCCCATGGCCTCGTGCGCCGAGAGCAGGCTCTCCACCTCCTCCCGCAGCGCCGAATCGTCGCCGCACGCTCGCTCCAGGTACGCCGCCCGCGCGTCGGCCTCCCGCTCGAGCGCCTCCGCGAACAGGTCCCGAACGCGGCCGAGCCGGGTCACGGGGTCAGCTCCCGGTTGAGCCAGGCCCGGGCCAGGGTCCAGTCCCGCTTCACGGTGGCGGGCGAGACGTCGAGCGCGGTGCCCGTCTCCTCGATGGTCATCCCGCCGAAGAAGCGGCACTCGACCACGCGGGCCAGCCGCTCGTCCTCCGCCTCCAGCCGCTGCAGGGCCTCGTCCAGCGCCACCATGTCGGCGTCGGTCTCGGGAACCACCGCCAGGGCCCCGGCCACCCGGTCGAGCGTCACCGGCGTCCGCCCGCCACCCCGCTTCTCGGCGTCCCTGCGGACGGCGTGGTCGACCAGGATGCGTCGCATCAGACGCGCGGCGATCGCGAAGAACTGGGCCCTGTTCTTCCACTGGATTCGGTCGAGGCCGGCGAGCTCGAGGTAGGCCTCGTGGACCAGGGCCGTGGTGGTGAGGGTGTGGCCGTTCCGCTCGGCCGACATGCGCCGCGCGGCGATCCCCCGCAGCTCGTCGTAGACCAGGGGGATGAGTCGGTCCAGGGCGCGGTCGTCCCCCCGGGTGGCCGCCTCCAGCAGCCGGGTGACTTCTCCGGGCTCGCGCATGGGCTCTCTCCCCCGTGGGCCGGCGGGGACGTTCTGTCGGGAGTCGGCAGAGCCCCGCGGGAGGCCGACGACGATGACGAGAAAAGCTATCGCGGGCGCGGGCCGTGCGTCCACACGCGGCGCATGTCGGCGTCCCGGACCGCCCCGGCCGTGCGCCCACGCGCCCGTCGCTCCGTCCTGCGGAGCCGCTCGGGTCGCTCCCCGGCCCCGGGGGACTGCGGCGGCGCTTCCCCAGACGCGTGAGCCTCCCGCCGCCCGATTCCGGCTTCTGGTAGCGAGGACCGGCGGCGGACCCTTCGGCGGCGCGCCGCCGGGCGCCCGGAATGAAACCCACTGGAGACCCGGAGAGACGAGACATGATCGGAACGACCTCTTCCCACGGACCGGGAGCCCCGCTCGACGAGAACGCGCTCGAGGCGCTCTCGGCGGAGCTCCGCGGTCCGGTGATCCGCCCGTCCGACCCCGACTACGACGACGCGCGGGCATTGTACAACGCGATGATCGACAAGCATCCCGGCGCCATCGCCCGCTGCCTGGACGTGGCCGATGTGGCCGCCTGCGTGGACTTCGCCCGCGAGAACGGCGTCCTCCTGGCCATCCGCGGCGGCGGCCACAACGGCCCGGGGCTCGGGAGCTGCGACGGGGGGCTGGTGGCCGACCTCTCCCGCATGAGGGGCGTCCGGGTCGACCCCGATGCACGCACGGTCCGCGTGGCCGCCGGCTGCCAGTGGGGGGACGTGGACCACGCCACCCACGCCTTCGGGCTGGCCACCGTGAGCGGCGTCGTCTCCACCACCGGCGTGGCCGGGCTCACGCTGGGCGGCGGTCACGGCTACCTCAGCCGTCGGCACGGGCTCACGATCGACAACCTTCTCTCCGCCGACGTCGTCCTGGCCGACGGGAGCTTCGTCCGGGCCAGCGAGGACGAGAACCCGGACCTGTTCTGGGCCCTTCGGGGGGGAGGCGGCAACTTCGGGGTCGTCACCTCGTTCCTCTTCCGGCTCCACGAGGTCCGGAACGTGGTCGGAGGGCCGACCCTGTGGGACATCGACGATGCCGAGGAGGTCCTGCGCTGGTGGGACGGCTTCATGGCGGGGGCGCCCGAGGAGCTGAGCGGCTTCTTCGCGTTCCTCACCGTGCCTCCCGGCCCTCCTTTCCCCGAGGAGCTCCACCTGCGGATGATGTGCGGGATCGTCTGGTGCTGGTCGGGGGACGAGGCCGATGCGGAGGACGTGTTCGCGCCCGTCGCCGCGTTCGGCCCACCTGCGCTGAACGGAATCGGCACGGTACCCTACCCCGCCATCCAGGGCGCCTTCGACGCCCTCTATCCGAAAGGTCTCCAGTGGTACTGGAAGGGCGACTTCTTCCGGACTCTGTCCGGGGACGCCGTCGCCGCCCACGTCGAGCACGGGACCGCTCTTCCGACCATGCTCTCGGGGATGCACCTCTACCCGATCGATGGAGCCGTGCAGCGGGTCGGCGCCACCGAGACCGCGTGGGGTCACCGCGACGTGCGCTACTCCCAGGTCATCATCGGCGTCGATACCGATCCGGCCAACGCCGATGTGATCCGGGACTGGGCGCGCGGCTACCACGACGCCCTCCACCCTTACTCGGCCGGGGCCGGGTACCTGAACTTCATGATGGAGGAGGGCCAGGAGCCGATCGCCGCATCGTACGGTCCCAACTACGAGCGCCTGCGGCGGGTGAAGGCCCACTACGACCCCGGAAACCTCTTCCGGGTGAACCACAACATCCCCCCGGCCGCCTGACGGGAGGCCGACCCGCGGGCCGGGCGCCGGGCCCGGCCCGTGTGGCTCCCCCGCGGACGCCCTGCCCGTGCGCTCCCGGACCGGGACCGCCGAGGATTCGCCTTGCGCCACGCGCTCCCCGTATGTTTCGAGGCGTGAGCCCGGGACCCGACGACCGGACGGGGGCGCCCTCCCGGCCCGGACATCCGGAGATACACGGTGTCTTCCGCGTACCGGGAGGACCCGATATCTCGAAATCTTCAAGTGCATCGAGGCCACACATTCTCAGCCGGCACCGCAGGTGAGGAAACGCTCGATCTCGTGGGGCTCGCCCCTGACCCTGGCTCTCGCGTACCTGGTCCTCGGAGCGCTGTGGATCGCGTTCTCCGACCGGGCCGCCAGCGCCCTGGCGGGATCGCGGGGACAGCTCGAGACGTGGCAGCTGTACAAGGGCTGGGTCTTCGTGGTGGCCTCCTCGGCCGTGATCTTCCTCCTGGCCCGAGCCTTCATGCGCCGCGGTCAGGTCGTCCGGAAGGTGCTGTCCCGGACCATGGACCTCCTCCCGGACCCCGCCGTCGTGCGCCGGAGGAAGGACGATGTGTACCTGGTGGCCAACCGGGCCTTCCTGGAGGTCCTCGGACGGCCGAAGGGAGAGGTCGAGGGTCGCGCTCCCCACGAGCTCGGTCTCGAGTTCGACCCGGATGACTGGCGAGAGTACACCGGGCGCCTGGCCGTCGACGAACTGGTCCGGAACTACCCGCTCCACGTCCGCCTCCCCGACGGGAGCCGCCGAACGTGGCTGGCCTCGAGCGCCGTCGAGCAGCTCGACGGGACTTCCCTGGTGGTCGCCACCACCAAGGACGTCACCGACCTCGAGGCCTCACGCCTCCACGCCGAGAGCCAGGTCAGGAGGATCCTGGCCCTGCGCGAGATCGATGTGGCGATCACGGCCAGCCTCGACCTGAGCATCACGCTGAACGTCGTCCTCGACCAGGTCCTCGAGCACCTCGAGGTCGACGCGGCCGATGTCCTCCTCCTGAACGAGGCCACCCGGAGGCTCGAGTTCGCCGCCGGTCGGGGATTCAGGACCGATGCGCTGCGTCATACGACCCTCGCGCTCGGCGAGGGCTACGCGGGCCAGGCGGCCCGCGACCGATCCACGCTCGTGGTCCCGGACCTCAGGGCCGAACCCAACGGCCTGGTCCGGTCGCCGGATCTGCAGGGAGAGGGGTTCACCTCCTATGCGGCGGTGGCGCTGGTGGCCAAGGGTCGGGTGAACGGGGTCATCGAGGTCTTCAACCGCGCGCCCCTGGCGGTGAACGACGACTGGCAGAACTTCCTGGAGGTCCTGGCCGGCCAGGCCGCGATCGCGGTCGACAACGCTTCCCTGCTCGCCGACCTCCAGCGGTCCAACGAGCGTCTGAGCGAGGCCTACGAGCACACGATCGAGGGCTGGGCGCAGGCGCTCGCGCTCCGCGACCACGAGACGTACGGCCACACCGAGCGCGTGACGGAGGTGACCGTCCGGCTGGCGCGGCGGCTCGGTCTTCCCGACGAGGACATCGTCCACGTGCGCCGGGGCGCGCTCCTCCACGACATCGGCAAGGTGGGCGTGCCGGACGCCATCCTTCTCAAGCCCGGCCCCCTGGACGAGGACGAGTGGCGCGTCATGCGGCAACATCCCGTGTTCGCCTACGACCTTCTCGCCCCCATCGAGCACCTGCGCCCGGCACTCGACATCCCCTACTGCCACCACGAGAAGTGGGACGGGTCGGGCTACCCGAGGAACCTGGCGGGAGAGCAGATCCCCCGCGCCGCGCGCATCTTCGCGGTGGTGGACGTGTGGGACGCGCTCCGCTCGGACCGGCCCTACCGTGAGGCGTGGGAGGTGGAGAGGACCCTCGAGCACATTCGGGCCCAGGCGGGGACCCACTTCGACCCGAAGGCCACCGAGGCCTTCCTGCATCTGCACCGCGACGAAGACCTGGAGCGGCTGCGGGGGAACGGGGAGATCAGCCCCGGCGCAGCCTGAGCTCCTCGTCCGGCCATCGCGAGCCCCTCCCGACGCACCGGTGCGCCCATCTTCCGACAGCTTTCCGAATCCCGATGTGTCAGGCCGGAGATGGAGTCGGCCGCACGGCCGCCGGGCGCACGGAACGGTTGACGCCATCGGACTCCAGCGCAATCTTCTCCCGCCGTCTCAAGGAACCCGGCGCCCCAGAGCGGCATCCGCGGCACGGGTCCGCATCCTCCTCTCGATGAGGTTCCCGAATGAGAAGAACTCTCGTCCTCGCGACCGCCGTCCTGCTGACCGCCTGCGCCCACGCCGGCGCCCAGCCTCCCTCCACCGGACCCGTGGCCGCGGCCGGCCAGGAGCACCCGGCCGGCCCGCCGCAGGAGGCCGGCCAGGAAGCCGCCGACACCACGGCCCGGGGCCCTCGCGGCAAGGGTCCCAAGCCCTACGACAAGGTGATCACGTCGGACGCGGTGACCCACCGCGGCATGTTCATCACGCACCAGGTGGGGAACAAGCTGTACTTCGAGATCCCGCGGGCCGAGATCGGTAAGGACATGCTTCTGGTGGGCCGCTACGCCCGTGCGGGAGCGCAGGACCCGAACCACCCCCGCGGCGGATTCGGACAGTACGGCGGTGACGAGTTCGGGGAGGCCACCCTGCGCTGGGAGCGCGAGGGGAATCGCATCCTCCTGGTCTCGCCCTCCTACAACATCACCGCCGACAGCTCCCTGTCGGTCTTCAAGGCCGTGCAGGCCTCGAACTACCCGCCCGTGGTGGCGGTCCTGGACGTCGAGACGTGGGGCCCCGACAGCGCGGCCGTCGTCGACGTGACCAAGCTGTTCACGACCTCCGTGCCGCAGTTCCAGGCGATCGACGGGAGGATCGATGCGCAGCGCTCCTTCGTCCAGCGGACCCTGGCCTTCCCGAAGAACGTCGAGATCGAGGCGACGCAGACCGGCACGCCCTCCTCGAACGGCGGTCCCGGAGGCGGGGGACGTCCCGGCCGGGGCGAGCCGGAGGCGCACAGCGTCCTGGCCCACTGGAGCCTCGTCCGGCTCCCCGACGAGCCCATGCAGCGCCGGCGCTGGGACGAGCGCGTCGGGTTCTTCTCGATCCGACAGGTCGACTTCGGCGCCGAGCAGGGCTCGGCGTCCCGGCAGTACATCACCCGGTACCGGCTCGAGTGCTCCGACCGCCGCGACGGCGACCTGTGCTACCCGAAGGAGCCGATCGTCTACTACGTCGATCCGGCCACGCCCGATGTTTGGAAGCCGTGGATCCGGAAGGCCATCACCGACTGGCAGGCGGCGTTCGAGGCCGCCGGCTTCGAGGACGCGATCGTTGCCGAGGATCCTCCGGCGAACGACACGACGTGGTCGCCCGAGGACGTCCGGCACACCATGATCCGCTGGCTGCCGTCCACGATCGAGAACGCGGTGGGCCCCCACGTCAGCGATCCGCGCACGGGCGAGATCCTGAACGGCTCGGTGCGGATCTTCCAGAACGTGACCACGCTGGCGCGGAACTGGTACTTCGCCCAGGCCTCCCAGCTCGATCCACGGGCTCGGAGCCTCCCGATGCCGGACTCCCTCATGGGCCGGCTCCTGGAGTTCATCGTGGCCCACGAGATCGGGCACACGATCGGCCTCCGCCACGACCAGCTCGGAAGCTCGACGTATCCCGCCGACAGCGTGAGGAGCCCCACCTGGGTCCACGAGATGGGCCATTCGCCCAGCATCATGGACTACTCGCGCTTCAACTACGTGGCGCAGCCGGGCGACGGGATCGCGCTCGAGGACATCGTCCCCCGCATCGGTCCCTACGACAAGTACGCCATCATGTGGGGCTACAAGCCGATCCCCGGCGCCTCCACGGCCCGGGCGGAGCGTCCCACCCTGGAGAAGTGGATCGGGATGCAGGACACGATCCCCTGGTACCGCTTCTCCGAGCGGAACTCCTTCGGCGGTACGGGGACCCTCACCGAGGCGGTGGGCGACGCCGACCCGGTCCAGTCCACCGGCCTCGGCTTCCGCAACCTGCGGCGGGTCGTCGGCTACATCTCCGACGCCGCCCTGCAGCCGATGAAGGACAACTCGGACCTCGAGGACCTCTACGACGAGACGATCAGCCAGTGGACCCGCGAGGCGGGCCAGGTGGCGACGCAGGTCGGCGGCGCCCGGGTCCAGTACAAGTCGGGAAGCCAGCCGGGTCCGGTCTACCTGCCCCTGTCCCGCGCCCGACAGGTCGAGGGCGTGAAGTTCCTGAACGAGCACGTGTTCAGCACGCCGACCTACCTCATCCGTCCCGAGATCGAGCGCCGCATCGAGCCCGACCAGATGGTCCGGAAGATCAACCGGGCCCAGCTCCGGGTCCTCGGGTTCCTGTTCGACGACCAGCGCATGGACCGGCTCATCGCGACCCGGGCGATGGCCGAGCGCCCGTCGGACACCTACTCGCTCGTCGACCTCATGGACGACGTGCGGCACGGCATCTGGTCGGAGCTGTCCGCTTCGAGCGTCCACATCGACGCCTACCGGCGCGGACTCCAGATGGGCTACCTGTCGCTCCTGGACGGGAAGGTCAATCCGAAGCCGGAGAGCGAGAGCTCACGGCCCAGGTTCCCCGGGTTCACGCCCCCGCCGCCGCTGAGCGACCAGGCCAGGGCGCTCATCCGAGGAGAGCTCGAGACGCTCAGGGCCAACCTCCAGCAGGCCCTGCCGCGCGCCGGCGACCGCGAGACGCGCTACTTCCTGCGGGGCGCGGCGCACCGCATCGACCGGATCCTGGACCCGAACGGCTAGGGCGCGCGCCCGGGAGGGCGTGCGCAGGGAAGCAGGACGGAGGGGCCCCGGCGCCGGCAAGTGCCGGGGCCCTCTCCGTTTACGGAACCCTCTTCAAATAGATTTCAAGAGCGTCGCCGGACCGAGCCCCCCGGCGCCGGACCGTGCGCCGGTGCAGCCGGCCTTCCGTTCAGCCCGTCGTCATCACGACCAGCCTCGAGACCCGGGCGTTCTCCTTGATCCGGCAACCCTGCTCACCGACCGTGATCAGCGTCTCGACCGGGTCCCGGTCGGTCGCCACCATGAACGTGGGGTGCGAGGCGCCGGCCCGCAGCAGCCGCGGGAGCGGGTGGATGGCGGCCACGGCCCCGGGCCCGAGCTCCAGCGACTCGTTGTACTCGATCACGTAGGAGCCCGGCTCCAGGTTCCACCAGCCGTAGGTGTCGTCCGGAGAGGCCAGCTCGGGCGATAGGACCTCGCGCTCGGCCGGCTCGAACTCGCTCCCCCCGAAGTCCAGCCGCCCCTCGGAGGCGACCCGGGCCACGTACGTGACCGTGAGGTCCACCCCGCCCAGGGCGCCCTGCGTGTCGAAGTCGATGAGTCCGTCGACGTGCTCGCGCGCTCGCTCGGCCTTCTTCAGTCGCATCGCGATCCTCCTCGAAATCGGAGGCTCGGGAGACTTCTTGCGCCCCTTTGAGGGAGCCAGATCCATGCCGATCGGGCAGCCTACTGCACTCTGACCACCCACACCTGCATGTAGGAGGAGAGCGGCGCGCCGGCGGCGTTCCTGAACTTCACCGCCGTGGCGGGACGGCCCGTTCCGTCGACAGCCACGTAGGCGGTCGAGCTGGCCCGGATGTCCGGGCTGAACGTCCAGTCGGCGAACGACTCCTCCTCGGGAAGGAGGTGGGCCGTGGACACCGTGTGCTGCTCGAAGTCGAAGAGGTTCCAGCTCGTGAAGCGGAGCGACGGGTCCGCCGAGGGCACCCGGTCGTCCACGTAGAGCGCCGCGGACCAGCGGGCCAGCAGCGAGTCGAGGGGGACACCCACCACGTCGGAGACGGCCTGCGGACGAGTGTAGGCGTTCGGGTCGGCGATGAGGTCCTGCTGCAGGGTCTTCTCGCCGTCCACGCCCCCGGGGCCGTAGTCCGGCCCGTACCGGTCGGAGACCCAGCGCAGGAAGCTCCAGCTCACCCCGTACCACAGGGAGCGCCCCTGGCACGGGGAGGGATCCTGCTGCCACCAGCCGCACTGCTCGGGCGCGGATCCGACCCGGCTGTTCTGGCCGGCGAATCCGAAGTAGATCGCCAGGTCGGTGAACTTGTTCAGGTACCAGGGCACCGAGTCGGCACCCGTCCTGCCGAACATGACGTCCGCCCCGTAGTTCTGGTAGGGCTGGTTCATGTTCACCGCGTGTCCCACCACCTCCTCGCCGAACGTCGCCTGGCCCTCGGCCACCACCGACCCCATGAAGCCGAGTCCGAGCGCGAAGCGTCGGCCGAACTGGATGAGGTGGGTCAGCTCGTGGGCCATGATCTGCGGCGCGCGCGACAGCTCATTCTCGCGCTTCGAGGCCGTCCCGAACGTGCTGTCGGGATCGGGGACCCGGCCATAGTAGATCTCGCCCTCGTCGCTCGACGCGCAGGAGGTGCGCGGCTGCCAGTCGCCGGAGAACACGAAGCCGAGGAGAGTGGAGTTGGGGGTGCCGGCGCTCATCGCGTTCACGGCCTTCGTGAACAGCACCACGATATGACCGTTCCCGTCGATGTCTCCGGGATCACCGAAGTAGTCCACGTCGGTCGAGAAGATCTGGTCGTCCAGCTGGTCGGAGAGGCTCTGGTAGTCGGCCTGCGTGAAGCCGTTGGCGGGGTTGCCCGTGTCGGCGACCACGATGGCCTCCTGGCCGATGGCCCGCACGGTCGCCCCGACGGACGTGTAGCTGGAGCAGCCGTTGCTGCCAGCGTCGGGAACGCGGAGCGAGACCGTGTCGCCGACGACCGCGGTCCCGCTCACCGACAGGCGCGGGGCGGGCGCCCCGGCCGCGCCCCTCGTGGCCGGAATGGATGTCGCCGGATCCAGGTGGGTGCGCTCCCACTCGCGCAGCCGCGCCTCGGCCCGCCGCTGACCATCGAGCCACGAGGGCGTCCGCGGCACCGCGCCGCCGTCCCGCCGCGGGCTCGCCACCAGGGCCTTCGCTGTCGGCGCCGCGCTGGCGGCTCCCAGCCCGTTCGCGGCCTCCCCGGTGATCTGGACAGGGGTCAGCAGGCTGGCGGACTGTGCCAGCGACTGGACGCCCATCACGTAGCGCTCCGTCGCGGCCGTGGCCTCGAACTGCAGACAGTAGTCGGCCGGGTCGGTGAGGACCGTCTGCTGGCCCACCTCCAGGGAGACGGGCGCCAGCGCCGGATCGAGGGAGCTGGACGACTGAGCCACGCCGCCGTCGGTGGCCAGCCGCACCGTCACCGACCGCGCCGGCAGGCAGTCGTAGGTCGGCACCGTGATCTGGAGCGAGGTCGAGGAGGCCGACGTCACCGTCGCCCGAATCCCATCCACGAGAACCGTGTCGCCGGCCGCCCCGGGATCGAAGTCCTGGCCGGTGATCGTGGCCGATCCACCCTCCCGGAGCGGCGAGGGGCTCACCGAGGTGATGGCGGGCGGCACGGTCGACGACACGCGGAGGGCGGCGGCGCCGCTCACGCCGGCGGTCGCCGCGGAGGCGATCACCGAGACCCGGCCCGTCTGCACGGCGGTCACCAGGCCGGCTGAGTCGATCGTGGCCACCGAGGAATCCGACACCCCCCACTCCACCGGGACGCCGAGCATCTCGTGTCCGTTGGCGTCGTCGACCGAAGCGGTGAACCGCATGGTGTCCCCGGGCAGCGAGAGCCTGGCGCTGTCCGGACTCACGACCACCGTGTCGGGCCGCTGCTCCACGACCAGCGTGGCCGTGTCGGCCTCTCCGCCGGCCGTGGCCACGATCTTCGCCGTGCCGTTCGCCCTGGCGGTCGCCTGGCCGGAGGAGGACACCGTGGCCACCCCCTCGTCGGTCGAGCTCCAGCTGAAGCTCGCGCCCGAGACCGAGCTCCCGCCCGCGTCGTGGGCCGCGGCCGAGAAGGCCACCGTCTCGTCAATGGAAACGGCCGTGTCGAGCGCGGGCGAGACGCTCACCGAGGCGATGGAGGCCGATCCTCCTCCCCCTCCCCCCGTGACGGAGTCCCCGCCCCCGCAGGCCACCGCCGTCAGCGCGGTCGTGGACGTCAACAGAAGCAGGAGGGCTGTGGATCGGGAACTCACGGTGGCTCTCCGGTACGTGGGGATGATAGGGCCCGCCGGATGCGGGCCGGTCGAACGGAGCTCGGCCCCAGCGGCCGGACCGGGGCCCGCACAGGGTTCCGTAGAGGTGCAATCTACCCCGGGCTCGACCCCGGCGACCAGACTGAAGCGGGCCGATCGCTTCCGCGCTACCCCACGACCCCCTCCTGGCCCGCTCGCGCCGTCCTTCCCGCGGGCCGGCCGGCTCCGCCCCGCCCCCGGCGGGCTCACCTCCTACTCCCCCCCGACCCTCACCGTGATCGACCGCCACTTCTCCTGGCGGAACCGCCCCACGCTGAGCACGCAGCGGGTGAAGTGGCCGAGCAGGATGGCGTACCAGATGTGCTTGGCCGTGAGGGTCCCCAGCTGCTCCATGCCCACGCAGATCCCGATCGGGACGACCATCTGCGAGACGATCGAGATGTAGAGCGGGCTCTTGGTGTCCCCGGTGCCCTGCAGGCCGCCCGTGTAGGTGAGCGCGATGGCCAGGAAGATCCCCGAGATGCTGAGGACGCGCAGGAGCTGGGCGCCCAGGTGCACGACGTCGGGCTGGGCGAGCCCGAACACCCCGAGGAGCTCGCGCGGGAGGAAGAGGAAGAACGCGCCCGCGACCACGGCCGCGGCGATCCCGATCCGCGCCGCCACGTGCACGGCCGCCGCCGAGCGGTCGGGCTGGCGGGCGCCCAGGTTCTGTCCGGCCACGGCCGCGGCGGCCGACCGGAGCCCGATCGAGGGCCAGGTGATGAGCGAGAAGAGCTGCGTGTAGCTCACCGCGTAGGCGGCCTGCGCCGCCGCGCTCTCGGGCAGCGACCCGACGAACGCCAGGAGGATGAGGCCGGCGATGTTCATGACGACGCCCTGGATCCCCGCGGGCAGCCCGAAGCGGAACAGCTCGCGTATGATGTCCAGGTCGGGCCCGCCCCATCCCCCTTCCGGGAAGCCGACCACCCAGCCTCCGTGCGAGAGCCGCCACAGGGCGAACACGGCCACGCCGCCCGAGGCCATGACGGTCCCCATCGCGGCGCCCGCGGTCCCGAACGCCGGCACCGGCCCCAGCCCCGCTATCAGGATCACGTTCAGGATGATGTTGACGGCCGTGACGATGACGCCGAGCCGGAGCGGCGTCCTGGCGTCCCCGGCCGAGCGGAGCGCGCCGCCCAGCATGAAGTAGATGAGCGTCCCGAAGCTGAACACGAACATGATGCGGAGATACGGGAGCGCCTCCGCCTGGACCTCGGGCGCCGCGTTCACGAGCACCAGAAGCTTCGGCGCCAGGAAGTACCCGAGCGGAGCCAGCACGCCCACGGCCAGGCCGCTCGCGAGCAGGAAGGCCTGGTAGACCGTGCGGTCCACCTTCTCGTGGTCGCCCCTTCCGGCGAAGCGCGCGACCATCACGCTCATCCCCATGAACAGCGAGGAGATGAACACCACCACGACCAGATAGATCTGCCAGCTCACCCCGATGGCCGCGTTTCCGGTGTAGCCCACGTAGTGGCCCACCATGACGTGGTCCACGATACCCTGCATCCCCCCGATCATGTTCTGGAGGATGGTGGGCCACGCCAGCTTCCAGACGGCCGGGAGGAGGGGCCCCTCCACGATCGAGCGATCGTACGGGCCGCGCCCCCGGGACGAGGGGCCCGGAGTCGGACCGGAGGACGTGCCTGGAACTGGTTCGGTCACGCCTTTCGCCGGCCCGGGTGCGAGAGTGACGGACGCCTTGGGAGCGCCCAAGATGGGGGAGGCCCCGGCGTCTCGGCAACGA
>DATFLN010000039.1:0-54750 GCA_035267645.1 Gemmatimonadota bacterium | reverse complement strand
CGACCGCGAAGTCCGTCCCGCATCATGGCTCTCCTCCTCTCCGTGGGTGGTCTCCGCACGCCGCACTTCTCGTACCCGTTCGACGCTGGATTCGCCCGGATGTCTCCGTTGAGCCTCCGGTGCCGCTCGCGCGCAAGCTGTCCGTGGGCTCCGCGCACTCTTCCCTCGCCTGATTGACATGCACGTGCATGCATCACAGATTCGCTCCATGCGCACCACGGTAGAGATCCCGGACGAGATCAGGGCGAGGCTCCTCGAGCTGGCCGCCCGGCGGGGCGAGCGGGGCTTCTCGGGCATCGTCGAGGAGGCGCTGGAGCGGTACCTGGCCGAGGAGGAGCGCCGGAGGGAGCGCGCCGAAGCGGCGCGCGCGGTGCTCGGGAGCCTGGAGGAGGAGGACGCGGACGCGCTCCTCGCGTCGGTGCGGCGCCTCAGGGACCGCTGGCGATGATCGTCGTCGACTCCGACGTGCTGATCGATGCCCTCCGGGGGCGTCCCGACGCGGCGCGGCGGCTCGACCTCGAGCTCCAGACCGGGGCGCTCGCCACCACCTCCGTGTCCGCCTTCGAGCTCCGGAGCGGAGTCCGGTCCGGGGAGGCGGCCGGGAAGGTCGAGACGCTGCTGGCCGCGCTCACCGTCCTCCCCTTCGACGAGGAGGCGGCCGAGAAGGCGGCCGACGTGCGGCGGACGCTCGAGTCGGAGGGAGAGGGGATCGGCATGGCGGACTACATGATCGCCGGGATCTGCCTGACCCGCTCCGGGCTCCTCCTCACCCGGAACCGGGAGCACTTCGGCCGCGTGCCGGGACTGAGCCTGGGAACGCTGCCCGGGGACGGGGCATCCGGCTGACGCCGGCTCGGGCCGCCGGCAGCCTTTCTCACGACTCGCCCGGCGGACATCAGTCCACCTGGAACCGTCGGGCCTCCTGGAGCTCCGCCTCGACGCCCAGGCGGCGGGTCCACTCCTCGAGGGCGGCATCCTCCACCTGATCCCCGCTGATCCTGAGGATCATGGCTGCGTCGCGAAGGTGCCGATCCGAACCCGACATGCGGTAATACTGGAGCTTCCGGACCAGGACGTATTCGATGGGCGCGAGCCATATCGACCGATCCCCCAGGTCCACCCGGCGCCGTCTCTCCAGGGCCCAGGCGTGGAGGGGATCGCGTCCGGACAGGTAGACGTCGGCCCGGAGGCCGGTGGCGGGGTCGATGATGTCGAAGTGGCCGCCTTCCTCGCGTCGGACCTCGCGGTCGACCACGTCTCGGGAGGGCACGTACAGGGACCCGCCAGCGAACACGCCGAGGAGATCCTCGACCTGGGCCGGATCGACCTCCACCACCACGTCCACGTCACGGGTGAAGCGAGGGTCTCCGTATACCACCGAGGCCACGCCGCCGGTGACCATGTAGGCGAGGCCCGATCGTTCGAGGGGCTCGACGAAGAGCCCGACGAGGTCAGGCTCGGTCACCGGCGACCAGAGCGCGCGCTTCCGCCTCCACCTGGTCTTCGGGGAGGTCGGGGTCGCGCAGGCGCACGCCGGCGGCGGCCAGGGCGTAGGCCTGGCGGACCAGGCTGTTCATCACCGCGATCTTCTCCGCGGGGGTCATCCGCCGGAGGATCTCGATGTCGCGCTCGCTGACGCGGGACGGGCGGTCGGTGGGCATGCAGCAAGGTCGCCCGGGGGCCGGACCGAGATCAAGGGGGAGCGGCCTTGCGGCCGTGGAGGCTCGTGCCCGGGTCGGCCGGCACCGGGTGGGAGGGCGCGCCAGTCGTCCTGATCGCCCGCTGCGGGCTGCGAGGATCCGTCCGGACACGGGCGGTTCGCGGGCTTGCAAACCGCTGCTCCGGAGCCGCTAGCGTTCCTCCCCCGCCAGGAACCGCCGGAACGCGGGCCGCGTCGCGGCGCCGAGCGAGAGGAGGGCCGCGGCGCCGCCGCACACGCCGAAGATGAGGCCCACGTCCTTCCCGGTGAGGTCACCGGCGATCCCGCCCAGGGCCATGCCGAGCGGCATGGCGGCCTGGCTCAGCGCCAGGGCCAGGCCCATGACGCGCCCCCGCATCTCGCCGGGCGTGCTCAGCTGGAGGAGCGTGACCACGAACACGTTCACCATCCCCATCCCGACGCCCATCAGGAAGCAGACGGCCAGCGCCAGGAGGGGGTCGCGGACGAGCCCGAGCACGGCGGTGAGGAGCCCCGCGCCCACCAGCGCGCCGCCGAGGACGGTGCTCCGGCGGCGGCCCTCCAGGCGGACGGCCCCGGCCACGACCAGCCCGGCCACGCCCCCGGCGCTCAGGGCGGAGAGCAGGAAGCCGTACCAGTCCGCGTGGCGGCCCAGCTGGCCGGACACGTAGAAGGGGAGGAGGACGACGACCGGGACGACCAGGAAGTTGAAGCCGGAGGCGGTGAGGACGAAGGCGCGCATCCCCGGGCGGCCCCACACGTACCGGAGGCCCGCCATCGTGTCCGCCCGGTAGACGGCCAGCGTCTCCCGCCACGAGCGCGTGCGCTCGGGGAGGCGCTGGGGGATGCGGATGAACACCTCGCTCCCCGCCGAGACCAGGAAGCTCACGCCGTCGACGAGGAAGAGGAGGGGCGCCCCGAGGACGCCGAACAGGACGCCGCCCACGGCCTGGCCGATGAAGCCGGACCCCTGCGCCGAGACCTGGCGGAGGGAGTTGGCCGCGGCCACGCGGGAGGGCGGGACCAGGTCGGGGATGGCGGCGCCGATGGCCGGGCGGAAGACCGCGCCCACGGTGCCCGACAGGAGGGCCACGGAGAACAGGACCCCGACGACCAGGGAGGTGGCGTCGGGCCGCAGGAAGAGCGCCGCCGCCACGGCCAGCACGGCCACCCCCCGCACCAGGTCCGAGAGCACGATGATGCCCCGGCGCGAGTGCCGGTCGGCCACCGTCCCGGCCACCGGGCCCAGGAGCACGGCCGGGAGCGCGCCGACCAGCCCCAGCATGCCGAGCAGGGTGGCCGAGCCCGTGGCCTGCATGGTCCAGTACATCATGGCGATCGTGCTCGCCTGGGTGCCGAGTTGGCTCACCAGCTGGCCCTGCCACAGGAGGGTGAAGTCGCGGTTGAAGAGGCGGGTGGGGGGCGTGGGGGGCGGCTCGGCGGGGGAGCGAGCGGGGGCCCCGGGGGGCGCGGACGGGGAGGCGGCCGCCGCGGCCGCGGACGACGCGGCGGCCGCGGCGGGGTCGACGGGAGGCGGCACGGGAGAGGGGGCGGTCACGGGGAGCCCGCCAGGAAGCGTCCGAGGATCCGCTCGACCAGAGGCTCGAGCGGAAAGTCCTCGGGCTCCTCCGCGAGCTCCGGCTGCACCGCCAGCACGAGACCCAGGCCCGTGAGCGCGCACTGGAAGGCCAGGGAGTCCACCCGGGGGGCGTCGCTCCCGAGCTCGCCGAACAGGTCCGTGGCGGCGCACTGGAGCTCCCGCTCCCTCTCGATCACGGTGCGCTCGATCCGCTTGATCTCGTCCTTCATGCCCGGCTGGAGCATGAGGGCGAAGACGAGGCGGTAGGCCTCGGGGTTCTCCAGGACGATTCCGACCGTGCCCTCGAGCAGCCGCCGGAGGCGGGCGGGGGGCTCCTCGCCCTCCCGCACCTCGAGCAGGAGGTCGGCGTTCGCCTCCATCCGCTCCCGGACGATCGCCTCCAGGAGGGCGGTCTTGCTCTCGAAGTAGTTGTAGATGAGCCCCTTCGAGACGCCGGCCCGCCGGGCCACCTCCTCGACCGTGGCGCGGTGGAAGCCGGTCTCCCCGAAGACCTCGAGCGCCCCACGGAGGATCGCCTCGCGGGAGGCCTCCCGCATCCGGCGGTTGGCGGTGTCGCTGCGTGGGGTCATGCGCCCTCGCGTCGTGGGGAAGGGTGGCTCTGCAAGGTACTGGTGACCGACTGGTCAGTCAACAGGGGGCCGGGCCCGCTCCTCACGCCGCGCCGCGGGGGTCGGCCTTCCCGGGGGAGGGGGCGCGTTGACGCCGCGGTGACGGGCGACCGGAACGTGGTGGGAGTCGGCGAAGGGGGGCGGAGCGCGCTCGTCGGGATGCGCGGGGCGTTGACATGCGGAGCGCATGGGCACATGCTGAGCACATGGCCAAGATGGTGCAGATCCGGAACGTGCCCGAGGAGCTCCACCGGGAGCTCAAGGCCCGCGCGGCCAGGGCGGGGATGTCGCTCTCCGACTACCTGACGGGCATCCTCGAGCGGGCGGTCGAGCGGGCCACGCCCGGGGAGATGCGGGAGCGGCTCGGGGGCCGCGAGCCCGTGCGCCCGTCCGAGTCTCCTGCCGAGGCGGTCCGGGCCGAGCGCGACGCCCGGTGATCGTCCCGGACGCCTCGGCGCTGCTCGAGGTGTTGCTCCGGACGGCGGCCGGCCGCGAGCTCGAGGAGCGGCTCCTCGCCCCGGGCGAGACGCTGCACGCTCCCCACCTGGTGGACGTGGAGGTGGCGCAGGTGCTCCGGCGCTACCGGGCGGCCGGAGCGCTGGCGGAGGCGCGCGCCCGGGAGGCCCTGGACGACCAGCGGCGCATGCCCCTCGAACGCTACGGGCACGAGCTCCTCGTGGAGCGCATGTGGGAGCTGCGCGCGAACGCGACCGCGTACGACGCGGCCTACCTCGCGCTCGCCGAGGCGCTGGGGGCGCCGCTCGTGACGAGGGACGCGGCCCTGGCCCGGGTGCCGGGGTGCCGGGCGGTCGTGGAGGTGGTGTAAGGCGGGCGGAAGCGGTTCCGCGGAACCGCTGGAGGCGGGCTCCGTGGTCGCCGGAGGGGCGCTCGCCCTAACTTCCGTGCGTGCGCTCCGCGCCCGGCCGACATCCCTCCGCGAGGATCCTCCATGCGCCGCCTCAGCTCTTCGAGCCTCAAGACCTACCGCCGCTGCCCGCAGCAGTGGAAGCTGAAGTACGTCGACCGCCTGCCCGAGGAGGACAAGCCGTTCTTCAACCTGGGCCGGGCCGTCCACGCCGCGCTCGAGGCGTTCTACCGGGGACGCGTGGCGGGGCCGCCGCCGCTGGAGGAGGTCGTCGCGGCGTTCGAGGACGAGTTCGACCCCGAGGCCTATCCCACCGAGGAGGAGACGGACCGCCGGCGGGCGGACGGCCTGGCCATGGTCGAGGCCTACTACCGGAAGCACGCCGACGGCTTCCAGCCCGCCCTCGCCGTGGAGAAGCGCCTCGCCTTCGAGGTGGAGGGCGTCCCGTTCACCGGCTACGTGGACCGGATCGACAAGACCGGCCGGAGCCGGATCGGGATCGTCGACTACAAGACCGGAGGGAGCTTCGACCTGGAGCGGGTGCGGACCGAGCCGCAGCTCACCCTCTACCAGCTCGGGACCGAGGCCATGCTCGGGCTCGAGGTCGAGCGCCTGGCGCTCTACCACGTCCCCTCGCAGACCCCCTTCCAGGTGGAGCGCCACGGCCCCGAGCAGGTGGAGCGGGTGCGCGGGATGGTGCGGGAGGCGGCCCGCGGGATCGAGGCGGGGGACTTCGAGCCCAGCCCCGGCCACCACTGCACGTGGTGCGACTTCCAGCCGTTCTGCCCCGCCTTCGCGGACGAGTATCCCGAGAACTGGCTGCAGGAGCCGCCTCCTCCCGCGCCCACGCACGCCGAGGCCGCCGCGCTCGCCGACCGCTACGGCGCGCTTCGCCAGAGGAAGAAGGAGCTGGGCGAGGAGCTGGACGAAGTGCGGGCGCGACTGGAGGCGTTCTTCGAGGCGACGGGGGAGCGGGCGGTGGCGGGGGCGGAGACCAGGGTGAAGGGCAGCCGGAAGGACGAGTGGCGGATCGAGGACGACGGGGCGCTGCGGGAGGTGCTCGAGCCGGCGGGGCTGTGGGAGAAGGTGCTGAAGACCGGGGTGGACTGGCGCGCCAAGGCGGCGCTGCCGGAGGACGAGGCGCTGCCGGAGGCGGTGCGCCAGGCGGTCCGGCGACTGGCGGAGCGGCGGGTGTCGTGGAGGCTGACGGCGGGGGAGGTGGAGGGGGAGGGCGACGACGCGTGAGGGCGGCGGGGCCCTCCCGCCTCGGCCCTCCGCCGCGCCCCCGTCGTCCCGCCCCCGCCCCCGCCGGTGCCACGGCTCGTGCCCGGGGGTGGCCGGAGTCAGCCGCCCACCACGGGCGCGCCCGTCTCGTAGGCGCTTTGCGATACGACGACCAGGTGGATCGCCAGACCCAGGTCCAGGTCGACCGCGTCGCCGGCCTCCACGGCGGCCTCGATGGCCGACTGCGTCGTGAGGTGGCTGTTGGCCGCGGCCTCGGCGCTGGTGAACAGGACCTCGTGCACCTCGCGCGCCACGTCGTAGCTGCCGTGGCCGTCGTGCCCGGACACCAGATGGTCGTGCCCGAGGATGCCCACGTCCGGGTGCTCGGCGTCGAACGTGCCGTATACGCCGGGCATCGTCTGCTGCGCGACCTGCGCGAACAGGGGGTCGTGGTCGGGGCAGTTGCCCGGCACCCCCACGCAGTTGAGCGTCGGGACCGACGCGCCGGTCGGATACTCCACGATGTACAGGACGCCGACGGTGCGCGCGTCGGCGTGCGCCGGCTGGACTCCGCCCTTCGCCTGCATGAAGATCAGGTCGCCGGTCAGGAAGTCGTAGGCCGGCTCCGACACGAGCTGCCCGTGTCGGCGCTCGCCGCTGGGCAGCGCGCCGGCCGCGGGCGAGGATTCGGCGGCCCGGCCGCCGGCCCCGACGGCCCGCACGGCCGCCCGGCTGGCGAGCGGCGCGGTCGGCGTCTGCCGGCAGCCGACGATCAGGATGGCAGCGGCCGCCAGGGCCGGGGCGATCAGGAGTCGCTTCGGGTGTCGCATCATCGTGTCCTCCCGGGGTCAGGGGGGTGACGGGCGCCGTCCCCGAGGCGCTGGGGAGCCCGGGGCCGCCCGGTTGTCCGTGTTCCATCTCCAGAAGCCGAAGATGTCCGACGGACGGCTCACGTCCTCTCCCGGGTCGCCGCCCTCAGCGCGGAACCGGCAGGCCGCTGGGCACCGAGTGGGGGACCAGGTCCTCCAGGTGCCGGGCCCGCTCGTCGGTGAGCGAGCGCATGAAGGCCGTCACCTCGCGGACGAAGGTCGAGTCGAACTCGGCCCCGAGGATGAGCGTATCCCTGGCCGCGAGGACCGCCTCCCGGTTCTCGACGAGCGTCCCGCGCAGGAGGGGCTCGGGGATGTCGGCGTCGGCGTAGGCCCGCAGCCTGGCCGCGTTGCGGCTGTAGTGGTCGATGAAGGCCGGGAGGTCGGCGAACTGGCCCGCGTGGCCGTAGGGTCCCGTGAGCTCCACGTTGCGGAGCGGCGTCGTCCGGAAGCGGTAGCGGTCGGCGGGGTCGCCGGTGGCCCGCATGCGCCCGAAGTCGTCCCGGCCGGAGGGCCCGTCCCCCTCCCCGGGTCCGAACTGCGCCAGCGCCACGTCGTGGAAGTCGTCGTCCGAGAGCAGGGGCCCGTCGTGGCAGCGCGCGCACGGCGCCTGGAGGAAGTCCAGCGCCCCCCGGAGCTGTTCCCTCGACAGCGCGCCGCGGTCGCCCTCCAGGAAGCGGTCCCAGGGCGCGTCGTCGAAGGTGAAGGCGTCGACCAGGAAGCCCCCGATGGCGTTGGCGGCGTGGGCGAAGCTCATCTCGTCGAAGCGTCGACCGGGATACGCGGCCTCGAACAGCCTCCGGTACTCCGGGATGCGGCCGAGCCGGCGCATGAGCCCGGCCCACACGCCCGCGTAGTCCTCGTCCCCCAGGTCGGCCAGCTCGTTCTGGCCCGCTCGGCCGCGCATCTCGGCCCGGACGACCACCGGGAACATCGGGAGGGCCGAGACCGCCCCGAACCGGAGCGTACGCCGCATGTCCGGGGTGAGACGTCCGCCCGCCGGGGTGTGGAGACGGCCGTCGCGGCCGACCTCGACCCGGCCGTCCCAGAACAGGTGGTCCAGGAGGCCCAGGTCGAAGAGCGGCGGGGCGTTGCGGGAGACGAAGGTGCCCTCGGGGTGGACGCGCTCCGGCCCGATGCCCGCGGCCCCCGTGCCGATGGCCAGGCTGCGCGCGTCTCCGGTCGCGAGGCCGGGAACGTGGCAGGTCATGCAGGCGATGTCCCGGTTCCCGCTCAGGATCGGATCGAAGGCCAGCAGGCGCCCCAGCCGGACGAGCGCCGGACGGACCCGGCGCCGCGGCGGCATCGGACCGAGTCCGCGCCGGGCGGCCAGAGCCCGGACCCGGACGGCCAGGCCGGGGCTCACGCTTTCCTGGACCTTCTCGCTCCGGGAGGCGCGCGGGCCGGCCAGCGCGGAGGCGGCGGGCCGGCCGTCCGAGCAGGACAGCGAGATGGCCGCCGCGAGCGCGAGAAGCGCCGTGCGGGCCGAGCCCACCGTGAGCCGCCGTGCCGGGTCCATCGTCGCCTCCGTGCGGCTGGAGCCTCGATCCGGAGCGCGGCGGGCGGGCCCCGCGCGGGCGTGTCCTCGCGGCGCTCCGTCCGCCGTCGAGTCCAGAAGCCGAAGACGTCGGGCCGGCGGCTCACGTGGGGGCCGGCGGGGGAGGTGAGGGAGGGCGAGGGGGAGGGAGAAGGGCCCGACGGCGGCCGGCCGCGGCCGGCCCCGGGAGCTTCGAGTCCCCCGGGGCCGCCGGCCGTGGTGGGCCGATCCGGCTTCGGCTCAGCCCGAGAGCACGATGCGCTCGATGGCGCCGGCGCCGGAGTTGGTGGGGCCGCCGAACCCGTTGACGGACACGTACAGCGCCCCGTCGGGACCGAAGGTCATGCCGGTGGGGAAGTTGAGGCCGTCCACCACGGTCTCCACGGTTCCGTCGCGGTGGACCCGCACGAGCCGGCCCGCCTCGGGCGTCGGGAAGCAGGGGCTCGAGCACACGAAGCTCTCGAGCGCGTACATGCGTCCCTGCTGGTCGAACGCGACGCCGAGAACGGTCGTCAGGCTTCCGATGGTCTCGGGGATCCGGCCGCTCGGCGTGATGTGGTAGATCGTCGCGTCTCCGTCCACGCTCGGGAAGGTGGAGAGGTTCCCGACGTAGAAGTTCCCGTGGTAGGCGATCGCCGTCGGGACCACGTGGCCCTGGCTGGCCGAGATGTCCACGATCCGGCTCACCCCTCCGCTCGTCGTGATCCTGTCGAGCTCCCCGTGGTTCGGCTCGACCGCGTACAGGTCGCCGCGGACGGCCACCATGTCGTACCAGGTCCCGTCGGGCTCGAAGTCGTCCTCCTCGGCGTTCACGACCGGGTTCGCCATCAGGAACGCGCCCAGGTCGGCGACCAGGGTCCAGGTCCCGTCGGAGTTCACCCGGTAGAGGCCGTTGGGGTCGTCGGGGAAGCCGTGCGAGCAGCCGGCCCCGGCGGTGAGCGCGTACAGGGTATGGCCGACGAACTCGACGTCCGCGATCCCGCTGACCAGGGAGCCGCTGGCCTCGCTGGTCTGGCTGGAGGGAAGGCCGTCGATCACGGTCTCGCGCTCGCCGGCGGGCGAGATGCGGGAGATCCGGGCCGTGAAGTCCCCGGTGTAGGGCCCGACGGGCGGGATCACCTGTTCGCACTGCTCCTCGGTGGTGGCCTCGGCCGTGCCGCCCGTCCCCCCTTCGGCCACGTACAGGTAGCCGTCGGGACCGAACGCGAGGCCGCGCGGGTTGTCGAGCCCGGCGTAGAAGACGCTCCGGGTGGCGGTCGCGGCCTTCGCCGCCGCGGGAGCCGGCGTGGCGACGGGGTCCGCCGAGGGTCCCGCGAGCCGGGGGGCGTCCTGGCAGGCGACCAGTCCGACGGCGGCGATGGCGATGAGGCTCCTGCGGGCGGTGCTCATGGCGTGCTCCCTGGCCGGGGTGAACCGTGGGAGGCCGCCGCCCGGGGGAGGGGCCGCGACCGGGCGTCGGCGAGACGTCGAGGGGCCCACGGTGGACTCCTCCGCCGGTGCGGGGGAGGCTCTATCAGTATGAGTAATACGAAAAAGCGCTGGTGGGAAGGGGCGGGGTTCTCGACGTGCCGGCTCCGGGGGCTGGCGCCGGAAAGGTGGTGGCCGGGCCGCCGTCCACCCTAGCTTGGGCGGAGATCGTTCGCGCCCGACCGGGGGTCCGCCGAGAGCACGACCGCTACGTCCGGCGCCCGTCCGAGCGCGCATCGGAGCACAGGAGGCGCCCGACGTGACGCGCGACCGTCTTCCCGGCGGCACCCATCCGGGGCGGATCCGGCTGCAGGTCGCCGACCTGGAGCGCTCCCTGGCGTACTACGAGGGGATCCTCGGCCTGCGGAGGCTGGAGGAGACGGGAGGTGCGGCGTCCCTCGGCGCCGACCGTCCGCTCGTCGAGCTCCGCGAGCGGCCCGGCGCGGCGCCCGCGCCGCGCGGAGGCCGGCCCGGCCTGTACCACTTCGCCCTCCTCGTCCCGGACCGGGCGACGCTGGGCGGTCTGGCCCGGCACCTGGCCGGGGCGGGCGTCCCGCTCGGCGCCTCCGATCACCTGGTGAGCGAAGCGCTCTACCTGCGGGACCCGGACGGGCTCGGGATCGAGGTGTACCGGGACCGACCGCGCTCCTCGTGGCGGCGGCGGGGCGGGCAGCTCGTCATGGCCACCGAGCCGCTCGACCTCGAGGATCTCCGCCGCGCCGGCGACGGCGCGGACTGGGACGGGATGCCGGCCGGCACGACGGTCGGGCACGTGCACCTGCACGTCGGCGACCTCGAGATGGCGGCGCGGTTCTACGAGGAAGGTCTCGGCCTGGAGCGGACCGTGTGGAGCTATCCCGGAGCGCTGTTCCTGTCCGCGGGCGGCTACCACCACCATCTGGGCCTCAACACGTGGGCGGCCTCGGACCGTCCGCCGGGGGAGGGCGACGCCCGCCTGCTGGAGTGGGAGCTCCTGGTCCCGGACGCCGGGGCCGCGGCGGCCGCGCTGGGGAGCCTGGAAGGAGCGGGCCACGAGATCGAGAGGGGCGCGTCCGGCGGCCTGGTGCGGGATCCGTGGGGGACGGCCCTCCGGCTCGGGGCGGAGCCGCCTGCGCCGGTCGACGGAGAGGCGGCCCGTCGCTAGACTTCCGGGTCCGGCCGGGCCCGCACCTGTGGCCCGGCCCGCCGCCGGCCAGCTGTCCCCCTCGCCCGGAGAACGCACCATGCGCCCCGTCCCCGCCTTCCTCCTCGGCTCGACCCTCCTCCTCGCCGCGCCGCCGGTCCGGGCCCAGGCGCCGGGCCTCCCGACGGAGGCCCCCGACCCGGTGCGGGCCGCGGACCCCGCTCCGGCCCCGGCCTCCGCGCGGGACTCGGTCGCGCGCGTGCTCGACGACTTCCACGACGCCGCCTCGCACGCCGACCTCGAGCGCTATTTCTCGCACTTCGCGCGGAACGCGGTCTTCATCGGCACCGACGCCGGCGAGCGCTGGACGGTCCCGGAGTTCCGGACCTACGCCAGGCGCCGCTTCGACGCGGGCGAGGGGTGGACCTACGTGCCCCGCGTGCGGCACGTCGACGTCTCGCCCGACGGGAGCTCGGCCTGGTTCGACGAGATCCTCGACAACGAGCACTACGGCACGACGCGGAGCACGGGGGTCCTCCTCCGCGAGGAGGGCGCGTGGAAGATCGCCCAGTACCACCTCACCATTCCGATCCCGAACGAGCTGGCGGACCGGGTGGTGGCGATGATCCGGGAGAGCGCACGGGGGGCGCGGGAGGCTACGGAGCGCGGTCCTGGATCCCGACCGTGAACGCGTCCGTGTCGCGCCGGGCGGTGAGGACCCGGGGGTGCGGGGAGCTCCGCAGCACCCGGTCGGCCCCGGGGGAGCAGAACGGGCACCCGGTGGCCGTGGCGGTCACGACGGCCCGTCGGCCACCGAAATGCTCAGGGTGGCCCGGTCGGGGTTCCGCCCGTACTCCCGCAGCGCCCGGCGTCGCCGGAGCAGGTCCCAGTAGCGGTTCTGCTCGGCGCCGATGGCGGCGAGGCGCGCCTCGTCGCCATCGCTCATCGAGCCGCCGTAGAGGTCCTGTCCCTCCTCGGCCAGCCGACCGATCGTCTCGATCAGCTCCCTGTCGGTCGTGGACTCGGGCATGATGCTCATCCTCGCGCGGGGGTCGGCGGTCCCGGGCCGGCCGGGCGGCGGCGAGAGATTCGCCGCGGGCGCCCCGGCCGTATCGATCGTCCGCCGCCCTGAATATACGGGTTCGGGGGGCGGGCCGCCCGCGTTCCCGGCGACGTCCGCGACGCGTAGGCGGCCTGCGGCGGCGCCGGGAGTCGGACGTCGGTTCGGGAGCGGCACCGGCACGGGGGTGAGCGGGCGGAGGGCGCGGGACCCGCTGGCCGCCGGGCGCCATCCCGCGGAAGCGTGTGGCGCGCCCTCCGGGAAGGGCCGGAGCGCCCGGTGAGCCCCGGCGACTCCCTTCGCGGCCCGAATCCGTTCGAGCGCTTCGTGCGCGAGCAGGGGTTCTTCGTGCTGGACGGCGGCCTGGCCACCACGCTCGAGGCGCGGGGCTTCGACCTGGACGATCCGCTGTGGTCGGCCCGGGTCCTCGCGGAGGCGCCCGACGCCATCCGTCGCGTGCACCTGGACTTCCTGGAGGCCGGGGCGGACTGCATCGCGACGGCGGGGTACCAGGCCACGCTCGAGGGCTTCCGGCGGGCGGGCCTGGGGGAGGCGGAGGCCGCCGAGCTCCTGCGCCGCTCGGTCCGGCTCGGGCTGGAGGCGCGCGACGCGTTCTGGAGCGACCCCCGGAACCGGGAGGGGCGCCTCCGCCCGCTGGTGGCGGCCGGCATCGGCCCCTACGGCGCGTTCCTGGCGGACGGCTCCGAGTACACCGGGGACTACGACCTGGGCGAGGAGGGGCTCCTCGCCTTCCACCGGCCGCGGTGGGAGATCCTGGCGGAGGCAGGGGCCGACCTCCTGGCGTGCGAGACGATCCCGTCGCTGCCCGAGGCCCGGGCGCTCCTCCGGCTGCTGGAGGCGTCCCCGGGGACGTGGGCGTGGCTCAGCTTCAGCTGCCGGGACGGGGAGCGGGTGAGCGACGGGAGCCGGTTCCGGGACGTCGTGCGCGCGTGCGGGGAGGCGGCGGGCCGGGCGTCGGCGGGCGGAGCGGAGGCGGGCGGAGCGGAGGCGGGCGCGGGGGCTGCCGCCGGTGCGGGCGTGGCCGCCGTGGGGGTCAACTGCACGGCGCCGCGCCACGTGGCGAGCCTCCTCCGAGAGGCGCGGCGGGTCACGGAGGGCCTCCTCCTCGCCTATCCGAACGCGGGGGAGACGTGGGACGCGGAGCGGAAGGCGTGGTCGGGCGGGCCGGGCGTTCCGGACTGGGGCGAGGCGGCGCGGGCGTGGCGGGAGGCGGGCGCCGCGGGGATCGGCGGGTGCTGCCGGGTGGGGCCGGGGGAGATCCGGCGGGCGCGGGGGGCGCTCGAGGCGGGGTGAGGGGGGGATGTCGGGTCCGGACGGCCCGCCCCACCCGAGGGCGCAACGCGGGCGGCCCGTCCCGCCCCCCTCACAGCCCCGCCAGCCACTCGTCGTCCGAGCCCTGCGGGAGGTCCTCGAACAGGTAGGTGCTGAGGTAGCGCTCCCCCGTGTCGGGGAGCATCGCCAGCACGACCGCGCCCGGCTCCATCTCTTCGGCCAGCTCGAGGGCCACCGCGGCGGTCGCGCCCGAGGAGATGCCGACGAAGATCCCCTCGCGGGCGGCCAGGTCGCGGGCCACCGCGCGCGCCCGCTCGCCGCTCACCGTCCGGACCTCGTCCACCACGTCCCGGTTCAGGACCTCGGGGACGAAGTCGGGCACCCAGCCCTGGATCTTGTGGGAGTGGAACTCGGCGCCCTCGAGGAGCGAGGCCTCCTCCGGCTCGCCCACGACGATCCTGGTCTCCGGACGCGCGAGCCTCAGCATCTCCCCCACGCCGGTCAGCGTGCCGCCGGTGCCCCAGCCCGTCACCCAGGCGTCCAGGCGGCGGCCCGCGAAGTCCCGGAGGATCTCGGCGCCGGTCGTCTGGCGGTGGAAGGCGGGGTTGGCCGGGTTCCGGAACTGCCGGGCCAGGAACCAGCCGTGCTCCTCGGCCAGCGCCTCGGCCCTCCTCACCATGCCCGTGCCGCTCTCGGCCGCCGGGGTGAGGATCACCCTGGCCCCGAGCGCGCGCATGATCTGGCGCCGCTCGACGGAGAACGAGTCGGCCATCACGGCCACGAACGGGTGGCCGCGGGCGGCGCACATCATGGCCAGGCCGATCCCCGTGTTCCCGGAGGTGGCCTCGACGACGGTCTGGCCCGGCTCCAGCTCGCCGGACTTCTCCGCGTCGTCGATGACCGCGAAGGCCAGGCGGTCCTTCACCGAGCCGGTGGGGTTGAACGCCTCCACCTTCACCAGCACGTCCACCCCCTCGGGGGCGATGTGGTTGAGCCGGACGACCGGGGTGCCGCCGACGGTGTCGGCGATGCTGTCGTAGATCATGTGGTCCTCTTCGCGCGAAAGTCATGGGGCCAGCGTGGGCATACCCCGGAGCGGGGGCGACGGGGGCGTGGTCGGGGGCGGCTCGGGAGAATCGTGGGACGAGCGCCGGGAGAGTCGCCGGGAGCCCGGGGTCGGGCCACCGCCCGGTCAGTAGGCGACGACCTTTAGCCCCGGCACACGCTCGAACTCCCGCGGGTTGCGGGTGACGAGAGCTGCCCCATCCACGAGAGCGGCGGTGGCGATGAGGAGGGCCGTCGTCGAGATCGTCTCGCCGCGGCGGCGGAGCTCGGCCAGGAGGCCGCCATAGGCGGGTGGGAACCTCTCGTCCGGAAGGGAGAGGGCGAGCGGCCGGACCAGGGCCTCGACGCGCGAGCGCTCCCCGGCCGGGTCCCTCGAGAGCTCCGCTCCGGCCTGGAGCTCGCAGGCGACGTGGACCGAGATCCCGAGCGCCTCGTCCGCCAGGTCCTCCAGGTGAGAGGTGGCGGGCCCCTCCTCTCCGCGCGCCGCCTCGCGCAGGAGGTCGACGAGGAAGGAGGTGTCGAGGTGCGTCACAGCTCCGGGGCCGTGGCGGGCTCCTCGGAACGGCGCGCCACGAGCTCGTCGGCGGCGTCCAGCGTGGAGGCATCGAGCCGGAGGTCGTCCAGCGCCCTTCGTAGCTCGCGGCCGGTCGCGCCCCGCGTGAAGTGCTTCTTGATCACGTCGGAGAAGGACTCGCCCCTCCGCTTTCGCCGCCGGAGCGCCTCGTACGCCTCGAGGTCGATGCTGATCGTCTTGGTGGCCATGTATAATGCATACATGTACGATGCATGCACCGCAACCCCGGCGCCCGCCCTCTTGACGTCGGAGCGTGGAGTGTGTAGTATATGCTACACATGATTGAGCGAGGGACGGACACCGCCGCCGGCGCCCACACCCTGGGCTCCTTCCTGCGCGCTCGGCGTGAGGCGCTGCGGGAGGAAGATTCGCGTTACTCGCTCCGGCAGGTGGCCGGGCGGGTGGGGATCGAGCCCAGCTACCTGAGCAAGGTGGAGCGGGACATCGGCTCGCCACCGGCCGAGGAGACGCTGGTGCGGCTGGCGGGGGAGCTGGACGTCGAGCCGGACGTGCTCCTGGCGCTGGCGGGGAAGATCTCCTCGGACCTGCGGGAGGCGATCCGCCGCCGGCCGCTCCTGTTCGGCGAGCTCATCCGGCAGCTGAAGGACGCCCCCGACCGGGCGGTCCTGCGCGTGGTGCGCGAAGTCCGGGACGGGGAGTGGTGAGGGGCGGAGGAGAGGCGCTGGTGACGCGGCTGCGCGGCGCCGACGCGCCGGAGCGACGATGACGCGGCGATGAAGGAGGAAGGCATGATCGAGCTCAAGGACGACGCGCTGGAGTTCTCGTTCCCGGAGGTCCACCCGGACGCCAGGCTCCGGGTCGGGTTCCAGCGGACGCTCAGGATCCCCGACGACGAGCGCGAGCACGCGCTGCCGCCGGGCCTCGGGCGCTTCCCGCTGCGGCACGTGGACGACGCGGGGGAACGGGTGCCGGCGGAGTGGGTGCGCCGCGGCGGCGTCATGCTCCCCATGTACCAGTCCGAGGCCATGTGGCTGAACTTCACGGCGCTCTCCGACTACCCGTTCGCGCTCAAGGTGGCGGCCGGGAAGGTGAACGCGGCCACGGGCGAGGAGTGGGTGGACGGGCTCCACCGGGGGCCGCAGGACTACCTGGTCGTCCCGGGCCAGCCGTGGCTGGACGGCTACGCGGTCGAGAAGGGCGTCATCCGCCAGTTCGTGGCCATGCCGCTCGGCGAGGGCTACTCGGCCGAGGAGCAGATCTTCGGCACCGCCGAGCACGGGGGCGTGCAGCTCCTGGCGTGCCCGATGAAGCGGGAGGCGTACGAGCGGAAGGTGGCGAGACGGGTGATGGCCCTGAAGGATCACCTTATGAGCCCCGAAATGAGTCTCTGCAAGGCCCCTTCCGCCCGCGCCGACATGAGCCTCGCCCCCGGCGGCCGCATGCGCCAGGAGATCTACGAGGACGAGTGGGAGATGGAGGACTGGGACCAGCGCCACGGGAGCCGCTGCTTCATCCACCTCACCAACTCGCTCGTGTGGCGGGCGATCACCGGGGAGGAGCCGCCGACCACGCCCCCGACCTCCAGGGAGTACACGGAGGCCGGGCTCCCGTGGTTCGACTACTACGCGGCCGACCGGGAGGCGCTCGCGGGCTCGGAGGTGCTGGCGCGGCTCCGGAGCGTGCTCGAGGAGGGGAGGCGGCGCGGGCGCGTGCCGCTCCCCGAGAACGCGCCCGTGGACGGAGAGCGGGTGGTCCCGATCCGCGAGCGGCCGCGGGACCGGGCGGGGGTGCGCGACGGAAGGTGGTGAGGTAGCGCGGAGACGGTTCCGCGGAACCGCCGGGAGGCTCGGGACGGTTCCGCGGAACCGCGGGAGGCGCGCGGGCCGCGCACCGGCCCGCCGCCTACGCCCCGACGCCCTCCGCCGCGCGGAGCATGGCCTCGAGGCTGGCCTCCACGTCCTCCTCGGTGGTCGCCCATGAGGAGACGCTGATCCGCATGGCCCGGCGGCCGTGCCAGGTGGTGCCGCCGCACCAGCAGGTCCCGTCGTCCTGCAGGCGGCGGATCACCCGGTCCGTGGTCTCGGGCGCCCCGAAGCCGACCAGGACCTGGTTCAGGACCACGTCGTTCAGGATCTCGAAGCCGGCCTCCTCGAGGCCCTCCGCGAAGCGGCGGGCGTGCCGGCAGGAGCGCTCGACCAGGTCGGCGAGTCCCGAGCGGCCCAGCGTGCGGAGCGCGGCCCACACCTCGACCCCCCGGGCGCGGCGTGACATCTCGGGCGTGAACGAGTAGGGCTCGCGCCGCTCGCCGAGGACCAGGTAGCTGGCGCTCACGACCATGGCGCGGCGCAGCGCCTCGGGCTCGCGGCAGATGGCGATGCCGCAGTCCTGGGGGACGTTCAGCCACTTGTGGGCGTCCAGGCACCAGGAGTCGGCCAGCTCGACGCCGCGGGCCAGCCGCTCCAGCTCGGGGGAGACCCGGGCCCACAGCCCGAACGCGCCGTCCACGTGGGTCCAGGCTCCCGCCTCGCGGGCCCTCCCGCAGATCTCCTCGGCCGGATCGAAGGCGCCCGAGTCCACGTTCCCCGCCTGGATGCAGAGGAGGGTCGACCCGGAGAGGGGCGGGAGCGCGTCCGGGCGCATGCGGCCCTGCTCGTCGGTGGGGACCCGGACCACACGCTCGCGGCCGAGGCCCAGGATGCCGAGACCCTTGAGGAGGCTCACGTGGACTTCCTCGCCGACGACGACGGTGATCTCCGGGGCGCCGTACAGGCCCTTCGCCTCGACGTCCCATCCCATGCGCTCGAGGAGGGCGTGCCGGCCGGCGGCGAGGCCGCACAGGTTGGCGGCGGTGGCGCCGGTCACGAAGCCCACCCCGGAGCCGGCCGGGAGGCCCAGGAGGTCCAGGATCCAGCGGAGGGCCGTCTCCTCGAGCGCCGCGCACCCGGGGGCCAGCGCCACCGCGCCGGCGTTCTGATCCCAGGCGCCGGCCAGCCAGTTCGCGGCCACCGTGGCCGGAAGCGCGCCGCCGACGACGAAGCCGAAGTAGCGGCCTCCCGTCGTGGCCACCGTGGCCGGCGAGCCGACTTCGTCCAGGAGCGCGAGGGTCTCCGCGGGGTCGGTGGGCGCGTCGGGGAGGGGCTCGTCGAAGCGGGACAGGGCCTCGAGGGCCGCGGAGTCGGGCGCGACAGCGCGGCCGGGGAGCTCCTCCAGGTAGCGGATCGAGCGCTCGGCGGCGTCGCGGAGGAGGGGGGCCGCCGGCGCGGGGTCGGACGAGCCGGCCGGGTCGGGGGCGGACGAAGGTCCGGGTTGGGGGGCGAGGGATGGATCCGGGTCGGACGACATGCGGCGTGCTCCTGTCGGCTCGGGGGACGGAGACGGCCGGCCGGTCGGAGCCATGCCCCGGCGGGCGGCCGGAATCGGCTCAACGTAAGAGTCGGGGTGGGCGCGGACGAGGGGGCTCCGCCGGGCGCGGCCTACCGGGACGTCCGCGTCCCCCGTAACGTGGGCCCGTCGCCGCCCGTCCCGGGCCGCCGGGGCCTCAGGCGGGGGCTCCGGCCCTGGGGAATCCGGAGACGCGGGCTCACCTCGGCTCGCCGCCCAGCCGCTCGATCTCCCGCCGGATCTGCCGGGCCTCGCGCTCGCCCGGGTTCAGGCCCGCGGCCCTGCGCAGGGCGTCCAGCGCGCGAGCGGTGTCGCCGCGGGTCTCCTCGACGCCCGCGATGGCGAGCCAGGTGGGGATGGACTTCGGGAACCGGTCCAGGTTGAGCTCGAGGAGCCGCCGGGCGCCGGCGGGATCGCCCCGCGCGGCGAGCGTCCGTCCGGCGTCGATGAGCGTCCCCTCCCCGAAGTCGTAGGCGCCCCGGCCGTAGTAGCGCTCGCGGAGGTGGCCGTGCTCGGCCACGGCCGAGTCGATCCCCGCGCGCCCGGCGGTGAGCACGAGGATCTCCTCCAGCGACCGCGGCACGGGGACGCCGTGGTGGCAGGTCCGGCACGTGACCCGGACCGGGGGATCCTCGCGCTCGGCGTCGGCCGCCTTCGGGAGGCCCGGCAGCCGCTCGCCGTTCAGGTACTCGACCATGCGGAGCATGAAGCGAGCCTTGCGCTTGGTCGCTTTGTCGTCCTTGTCGAAGGGCCACTGCGAGAAGGGCTGCCCCTCCTCGTGCACGTGGCAGTAGTCGCAACGTACGCCGAGCCCATCCGCGAATCCCCGCATCACCCCGACCAGGTGGTCGCGGCTGATCGTGTCGGGGAGGACCTCGAGGTTCTTGAAGGTGTCGGGCACCTGCGCGCGGGCCGGGACGGGGGCGAGGATCGCCGTGGCGGCGAGGAGCGTGAGGCGTCGCGTCATGTCGGCCGATCCTTTCGCGGGTGGCGGTTCGGGTGAGCGACCCTTCCGATGCGCCTCACGTTGACACCAACGTCCCCGCCGCGTCCAGGGATCCCCCGCGGAGGGGTGCGTTCGCGACGCTCCCGCCTACCAGCGCCCCCGCACCCGCCTACCAGCGCCCCCGCACCCGCCTAACAGCTCCTCCGCACCCGCCTACCAGCTCCTCCGTCCGCGATGCGCCGACCGGTCCCCGAGCCCCGCCGCGATCCGGTAGCGGGCCGGGAAGACCTCTTCCACGCGGAAGAGGTCGTCGAAGTCCTCGACGGAGTCGTCCTCGGCCGCGGAGACCCGTCCCCCTTCGACGAGGGCGAAGACGATGCGGCCGATGTCCGCGGAGGTGTGGATTCCCCAGTCCTCGAGCACCACGTCCCCGAGGACGCCGAACCGGGCGGCGGCCGCGTCGAGGACGGCGTCGGCGCACTCGCGGGCGGTGACGTGGCGGCGCTCGGGGAGCTCGGCGACGAGCGCCGAGAGGCTCTCGTCGACGAGGATGTAGGCCCGCATGTCGTAGGAGAGGGGACGGGACGCGGGCTTTTCCGAGCGCGCTCCGTAGGCTGATTTCCCTTCTTCCATGCTCGCCTCCAGGGTCAGTGCGTGGGGAAGGTCAGGCCTCCCGCCAGGTCCGTGGGCGTCGGAATCGAGCTGCTCGAGGTCGAGCCGACCCCGGCCTGGCCGAGGGCGTTGTTGCCCCAGCACTGGGCCTGGCCGGAGGTCAGGATGCCGCACGTGGTGTAGCCGCCGGCGGTCAGGCTGGCCCACGGGCCGCCCTGGACCTGGACCGGAGCGGGCTCGTGGTCGGGAGTGGCCGAGCCGGTGCCGAGCTCGCCGTAGCCGTTGCTCCCCCAGCACCACCCGGTGCCGTCGGCGTCGAGCGCGCAGGCGTGGTCGCCGTTGGCGCTCAGGGTGACGAAGGCGTGGCCGCCCGCGACGAGCGCGGGCGAGAGCTCCGCGTCGCTCGACGTTCCGCGGCCCAGCTGTCCGAGGGCGTTGACGCCCCAGCAGGTGACGTCGCCGCCGTCCAGGAGGGCGCACGTGTAGTCGCCCGTGGTCGCGGACGCGGCCGTCCCGGTGCCGGACACGACCGCCTGCGGCGTGGGGAGTCCCGGCGGGAAGCTCGAGGTCACGCTCCCGGTGCCGAGCTGGCCGTACATGTTCTGACCCCAGCACGCCACGCCGCCCGCGTCGACCACGCCGCACGTGGTCCACGGACCCGCCGCGAGCCCGGTGAAGACGAGCGAGCCGGAGACCTGCGTCGGGACGGTCGCCTGGGCGAAGCTTCCGGTCCCGAGCGCCCCGTAGGCGTTGCCGCCCCAGCACCAGGCCTGGCCGGCGTCGTCGAGGCCGCACACGTGGAAGAGGCCGGCGACCAGCGTCGTGAAGGTGTGCCCGCCGGAGACCGCCACCGGGGTGGGCTGCTGGAAGGGGGTGGACCCGTTCCCGAGCGACCCGGAGCTGCCGTAGCCCCAGCACCACGCCTGGCCGGCGTCGTCGAGGCCGCACGTCGACAGGTAGGCCGCCACGACCTTCGTGAAGACGTGGTCGCCCGTGACGGCCACCGGTGCGGCCTCGAAGTCGGACGTCGACCCCGTCCCGAGCTCGCCGTAGGAGTTCATGCCCCAGCAGTACGCGGCGCCCGCGTCGGTGACCGCGCAGGCGTGCTGGACGTTGAGCGAGGCCGCGGAGGGCCCCGCGCCCGTCGAGGCGGTCTGGACGGTGGGGGGCGCTCCGTCCTCGATCCGCACCTTGATCGGGAGCGTCCCGTTCACGTTCAGGGGGACGTACCCCTGGTTCCGGATCTGCCGGAAGTCCTTCCCCGTGGCCGCCAGCATCACGTCGGCGTGGGCGAGCTCGTCCCCGTCCGCCATGACGCGGATCCGATAGACCGCGGAGGGATCCAGGTCGAAGTTCCCGGCGTGCCAGTTGACGATGTACTGCTCCTCGCCGAGCTCGACGCGGACGATCTCCGAGCCCCGGCCCGTGCTCATCGTGAACGCGGCCACCTCGGGGTCGGCGCAGGCGTCGCCCGTCCACTCGCAGATGTGGATCTCCACGGGGACCGACGGAGCGAAGCTCCCCGAGAAGGACTGGGCCTTCGCGATCGGCGGGAGGAAGTAGACGTGCTCGTCCGTGCTGATGTGCGAGGCGACCGCCAGATCGGCGCTCGGGCCTACGGGGGACTCCTGGCACGTCATCGCGAAGAAGACCGCGATGAGGAGCAGGGACGGAAGGAGGCTCGGACGCGAGCGGATCGCCTCGTGGATGCGAAGCATGCGGCGGCGCCATTGGCTCATGGGGCCCTCCTAGCAGCCGGGATGCCCGGACGGCGAGGCCTCCCGGTCTTCGGGAGACTCCGTCTCCGGCGTATGTGGTGCGGAGCCCGGCCGCCCGGCCGGGCCCGCGTCACCCGGCAAAAGTGCAAGTCGACGGCCGGAGGGACGCTATGGCGTGAGTATTGGTGGCCCAAGGAGTTGCGGGGGTGGAGAACCGCGTGGGGGACCGCAGTGGGGTATGGCGATCCGCTACGACTCGCGGACCCTGCAAGAGGGGAGCGCGAGCCGACGATCGACCATAGAGGTTGTCAACACGGGCGCGGCGCCTCAGCGGAAGAGCCGCCGGAGCACCTTCCCGAGGCTCCTCCCGGCCGCTCTCCGCAGGAGGCGCTTTCCGACCCGACCCTTCTTCACCGCGTTCACGTCGCCGAGCAGGCGTGCCAGGGCGTAGAGGAAGCTGCGCATGGGGATGGCCTCCGTCGGAGTCGAAGCAGGCTCGAATTTCAAAATAGCGCCGGACGCCGGCCCTCCGACACCCCGACCCCTGTCCCCGGTGCGCCCGCGGGGGGCAGATTCCGGAGGAGGAGGTCCGCCACGGAGGTCCGGGAGCCCGGAGGTCCGCCATCCGCATCATCGCCGTCGACTGGTCGGGCGCCGCGCGGGGCGCCGGCAGGAAGATCGCCCTGGCCGAGGTCCGGGAGGGCGAGCTGGTGCGGGTCGAGGCGGGGCGCTCGCGCCGGGAGCTGGTGGACCACCTGATCGCGGTCGCGGACGAGGCGCCCGGCCTCGTCGTCGGCCTCGACTTCGCCTTCTCCTTCCCGGCGTGGTTCCTCGAGGAGCGGGACCTGGGCTCCGCGCGGGAGCTGTGGGAGCTGGTCCGGGAGGAGGGCGAGGGGTGGCTCGAGGCGCGCGAGGCGCCCTTCTGGGGGTGGGAGGGGAGCCGGAAGCCCGAGGTGCCGGAGCACTTCCGGCGGACCGAAGCGGCCGTCCGGGAGGAGACGGGGGCCAGCCCCAGGAGCGTCCTTCAGCTCCTGGGCGCGGGCGCGGTGGGGACCGGCTCGGTGCGGGGCATGCCCTTCCTGCTCGACCTCGCCGACGCCGGATTCTCGGTGTGGCCGTTCGACGCGCCGGAGCTCCCCCTCGTGGTCGAGATCTACCCGAGGCTCCTCACCGGTGACGTCGTGAAGTCGGACGCCGGCGCCCGGGCGCGCTACCTGGAGCGCGAGCACCCGGGCCTCCCCGGAGAGCTGCGCCGGAAGACCGCCTCGAGCGGCGACGCGTTCGACGCGGCGGTCTCGGCGCTGGCCATGGCGCGCCACGCCGCGGACTTCCGGAGGCTTCCGCCGGCCCGGGACCGGGCCTCTCGCCTGGAGGGAGCCATCTGGCGGCCGGGGGTGACGGGGGCGGTGGACGCGGCTCCCGGAGGCGGGGCTCCGGCAGGGGAGGCCTCGGCGGCCGGGGCTCCGACCGTCGCGGCTCCGGGCACCCGGGCGGGCGGCAGGACCCTCCTGGAGGAGGCCCTCCTGTACGCGTGCGCGGTCCACGCCGGCCAGAGGCGGAAGGGCCCGTGCGGCGCGCCCTACATCTCGCACCTCCTCGGCGTGTGCTCGCTCGTGCTCGAGGCCGGGGGCGACGAGGAGCAGGCCGCGGCCGCCCTCCTCCACGACGCGGCCGAGGACCAGGGCGGGCGCGAGCGGCTGGAGGAGATCCGGGCGCGGTTCGGGAGCCGCGTGGCCGGCATCGTGGAGGCGTGCTCCGACACGCTCGAGCAGCCCAAGCCGCCGTGGCGTCCCAGGAAGGAGGCGTACGTGGAGCACCTGCGGCGCGGCGGCTCCGACGCCCTCCTCGTCGCCTGCGCGGACAAGCTCCACAACGCCCGGGCCACGCTGCGCGACGTCCGGCGGCAGGGGGACGAGGCCTTCGAGCGGTTCAACGCCTCCCGCGAGGAGACGCTCTGGTACCACCGGGCCGTCGCGAACGCGCTGGTCGAGTCGGAGCTGGAGAGCTGGCTCGTGGACCAGCTCGCGCGGGTGGTCTTCCAGCTCGAGGCGGCGGCGGAGGGGATCGGGTAGGCCGGCCGGGCGCGGGCGTCGGCCGGTAGCGGCGGCTGGTGCGCCGCCGAGGGCCCGCCCGCCGGCCGCTCCGGCGCTTCGGACGGCGCCCCGGCCGCGCGGCGCGCCGCTACCGCGCCCTCAGTACGTCCACCACGGCGTCGAGACCTCCTCGGGCATGTGGCGCATGGCGTGCTGCGCCATCTCCTTCAGGCGCCCGGCCATGGAGGTGGGGCCGGTCCAGCAGTGGGGCTTCCCGACGCCGTACAGGAAGGTCCCCTCGTAGTGCGGGTCCTCGGTGGTCTTCATCCAGGCCTCGAGCCGGCGTGTGGCCACGTTCAGGTAGTAGGTGTCCATCGTGCCCGCGTAGACGTGGATCTTGTCCACGAGCTTCGGGCCCACCTCGTGCCAGTTCCGCTTCAGGTACTCGAGGATGTCGTAGTGGGCGCGCCAGTAGTCGGAGACCTCGTGGTCGATCCGGCCCGTGCGCTTGTCGAACAGGGGCTCGAAGTAGCCGTCCTCGCCCAGGGGGCCGTAGACCGCCTGCCAGATGTCCTGCTGCTCGGTCGAGCGGCCGCGGGTCCCGCTCACGAGCTCGTAATAGTTCCTCTGGCGAGACGTCGTGCGGATCGAGCCGTCGGTGTTCCGCGAGTTGGGGATCGGGACGGTGACCCACCCGTTCGTGCGCTCGTAGGCGTTCCCGTCCTCGTAGACGTCGTAGCCCTCTACGTTCGTGAAGGTGACCGGGTCGGGGCAGTAGGACCACGTCCCGCCGAAGAAGTCGGGGTGGAAGACCTGGAGGGCCAGCGACTCCCAGCCGCCGGTCGAGCCCCCGTCCAGCCACCTGGCCCACGGCTCGCGGATGATCCGGAAGCGCTTCTCGACCTCCGGGATGAGCTCGTTCATGATCGCGTCGCCGTAGGGGCCCACGTTGGGCGAGTTGACCACGTAGGAGTCGTCGAAGTAGGGGTTCGGGTGCTGGAAGGTGACCACGATGACCCGGGGGAAGTCGTCCTTCATCCACGCGTCGTAGAGGTCCCCGCCCTCGTGGAAGCCCAGCGGCGGCCGCAGGCTGAAGTGCCCCTGCCGGTAGAGGACCGGGTAGCGCATGCTGGTCCGGTCGTAGTCGCGGGGGAGGAGCACGGTGGCGCCCAGGTAGATCGGCCGCCCCCAGAACTTCGAGAGGCTCGGGGACCGGAAGCGGAAGCGCTTCACCCACTTCGTGTCCTCCGGGACCTGGACCGGCGGGATCACGTTGCGGGCCTCCAGGTGGACGTCCCAGCCGCGGGCCGGGTCCAGGTGCACGCGCCGCACGTCGCTGTAGAGGTTCCCGGGGCTCACCCGCCAGTGCTGGCCCTCCCAGCGGTCGTCGTGCATCCACAGCACGTGCCCGTCCGCCCGCGGGAAGCGCGAGTACACGTTCACGAAGCCCTGCACGTAGTAGTCGCCCGCGGGGAGCGCCCCCAGCGAGTCGACCGGGAAGCCGAGGTCGGAGCCGTCGACGACCGCCTTCTCCCCCGGAGCGAGCCCCTCGACGTCCCTGCCGAAGAACGGGATCCCGGTGCGGCCCACCTGGAAGCGGGGCTCGCGGTCGTTCGAGCGGGAGATCATCACGTAGACCCGGCCCGTGATCGGGTCCGCGTGGGCGGAGTCCGGCACCGAGATCGTGAAGCGGGTGGAGGAGGAAGCGGGGGCCTTCGCGGCGGGCGCGGCCGGGGCGCCCGGGCCGGGGGTCCGGGCGGAGGCCTGGGCCGCGGCGGCGCCCGGGAGGAGCGCCGCGCCCGCGACCGCGAGGGCGAGGGCGAGGCGCAGGGCGGTTGCGGGACGGCGAGCGCTCATCTTCGGCCTTCCCTCCGGGAGGAGCGACGGTCGCCCGATGCGGGCGTTCGGATTCGAACGCCCGAAGGTAGGGAGGGGAAGGAGTTCGGCGACAGGGCGAGGGTCGGGGGGCGGGCGGAGGGGCGGAGCTGGCGGGCGGTGGCCGGCTACTCCCCGTCCCCCTCCTCGATGAGTCGGGCGATGAGCCGGAGGCGCCGGCTCGTGGTCACGGGGGAGCCGAGGCCGAGGCACCCGTCGCGGGCCTTCCGCAGCGCCTCGAGAGCGGGGGAGATGAGGGCCGCCATGGCCTGTCCGACCTCCGCCTCGCTGTAGTCGCCCAGCTCGTCCCCGTACTCGCGAAGGAGCCAGTAGAGGTCGCGCGGCTGGAGGGCCCCTTCCTCCGGCGTGAAGCGGGAGACGACCTGGACGATCCGAGCGGTGAGGCGGAGGCGCCGCTCGGTCTCCCGCGCCAGCTCGGCGAGCCGGGCGGCCGACGACTCGACCGTACGACCTTCGAACAGGTGGCGGTAGGCCGCCAGGTCCAGCGGCACCCGCGCGTGCCGGCGGAGGAGCGCCCCCAGGGCGCCGGCGTCGAGGAGGAGCGTCGGCGGCTCCACGTCCCCGTCGTCGCTCCCGGAGAAGGCCGGCGCCAGGACCGCGACGAAGTCGGCTTCGTGCTCGCCGGCGCGCTCGCCCGGGGCGGCGAGGTCGACCTGGACGCCGTCCGCGGGGCCGGGGACGCATTCGAGGAGGACCGTATAGGACTCCTCGGGAGACAGGTGCGCGGAGAGAAGCAGCTCGGTCTCGCCCGCTCCCTCGGGAAACGAGGTCTCGAAGCCCAGGAACTCGAAGGCCTCCTCGGCCGCTCTCGCGAACACCGCGGGCGAGTCCTCCTCGAGGGACGTCCCGACGAGCGCCTCCTGGATCCGGAGCGCTTCCCGCAGGGCAAGGTGGGGGGCCCGAGAGGGGCCGGGAGCGGCTTCGAGCTCTTCGGGTTGCTCGGCCGCGGCCGCGGGCTCCGGCGAGGCGCTCGCCTCGACCTCGGCGGTGGGCTCCCGGGGCTCGGGGGCCGGCTCCGGCTCCGGCTCCGGCTCGGGGGCCGGCTCGGGCTCCGGCTCGGGCTCCGGCTCCGGTTCCGGCTCGGGTTCCGGTTCCGGCTCGGGCTCCGGCTCGGGGGCCGGCTCGGGCTCTTCTTCAAGCTCGGGCGCGGGCTCCAGTTCGGGCTCTCCCTCCGGCTCGGTCGCTTCTTCGGGCTCCGGTTCCGGAGCCTCTGCGACCTCCTCCTCGGGCTCGGCCTCCGGCTCCTCCTCGGGCTCGGCCGCCGGCTCCTCGGCTTCCTCCTCGACCTCGAGCTCGGCTTCCTGGGCTTCCTCGTCCTCCTCGGCTGCGACCTCGTCCTCGAGGACCGCCCCGCCGTCGGGGTCCGGCGCCTCGGGCTCGTGCGCGTGGGAGGGTTCGCTGCGGATCCGATCGAGGATCGCCCCGCCGATGCGCGAGAGGCTCCAGCGGCCGTGCCCTTCTCCCCCGGTCTTCTCGGGGGGCGGCTCCAGGCCGGACAGCGCGGAGGCCAGCTGTCCGAGCGACTCCCACTGCTCCGGCGTGAGCGCGAACACCCGCCCCAGCGGACCCAGGAGAATCTCGTGCTTCCGGAGCTCCGGGTCGCGCGTCAGGTCGCTCTTGGGCACGAAGGAGACCGGCTCGACGCTCAGGGCCACGCGGGGCGACGGAAGCCCCTCCTCGCCCAGGTCCTGGGCCTTGTAGAAGCGGACCTCCTCCGGCGAGGGCGGACCTTCTCCCAGCGCCTCGATCACCGTCCCGCCACCCACGACGCCCGCCTTCAGGCCGGAGCGCCAGATGGCGACGCGGTCACCGACACGGACCTCCCCGCTGTGCTCCGGGACGCGCCAGTGCAGGACGTCCGCCTCGCGCACGGCGGCGTCGATGTCGTAGCGGTCCGGATTGAACTGGAAGATCCAGTAGTTGGGCATGGATGGATTCCCGATGCTGGGCGGGTACGAGAGCTCCCGTTCGGACCATTGTAACGGGTCGTCGGCTTTTTGGGGATATGGGACTGCCAGACGGGGCCGTCCGCGACGTGGGGGAGCACGACTCGGGCGGCGCACGTCGAAGCGTGGCTCGGCTCTCCGGTGGACCGCAAGACGGGCACGAGCAAGATTGGGACGTTCTCGGATCCCGCAGCGCGACGACAGCCTCAAGGGAGGTGACTGCCATGGTCCCCGAAGGTTTCGACCCCTCCTTCGCCCGCAGTGCCGCGCAGAGCTACGAGGAGTTCTTCGTCCCGACCATCGGCCGGCCGGTGGCCGCCGACCTGGTCCGGGCGGCGGAGCTGCGACCCGGAGAGCGCGTGCTGGACGTGGCGTGCGGGACGGGCATCGTGGCGCGCCTGGCCGCGGATGCGGTCGCGCCCGGTGGGAGCGTCACGGGGCTGGATCCCAACCCCGCCATGCTCGCGGTGGCCCGCGAGGCGCCGCCGCCGGCCGACCCGATCGCGTGGTCCGAGGCCCCGGCGGAGGCGATCCCGTTCCCGGATGGGAGCTTCGACGTGGCGCTGTGCGGAATGGGACTCCAGTTCTTCTCCGACCGGACGGCGGGCCTCCGGGAGATCCGGCGGGTCCTGGCCGAGGGCGGCCGCCTGGCCGCGAACGTCCCCGGTCCGACGCCGCCCGTGTTCGGGAGCCTCGCCGAGGCCCTCGCGCGACACGTGAGCCCCGAGAGCGCCGGTTTCGTGCGCGCGGTCTTCTCCCTCCACGACGAGGACGAGCTGCGACGACTGGCGTCCGACGCCGGGTTCGGGGAGGTCGAGGTCCGCTCGGCTCCGACGACGCTCCACCTGCCGGGTCCCGCAGAGCTCCTGTGGGGTTACGTTCGGAGCACGCCGCTGGCGGCCGCCGTGGCGGGTGTGGAGGAGAAGCGGCGCGCCGCCCTCGAGCGTGACTTCCTCGAGGCGTGCGCGCCCTTCGTGGACGACGGGACGATGACCGGCCAGGTCACGATGACCACGCTGATCGCGACGAAGTAGGCGGCGGGCTACGCCGGCCGGATGTTCTGGTTCAGGTGGAAGACGTTGTCCTGGTCGTAGCGCGTCTTGAGCTCCCGCAGGCGCGGGAGGTTCGGGCCGTATGCGGAGGCCACGTCCGCGGCCGAGGTGTCGTCGGCCAGGTAGTTCACGTAGGCGGCGTCGGCGAAGTGGGGCTCCATGGCGTCGTACGTCTCTCGCGCCCACGCCACGCACGGGTCGGCCAGCGCCGGGTCCATCCACTCCGAGAGCACCGCGAAGTTGTAGCCGACCTCCCGGTGAGGGTAGGCCGTGGCCGGGACCGGGACGCGGGTGGCCGCGCCGTGGAAGTGCTCGAGCAGGAGGGCGTCCATCGGGGAGGGCGCCTGCGCGAACGCTTCGATCATCCCGTCGATCGCATCGTCCGAGAGGTCGGCCAGGAAGCTGGACTTCCAGTAGTTGTGGGCGCCCCGCGGGTAGCCGGCGTCCAGGAGCTCGTTGCAGGCCGGGTAGGGCATCGGCCCCAGGACGTCCAGGACGGGCGAGCCGAAGGCCTTCGCCCGCTCGACGACCGCGTCGTCGGTGCCGGGCGGGCGCGAGTCGCACAGGACCAGGGCGGCCAGCTTCGCGCCGGAGCCGTCGGGCGCGTGGACCAGGCCGCCGAACGCCATGACCTCGTCCGGGAGGTCGGAGGTGAGGTCACGGTAGAAGCGGAGGACGTCGCGGGCGTCGTCGAAGGCGTGCGCCACGATCCCGGCGGTCACCACGTCCACCGGGTGGAGGCGGTACTCGAAGGACGTCACGATCCCGAAGTTCCCGCCGCCGCCCCGGATGGCCCAGAACAGGTCGGCGTCCTCCTCCTCGCTGGCCGTGACCACGCGGCCGTCGGCCAGCACGACCTCCGCCGAGACCAGGTTGTCGACCGTCATGCCGAAGCGCGGCATCAGGTGGCCGAGCCCGCCGCCCAGCGTGAGGCCGGCGATCCCGGTCGTCGAGACCACGCCGCCGGTGGTGGCCAGCCGGTGCTCGAACGCGGTGGCGTTGAACTCCGCCCAGGTGAGGCCCGGCTCCGCGCGGGCCGTGCGGGCGCCCGCGTCCACGCTCATCCCCTTCATGAGCGAGAGGTCGATCACGAGGCCGTCGTCGCACACGGCCCGCCCGGCCACGTTGTGCCCGCCGCCCCGGACCGCCACCTCGAGGCCCCTCTCCCGCGCGTAGCCCAGGGCGTAGACCACGTCCGCCGTGCGGACGCAGCGGGCGATCACCGCAGGACGCCGGTCGATGAACCCGTTGTGGACCCGCCGCGTCTCGTGGTACTCGGGGCTCTGGGGCGTGACGACGATGCCCGTGAAGTGTTCGGGGAAGGAGGCGAGGGCGTCCCCGGTGATGGGCGGCCGGCTCATGGCGTCTCCCTGGATAGGGTTCCCGGTCGTGGCGGTCCCTCAGGATCGACGTTAGGGGGGTGAAAGGGAAGGGCGGGGCGGTCTGCGGACGCCGCCGTATACGGGTCGGAGCCTCACCTCGGAGCCGGGTCGGGGGTTGCCCGCGGGCGGGGCGAGGCCCTCAGTTTCGGAAAACGATGGAGGAGAGCCGCCGCCCCGCGAGCCTGCGGGGCCGGCGCCGCCTCCGCGCCCTCCAGCTCCCCCGGATGCGATGTCTACGTCAGAGGATGTCGAGGGTGGCTCGCGAGCGATGATCCGTTCCGGTCGCTCCGCGCCGGGCGGTGCGTCTCGCCCGGGATCCGGGGCGAGCCTCCGCTTCGGCGCGATCGTGGCGGCGCTGGTCGTGGGCGGCGCGTCCGGGGCCCCGACGTCCGTGGGCCGGGCGCAGGAAGGGCCCCCGAACGACTCGGTGTTCGTGAGCGGCGCCGTCGACTCGACCGGCACGCTGGACGTGACGGTCCGGATGGTCCTCCGGGGGAACCGGGCGCGGCTCATGGAGCGGCTCGGGGAGCCGAGCGGGCCCCGGACGTCCGACGCCGCCGTCTCGTTCGCTCGGGGGCTCTCATCCACCGGGAAGGTGGAGGGCGTGGTCGTGAAGTCGGCGGGCGAGTCCGAAGGGGCCTACCGCATGGTGTTCGCGGCGTCGATCACGGACTACCTGGACCCCGCCCGCGACGAGCAGATGGTCTCCGCGCCTCTGCCCGGCTTCCCGCTCCCCGATCCGCCCGAGGGGTCCGACGGCGGCATGCTGTCGCTGGGGCTCCCGCACGAGGTCGTGCACGCGAGCCGCATCCAGCTCCCCCGGGGACTCCTGGTCCTCCCCACGGCCGCGATGGCGGACAGCGCCCCGTTCGCCCGCTTCTCGGCGGCCCCGCTCGAGGCGGGGCGCGAGCTGGACGAGGTCCAGGCGCTCTCGGTCCTGCAGGGGATCGTCCCGACGGAAGCGTACGACGCCTACGGGGCCTTCTCCGCCCGGGTCGCCGCGGCGGCCCATCGGCCCCTGACCGTCGTCCGCGAGCACCTGACGGAGGCCCCGGCCGTCGTGCGCACCGGGCCCGACGGCTTCCGGCTGGTGCGGACGGACGAGGGAGGGGCGTCCTCGGGCGCGCCGGGCGAGGTGGAGGCCGACTCGGCGCGCGTGACCGCCGGCGACGGGGCGGACGCGGGCGGAGATTCCGCGGGGGCCTCTGCGACACCGAGAGGTTCCGGTGACCGCGACCCGGCCCTCGAGCATCCCGCCACCGTGCGGAGCCTCCTGGACCGGGCGTATCCTCCGCTCCTCCGGAATCTCGGGATCGGGGGGACGGTGAGCCTGAGGCTGCGGGTGGACGAGACGGGAAGGGTGGACGAAGCTCGCGTCGAGACGTCCAGCGGCTACAACGCCCTGGACTTCGCGGCGGCCAGGGTCGCGCTCGTGGTCCGCTTCCGCCCGGCCCTGCGCGACGGCCGGCCGATGGGCGTCTGGATCGTGCAGCCGTTCACGTTCGGAGTGAGGGAGTAGGGGAGGGAAGGCGGCTCGCGCTCCGCCCGCGGCGATCTGCGGTGCGGGCCGGCCGAGCTCAGTCCGTCTCCCAGTAGCGGGCCTTGCCCGGGATCACGTTGCGGATCCCGCCGCTCGGGTCGGTCACGTCGCCCCGGTGGCGGGGGATCACGTGGATGTGGGCGTGGGGGACGGTCTGGCCGGCGGCCTCGCCATCGTTGACGCCGATCGTGAACCCGTCGGGCTCCAGCTCGGCATCGAGGTCGGCCCTCACCGCCCGGACCAGCTCCCAGACCTCGGCCTGCTCGTCCGCCGGCAGGTCGAAGAGGCTCTCGACGTGGGCGCGCGGGACCACCAGCGCGTGCCCCTCGGCGATCGGGAAGAGGTCGGTGAGGGCGAGCGCGTGCGGCGAAGTCCGGAGGATCCGCTCGGGCTCGGGGGCGCAGAACGGGCAGTCGGAGTTCATGCCGCAAGGTGGCTCGTCGGCGGGCGGGTGGGCAAGCGGATCGTGGGCCGGAGGGTGGCCGAGGGGATCGCGGGGAGGGCGGCGACGCACGGTACCGTGCGGGCGTCCGGGACGCTCTTCAACTCCAGTTGAAGAGGGGCCGCGCAGGGGAGCGGCCGCCCCACCCCGCCTCCCTCAGAGCCGCAGCGACCAGCCGACCTGCACGCCGGGGCCGGCGGCCGGCGAGAGGGTGAGCCCCGCGGCCGGCGCGGCGCTCGGGATGCGGACGTCCCGCCAGCCCTCGGAGTGGATGGCCGGGCCGATGAGCGCGCCCAGTCCGGCGCCGGCGCCACCGAACAACACGACGCCGACCGCGACCAGGCTCCCCCCGTCCGGTCCGAGACACGGTCTGTCGGCATCGCATCCGCTCGTGGCGCCGATCACGCCGCCGAGGACGCCCCCGACGAGCCCGCCGCTGAGAGCTCCCGTACCGGCGTTCGAGTGCCGTCGGCGGACCTGGAGGTGCGTGACCGACTCGAACGGCACCTCGAGCGCTCCCGCTCCCTCGTCCGGTCGGAAGAGGAGACCGCTCGTGGTCCGGCCCTGGACCGTCCCGGCCATCTCCAGCATCGACCGCGACGGGGCGGTGATGCGGACGCGCTGGCCGATCGCGGCGACCTTCGGGGTCGATCCGTCCTGAGCCAGCACCGGGACCGGCACCGACGTCCCGAGCAGCACGGCGGCCACGCCCGACGTCACGTGCCTCGCCTTCATCTCCCACCTCATGTCGCCCTCCTCGAGCCGGAGTCCGCCCGGGCCCGTCCGACGGTCGCCCGATCGGCGTCCGGTAGGGGCCCCCGGCTCCAGGCTCGCGGGGGCACGTCAAGAAGGGGTCAGGCGGTCAGGGACTGAACGAGAGGGAGACGCTGCCGCGCCAGCTCGTGTCGTAGGGGGCCGGGATGATGTAGCCGTCCCCGGTGCCGCCGTCCTGGGGCTGGGCGATCGAGCCGTAGTCCGGGCCCACGAACACCCACGCGTAGTGGGCCTGGCCGGTCAGGTTGTCGGCGCCGCCGGAGACGTCGAGCTTCCAGTGCTCGTCCAGCCGGCGGCGAATGCCCGCCTTCAGGCCGACCAGCGAGTAGCCCCGCACGTAGGTCGAGTTGTCGAGCGTCACGGGCACGCGGCCCACGTGGCGGAAGGTGCCGTTGAGGTAGAGGCCGGTGCGGCTGGCCAGGTCCAGGCCGGCGCTCACCACGTTCCGCGGGACGCGCGGGACGTCGTTCCCCGAGTAGTCCACGCCGCCGCTGGCCGTGCTGCTGAAGTCGGCGAAGGTGGCGTCCGTGAAGGACCAGGAGGCCCACGGCCGGACCCGGGAGAGCGCCCGCGTCGAGTCGGCCACGACCAGGTAGCTGAGCGAGGCCTCGATCCCCCGGTTGCGCTGCTTCCCGGCGTTCGTCGTGAACGTGACGGAGTTCGCCGTCTCGGTGACGAGCTTGTTCGTGTTCTCGACGTCGTACAGGGCGATCCGGCCCGAGAGGCGCTCGTCCAGGAGGTTCCCCTGCGCGCCCACCTCGTACTGCACGGCCCGCTCGGGATCGAGCGCCGTGTTCACCGTGCCGTCGCTCGCCACCGCGCTGGACAGGAGGGGCGGCGTGTAGCCCGAGCTCACGCTCGCGTACACCGAGCCGACGCCGCCCAGCTCCTTCGTGACGTCGACGCGCGGCGTGAGCACGAAGTCGAAGCTCTTCGTCACGAGGCTGGCGGTGTCGTTGATGACGCCGTTCCGCAGGAGGTCGCGCACCGCGAACTCGTTCTTCTGCAGGCCCAGACCCACCGTGACCCGGACGTCCCGCGGGAGGGTGAGCGTCCAGTCCGTGAAGAGCGACAGGTCGACCGCGTAGTCCTCGTGGCTGTTCGGGAACTGGATGGAGGGGTCGGGCGGCAGGATGAAGACGCCGTTCGTCTTCATGTCCGTGCGCTGGACCATGCCGCCCAGGTGCCCGCTCAGGCCCAGGCTCTCCCCCAGCGGCCCCGACCAGCCGAACACCGAGCGGGCGCCCAGGCTGAACGAGTTCGCGTCGTTGAAGCCGTGGGCGAAGGGCTGCTTCGTGGCGAGCCCGGTCCCGAACACCGTCGACTGGTTGGTGAAGTCGCTCCCGATCCGGATGCGGTCGGTCACCCCGCCGATGAAGCTCGTGGCCTTCGTGTGCGCGTCGTTGGCCAGGTAGGCGGCGTTGCTCTCGGGGAGCTGCGCGTAGTACGAGGTGCTGTCGACCTCGCCGGCCAGGCCCTCGTAGGAGTTGGCGTAGCCGAAGAAGGTGGAGAGGGTGTGGCGGTCGGCGACCTGGAAGTGGCCGTCGGCCCGGACGAAGTTCTTCCTCGAGCTCGAGTGCGGCCGGAACGAGTCGTACTCCTGGTAGCCGTAGTTCACCGTGAGGTCGGACGCGGCGGTGGCCGTCTGGAAGGTGGAGTTGGAGCGGAGGAGCCCGTAGCTGCCGCCCGTCATCGACTGGGTGAACGTGGTCCGGTCCGACGGCGGCTCCTGCGTGGTCAGGAGCACCGTGCCGCCGATGTAGCTCCCGTACTCGCTCGAGGCCGGACCCTTGATGACCTCGACCGTCCCGAGGGACGTGTAGTCGATGTCGTCCATGAGGGTCACCCCGGCGGCGTTCGTGAGGGGAATGCCGTCCAGGAAGACCCGGTAGCCCAGGCCGTTGAAGTTCGCGCTGTTCCCGACCGACGGGTAGTAGCCCCGGATCGTGATGTGCGCGCCGCCGAACGGCGTCCGCGACTGCATGAACACGCCGGGGAGCGTGTTGATCGAGCTGGCCAGGTGGAGCTCGTCGGCGCGCTCGAGGTCGTGCCGGCTCAGCATGCTCACCGACGGCTTCGTGCGGCTCCCCACCACCTGGATGCCCGGGAGCTCGACCGCCGAGGGGGCGAGCCCGATGTGGAGGGCGCGGGCGGTCCCGGAGACCGGGACGGTCCTCGTGGCGTACCCGACCAGCGAGACCGTGAGGCTCTCCACGCGGCCCCGGACCGTGAGGGCGAAGGCGCCGGAAGCGTCGGTGACCGCCGCCACCCCCGATCCGGTGGCCTCGACCCGTGCGCCCGAGAGGGCCTCGCCCGTCCGCTGGTCGGTCACCGTGCCGCGCACGGTGGTCTGGGCGCGGGCCGGGGCGGGAAAGGCGAGCAGCAGGGCGAGCGTGCAGGCGGCCGCCGCCGGGGCGGGCCGGAAGCGCTGGATCATGGGGGCGTCCTCTCTCTGGTCGGCCGCGTCGTCGGTCGAGGTCTCGCACCGGTCCTCGCTCGGCGTCGCGTTCATGAAAAATTCATGAACGGGAGGATAGAGGAGGCCAGGGGCGCGAGCAAGCCGGGGACGGGGCGCGCATCGGAGCGGTGGGGCCGAAAGGGGCAGGGGGGTCCGGGGGAGCGCGGCCCGGGCGCGTCAGGAGATCGGAGCCCGGGCGCGTCAGGAGACCGCGGCCGGCTCCCGCGGGAGGACGAGGCGGAGCTCCGTGCGGCCCGGCCGCGAGCCGACCAGCTCCACGTCGCCGCCGTGGAGGGAGGCGATGCGGCGGCAGATCGAGAGGCCGAGGCCGGCGCCGCTCGTGAGCGTCCCCCCCTCCCGCGCCCTCGCCTGGTCGACGCGGAAGAAGCGCTCGAACACGTGCCCGGCGGCCTCGGGCGGGATGCCCGGGCCGGCGTCGACCACGCGGAGGTCCCAGGCGCCGTCGGCGGCGCGCATCGAGACCTCGACCGCGCTCCCGGCGGGCGAGTGGCGGATGGCGTTGTCGAGGAGGTTGAGGACGAGCCGCCCGAGGAGGTCCTCGTCCCCGACCAGGGGCGCCTCGGGGAGGGACCCGAGCTCCACCCGCACCCCGCGCTCCTCGGCCAGCGGAGTCGCGGTGCGGGCCGTCTCGCGCACCACCTCGTCCAGGCGGAGCGGGGCGCGCGCCAGGACCAGGTGGCCGGCGTCGGCGCGGGCCAGCAGGAAGAGGTCCTCCACGATCCTCCCGAGGCGCCGGGAGGCGTCCCCGATGATCTCCAGGGAGGCGCGGTACTCCTCCTCCGGCCGTCCCTCGCGCGAGAGGGTGACGTCCGTCTCGGTGCGGACGATGGCGGCCGGGGTGCGGAGCTCGTGCGACGCATCGGTCATGAAGCGGCGCTGGGTCTCGAACGAGCGCTCCAGCCGGTCCAGGAGGTCGTTCAGGACGCGGGCCAGGTGCCCCAGCTCGTCGTCCGCGACGATCGGGAGGCGCTCGTCCAGCGTGTTCGCCCCGATCTCGGCCGCGCGGGCCGCCATGGCGGAGACGGGGGCGAAGCTGCGCCGGGCCAGGAAGAGCCCTCCGCCGGCCGCGAAGGCGATGATGAGCGGGATCGCGACGAGGAACAGGCGGCGGATGCGGCCCAGCATCGCCTCGACGTCGGCCAGGGGATGGATGCCCACCAGGCGGAAGGAGCGGCCCTCTTCGGAGAAGGGACGGGCCAGGACCCGGTAGGCGCGGCCCGCGCGGCGGACGGTGGCCATGCGCGACTCGCTCCCGCCGGTGCGCCCGGCCGCTTCCGCCAGGCGCGCGGCGTCGGGGGGCTCGGACGCCGCGCCGCCGCCGGCCGGCGCCAGGTGCGGGCTCGTCCCGACCAGGCCGCCCGAGGCGTCGAGGATGGCGATGTCGACCTCCCGGAATCGGACCTCGCTCAGGGTCCGCCGCATGGCCTCGTCCAGCGAGGGGCCCGCGCGGCGCTCGGCGCCCAGCTCGCGCGCGAACACGGTGAGCGCGTCGCTCACGAACGCGTCCGTCCGCTCCCGCACCGTGTGCGAGAAGGTGAGGTAGGAGGCGACCGCGAACGCGACGAGGGGAAGGGCGAGCGCCAGCGTGTACCAGAGGGTCAGGCGGGTGCGGACCGACGAGGGCAGGAGCCGCACGCGCTCAGCCGCCCGCGTCCAGGGCATAACCCACGCCGTGGTGGGTCACGAGCAGGGGCTCGTCCTCGTCCTCGTCGATCTTCCGCCTGAGGCGGCTGGCGTACACGTCGATCACGTTGGAGCGGGGCTCGCTGTCCTCCCAGACCTCCGCCATGAGCTCGCCCCGCGTCACCACGCGGCCCGCGTTCCTGGCCAGGTGGACCAGGAGGGCGTACTCGCGGGCGGTGAGGTCGAGCTCCCGGTCTCCGCGCCGCACCCGGCGCCGGCGCGTGTCGACGACCAGGTCCCCCACCCGCAGCACCGGGCCGCCCGCCTCCTCGCCGTGCCTCCGGGTCAGCGCCCGGATGCGGGCCACCAGCTCTCCGAAGTCGAAGGGCTTGGGGAGGTAGTCGTCGGCGCCGGCGTCCAGGCCCTCGATCCGGTGCTCGACCGCGTCCAGGGCGGTGAGCATGAGGATGGGGACCCAGTTGCCGTCCGAGCGGAGCTCGCGGCACACCTCCAGGCCGTCCTTCCCGGGGAGGAGGATGTCGAGCACGACGCAGTCGTAGGCGCCGGCGCCGGCCATCGCGGCCGCGCGCTCCCCGTCCTCCGCCTCGTCCACCTCGTAGCCGGCCTCGCGGAGGCCCCGGGCCACGGAGGTGCGGAGCTGGCGGTCGTCCTCTACGAGGAGGAGGCGCACGGCGCGGCCGCCCGGGAAGCGGGGCGCCTCAGCGCCCCGCGCCTCCGTTGCTGTTCCCGCCGCCCGGCATCGCCACCGCCTCGACGGGCGGGATGAGCTCCACGCCGGCCCGGCTCACGCGCTCGCGGAACGGCGCGACCTGGCCCTCGAGCACCCGGTTGGTCCGGTCGATGGCCTTCGAGACGGCGTCGCGGCCCAGCTCGAGGCGCTTCCGCTCCTCGGGGTTGGGTCCGTACCACGCCACGTCGCTCATGCGGAAGGGGGCGATCCCGATCTTCCCCATGACGGTCTCGCCGCCGGTGATGCCCTGGCGCTCCTCGATCGGGCCGGTCCACGCCTCCTCGACCGCCTTCAGGCTGTCGACGGCGGTCTTTCCGGCCTCGCGCAGCGAGTCGGCCGCCGCGCCGAAGAGGCTCTCCTGGGCGGCGAGCGCTTCCAGCGCCCGGTTCAGCCGGATCCGGGCCGTGCGCAGCGCCTCGACCGCGTCGGCCGCCGCGCCCTGCAGCCGGGCCACCTCCACGAGCATCTCGCGCTTCGCCCGGCGCTCGCTCATCGGCGTGTCGATGCGGGGGTCGCCCTCCACCCGGAGGGGGCCGCTCACCGTGTCGCCCAGGCTGATGACGCGCACCGTGTACGTGCCCGGAAGCACCGCGGGCCCGCGGCCCTTCGGCGCCGCCGTGGTGTCCGGGGAGGAGAGCGCCGTCTCGAGCTCGTCCATCGAGCGCGGCCGGCGACCGGGGCCGTCGGTGGAGAACGCCCACGTGTGGCGGTTCAGCCCCTCCTCCAGCTGCAGGCTGTCCTCGCGGATCACCGAGTCGCCGTCGAGGACCTGGAAGACCGCGGCCTTCGTGGGGACCGGCGGGGTCGTGTCGGGGGCCGACTCGACCTCGGTGTAGGGGTACTCGGCGGTGTCGGCGGCCGCGGCCACGTCCTCGCCGCCGCCGGCTCCGCCCCCGCTGCGGGAGGCCTCACCGCCCTTCGCGCCCGCCTCCTTCGTCGCCAGGCTGTCGGGCACGTGCGCGGCGATCGTGACCGTGGCGCCGTACGGCTCGTTCTCGCCCTCGTACATCGTGCTCCCGGGCGAGTCGTAGGTGATGTGCCCGGTCTGCTGGTGCTCGACCGCCGTCCCCGGCTCGAACAGGTGGAGGTCGGCGTGCAGGAGGGAGGGGTCCCCGGCCAGCGCCCGGAGCGGACGGACGTCGTCGATGACGTAGGCCGCCCGGCCGAAGGTGCCGACCACCAGGTCGCTCTCGCGCTCCTGGGTGACGAGCGCGTCGACCGGGACGCCGTTCGGGAAGCCGTGCCGCCACTGGGTCCAGCTCCGGCCCCGGTCCAGGCTGTAGTAGAGGCCGAACTCGGTCCCGAGCCACAGGAGGTTCGGGTTCACCGGGTCCTCTTCGAGCGTGCGCGCCCAGCCGTCGACCGGGCCGGTCGGGAGCCGCTGCCAGTGGCGCCCGTAGTCGGTGGTGCGATAGACGTAGGTGGTCCAGTCGCCGCGCATGTAGTCGTGGATGGCCGCGTAGGCGGTCCCGGCGTCGTGGTGGGAGGCCTCGATGTGGCTCACCCAGGCGTTCCGCGGCTTGTCGGGCATGTTCCCCTGGACGTTCGTCCACGTGCCGCCACCGTCCCGGGTCACCTGCACGTTGCCGTCATCGGTGCCGGCCCAGATCACGTCCGCGTCGAGCGGGCTCGGGGCCAGCGCGTAGACGGTCGTGTACATCTCCGCGCCGGTGACGTCCGGCGTGAGCCCGCCGCTCCTGTCCTGCTGCTGCCAGGCGAGGTTGTCCGTGGTGAGGTCGGGGCTGATCCGCTCCCAGCTCATGCCGTCGTCGGTCGAGCGATAGACGAACTGGGCGCCCAGGTAGAGCGTGTTCGAGTCCTGCGGGCTCACCGCGACCGGGGCGTTCCAGTTGAACCGGAGCTTCGTGGAGTCGTCGGGCGGGGCGGGCTTGGTCCAGCGCAGGTAGCCCGTCTCCCGGTCGTAGCGCATGAGGTTCCCGCCCTGCCACTCCGACCAGCCGTAGCGCGGGTCGTTCGGGTCCTCCATGGTCGCGAAGCCGTCCCCGAAGCCGATCGAGACCCATCGGTAGTTGCGGATCCCGCCGCCGCGCCAGCTCGTGCTCGGGCCCCGCCAGTTCCCGTTGTCCTGGAGGCCGCCGTAGACGTGGTAGGGGACCTGGTCGTCCACCGCGATCTCGTAGAACTGGGCGAGCGGGAGGTTGGAGACAAAGCGCCAGCTCTTCCCGCGGTCCTGCGAGATGTAGACGCCGCCGTCGTTGCTGTCGACCAGGTAGCTCGGGTCGTTCGGATCGATCCACATGGCGTGGTGGTCCACGTGGACGCCCTTGCCGCGCGTGATGCTGTGGAAGCTGTGGCCCCCATCATCGCTCACTCGAAGGTCGCCCGCTATGTGATAGACGCGATCGGGGTTGGATGGATCCACCTCGAGTCGATTGTAGTAGAAGGGCCGGTCCCCCATGCCCTCCGACCGGTTCACCGTGTCCCACGTGCGGCCGCCGTCCTCGGAGCGCAGGAGCTGCGTCCGCTTCGCCTCGACCAGGGCGTAGACGATCTGCGGGTTCGAGGGGGCGATGGCGACGTTGATCTTCCCGAGCGGGCCCTCCGGCAGGCCGTCCTCGGACGTGACCCGCTTCCAGCTGTCGCCGCCGTCGTAGGAGAGGTAGAGGCCGCTCCCCGGGCCGCCGGACTTGAAGAAGTAGGGCCACCGCCGCCGCTGCCAGAGCGTGGCGATGATCTTGTCCGGGTTGTGCGGGTCCATGGCCAGGTCGGCGCCGCCCGTGGTCGGGTTGGGGGGCGCGAGGACGAGGCTCCAGTGCCGGCCGCCGTCGGTGGTCCTGTAGATGCCGCGCTGGCCGCCGTCGTTCCACAGCGGGCCCGTGGCCGCGACCCACGCCACGTCCGCGTCGTCGGGATCGAGCAGGATCCGGGCGATGTGCTCGCTCTTCTCCAGGCCGACGTGCGTCCAGGTCTTCCCGCCGTCGATGCTGCGGAACATCCCGCGTCCCATGCCGACGGAGTTCCGGGGATTGTCCTCGCCCGTGCCGACCCAGATCACGTCGTGGTGGCTCGGGTGGACCGCGATCTCACCGATCGAGAGCGTCGGCTCGTCGTCGAAGATCGGCTCGAAGGTCGTGCCGCCGTCCGTGCTCTCCCACACGCCGCCGGTCGCGGCCCCCACGAACAGCGTGTCCCGCGTCCCGGGGACGCCGACCACGTCCCCGATCCGCCCGCTCATGGTCGCCGGCCCGATCGAGCGGGCGTCCATCGCGGAGAGGGCCACCGTGTCCGGCTCCTTCGCCTGGGGACGTCCGCCGAAGAACTGGGCGGAGGCGGGCGCGGGGGCGAGGGCGGGGAGGAGGACCGGGACGAGGGCGAGAGCGAGCGTGCGGGGCTTCATGTCGCGGCTCCCTTTCGTGGCGTTCCAGGTGTGCGGCCGTGGGGCGGCAGGATGGGAGGGGCGAGTGGGTGAGAGCAAGCGCCGGGGAGGGGCCGGGAGCCGCCGGGGGAAGTTTTTGACGACATCGCACATCTTTGACATCCGGAGGCCGGCGCGGCGGGGGCCGCCGCGCGGCGTCCGGACCGGTCAGCGCTCCGGGAGCGGGACGCCCGGCGTCCGAGAATCCGCGGCGATCTCCGGACTTCGCGCGAGGAGGGTCACCCCGCTCCGGGCCGACGGGGCCTCCGAACTCCGTGCCGGCACGTCTCTTCCCGATGCCCCGTCCGTCGCCGGCCCTTGACGGGATTCGGCATCCCCGACTAGGGTCGTTCGGCCTCCGAGCGAACATCGGCTTTCCACATATGGACGCCCGGGATGCCGATCCGGCGTCCCGAACCGGCGGTGACCGACGCGCCGATCCGCACGGGCGCGGCAGCGAAGGAGGGGGGATTCCCCTCCCGGATGAGCGGTTTTCTCCCGACCACGGGGGTCGTGCATGGGTGGACGTGTGTCACGTGGGCGTGTGCCGGGGAAGTCGGGCTGGATCTCGCGCTGCGTCTTCATCGCGGGCGCTACGCTGATGATCCGGACACCTCCCGTCCGGGCCCAGGGGGCGGTCTCGACGACGCTCGGGACATCCGGCGCCACGGCTCAGATCGCCGGTCTCCAGACGAATCCCGCCTGGGCGATGCTCACCATCACCAACGCGGCCGCCGAGGATCTCCAGGGGCAGGTCAGGGCCACTCTCTCCCGGAGCGGCGGGGACATCCTGGTCGCGCATCTGGGGCCGGCGGCCCTGCCGTTCGGGTCCATCCCCGGGAGCCCGGACGGTCCCGTCACGACCGTCATCACCGCTCCCCGCATGGCGCCGTGGAGCCAGTTCGTCTACACGGGCGAAGCCGGCCAGCAGATCCACGACACGGGCCGCCTTCCCGACGGCGACTGGACGCTGTGCGTGACCCTCACGGGGCTGACGGGCGTGACGACCGGCCGGCCGCAGCCGGACGCCACGGCGTGCTCGACGTTCATCATCCGGTATCCGGAGGCGCCCCGTCTCCTCCTCCCCGTCGACCGGACCTCCGTCAATCAGCCCCATCCGGTCTTCCAGTGGACGCCCGTCACGGGCGTGGCCGGCGCGGTCTACCGCTTCCGGCTGGTCGAGATGATGAAGGGCCAGAGCCCGCGCGACGCGGTGGAGGGGGACCGTCCCGTGCTCGAGACCTTCCTGGGCACGCAGACGACGCTCCTCTATCCGCCCGCCGCCTATCCGCTTCAGGCGGGCGCCTGCTACGCATGGCAGGTTCAGTCGGTGAAGTACGCCGGGAGCGACCTGCAGCCGGCCCTCGAGCCCGTGGGCACGAACCAGGGCCGGAGCCAGATCCACACCTTCTGCTACCGGCCCCCCCACGTGGCCGTGCTCCCGGACACCCTGCCGGCCGACACCACGCCGGGGGCGGGGGTGGCGCTGGGGCCGGGCGGGTGGGGAGCGCGGGCCCCGCCGGGTGCTTCGGCGTTCGGGTCGGCGGCGTACGGCGCCCGGGGTGGCTACGGCGCCGGCGCCGACCAGCAGGCCTCGTCGGCGGGCCCGGTCACCGCCACGGGCAGCATCACCGCCTACGGTGAGCTGTACGACATGTCGGGAACGGGCGGACAGGCCGCCCGGCCCGACCAGACCGGGAGGATCGAGGTCGCGACGACACTGTCCGCGGCCAACGGCCTCGTGAAGATCCCCCTCCAGGCGCTCATCTCCAGCGACCAGGTCAGCTTCCGGCAGGAGATCGACCAGGTCGGGGTCAGCCCCACCTGGCGCGACTACACCCTCCACGCGGGCTACTTCTCGCCGCGCTTCGGCGAGCTCACCCTCTCGGACGCCAGGCTCCTCGGCGGCGGCCTGGAGGGTCGCCCCGGCCACTTCCACTTCCAGGGAGGCTACGGCCGCACGCGGCGGGCGATCCTCCCGGAGCCGGGCCAGCTGGTGACCCCCGAGTTCACCCGTTGGATGGGCGTGGGCCAGGCCGGGTGGGAAGCGTCTTCGGGCCTCCTGGCCGAGGTCAGCCTCCTCACGGCCCGGGACGACGCGGGATCGCTCGGGCTGTTCGGCGACAGCACCGGCGTGGTCGCGCCGCAGGAGAACTTCGTCCTCGGCGTGCACGGCAGGATACCCATGGCCGCACGGCGGTTGTCGCTGGAGGTCGTCGGCACGCACTCGAGCTACAGGGCCGACCGGCGGGCGGCGACCGACGCCGTGGGTGACGTGGCGGGCTCGGTCGCGCTCTCGTGGAGGGTCCCGACCTGGTCGCTCGGCGCGAAGGTCACGTACGTGGGGCCCGCCTACCGGACGCTCGGCAACTCGCAGCTGCAGGCCGACCAGGTCCGTTACGGCCTCACCGGTGAGCTCCACCGGGGGACCCTGGACCTCACGGCCGAGGGCGGCATCCAGCAAAACAACCTGGATCACACGCTGCAGAGCACGACCAAGATGCGGGGCGTCTACAACTTCACGATGAACTGGCAGGCATCGCAGCTCTTCGGGCTGAGCGGCAACGCCAGCAACGTCCTCACCGACATCCAGAGTAGCGATCCGACGCTCGCGCTCCGGAACCTGGTCCAGTCCTACACTCTGAGCCCGACGCTGACGTGGCAGACCGGGAGCGCGCAGAACATCCTGAGCGCCACCGGAACCTGGCAGAAGTCGGGCAACAGCTCCCTGGGGATGATCGACCTGAAGGACCAGCGGACGAGCGTCGGCGTGCTCACCTATACGCTGGCCTTCACCTCCGGGGTGGCGCTCACCACCACCGGCACGCTGACCCAGACCAAGGTGGACTCGGTGGCGACGGACCTGGCCACGCTCTACCCGGCGCTGTCCTTCCCGCTCGCACAGGGGCGGCTGAACACCATGATCGGCTTCCAGTGGAGCGCCAGCGGCGTGTCCGGCCAGGACAAGGACCACGAGTTCTACCCGCAGCTCAACGCCTCCTTCGCCGTGACGCAGCGCCAGCAGGCCATCCTCAAGGTGTCGAGACGCCACTACGCGTACGGGGAGGCGATGCCCGGGAGCACGTTCAACGAGACTCAGGCCAGCCTGACCTGGAAGTACACGTTCTGATGGGGCGCCTGCGGGAGGGGGTGAACCGGCGGCGGTCGGGCGCGGTCGAGCTGGCGGCGGCCACGCTCCTGGCCGCGGCCGCCCTGAGCCTGGGGCTCCGGCCCGCGGCCGCGCAGAGCTCGGGCATCACCATGACCGTGACCGTGTCCGCCCCGAAGGCGGACTGGGGGGCGTGGAGCTCCGACCCGTCCATCGCCATGGTGATGCTGCAGTCGACGCGCACCGCCACCTCCGAGGCGACCTCCACGGTGACCCTGAAGAAGGACGGTCAGACCGTGGGGCAGGTGCCCGGCAACATCGGCCAGGTCTCGCCGGGGACCCACGTCATCCGCACCCCGCAGATCGCGGCGTGGAGCCGCATGACCTGGAGCGGATCGTTCGCAGGGGTCGTGGCGGACGCGGGAGCGCTTCCTCCGGGCTCCTACCGGCTGTGCGTCGACCTCGAGGTCGCGGCTCCTCCGGGCATCACGGCCATGGCCGGTCCGCCCACGCACGTCGAGGTTTGCGGGAGCTTCAGCATCCTCGCGCCGGTCCGGGTGCAGCGCGCGCAGGTCCAGGACGTCGGGCCGTCTCCGAACATCCAGGTCCCGCCCCCCCACCTCATCTCGCCGGCGAGCCGGCAGGACCTCCGGGTCCCGTATCCCACGTTCCAGTGGACGCCGGTGGTCTCGACGCAGTTTCCCCGGCCCACGTACCTGCTCAGGATCGCCCGAGTCCGGGAGGGCCAGACGCCCCGGGAGGCGCTGGAGACGGGCCAGCCCCTGTTCAGGCGCGAGGTCATCGGCACGACGGCGTTCCCGTATCCGGCCTCCGGACCGCCGCTGGAGCCGGGCGAGACGTACGCCTGGCAGGTGCAGGCGCTGACCATGCCGACCGGCGAGGCGGGCGGCCAGATCCGCCCGCTCGGCATGAACCAGGGCAGGAGCCAGGTCTACACGTTCACGCGCACGCCGACGCGGGTGGTCGTGAAGCAGCGCGGTCCGGCGGGCCCGGTGGCCAAGAAGGGGCCGCTGTACGACCATGCCCTGAGCGGCCGGATGACGTACACGTTCCAGAAGTCGGACGTGCCCGAGCCCCACAAGGTCTCGGCGTACCTCGGGCCGATCCCGGGCCAGCAGACCCTGGGGCTCGGAAAGGACCAGAGCGGCGGGTACGTGCAGACGGGCCAGGGCGGCGGCCAGCGCGGCGGCAGCCAGGAGGGCGGCGGCCAGGGCGGCGGGCTGATGGGCGGATTCCGGGTCGCGACCGTCAACCCCCGCTCCGGTCCGCTGGCCGGGGTCACCCTGCGGCTGGTCGTCCGCTACCGGACGGAGAAGCAGTGGATCCGGGGCTCGAGCTTCTCGGTCGGCGGTAAGAGCTACACGGACAACGGGAGGGTCATCGCCAGCGCGCGGACCGGGGACGACGGCCGCTTCACGTTCTTTTTCCACGACGACCTCCCGACGGGCGCCATCGCGTACGGGCAGGCCGTGTCGGCGGGCAGCGGCGAATTCGGCTACCACGAGAGCGGCGCCAACGTCCTGCGCTTCTACATGATCGACGTCGGCGACCCGCACTACGCCAGTCCGTCGGACGAGCTGGCGCCCGACTCCGCCTCCGGCGGGGACGTGGGCAAGCTGGTCGCTCTTGTGAGGACCTACCAGCTCCGCGTGAAGGTGGTGCGCGCCGGCCAGAAGACAGGTCGGACGGGTCTGCGGGTGCAGCTCCTCCGCGCCCATCCGGTCGAGGGGGTGCCGGCGAACGAGGGCTCCGCCCCGATGCCGCACGCCACGCTCCAGGGCATGCTGAAGAGCGTGGAGGTCATCGGCGAAGACGTGACCGGAGACGACGGTACCGTGACCTTCACGAACCTGGTCAAGAACGTCGGGTCGCCGGACCTCTACCAGGTGCTGGTGTCCAGCGAGCCGACGGCCAAGACGGCCGCCTACTACCCGTCGCTGGTCACGGTCAGCCACGCCATGCCGCTCGACGACCCGATCGCCTGGGACGACGCACACCTCAACGAGAGCTACCGGACCAACCGGCTCTACAGCCTCACCGTCCCGGTCGAGCCCCATCCGCCGGCGTTCAAGGGGGTGGTGCAGCGCGCCGACACCCACGAGGCGGTCCACGAGGCCCTCATGGTCCTCGTCCGGCACGGCGTCCAGGGCTCGATGATCCTGCACGGCGTGAAAGCCAGGGACCACGGCAGGTTCTACATCACGGGGATGGAGGGGAACCGGAGCTACGTGGTCTACGTCCACTCGCCAGGCTTCCGTCCGGACTCGGCCGTCGTCACGCCCGACACGGGCGTGGTGACGGAGAAGATCTTCGAGCTGACGCCGCGGTCGACCGTCACGCTCTCCCTGGTCGATGAGGCCGGCGACCCGGTCCCGGGCGACGTGACGGTCGGGAACTGGAAGAGCAAGAAAGCTTCGCCGGTCTACGGGAACGACCAGGGACAGAAGATGGTCGCGTACGCGAGCGGGCTCGCCTGGACGACGGGGAGCGGCGGTGGTCGGGGCGGCGGTGGGGGCCAGACGGGCGGCGGCGCGAAGCAGGGCGGACGGGCCCCGGCGGGAGGTCAGGCGCAGGCCGGGCAGATGGCGGCCCAGGGCGCGATGGTCGGACAGCAGTCCGCGACGGCCAGGGGGACGCCCGCCCACCTCCTCGCCTACCGGGTGACCGTGGGAGCGGTGCCGGGCCGACAGAACATCCACGTGGACGCGGGCCCGGAGTACTTCCCGACCGACACGACCGTCACCCTCCCCGAGGGCCACACGGACCTCGGCAAGCTCACCGTCCACCTCCGGAAGCGGCGGCTCCGCGTGGTGGTGGTCGGGCTGAAGCACGCGCCGGCCCCTTCCGGAGGAGGCGGAGGCGGTGGCGGCGGCCGACGCGGTGGCGGGGGAGGCGGCGGCTTCCGCGTCATGCACGTTACGAGCGGTCCGACCCCGCCCCCGATCGAGGGAGCGCTCGTGCGCCTCCCCAACGAGTCGGGCCAGCCCTCGGCGACGACCGACGCGAACGGGATCGCGGAGTTCGAGTGGAAGGGGACCTCGGACCGGGTGGACGTCCAGATCACGCCGCCCGCGGGCTCGGACTACATGAGCGCGACGCCGCAGGTGGACGTGCCGGAGAGCCCCACGTTCAGGAAGTCCGTGCTGGGCCTGGCGCCCGCCGCGAGCGTGACCGGGACCGTGTACGCGGGTGAGGGGACCGACCAGCCGGTGGCGGGGGCGCGGGTGTTCGTGCCCGGCGTGGGACCGGGCGGCGGCGACCTGGCGGACACGACCGACGCGCAGGGGCATTACACGCTGCACGCCGCCCCGACCGGCAGCTTCTGGATCCTGGCCGGGAAGGCCGGCTCCGACTACACGGGCGACTCGGCGCAGGTGAACGGGACCGCGGGGGAGGCGGCCACGCAGGACTTCCACCTCACGGCCGTGGACGGGCTTCCCACCCAGCTCCTGGGCCTCCCGATCGAGGTCCAGTCCTACCGGAAGACGGCCGGCGGCGCCGTCCTCAGCGGGCGGTTCACGGGCATCCCCTCCAACGACGCGTTCGCGCCCGAGGCCCAGAACCTCACCCTCGCCTTCGACAGCGTCGAGGTCACGGGGACGGGGAAGGACGCGGCCCCCGAGGGCGGCGTCGTGCGCGTGGCCGAGAGCGACCTCCCGCTCGGCCTGTTCGGGAAGTACCTGGTCCTCCAGCACGCCCACGGGGGACTCGAGGTCCGGGAGCGCGGCCAGGGCGAGGGGGCGGTCGTGGGCCCGGTGGCGCTGCTCCCGGGGTCGTTCCCGATCAACTCGGCCGAGCTCGTGTTCGGCGACTCGCTCCATCTCCTCCTTCCGGGCGCGTCGGGCTCCGACCGGACCCGGATCGCCACGCTGGTGGCCGGCGGCGCGTCCCCGGCGCCGTCGAGCGGCTACGACGTGGGGACGAGCGCCGGCGGGAACCCGAAGCTCACCGTGTACGGGTTCGACGCCGACGGCTCGGCGTCCTCCTCGCACCTGACCGCCGGGTCGCTGCGCCTGGACGCCACGCTCCACACGGCCATCCCGGGCGTGGGCGACCTGGCCATCGAAGTCCCCGAGCTCACCGTGAAGCCCGGCCAGGGCTCCGGCGCCGGCCTGCAGCCCGCCCAGGGCGACCAGACGCTCTCGCTGAAGATGGGCAAGTGGACGCTCGAGTCCCCCAGCTGGTCGCTCCACAAGGGGCGGCTGAACCTCGTGCACGGCGCCATCCAGGTCCCCCTGACGGACCGGGAGGCGGGCGGCCACCTCGACTTCCCGTTCACGGGGATGGACGTGACGCCCACGACGCTCGAGGGCGGGAGCTTCGGCGGCGGTCCGATCCTCCTGGGTGGGTTCGTCCCGCTGGACGTGACCGGCAACATCACCTTCCTCCGGGACTCTCCCACCGGGCCCTGGAAGCTGTTCGGGGACGGCGGCCGGATCGACGCGCTCCCGGGGATGGCGGCCTCCGATCACATCGACGTCGACGGCTTCGACTTCTACTCGTCCGGCGACAAGATCTTCTCGATGGTGCCGGGAGCGACCGTGAGGCTCTTCGGGACGGGAGACCTGGCCGTCTCGACGCTCGGGTTCACCGAGTCGACGGTGAGCTTCGCGGGGCCGATGGACCTCCACGTCCCCGGGCTCGACCCCCAGGCCGTGGTGATCGACTACACGAACGAGGGCCCCAACGGCACGCCGATGCCCAAGTTCAACCCGATCGACCTCGCCCCCTTCGACATCGGCGGTCCGAAGGTCTCCGTGAAGCAGGGCACGCTGGACGCCTCGGGCTTCCACGGAGACGGCACGGTCTCGGTGCCGGGCAAGTTCTCGGTCGCCTCGACCTTCACGCGCACGCCGCTGGGTCCGAACCAGAAGATCCAGGCGCTGCCGAAGCCGGGCGCGACGCTGGACGTGGGGCAGGTCGCCATCTCGAAGCTGACCGGCGGCGCGAAGGCCTCGGGAGGGAAGTGGGCCACCGACTACGGCGGGCACATGGACGTGGGCGGGCAGGTCTCGGGCGACATCACGATTGGAGTCGAGGGCGCGGACGTGACCGCGGGAACCGGCGGCCTGGCCGTGAAGAACATCCCGACCCCGTTCGGGAACATGGCCATCACCATGAACTTCCCCGAGCAGCGGCTCGAGGGCTCGGTCCAGACGGACAAGGACATCGCGGCCGGCGCCCACGTGAAGGGCGCGAGCGAGATGGTCATCAGCGGCAAGCCCTCGAACCGCTACTGGTACTTCTTCACGGGCGCGGCGTTCACGCTGAAGACGCCGCACATGAGCGGAAAGGCCGCCCTTCTGCTCGGCTCGGCCTCGCTGAGCGGCGAGCTTCTGGCGCGCTTCGAGAGCTACGGCCGGCGGCCGGTGCCGGGTCAGTTCCACGTGATCAACGGCTTCTACATGGAAGGGGAGGCGGAAATCCCCGTGCCGATCTGTCCCAACGGCGCCTTCGACATCGGCATCGCGAGCGTGGAGGTGTGGTGCGACGTGTGGGGCGACGTTCGGCTGGGGGGCAACTTCCAGCAGGCCAACACCTACTACGTGGGCGTCGGTGCCGGCATCGACGCGGGCGTGAAGGGCGGGGTCGGCATGGGGCTGTGCGTGCACATCTCGGCGGAGGTGAAGGCGGCCCTCGATGGCGAGGGCGCCTACCGGAGCGACGGCGCGTGGTTCGCGCGGGGGAGGGCGGACTTCGACCTCCTGGGGAGCGCCTCCTACGGCGTGGGGCTGGACGACATCTGCCTGGACCACACGACGAGCGTCCACATCGGGCTCGGGGCGGAGGCGCAGCTGGGCTACGACTGGGCCAGCAACGTCGGACCCCACACGCGGGTGTTCTTCAAGTGAGCGCGCCGGTTGGCCTCCGGCGGGTCGGCCGCGCCGCGGCGCGGGCGCTGTTCCTCGGTGGGCTCGGGGCCGCCCTGGCCGCCGTTCCGGCGGCGGTCCGCGCCCAGAGCGCGGACACCATCGCCTTCCCGAGCCCGCGGGGGACGTACGTGTGGATGAAGGGCACCGTCGTGTCCCCGGCCCACCCGGTGGACGGCGTGGTGGCCCACCGGCTGGAGCGCTCGCGCCCGGGCGGCGACTGGGAGAAGGTGGCCGACGTGAGCGCCGTCCCCGACGCCCGGAGCTTCTTCTCCCGCCTCGACTCGCTCACGCGGCGGGCGGTGGTCGGGGCGCTCCGGCAGAAGGACGAAGCCGCGGCGTGGGACTACATCGTACGCTTCCCCGGCGCCGACTCGCTGGCCGCGGTCCTCGGGAACGACGACGTCCGGCTGGCGCTGGGCGTCTACGGCCTCGATCCCTCGCCCCGGGACGGCGAGACGTGGCGCTACCGGGTGAGCGACGTGGATGCCGACGGGAACGTGTCGAACCCGGTGATGTCCAACGCGGTGAGCTTCCCGCCCGAGGTCCGGTTCGACACGGTGACGTCCGCGCGCAGCCAGGGCGCCGACTCGGCCACGATCACCTGGTGGTACGTGGGCGACAGGCGCACGCGCGCCAAGACGGTCGAGGTGTGGCGCCGCGAGGGGCGGACCGGCGAGTTCGCCATGGTCGACTCGGTGCCGGTGAGCGTGCTGGCCGGCGACTCCCTCCTGGCCCGGAGCGAGGACCGGGACGTCGTGCCCGGCGCCCTGTACCAGTACTACGCGGTCCCGCGCGACCTCTTCTTCAACCGAGGGCGTCCGAGCGACACGATCTCGGTGTACACCGTGCCGCTGGCCGGCGCGCTCCTGCCGGACTCGATCGTGGCTCGGGGCGTGGACACCCTGGGGGTCGTCCTCACCTGGCGGCTCGAGACCCCCGACAAGATCCGCACGATCCAGGTCTTCCGGTCGCCGACCCAGGACACGGGCTACGTCCAGGTGGCCGAGCTGCCGCCCACCGCCACGAGCTGGGTGGACGCGGAGGTCCGGCCGATGCGGACCTACTGGTATCGGCTGGGCATGACCGGGCTGAGGGGCGTCGTGGCCCCGCGGAGCGCGGCCGTGTTCGCCTATTTCCGGCCGGCCCTGGCGCCCTCCCCGCCGCTGGCCGTGCGGGCGGACACGGCGGCCGCCGGCTTCCGGATCCGGTGGGTGTCGGCGGGCGACGCCGACCTGGCGGGCTACCGGGTGTACCGGACGGACGCCCCGGCGGAAGCGGTCTCCGACTCGGTGCGGCCCACCCTCGTGAGCCCGCTCCTCCCGCCCTCCGACACCGTCTTCGTGGACAGCGCCTCCGACCTCGCAGCGGCCCGCCGCTACACCTGGGCCGTGAAGGCGGTGGGTCCGGGAGGCCTCGAGAGCGAGTTCTCGAACCCGGCGTCGGCGTCGCGGACCGTCACGCCGCCGCTCCCCGTGCCCACCGGCCTCTCGGGCTACGCCGATGAGCAGGGGGCCAGGCTGACGTGGGACGACATGACCGCGGCCGATCCGCTCGTGAACGGCTACCTGGTCCTGCGGCGGGACGCCGGGGGAGGGCGGGCGGTCGGTGCCGGAGCGGGCGGACGCGCGGGCGCCGGGGCCCCGGACGCGGCCTGGGACACCCTCACCGCGGTGCCGCTCGGCCGGCAGGAGAACCGGTACAGGGACACGACCGCCGTGCGCGGGGCGTGGACGTACGCCGTGGTCTCCGTGGGCGTGACCGGGGAGAGGAGCGATGTCTCGGCGCCGCTCCCGCTGAGCTGGATGCCGCCCCCACCGCCGCCGCCCTCCGGGTTCCGGGCGCAGGCCGTGCCCGAGGGCGTCCGCGTCTCCTGGGACCCGGCCGCCGACAGCGCCGCCACGGTGCGCATCTACCGGTACGAGCGCGGCGGCGAGGCCGCCCGGATCGGGGAGGTGCCGTCCGGCGACCTGGGCTACCTGGACCGCACGGCCCGTCTGGGCCGGCGCTACTACTACTTCCTCACCACGCTGGCCGACGGCGTGGAGGGTCCCCACAGCGTGGAGCGCAGCGCCCGGAAGTAGCGAGCGTTCGGCCGGCTCCGGGGCGCCGCCGGCCTCCCCGCCGACGTGACAGGGCGCCCTCCGCCCGCGTGTATAGGGTGGAGGGAAGCCCGAGAACGTTACCGGGGAGGACCATGAGGCCGTCATCGAGGGGCGCCTGGACGCGAGCCGTTCCGGTGCTCGTCTGGGCCGCGCTGGCCGTGACGGCGGTCGGTTGTGGCGGATCGGACGGGAGCCGCGGCGGCCGGGCGGACGCGGGGGCGGCGGGCGCCGACACGTCGGCGGCCGCGAGCCGCGAGCCCGGCCCCGCTGGTGGGTCGGCCGCCCGCACGGCGTCGGGCGGAGCGGACCAGCAGGCCACGTTCTCGGTCGAAGCGGGCGTGCTCGTGCGCCGCGAAGGTGGGAAGAGCCGGCCGCTCCTGGCCCTCGACTCGGCGGAGGCGCCGGCCGGCGTCCCGGTCGTCCCGGGCACCTGGAAGCCCGCGCCGGGATCGAGCTTCGGCGTCGAGGCCTCGAGCTTCCGGCACGTGGCGCCCTCGCCCGACGGCGCGTGGGTGGCCTGGGAGACCGACGGCGTCCACGAGCTCCTGGGCGTGGTCCCCGCCGATGGAGGCCGCCCCGCCGTCCTCGACTTCTTCTTCGACTCGCACGCGAGCGAGCTGACGTGGGCCGCCGGCGGTCCGTACCTGGCCGCCCGCTACCTGCCGCCGTCGGGGCGCGAGGAGCTCCGGGTGTACGACGCCGCGCGGGGCGCCCGGCTCCAGACGCCCTGGGGCGAGGCCTGCCGCCCGCGGGACGGCTGCGCCGTGGCCTCGGCCGAGTGGACGGGACCCACGACGCTCACCGTGAGGACCGAGGGGGGCGGGAAGGCGGGCTACCGGGTCGACGTGACCCGGCTGCCTCCGATGGACGGGGCCGGGAGCGGCTCGTGAGCGGGGCACCTGTCCCCGGGGGAGGCGTGACCGTGACGGCGGTGCGCCGACCAGCCGGCGGAGCGCGGCTCCCGAGGAAGGGGGCTGCCGCGCGTCTCGCGGCCCTCGCGGCCCTCGCCCTGGCGGCCGCCGGATGCGACGTGCTCGGGCCGCTGGCCCCGCCGCCGGAGTGCTCCGGGACCGGCTCGCGTCTGGCGGCCTCGGTCTCCCCGCTCCCGGGAGGGTCCCCGTACGACGCGGAGTTCCAGGCGGCGGGGCGCGAGTTCGGCGTGCCGGCGGCGCTCCTGCGCTCGGTGGGCTGGACCGAGACGCGCTGGCAGATGGTCGAGGGCCGGGAGGAGCTCCCCGGCCGGCCGCCGGCGTTCGGGGTCATGGCGCTCCGGGGTGAGCGGCTGGCGGCCGGGGCGCGGCTGGCCGGCGTGAGCGAGCGGGCGGCGCGCACCGAGCCGTCCGCCAACATTCGGGCCGCCGCGGCGCTCCTCGACTCGCTGGCCGGCGCCGCGGCGGTGGACCGGACGGCGGGCCCGGCCGCGTGGGCGCCGGCGGTGGCTTCCTACAGCGGGATCCGGACCCCCGAGGGCCGGGCGGCCTTCCTGCGGAACGGCGTGTACGGCGCGCTCGGCGTGTCGCTCCCGGAGGCCGATGCCCGCGCGGCCCGGGCCTCCCCGGCGGCCTCGAGCCTGGCCTGCCCGCCGGCCGCTCCGGACGACGGCCAGGCCGTGTGGCGCCCGTCGCCCAACTACGACCGGCGTCCATCCGGTCCGGCGGGTGACCCGCACATGGTCATCGTCCACACCTGCGAGGGGAGCTACGCGGGATGCTGGAGCTGGCTCGTGAGAACCGCCTCGGGCGTGAGCTCGCACTACGTGGTGAGCGAGAACGGGGGCGAGATCTCCCAGCTCGTGCGCGAGGCGGACCGGGCGTGGCACATCGCCGCCACCTACGACTGCTCGCTGAACGCGGGCCACGACTGCCGGCTGAACGGCGTCCAGGCCAACGGGTTCACCGTGGGGATCGAGCACGCCGGCTTCGCCTCGCAGGACTCCTTCCCGGCCGCCCAGATCGCGGCCTCGGCGGCGCTCGTGTGCCGGATCAGCCAGCGGCTCGGCATCCCGCGGGACTTCCGGCACGTGGTCGGGCACGGCCGGCTTCAGCCGGACAACCGGACCGACCCGGGCCCCGACTGGCCGTGGACCGCCTACATCACGTCCATCCAGCGCGACTGTGGGGAGACGGTGGTCGACGACAGCTCGGCCTTCCTCGACGGCGACGTGGCCAGGGTCGAGGCGCCGGCGAGCTGGACGCCCACCGACCAGACGTCCGGCTACTACGCGGCCGGCTATCGATGGACACCGGCCTCGGGGACGGACGACGATCCCCTGGTCTTCTCCTTCCGCCTGGCGGAGGCGGGCAGGAAGAGCGTCGACGTCCGCTGGACCGAGGGCTCGAACCGGTCGCCCGCCGCCCGCTACCTGGTGGTCGGCGCCGCCGGTGACACGCTGGCGTCGGTCCAGGTCGACCAGCGCACCGGCGGGGGCGCCTGGCACGAGCTCGGGAGCTGGAGCTTCCCGGCCGGGTGGAACCGGATCGTCCTCTCCCGCCTTGGATCCTCGGGCACCGTGGTGGTGGGGGACGCGGTGCGGGTGAGGTAGCGCGAGGGGCCCCCGGACCCGGGCGGAGTCCGCCCGGGCGGCTCCGGGCGCGCTCCACGGGGCGGCGGGCGCGCCGCCCGACGTCCCTCGTTGCCGAGACGCCGGGGCCTCCCCCATCTTGGGCGCTCCCAAGGCGTCCGTCACTCTCGCACCCGGGCCGGCGAAAGGCGTGACCGAACCAGTTCCAGGCACGTCCTCCGGTCCGACTCCGGGCCCCTCGTCCCGGGG
>DATFLN010000038.1:0-18330 GCA_035267645.1 Gemmatimonadota bacterium | reverse complement strand
GCTCGACCGCCTGTCGGAGATCATCGTGTACCTGGGGCTGCTGTCCCTGTACAACGACTACCGGCTGGCGCTCGGGGACGTGGGCATGATCTACGCGGTCATGCTCGCGATGGCCGGCTCCGTGATGATCAGCTACACGAGAGCCCGCGCGGAGGGGCTGGGCATCCCGTGCTCGGTCGGACTCATGCAGCGGGCCGAGCGGGTGATCCTGATCGGGACGGCCGCCCTGGCGTTCGGCGAGCGGGGGCAGGGCGTGGTCCTGAAGGGGGTCATCATCCTCCTGGCGGTCCTCACGAACTTCACCTCCCTGCAGCGCATCGTGTGGGTGTGGCGGTACACGCGCGACCACGAGGTGCAGGCCGGAGAGCGGGGAGCATCGAACTGAGAGCGCGGTGCCGCAGGGCGGCGCCGGCTGCGATTTTCTGAAGCGCGCGTCGCGGGCCCGCGGGCCCGCCGGGGCGCCCTGGAGCGGATGACGAGGACATGGAAGATACGGCACGCAAGCGAGAGCGACGGGCGAGGGACGTGGAGCCGGCGAAGGGCAAGCTCGGCGTCCTCCTGGTGGGGCTGGGAGCGGTCTCCACGACCTTCATCGCGGGGGTGGAGGCGGTGCGGCGCGGGAAGAGCCGTCCGATCGGCTCCCTGACGCAGATGAACACGATCCGGCTGGGGAAGCGCACCGAGGAGCGCGCGCCCCTCATCCGGGACTTCGTCCCCCTCGCCGACCTCGACGACATCGTGTTCGGGGCGTGGGACCCGATCCCCGACGACGCGTACGACTCGGCAAAGGTGGCGGGCGTGCTCGACCACGAGGACCTCGAGGTGGTGGGGGACTTCCTCCGCACCATCCGCCCGATGCCGGCCGTGTTCGACAAGCGCTACGTGAAGCGGCTGGACGGGGAGAACGTCAAGCAGGGCGCCGACAAGATGGAGCTGGCCGAGCAGCTCCGGCAGGACATCCGGGACTTCAAGAAGGAGCACGGGTGCGACCGGCTCGTGATGATCTGGTGCGCCTCGACGGAGGTCTACCTGCGTCCGCACCAGGTCCACGCCACGCTGGAGAGCTTCGAGCAGGCGATGAGCGAGAACGACGACGCGATCGCGCCGTCGATGATCTACGCGTACGCGGCGCTCCAGGAGGGCGTGCCCTTCGCCAACGGGGCCCCGAACCTCACGGTGGACGTCCCGGCGCTGACCGCGCTGGCGGCCGACCGGGGGCTGCCGATCGCGGGGAAGGACTTCAAGACCGGCCAGACCCTCATGAAGACGATCATCGCGCCCGGGCTCAAGGCGCGCATGCTGGGCCTGCGGGGGTGGTTCTCGACCAACATCCTCGGGAACCGGGACGGGGCGGTCCTGGACGACCCGGAGAGCTTCAAGACCAAGGAGGAGTCCAAGCTCGGGGTGCTGGACTACATCCTCCAGCCCGACATGTACGGTGAGCTGTACGGGGACTTCTACCACAAGGTCAGGATCAACTACTACCCTCCGCGGGGCGACGACAAGGAGGGCTGGGACAACATCGACATCTTCGGGTGGATGGGCTACCCGATGCAGATCAAGGTCGACTTCCTGTGCAAGGACTCGATCCTGGCGGCGCCCATCGTCCTGGACCTGGCCCTCTTCCTGGACCTGGCCGTCCGGGCGGGCCTGACCGGGATCCAGGAGTGGCTCTCCTTCTACTTCAAGAGCCCCCAGGTGGCCGAGGGTCTCTACCCCGAGCACGACCTCTTCATCCAGCACTGGAAGCTCAAGAACACGCTCCGCTGGCTCATGGGGGAGGAGCAGCTCACCCACCTGGGCATGGAGTACTACGGCGAGGAGGAGTGACCGCGTGCCCGCGTGCCCGGCGGCCGGGCCCGCGGGCACCGGGCCCGGCCGCCCGACGGCGTTGGGGAGCCCGTGAGCCCGGAGTCCCCGGGCCTGCTCATCGTCTTCGAGGGGGTCGAGGGCGCGGGTAAGACCACCCAGCAGCGGCGGCTGGCGGCGCGCCTCGAGGCGGCCGGCGCGAGCGTCCGCAGGGTCCGCGAGCCGGGCGGGAGCCCGGTCGGCGAGGCCATCCGTGGCCTCGTCCTCGACCCCGACCTCGACCCCACGCCCGAGGCCGAGCTCCTCCTCATGCTGGCGGCGCGCGCGGAGTTCGTGCGCCGCGTGGTCGAGCCGGCCCTCGAGGCCGGGGAGGTCGTCCTGGCCGACCGCTACGAGCTCTCCACCTTCGCCTACCAGGGAGTGGCCCGCGGGCTGGGCCTCGAGCGCGTGCGGGAGCTGAACGCCTGGGCCACCGGGGGACGCCGGCCCGACGCGACGCTCCTCCTGCTCGTGGACGGGGAGGAGGCGGTCCGCCGGAGGGCCGACGGGCCGACGGACCGGATGGAGCGCGAGGACGCCTCCTTCCACGCCGAGGTCGACCGTGCCTACCGCCGGCTGGCGCGCGAGGAGCCCGGCGTTCTGGCGATCGATGGAGGGGGCGCCCCGGAAGAGGTGGCCGACCGCATCTGGGCCGCCCTGGCGGAGCGCTGGCCGCGGCGCTTCCCGGGGGGAGGCGCGTGAGAGGGGAAACATTCGGACTCGGACCGGGTGTCATTGGAAAGACCGAACCCGGCACGTCGGACCCAGTGGAGGACGCATGAAGCTCAAGCGATCGTGGATCCCCGCCCTCGTGGTCGGCCTCGTGGCGCTCACGAGCGGCGGCTGGCTCCTGCAGGCGGGCATGTCCGGGCAGGACGACGTGTTCTTCAAGGCCAAGATGCTCGAGCAGGTGCACCGCATCGTGGCGGAGCGCTACGTCGACAAGATCGACCCCGGCAAGCTCTACCAGATGGCCATCGACGGCATGCTGGAGGAGCTCCACGACCCCTACAGCGTCTTCCTCGACTCGGCGGACTGGAAGGACCTGGAGCTGAGCACCACCGGGAACTACGGGGGGCTCGGGATCCGGATCGACAAGCAGGGGGACTGGATCACGGTGGTCAACGTGATCTCCAACTCTCCCGCGGAGTCCGAGGGGCTCCAGGCCGGGGACCGCATCGTGGGCGTCGAGGGCGAGTCGGCCCGTGGCTGGAGCACCAACGACGCCGTCGACCACCTGCGCGGTCCGCAGGGGAGCGAGGTGACGATCACGATCGCCCGGGTGGGCGTCGACAAGCCCCTCCAGTTCACGATCGAGCGCCGGAAGATCCACGTGGTCGCGGTCAAGGCGTTCATGCTCGACAAGGACGTCGGCTACGTGCGGCTCGAGCAGTTCAGCCGGCAGGCCCGGAGCGAGCTCCAGACCGCGATCGACAGCCTGCGTGGCGTCGGGGCCTCGCGGCTGGTGTTCGACCTGCGGGGCAACCCGGGTGGCCTCCTCGAGGAGGGGGTGTCCGTGGCGGACCTGTGGCTGCCAAAGGACGCGGCCGTGGTGAGCACCCGCTCCCGGGTGGACTCGGAGAACGAGACCTACAGGGCCAGCGAGCCCGACGAGTATCCGGGCCTCCCGGTGGTCGTGCTCGTGGACGGCTTCACGGCCAGCGCGGCCGAGATCGTCTCGGGCGCCCTCCAGGACCACGACCGTGCGCTCATCGTCGGGACGACGACCTTCGGGAAGGGGCTCGTGCAGTCCCTGTTCAACCTCCCGGGGGACAACCACCTCAAGCTCACCACCGGGCGCTGGTACACGCCCGTGGGCCGCTCCATCCAGAGGCCCCACGGGGATCAGGCCGCCCTCGACCAGCTCGAGGCGAGCGCGGTCTCGATGACGGGCGAGCCGGTCCGGGTCGCGCCCGACACCGCCGATCGGGAGACCTACCACACCGACGACGGACGGGTGGTCTACGGCGGCGGCGGGATCACGCCCGACCTCATCATCGCGCCAGACACGCTGACCACGCGGGAGCAGCTCCTGCGCACGACCCTGGCCAAGCAGGGCGTGTCGCTGGCGGACGCCGCGTTCCGATTCGGCGTGGAGTGGTCCAACGGCCACCCGAAGCTCTCGCGCGCCTTCCAGGTCGATGGGGCGATGCGGGACGCGTTCTACAAGGAGCTCGCCGACAAGGCCGGCGGGCCGGTCGACCGGACGCTGTTCGACGACTCGCGTCCCTACGTCGACTACCTTCTGGGCGTGCAGGTGGCCAACGCCGCCTTCGGCGAGGTAGCGCGTCTCCAGCGCCGCCTGAGCATGGAGGACCAGGTCCAGCGCTCGGTCGCGCTCCTGACGCGGGCGAGCTCGCCGCAGGAGCTGTTCGCCCTGGTCGGGGCGGAGGGGACGAAGAGCGGGGCCGGGACCGCCTCCAGGACGAGCGGGCACTGACGCCGCCGGCGCCGTCCGCCGCGGACCGGCGGCGGAGGGCGCGGCGTTCCGGGCCCCCGGGTCCACACCACCAGCGCGGAGGACGCCCATGCACCGACGACTCGCCGGAGCCGTGGCCCTGGCCGCCGTGTGGCTGGCGGCCTGCGCCAGCGGAGCGGGCCGCACCGGTGGCGGCTCGGTCCAGGGAAGCGTGATCACCGCGGACGATCTCCGGGGGACCACGTTCAGCACGGCCTACGAGGTCCTGACCCACAACCACCTGGTCGACGTGGGGAGCCAGGACGTGGTGCTGAGCGCGGCGCGGGGGGAGACCTCGCTCGGGTCGGCGGGCGGCGGCCGGGCCATGCTCCTGGTCCTGAACGGGGCCCGGACCAGCTCCGGCGTCGTCGACGTCCTCCGCTCCATCGAGGTCCAGAACATCCGGCGCATCCAGATCCTCCGTCCCTCCGAGGCCGCCTCACGGTTCGGGACCGGCGCCCAGAACGGGGTGCTGGTCATCCAGACGAAGTCCGGAGGCTGACCCCGGCCCCGACGTCCGGCCCGGGAGCGTGCGGCGGGCCGGACCGGCTCCTCCTCTTCGCGCGCCTGCCCGAGCCGGGCCGGGCCAAGACGCGGCTCGCCCCCCGCCTGGGCGAGGACGGCGCCGCCGAGCTCTACCGTGCCTTCCTCGACGACGTGTGCGCCACGGCCCGCGCCCTGGAGGGGATGGAGCGCGAGATGTGGGTCCCGCGCCGGCCGGGTGCGGCGGACTACTTCCGCGCGCGCCATCCCGATTTCCGTCTGCGATGGCAGGAGGGAGCCGACCTCGGCGACCGGCTGCTCGGGGCCTTCGGGACCGCATTCGAAGAGGGGGCCGGGCGCGCCCTGGCGGTGGGGAGCGATCACCCGACCCTTCCGGCGGGCCACCTGCGCGCGGCGTTCTCGGGCGGCCCGGAGCCCGAGGTCCGGCTGGGGCCCACCCCGGACGGCGGCTACTGGGGGATCGGCCTGACCCGGGCGGCGTGGCCACGCGCCGCCGGGCTGTTCCGGGGCCTGCCTTGGTCGACTCCCCGCCTGCTCGCGGCCACGCGCCGCCGGGCCGCGGCGCTCGACCTGCCGGTGCGGGAGCTCCCCTCCTGGTACGACGTGGACGACCCCGCCGGGCTGGACCGCCTGGGCGACGACGCGCTCCCGGGGAGCGCGTCGGCGAGGGCGCTGGCGCGTCTGGAGGGCGGCGGAGAAAGCGCGAGGAGCGGCGAGGATCCGTGAGGACGCCCGAGGCGGGACGAGGCCGGGCGGCGCGGGGACGGAGCCGGTGAGCGACGCCGGGGCCGACCGCGGCGGAGTGCTGCGGGCGAGCCCGGCCCTGGCGCTCGGGCTGTTCGGCGTGTCGTGGTCGGCCGTGCTCGTGCGCCTGGCCGGCGCGCCGGCGCCCGTGTCGGCCTGGTGGCGCGTCCTCTTCTCGCTGGGGCTGGCCGTCCCCCTGGCGCTGCGCTCCGGGTCCCGCCGGTCCCTCGCGCGCCTCTCGCTCCGCGACTGGCGGGACCTGGCGGCCTCGGGCGTGTGCCTGGGCCTCCACCTGGTCCTGTGGTTCGCGGCGGTCCGCTCCACGAGCGTGGCCAGCGCCACCGTCCTCGTCTCGGCGACGCCGGTGTTCGTGGCCGTGCTCTCGGCCCTGTGGCTCGGCGAGAGGCCGGCGGCGGGCGAGTGGGCCGGGATCGTGGTCGCCGCGGCGGGCTCCGCGATGGTCGGCTGGTCGGACACGGGGGCGGCCGTGGGCGCGCTGCGTGGGGACCTCCTGGCGCTCGTCGCGGCGGTCGCGGCGGCCCTCTACTTCGTCCTCGGCCGGAGGCTCCGCTCCCGCCTCGGCCTGTGGGCGTACGTCGCGCCCGTGTACGTGGCGGCGGCCGTCGTCGCGCTGGCCGGCGCGGGGGTCTCGAACGCGGCCCTCACGGGGTATTCGGCCGCGGCCTGGCTGTGCTTCGTGGGGATGGCCGCCGGCCCCATGCTCCTGGGGCACACGAGCTTCAACTGGGCGCTGGGGCACGTCAGGGCCTATGTTGTGAGCCTCGTGATGCTGCTCGAACCCCTCACCGCGACGCTCATCGCCGTCCTGGTCCTCGGGCCGGACGAGGTGCCGCCGGCCGGCTCCGCGCTCGGGGCCGTGGCGCTCCTGGCCGGCGTGTCGCTCGTCCTGCGCGGCCGCGCCCGCCAGGCCCGGAGCGCGGCGTGAGCGGGCGGGCCGGCCGGGTCCGCGTCCTCCGGGCGGGCGAGGCCGAGTCGGAGCACCGGGTCCACGCCGTCATCGTGGGGCATTCGCCGGGCGAGGAGATCCAGTTCGGCGACGCGTCGCGCCTGGCCTTCTGGCGCTCGAGCTTCAAGCCGTTCCAGGCGCTCCCGCTGGTCGAGGACGGCGTCGACGAGGCCCTCGGGCTCGGGCCCCGGGAGCTGGCGCTGTGCGCCGCCTCGCACGCCGGGACCCCCGAGCACGTGCGGCTGGCGGCGTCGATCCTGGAGCGGGCCGGCCTAGACGCCTCGGACCTCGAGTGCGGGACGCACGCCCCGTACGACGCCGGGGCGGCGCGGGACGTAGTGCGCCGCGGGGAGAGCTACGGGCCGCTCCACAACAACTGCTCGGGGAAGCACGCGGGGATGCTGGCCCTGGCCGTGCACCACGGCTGGGCCACCGGCGGCTACATCGAGCGCGACCATCCCGTCCAGGTCCGGATCCGGGAGGGCCTGGCGCCTTGGCTGGACGTGGATCCGGAGGGGGTGGCGTGGGGGCGGGACGGGTGCGGCGTGCCGACCGCCTACCTGTCGCTGCGGCAGATGGCCAGGGCCTATGCGCGACTCGGGCGGGCGGCCGCCGCGGGCGAGCCGGCGCCCGCCGGGATTGTCGGGGCGATGACGGCTCACCCGACCCTCGTGTCGGGCTCCGGCCGGCCCACGACCCTGATCATGGAGGCGACCGGGGGGCGCGTGCTGGCCAAGGAGGGCGCCGAGGGCGTGTTCTGCGCGGCCGCCCCGCGGGAGGGATGGGGCGTGGCCCTCAAGGTGGTCGACGGCTCGGGCCGGGCGGCCCCGCCCGCGCTGGTGGCGGCCCTCGATGCGGCCGAGCTCCTGGAGCCCGGGGAGCTCGAGCGGCTCGGGGAGCTCAGGAGCCCGCCGGTCCTCAACGTGGCCGGGACGGAGGTGGGCCGCCTCCTTCCCGAGATGGAGCCGACCCCCCAGGCCGTCGCGGGAGGTCCGTGATCGGGGACGGAACCGGGGAGGCGGGAGGCCCCGGGGACGCGGGCGGTACCGGGAAGGCGGGCGGTCCAGGGGAGCGCGAGGCCCACGGCGCGGGCCTGTCCGTCGGGCGGGAGCTCCTGTGCGAGCTGTCGGCCGCCGTCGGGGGCGGAGGAGACGCCGACCTCCGGCGGTGCGTGGAGCGGGCGGCTCGCTCGGCCGAGGAAGGTGAGCTGGAGGCCCGCGCGGTCGAGGAGGCGCTCCTCCAGACGTACCTGTTCGTGGGGTTCCCGGCGGCCCTGACGGCCATGTCCGCATGGCGGGAGAGGACCGGCGAGCCCCCGGCGGACGGGGCGCCCGACCCGGTGGCCGCGGTCGGACGCGCCCGGGAGCGGGGCGAAGAGGTGTGCCGGGTCGTGTACGGCCCCCTGTACGAGCGGCTGCGCCAGAACGTCCGGAGGCTCCACCCCGACCTGGACCGCTGGATGATCCGAGAGGGCTACGGGAAGGTCCTGGGCCGGCCGGGGCTGGAGCTGGCCGGGCGTGAGCTGTGCATCGTGGCCCTGCTCGCCGCGGCGGGGCGGGGCCCGCAGCTCCACTCGCACCTGCGGGGCGCCCTTCGGGCCGGAGCCCGCGAGGCGGACGTCGGCGTCGCCCTTGCGATCGGTCTGGGGCGGGTCGCCGACCCGGGCCTGCGCGAGGAGCTCGAGGCCGTGTGGGAGCGGGTCCGGCGCTCGGCGGCGCGCGAGGCGAGGCGCGAGGGCGCCGGGTAGCGGGATCAGAGGGCGCCGAGCAGCGAGACGCGAGGACGCCGCACGGCGAGCGACGAGGAAGCGCGAGATACTCCGGCTGCAGCGGGAGCTCCATGTTCGTCGATCGGGCCGAGATCGAGGTCGAGGGGGGCGCGGGCGGAAACGGCGCCCTGGCGTTCCGGCGAGAGAAGGGCGTCCCGCGGGGCGGGCCCTCGGGCGGCGACGGCGGGAACGGCGGGGACGTGGTCCTCGTGGCCGACCCGAACATGGACACCCTGCTCGACTTCCGCTATCGGAACACCTACCGGGCCGAGCGGGGCGGGCACGGCGGCGGCTCCGACAAGACCGGGGCGGACGGGGACGACCTGGTGCTCCCCGTCCCGCCCGGAACGGTCGTCCTGGACGCCGACGGCGGGCGGCTGAGGGAGCTCCTCGACTCCGGCGACCGCCTGGTCGTGGCCCGGGGCGGAAAGGGCGGCCGCGGGAACGCTGCGTTCGCCACCTCCACGCGGCAGGCGCCCCGCGAGCGGGAGCCGGGGGAGCCCGGCGAGCACCGGCGGATGGTCCTCGAGCTCAAGCTCATCGCGGACGTGGGGCTCGTCGGCGAGCCGAACGCGGGCAAGTCGACGCTCCTCTCGCGCCTCTCGGCGGCGCGGCCCAAGGTGGCGGCCTACCCCTTCACCACGCTGGAGCCCGGCCTGGGCGTGGTGCAGCTCTCCGGGACGCGGTCGTTCGTGGTGGCGGACATCCCGGGCCTCATCGAGGGCGCGCACGAGGGGAAGGGGCTCGGCACCCGGTTCCTGCGCCACATCGAGCGGACGCGGACCCTGGCGGTGCTCGTCCCGGTCGACGCGCCGGATCCGGGCCACGCGTACGCGATGCTCCGGAAGGAGCTGGAGGGGCACCAGCCCGCCCTGGCGCGGATCCCCCACTGCCTCGTCCTCACCAAGGCCGACCTCCTGGCCGGGGACGAGGAGCCGCCAGAGGTCCAGGCTTCCGCGGCGTGGGGGACCTTCACGATCTCCTCGGTGAGCGGACGGGGCCTGGACGAGCTGGCCGAGGCGCTGTGGAGCCGCGTGCGCGAGGAGAAGGAGAGGTCCGGCGAAGCGGGGGAGGGCGGACAGCCGTTCCCGGAGCTCGAGGAGTGGACGCCCTAGACGGCCCGCCGGGTCCGGCGTCGGCGCGGGCGGCCGCGGCGTCCCGGGAGGCCCGGGGGCCGGCACCCCGGGGCCCCGCCGCCGGCTCCGAGCGGGCCGAGCTGCGGGCGGCGCTCGCCCTGGCCGGGGTCGAGGGCCTGGGGCCGGCCCGCGGCCGCGCCCTCCTGGACAGGTTTGGCTCCCCGCTGGCCCTCCTGGAGGCGCTCGGGCGCTCGGGCGGGGCCGGCCTGCGCGGGCTCGGCCTCACGCGGCCCGTGGCGGACGGGCTGGCGGGGCTCCGGCCGGTCCCCGGGACCCGGCTCTCCGGGCTGGAGGCGGCCGGCGTGCGGGTCGTCCGCTACGGCGGGCCCGGCTATCCCGAGCGCCTCGGCCACCTCCACCACCCACCCCTCGTCCTCTACCTGACCGGTCCGCTGGGCCTCCCGGAGGCGCGGGCCGTGGCCATCGTCGGAACCCGGCGCTCGACCCAGTACGGCCGCCGCGTGACCCGGGACCTGGCCGGAGCGCTCGCCGCGGCCGGATGGTGGGTGGTGAGCGGCATGGCCCGGGGGATCGACGGCGCCGCCCATCGCGCCGCGCTCGAGGCGGGGGGCTCGACGGTCGGGGTCGTGGCGGGCGGCGTCGACGTCGAGTACCCGTCCGTCCACCGCGCCCTGTTCCGCGACCTCCGGGAGCGGGGCGTCCTCGTGAGCGAGTTCCCGCCGGGGACGCGGCCCGAAGCGGGCCTCTTCCCGCGGCGGAACCGCATCATCGCGGCGCTGGCCGACCTCGTGGTCGTGGTGCAGGCGGGGCCGAAGAGCGGGGCCCTCCTCACGGTGGAGCACGCCCTGGACCTGAACCGGGAGGTGGGGGCGGTGCCCGGCCCGGTGGGTCCGGCGGTCAGCGAGGGCGTGCACGACCTCCTCCGGGATGGGGCGGCGCCGATCACCTCGGCCGACGACGTGCTCGAGCTCCTCGGGGAGGGAGCGCCCGGAGCCTCCGGGGACCCCGGCCCGGACGGGGAGCCTGGACCGGGCCGCCTCCCGTGCGCGGCGCTCCCCTTCCTGGCCGGGGTGGAGGAGCCCGCGCTCCGAGTGTGGGCCGAGGCGGAGGCCGAGGCGCGCGCCGGGGACGACCTGGCCGAGGCCTCGGGCCTCGGCTTCGAGGAGGGGCGCACGCTGCTGGACCGCATGGAGCTGGCGGGCCTCCTGGATCGTCTGCCGGGCGACCGGTACGAGCGTCGGCACGGGAGGTGCTCGCGTTGAGACGGCGCCGGGCGCCCCCCTGGAACGTGCGCCCTCGGAGCGCGTATCGTCAGGGGACGCCGAGGTTGGCCGCGACCGACGTCGTCCCGGAGGGGACGGGGAAGGCGCGGCCTCGCTGCGCGGAGGGTCCACGGAGCGCATGAGCGACGTGAAGCTCACGGACAGGGAACGCGACGTCCTGATGGCCGTCATCCAGTCCTACATCCGGACCGCACGGCCCACGGGCTCCCGGGTGGTGGCGCGCGACTACGGCCTCGAGGTCTCCCCGGCCACCGTGCGGAACACCATGGCCGAGCTCGAGGCCAAGGGGCTCCTCACGCAGCCCCACCCCTCGGCCGGCCGGCTCCCGACCGACCTGGCCTACCGGTTCTACGTGGACGCGCTCATGGCCCGGCGCGCCGTCACGCCCAGCCAGCGCGAGCAGATCCGCAAGGAGCTCCAGGACGGGGAAATCGGCGCGATCGAGGACCTGGTGGGGCGCGCCGCCAGGGTGCTCAGCCTGCTGACCGGCGAGCTCGGGCTGGCGGTCGGCCCGGCGCTGGCCGCGGCCGCCCTGCAGCGGGTGGAGTTCGTCCCGGTGGACTCGGAGAAGGCGCTCCTGGTGCTGACGCTCGAGTCGGGCGTGGTCCGCACGGTGTACGTGGACCTCCCCACGGAGCTGCCGCCTTCCAGCCTCTCCGCGGTGGCCGAGGCGCTGAACGAGCGGCTGGCGGGGAGCACGCTGGCCGAGATCCAGGCCACCCTGTCGGAGCGGCTGCGCGACCTCCCGCTGGAGGACCCGGCGGCCCGGGAGTTCGCCAACATCTTCGTGGGCTCCGGCCCCGACATTTTCGAGTGGGTCGTGGGCGGGCGGGACATCCACCTGGGGAGCGCCTCGGCCCTGGCCGAGCAGCCCGAGTTCACGAGTGGCGAGCGCCTGCGCTCCCTCATCCAGCTCACCGAGAAGCGGGAGCTCCTGGCGTCCGTGCTAGGGGAGCGGCTGGCCGCGGCCGAGCCCCAGGTCACGATCGGGGCCGAGCACCGGACCCCGCAGCTCTCCGAGCTCACGATCGTGACAGCCGCGTACAGCGTGGGGGCCCTGCACGGGGTCGTGGGCGTGATCGGACCGACCCGCATGGCGTACGACAAGGTCGTCTCCCTGGTGGACACGACCTCCTCGCTCGTCTCCAGCCTCGCGAGGCGCTGACGATATGGCCAGCGACTATTACGACATCCTGGGCGTGACCCGGGACGCCGATCAGGACCAGATCAAGAAGGCGTACCGGAAGCTCGCCATGAAGTATCACCCGGACCGCAACGACGATCCGGACGCCGGGGAGCGCTTCAAGGAGGTCACCGAGGCCTACGAGGTCCTCCGGGACGAGGAGAAGCGCGCCCGGTACGACCGGTTCGGAGAGGCGGGCCTGGGCGGGGCGGGCGCCCGGGCCGGCCGGGGGGCGGGCTTCGGCGGCGCCTTCGACCTCAGCGACGCCTTCGAGATGTTCATGCGCGAGTTCGGCGGCATGGGAGGAGGCGGGCTCGGCGACATGTTCGGCGGCGGCCGCCGGGGCGGCAACCGGTCCGGGCCGCGCCGCGGGAGCGACCTCAAGGTCCGCCTGTCCGTGGAGCTCACCCAGGCGGCGAGCGGGGTGGAGAAGACGCTCCGCGTGAAGGCCCTGGATCCGTGCGAGCGCTGCGACGGGAGCGGCGCCGAGCCCGGCACCTCCCCCGAGACCTGCTCGACGTGCGGGGGCGCGGGCGAGGTGCGGCAGGTGCAGCGCTCGATGCTGGGTCAGCTGGTGAGCGTGCGTCCGTGCCCGGACTGCGGCGGGGAGGGGCAGAAGATCCGGAACCGGTGCGAGGCGTGCCGGGGCGAGGGCCGCGTGCGGCACGAGCGGCAGGTGCGGGTCGAGGTGCCGGCGGGCGTGTCGACCGACGACGTCCTGAAGCTGAGCGGCCGCGGGAACGCGGGACCGCGGGGCGGCCGCCGCGGGGACCTGCTGGTCGTGATCGAGGTCGAGGACGACCCGCGGTTCGAGCGCCGGGGGGACGACCTCATCCTGGACCTCCCGGTGACCTTCAGCCAGGCCGCGCTCGGCGCCGAGGTCGAGGTGCCGACCATCGACGGCACCGCCACGCTCTCCGTCCCCGCCGGGATCCAGAGCGGACAGGCGCTCAGGATGCGGGGGAGCGGCATGCCGCGGCTGCGCGCTTCGGGCCGCGGGGACGAGATCGTGCGCATCCGGGTCTGGACGCCCAGCGACCTCACCTCCGAGCAGCGCGAGGCCCTGGAGCGGCTGGCCGAGACCGAGGGGATGCCGCCGGACCCGGAACGGAAGGAGCCCGGCTTCTGGGAGAGGGTGAAGCAGGCCTTCACCGCCTGAGGCGGGCTTGCCCCCTTCGGCGCCCGAGGCGGACTCCGCCGCCCGAGGCAGGAGGCCGGGCCGTCGGCGACCGGGGAGCGCTCACGGCCTGACCAGAGCCTCCACCAGCTAGAGCAGCCCCTTCCGCACCAGCGCCTCGGCGGGCATGCGCCAGTCCTCGGGCTCGCCGGCGGCGGTCCAGCCCTCCGGGAGGAGGGAGCGGCGCGACGACCACAGGCGTCCCGTGCGCAGGGTCCGCTGGGCGGCGCTCCACAGGGTCCTGAGCCCGGGGGTCGGTCCCACCATGTGGCTCGCGCGATCGGCGTCCACGCCCGCCAGCGAGTCCGCGCCCTCACGCCCGTGCAGCTCCAGGTGGGTCGCCGCGCGTACGAGGGCCAGGTGGGTGAAGGCCTGCGGGAAGTTCCCCAGGAGCTCGCCGGAGTCGGGGTCGATCTCCTCGGAGTAGAGGCCGACGTCGTTGGAGTGCTCCAGGAGCCGCTCGAACAGCTCGCGGGCCTCGTCGGCGCGTCCGGTGAACAGGAGGGCGTCGACCAGCCAGAAGCTGCAGATGAGGAACGCGCCTTCGTCCCCCTCCAGGCCGTCCTCGGCCACGTACCGGCGCACGAAGTCCCCCTCCCGCAGGCGCTCCTCCACCCAGCGCACCGTGGCGTCCAGCGTCTCCTCGTCGGCCGGGAAGCCCAGGCCCGGCGCCATGAGGAGGGCCGCGTCCGGGACGTCGTCCTCGTAGGACTGCCGGAGCCCTCCGGTCTCGCCGCTCACGCCCCGCTCGAGGACCTGGTCGCGGATCCGGTCGCGGAGGTCCGCGGCCGGGCCGTCGCCGAACATGCGGTGGATGCGGTCGGCCGCCACCCAGCTCATGATCTTTCCGTAGACGTGGTGGCGGGGCTCCGAGCGCATCTCCCAGATGCCCTGGTCGGGCTCCTCCCAGTGCTCGGCCACGTGGTCGAGGAGGGAGTGGAGGAACTCCTCGCCCTGCTCGGAGAAGCGCCCTCCGAGCCGCTCGTACAGGTGGGCCCAGTCGAGGACCTCGCCGTAGATGTCGAGCTGCTCCTGCGAGTAGGCGCCGTTCCCGCGGCGCACGGGCCGGCTCCCCCGCCAGCCGGCCAGGTGGTCCAGCTCCTCCTCCTCCAGGTCGGTCTCCCCGAGGACCCCGTACATGATCTGGAGCCGGGGCAGCGTTCCCCGGCAGGCGCGGAGGAGGAAGGTCGAGAAGTCGCGGGCGGCGCCGGAGAAGCCGATGGCCGAGAGCGCCTCGAGGGTGAAGGCGGAGTCGCGGAGCCAGCAGTAGCGGTAATCCCAGTTCCGCTCCCCTCCCGGCCATTCGGGCAGGGAGGTCGTGGGCGCGGCCACGATCGCCCCGCTCGGCGCGTAGGTGAGGAGCTTGAGCGCCAGCGCGCTCCGGAGCACCTCGTCCCGCCAGGGACCCTCGTAGGTGCAGTAGCCCGACCACTCCTCCCAGAACGAGCGGGTGATCTCGAGCATGAGGTCCGTCCGGCGGGCCGCGTCCTCGGCCTCGATCGGCTCTGCGGAGAGCACGATCCGGCGCCGCTCGCCCGCGTCGATCGTGAAGCGCGCCTCCACGAGGTCGGGCCCGTCGGGCGCTTCCCACAATGCCTCGGCCCACAGCTCGGGGCCGCCCGGGCACCGCACGCGGCGGCCGTCCACCGCCAGCTCGGGCCGCTCCCGCCCGAAGTCCACGGAGGGCCGGTAGCGGACCCGGACCGGGACCGAGCCCTCCAGCCCGTTCACGACGCGCACCAGCCAGAAGGGGGCCCGCAGCGTGGTGTAGTCGTGCACGCCCGAGCCGGGCGCCCGTCCCACCGGCATGAAGTCGGTCACCGAGAAGGCGCCCTCCGCGGTTCGGAAGACGGTGTGCAGGACGTTCGTCTCCGGCAAGTAGTCGCGGGCGGTCCCGTACTCCCCCCCGGGCCGGACCTCGAGGAAGCCGCCCCGCTCCCAGTCCAGCAGCCGGCAGAGGGCCGGGTCGGCGTCGAAGCGGCCCAGGCAGCACCATTCCACGCTTCCCGCCCGGGAGACCAGGGCCGAGCCGTGGCAGTCCCCGATCACCGCGTAGTCGCGGAGCGGGGGGTAGGGGCCCTCCTCGGGGCGCCGGAAGGGGACGGTGCGCCCCTCCTCCGTCGAGGCCGGATGCAGCTCGGCCGCGGGGCGGGGCTCCCGGTCCGTCAAGACGACGCGCTCCCCCGGCTCGCGGACGGTCCGCCGGCCGTGGCGGGATCCCCCCCACCGGCGTCGGGGCCGCCGTCGGCGCCCCCGCCGGCGCTCCCCGCGGAGGCGGCCGCCGCGGCCGAGCCCAGGAGCCCCACGTCCTCGTCCAGGACGACCCTGACCGGGATGTCGGCCACGTACTCCCGCATGCGGCCCTTGGCCAGGAAGGCCTCCAGGAAGGGGCCGCCCCGCAGGGCCTCCAGGATCTTGGGGGCGATCCCTCCCGCCACGAACACGCCCCCCCGGGCGCCGAACGTGAGGGCGAGGTTCCCGGCCTGGGCGCCGTAGGCCGAGACGAAGGCCCGGAGCGCCCGGGCCGAGAGGGGGTCGTCCCCGGCCAGCCCGTGGCGGGAGACGACGGCGGCCGGGTCGTCCTCCTCCATCTCCTCGCGCACGGCCTCGCGCTCGGCCGAGGGGTCCCGGCCGCGCAGCCAGCGGTAGATGTCGGCCAGCCCCTCTCCGGAGAGGACCCGTTCCCAGGAGGCGCGTCCGTGCCGGCCGGCCAGGAAGCGCGCCAGCTCACACTCGCGCTCGTCCCGGGGGGCGAAGTCGGCGTGGCCGCCCTCGGAGGAGTAGACGCGGGGCGGCCGGGCGGCCGGGTCGATGTAGCCCACGCCGAGCCCCGTGCCGGCGCCCACGACGGCGATGGGCGCGCCCTCCAGCGCCTCGCCCTCCTGGAGGACAGCGAGCGAGTCGTCCTCCAGGACCAGGATGCCGTGGCCGATCGCGTCGAAGTCGTTGATGAGGCGGAGGGAGCCGATTCCGGTCTCCCGGGACAGCTCCGCCTCGTCCACCTCCCAGCCCAGGTTGGGGAGGCGGCACACGCCGTCCTCCACGGGGCCGGCCAGCGCGAGGCAGGCGCATCCGGGCCGCTCGTCCTCCTCCTCCAGGTAGGCCTCGAGGATGGGGAGGAGCGCGTCGTACTCGGGGCTCGGCCACGTCTCCTCACGCACCTTCCGGGGGCGCTCCTCTCCGGCCTCGAAGGTGGCCAGGCGCGCGTGCGTCCCCCCGATGTCGCCCGCCAGGATGCTCACGGCGCCTCCGGCGCCTCGCCCGACACGGCGGCGACGGTGTCGCGGGAGAGGTGCGCGGCCGCCGCCCGGTCCAGGAGCCATGTCCCGCGGCGCGCCAGCTGGGCCGGGCACACGTCCGGGGCCCAGGGGGCCTCCAGGGCCCGGGCCACCGGCTCCGCCTTGCGCTGGCCCGTGGCGAGGACGAACACGCGGGCCGCCTGCTCGAGCACCGGCGGCGTCACGGTCAGGCGCTCGGGGGGATCGGCGGGAGCGGTGACCGGCACGACCCGGCGCTCGCGCTCCTCGAGCGCGGGGGAGCCCGGGAAGAGCGAGGCGGTGTGGCCCTCCTCGCCGATCCCGAGGAGGAGGACGGTCAGGTGGGGCGGGAGGAGCGCCGCGTAGTCGGCGGCCGCGGCCTCGCGGTCGTCCCGCTCGGCCGGCATGCGGTGCACCCGGGCGGCCTCGACCTCCGCTGGCCCCAGGAGCGTCTTCCGGGCCGTGCGGTAGTTGCTGTCGGGGTCGTCGGGCGGCACGCAGCGCTCGTCGCCGAAGAACACGTCGATCCGGCTCCACGGGACGTCCTCCCGGGCGGCGAGCCAGCGGTAGAGGGGCACGGGTGTGGACCCGCCCGCCAGCGCCAGGCTCACCGGACCCGCCGCGGCCGCCTCGCGCAGCGCCGCCAGGACCGCCAGCCCGGCGGCCCCGGGCCAGGCGCCGGCCGCGTGGACCCGCACCGATCCCGGCACGGGCACGGTCACAGGACCCTCCAGCCCCGTCCGTCGCGGCGGAGGAGCTCGTCGGCCGCCTCCGGCCCCCAGCTCCCGGCCTCGTAGTTGGGGAAGTCGGGCGCGGCCGCCTCGTCCCAGTGCGCGATGAGCGGATCCACGATGGACCAGGCCTCGTAGATCCAGTCCGCGCGGGCGAACAGGCGCTGGTCGCCCTGCATGACGTCCAGGATGAGCCACGCGTAGGCCCGGGGCGGCTCCTCGACCCCGAAGGCGCTGGCGTAGCCGAAGTTCATGGTCACGGGCCGGAGCGAGATCTCGGGGCCGGGCTCCTTGGCCACGAACGTCTGGAGAATCCCCTCCTCGGGCTGGAGCCGGAAGGTGAGGACGTTCGAGGAGAGCCCGCGCGCCTCGTCGCCGGCGAACATGAGGTGGGGCGTCGGTCGGAACTGGATCGAGACCTCGGTGAGCTTCCGGCTCATGCGCTTGCCCGTGCGCAGGTAGAACGGGACGCCGGCCCAGCGCCAGTTGTCCAGGGTGAGCTCGAGCGCCGCGAAGGTGGCCGTGTCCGACTCCGGGTCGACGTCGTCCTCCTCCCGGTAGCTCCGGACTCCGTCGCCGTCCATCTCGCCGGGGCCGTACTGGCCTCGAACGGCGTCCACCGCCGGGTCGAAGGGGGTGACCTGCGCGGCCTCCAGGACCTTGACCGTCTCGTCCCGTAGGGACGAGGCGTCGAAAGTCACCGGCGGCTCAATGGCCGTCATGCACAGGAGCTGGAGGAGGTGGTTCTGGACCATGTCCCGGACCACGCCGGTCTCCTCGTAGAAGGAGCCCCGCGTCCCGATCCCGATGTCCTCGGCCACCGTGATCTGGACGTGGTCGATGTAGTTCCGGTTCCAGATCGGCTCGAAGCTGGGGTTGGCGAAGCGGAAGACCAGCATGTTCTGCACAGTCTCCTTCCCCAGGAAGTGGTCGATTCGGTAGATCTGTTCCTCGTCGAACACCGACCGGATGCGGCGGTCCAGCTCCCGGGCCGACTCCAGGTCCTGGCCGAAAGGCTTCTCGACGACCAGCCGCCGCCACTCCTTCCCACCGGCCAGCCCCGAGGCCTCCAGGTGCTCCACGATGGGCCCGAAGAAGGACGCCGGGGCGGCCAGATGGAAGAAGACCCGGTCGGGAATACCGAGACGGTCGCGGACCGACTCGATGCGGCTGCTCAGCTTCCGGTATCCCTCGTCGGACTCGAAGTCGCCGGCCACGAAGTGGAGGTTCCCGCCCAGCTTCTCCCAGACCTCCTCCCGGAAGGGGCATTCGGCCTTCACCGCCTCCCGCATGGCTTTCCGGAAGCCGTCGTC
>DATFLN010000037.1:0-11943 GCA_035267645.1 Gemmatimonadota bacterium | reverse complement strand
GCGTTCGAGACGCTCGCCCTGCCGCGGGGCGCGGTCACGGACGTCGTCCGCAGGGCCTGGTTCTTCTCGCCCGGAGGCCAGGCCGTCCCCTACGAGCCGACCAGGCCCCTGGCCCGGGTCGTCGACCGCGTCCGGTTCGACGGCGCCCTGGCGCGGGCGGCGCGGGAGGCGGGCGCCGAGGTCCTCCGCGGCCACGCCGCCCGGGGCGTCCGCCGCGAGGGGGGACGGGTCGTGGTCCGCTGCTGGACCCCGGATGGCGAGCGGGAGGTCTCGGGCCGGGCGCTCGTCGTGGCCACCGGCCACCAGCGGTGGCTCCACGAGGAGGCCGGCCTCGGGACGCCCGCGCGCTACGTGCACGGCGTCCACGCCGACCTCCCGTTCACCGGCCTCGAGGGGGCCGAGCTCTACTTCGGGAACGCCGTCGCCCCCGGCTTCTTCGCCTGGGCGGTCCCCTTCGGGGAGGGGACCGCCCGGCTCGGCGTCCTGGCGCCTCAGGGCGGCCGCCGCTTCTTCCGTGAGTTCCTCTCCCGGGAGCCGATCCGCGCGCGGCTGGGACCCGAGGTCCGGCGGGCGCTCGAGGCCGGCCGGGGAGAGCCGGCCCGGGCCTTCCTCCGCTCCCGCACCCGGAGCCGCGGCATCGTGCAGGGTCCGGTCTCGCCCAGCCACGCCGACCGGGTCCTGGCCGTGGGCGAGGCCGCCGGGCAGGTCAAGACCACGACGGCCGGGGGGATCTACTTCGGGATGCTGGGCGCCGACATGGCGGCCCGGGTCCTGGACGACGGGCTGGCCGCGGGCCGGCTCGGCGCCGCGTCGCTGGCCCGCTACGAGGAGCTGTGGCGGGGCCGGCTGGGTCCCGAGATCGACATGGGCCTCCGGCTCCAGAGCGCCGTCCGGGACCTCGGGGACGCCGAGATCGAGCGCGTGTTCGGGGCGCTGCAGAACGGCGTGGGGCGCATGGTCCGCCGCGTGGTGCGCTTCGACTGGCACCGTCCGGCCCTCAAGCTCCTCCTGTCGGGGGTGCTGTCGGCGGCGGGCCCGTGAGGGGTCGTTGACGCTACGTTGAGAGGGCGATGACACACTCCCCGCCCATGGAGAGCGAACGCAGGGGGAGGCTGGCGCGGCTGGCGCGCGAGCTCGTGGTGGAGCCTGGCGGCGCGGCGGGCCGGTCCGGATCCGGCGCGGAGGCCGGCTTCCGGGGCCCGGCCCGCGTGTTCGGCGCGGCGGGCGCGGCCGGGGCGTGGGTCGCGCGCGGGCCCACGGCCCTGCGCCGGGCCGTGGCGGGCCTCGACGCCGCCTTCAAGCGCGCCGTGGACATCGCGCTGGCCGGCGGCATGCTGCTCTTCTCCCTGCCGCTCGCCCTCCTCGCGGCGGCGGCGATCAAGCTCGAGGATGGCGGGCGGGTCTTCTACGGCCAGGAGCGGGTGGGACGCCGGGGCCGCCGGTTCCGGAGCTGGAAGTTCCGCTCCATGAAGCCGCGCGAGCGGACGGACGGCCCGCTCAAGCAGGCGGGGCTCGAGGAGCACCGCATCACCCGCGTCGGCCGGCTCATGCGCGCCTGTGCCTTCGACGAGATGCCCCAGCTCTGGAACATCTGCCGGGGCGACATGAGCTTCGTCGGACCCCGCGCCCTCCTCCCGGCCGAGGTCGAAGCGGCGGGGAACGGAGAGCCGGTCCGCCTGGAGGAGGTGCCGGGCTACGAGGAGCGCCACCTGGTCCGTCCCGGCCTCACCGGCCTGGCCCAGGTCTACGCCGCCCGCGACGTCCCCCACCGCTGGAAGTTCCGCTACGACCTCCTCTACGTGCGCACCCGCACGCCCTGGCTCGACCTCTCGCTCATCCTCCGCTCCATGTGGATCAGCGTGCGGGGGGCGTGGCCGGAGGTGGGGAAGGGCGCCGGGTAGCTCCTCCCCTCACATCACCCGCCACCAGGGCACGGCCAGCACGTCCTCCGCGATCCATGCGGTCTCGGCCCCGGCGTACAGGAGGAGGCCGGCGTCGGCCAGGTCCGGGTATTCGTCCAGGAATGTCCGGACGTGGCGCGCGTCGGCCGGGCGCAGCCGACTGCCGGCCTTCACCTCGATGGGCAGGACCCCGCGAGGGGTCTCGATCACGAAATCCACTTCCTCCTGCGCGGCCGTCCTCCAGTAGAGAATCTCCGCGCGCACTCCGACCGCATCCCTCCACGCCAGGAGGTCGGTGAGGACGAGGTTCTCGAACAGATGACCGTTCGGCTCGCCGCCGCCCGCCAGATGGTGGGCCAGCCCGGTGTCCGACCAGTAGGCCTTCGGCGTCTTGATGAGCCGCTTTGTGCGGTTCACGGAGAACGGCTCGATCCGAACCAGCTGATACGAGGTCTCCAGGAGGTTCAGGTAGCGTCGTACCGTCGGCTGCGAGAGGCCCACGTCCCGTCCGAGCTCGGTCTGGTTCACGAGTCGGCCGAGCCGAAGGCACGCCGCCCGCATGAGCCGGCGGAACTCCGGCAGGTGCTCCACGGCGCGCAGCGACTGGAGGTCCCGCTCCAGGTACGTCTGCACGTATCCGTCGAACCAGCGGCTCCGGGCCTCGGCGGTCGTATGGTGCAGCACGACGGGTGGATAGCCGCCCTGATGGGCTGCGTCCTCCCACGGCTCGGGGGGCTCCTCCTCTTCGTCGAGACCCGCCTCCCAGCGATCGGGCTCCCGCTGCAGAAAGAGGTCCCAGCGGCCGCAGGCGCCCCGCCCCCGGCGCTCGCGCCGGGTGAGGGGCCAGAGCCGCAGGTAGACGGCCCGTCCCGCCAGGGTCTCCGAGACGGCCTCCATCAGGAGGAGGTTCGCCGATCCCGTGAGGACGAACCGGCCCGGATTCCGGTCCTCGTCGACTGTGCCCTTGACCGCTTGCAGGAGGTCGGGGACGCGCTGAACCTCGTCCAGCGTCAGGTCTCGCGCTCCGCGGACCAGGGCGTCCGGCGCTTCCTCGGCCCGAGCGCGGACATCGAAGTCGTCCAGGGTCAGATAACGGCGGTCGCCGAGGTTGGCGATCTGCCGCACGAGCGTGCTCTTGCCCGTCTGACGCGCTCCAGTCACGACCGTGACCGGAAACTCGGCGACGGCTCGCTCGAGGGGCGCGGCCAGGAGCCGGGGGAGGAGCGGCGCGCTCGCTGTCACGGGCTACATCCATTCAGGATGTGAATGATAATCCTACACACTATGAATGATTATCATACATGCGTCGAGCGCGCCAGGGGTCGGCCGTGCGCTGGCTCAGACCTCCGGGGGCATGCGCCGACCCTGAAACGTCGTTCCCGACACCGGGCGGTTCCGCGGAGCCGCGGCCCGTCGATCGCCGCTCATCGCCCCCACAGGGCTGTGGCCAGGGCGCCGATCACGGCGACGAACAGGGCGATGAGGGTGCCCTCGAGGGGTCCGCGATTCCCGCGCGTGGTGCGGACGGCCCGAACAGGATCGTGGATCCGGTCACCCGTGGATCAACGCGATCCGCGCCCCCTCGCGCTCCGCACGCATCCTCGCATTCCGAAAGAGCACGGGGCCGGGATCGCGCTCTTCGCCCGTGACGGTGGGCGCCCCAAGACATTGCGTCTATGGATCTTGCAGGCGGCGCAGCTCACGCCTGGCCTCGGGCCGCGCTCTTGCACCTGACGGGGGACGCCTCCCGGACGAGCGGATGGACGCTCCGGGCCTCCTCTCCAGTTGTGCTGCGGGAGCGCCCGCTCGCCGCGGAGGCGTCTACGAGGCGTGAAGAAAGGAGCTCTTACCGTGCAGGCAGGAGCGACCGTACGAATACAGAGCCGTCCGGGGACGGCCCGGCGAGGGCCCTTCATGGTGGTCTGGTCCGAGGACCGGACCGTGGCCCAGCTGGTCCCCATTCCGCTCCCCTCGGACCCGCCCGCCACGGGCGAGGAGACGGGGGAGCGGTCCTTCCGCGTGATCGAGGTGTCGCGGAGGTAGGGTGCCGGAAGCCTCCCCACCACAGGGGCGCGGCGGAGGTGTGAGGATGCGGTGATGTGGATGGGTCCTCCGCCCGCCCCTTTCCTTCCCCGGCCCGGGCTCGTTCCCCGGTCCGGGCTCAGGTCCCGGCCCCGCCCCACCTCTCGATCACTTCCACGATCCGGCCCGCCGTGGCCCCGTCCCACAGCTCGGGCACCCGTCCGCGCCGGCCCTGCGTCTCGGGCACGAGCCGGAGGATCTCCTCCCTCGTCCGCTCGGGGGCGAGCGTGTTCGTCCCCTGCTCGATCGTGATCGGCCGCTCGGTGGTCGAGCGCAGGGTGAGGCACGGGACGCCGAGCGCGGTCGTCTCCTCCTGGATCCCGCCCGAGTCGGTGAGGACGAGCCAGGCCCCCTCCATGAGCCCCAGCATGTCCAGGTAGCTCACCGGCTCGAGGACCTCGACGCCCCCCAGCGCCCCCAGGAGCCCGAACCGCTCCGCGTTGTTCCGCGTCCTCGGGTGCATGGGGAAGAGCACGGGTCGGTCGGCCGCCACCCGGGCCAGGGCCCGGAAGATCTCCTCCATCCTGTCCGGCGCGTCCACGTTGGAGGGGCGGTGGAGGGTGACGAGGCCGTACTCCCGGCCGGCGACCCCGTACCGCTCCGGCGCCTGCCGCTCCCGCGCGTCCTCGAGGCGCTCCATGAGCGTGTCGATCATGATGTTCCCGACGAAGTGGACGCGCTCCGCGGGGACGCCCTCGGCCGCCAGGTTCTCGTCGGCGTCCCGGCTCGGCGTGAACAGGAGGTCCGAGAGCCGGTCGGTGAGGACCCGGTTGATCTCCTCGGGCATCCCCCAGTCCCGGCTCCGGAGGCCCGCCTCCACGTGCGCGACGGCCACGCCCATCTTGGCGGCCACCAGCGCGCAGGCCAGCGTGCTGTTCACGTCGCCCACCGTGACCACCAGGTCGGGCGCGGTCTCCTCGAGCACCGGCTCGAACGCCGTCATCACCGCGGCCGTCTGCCGTGCGTGGCTCGAGCTCCCCACCCCCAGGTTCACGTCCGGGCGCCGGATCTCCAGCTCGCGGAAGAAGACGTCCGAGAGCCCCTCGTCGTAGTGCTGCCCCGTGTGGACGAGCGTCTGCCCGATCCCCCCGCGGGCCGAGGCCGCGCGCAGGAGGGGCGCGATCTTCATGAAGTTGGGGCGGGCGCCCACGACGTGGAGGAGGTGCATGCGTCTCGTCCTATCCGGTCAGCGGCCAGATCATCGGGATGAGGATCACCGCGAGGACGCCCGCCGCGAGCTGCAGCGGCAGGCCCGCCCGCGTGAAGTCGGTGAAGCGGTACCCGCCCGGGCCGTACACCATGAGGTTGGTCTGGTAGCCCAGGGGCGTCGACATGGAGAGGGACGCGGCCACGGTCACCGCGATGATCAGCGGCCGGGCGGCCAGCCCGAGGTCCCCGGCCGCCGACAGGGCGACGGGGAACATGAGCGCCGCGGCCGCGTTGTTCGTGATCAGCTCGGTGAGGACGAGGGTGGCCGCGAACACGCCCGCCAGCACCCCCACGGGCCCGAGCCCCACCGAGGCGTCCAGGACGCCCCGCGCCAGCAGCTCGGCCGCGCCCGAGCGCTCCATGGCCACGGCGATCCCGAGCGCCGAGCCGATCACGATGAGGAGCGACCAGTCGACCGCCCGCTTCGCCTCCCCGGGGCTCAGGCACCCGAGGAGCACCATGGCCAGCCCGCCCCCCGCCGCGGCCAGCGCGATCGGGACGAGCCCGGTCGCGGCCGTCACCACGACCGCCGCCAGGACCGCCACGGCCGCCCCCTGCCGCCCGTAGCGGGGCGCCACGCTGTCGTCCACCCGGCTCACCAGGTAGAAGTCGGTCGAGTCCCGGAAGGCGCGGTCGAAGCCGGCCGCGGCCTCGAGCATGAGCGTGTCGCCCGGGCGGAGGACGATGTCCCCGATCCGCTTCTGGATCCGCTCGCCGTGCCGGTGGACCGCGATGACGGCGGCGTTGTAGCGGGCGCGGAAGCTGGCCTCCCGGACGTTGGTCCCGACCAGGGGGGAGCCCGGCGCGATCACCGCCTCGTGGAGCTCGAGCGACTCGCCGTCCGCGGCGCGCCCTCCCCGAGGGTCCCCCGGGCCGCCGCGCCCGGCCGGGCTCAGCCCCCGGAAGCGCCTCAGGTCCACGATCGTCTCGGCCAGCCCCGCGAACGTGAGCCGGTCCCCGTCGGCCAGCCGCTCCCCGGGGCCCACGGGAGCCACGATCCCCATCTCCCGCTCGATGCGGACGAGGAAGAGGCCGGGCAGGTGGCGGAGACCCGCCTCCTCGACCGTGCGGCCGATGAGGGGCGAGGGGGAGGAGAGCTCCATCTCGGTCAGGTACTCGCGCGCCGCCTGCGCGTCGGCCTCGGCCTCGCGGCGGTCGGGGAGGAGCCGGGGCGCGACGCCCACCAGGTAGACCAGGCCCACCGCCGCCACCGGCACGCCCACCGCCGCCAGCTCGAAGAAGCCCAGTCCGGTCAGCCCGTGGCTCTTCAGGAGCCCATCCACGACCAGGTTGGTGGAGGTGCCGATCAGCGTGCACACGCCGCCCAGGATGGAGGCGTAGGAGAGCGGGATGAGGAGGCGCGAGGGCGCCACGCCGCGCCGCCGGGCCCAGCGGGTCACCGCCGGGATCCCCATGGCCACGATCCCGGTGTTGTTGAGGAAGGCCGAGGCGACCACGGTGGAGCCGGTCATCCTGGCCAGCGCCTGCCGCACCGATCGGGAGCGGCCCAGGACGGCGTCGCTCACGGCTTCCAGGGCGCCGGTGGCTCGGAGCCCCGCCGCCACGATGAGGAGGCCGGCGATGGCCAGCAGGACGGGGTTCGAGAAGCCGGTGAGCGCCTGCTCCATGCTCACCACCCCCGCCGCCACGAGGACCAGGAGCGCGCCGAACAGGATGAGGTCGGGGCTCAGGACCTCGCGGGCGAGGGCGGCGATGGCCAGGGCCACCACCGCCAGCGTGATCGCGGCGTCCGGGGTCACGGGCGGCGCGCGCCCCGGAGGCGCCCGGGCGTCCGGGGGCCCGCCGCGCTCCGGTGCCCGGCCGCCCGCCGCCTCACGTCCGGTAGGCCTCCACGAGCACGTCGGCCACCTCGGGACGGCTGAACTCGGCCGGCGGCCGCTCCCCGCGCGCGAGCATCTCGCGCACCTTCGTCCCCGACAGGAAGATCCGCTGGTCGGGGCCGGAGGGAGAGGTCTTGGCGGTGGCCATCTGCCCGGTGACCGTGCACCAGAAGGCGTGCTCGAACTTCATGGGCTCGATCCCCAGGAGGTCCCGGTCGACGGTCTCGAAGATCTCCTGGGCGTCGTAGGTGCCGTAGTAGTCGCCCACGCCCGCGTGGTCGCGGCCCACGATGAAGTGGGTGCAGCCGTAGTTCCGGCGCATGATGGCGTGGTGGATGGCCTCCTTCGGGCCGGCGTAGCGCATGGCGGCCGGGAGGACCGAGAGGAGGACCCGGTCGGCCGGGTAGTAGTGCTCGAGGATGACCCGGTAGCACTCCATCCGGACGTCGGGCGGCACGTCGTCGGGCTTGGTCTCCCCCACCAGGGGGTGGACCAGGAGCCCGTCCACCAGCTCGAGCGCGCACTTCTGGATGTACTCGTGCGCGCGGTGGATCGGGTTCCGGGTCTGGAAGGCCACCACGGTGCGCCAGCCCTTCTCCTCGATCCTCGCCCGGACCCGGGCCGGGGTGAGGTTCTCCTCGGGGAAGCCCGAGATGTCGCCCTCGTACAGCCAGCGGACCGGACCGGCCACGTACCTGGGGCCCAGCTCGTGGACGGCCGCCACCCCGGGGTGGGCCGTGTCCGTGGTGCCGTACACCGCCCGGGCCTCGGTCTCGAGGTCCCGGTCGTGGATCTCCTCCACGTCGATGAGGCCGGCGACCCGTCCGTCGGGGGCCACGAGCGCGGCCGCGGCGCCGGGCGCGAGCGCGTCCGCCTCCTCCCCGGTGGCCGGGAGCACGATGGGGACCGACCAGGGGAGCCCCCCGGCCAGCGTGGTGTGCTCGAGGACCGAGCGGTAGTCCTCGCTCCCCATGAAGCCCTCGAGCGGCGAGAGACCGCCCACGGCCAGGAGGTAGAGGTCGCTCAGGATCCTGTCCCCGAGGCGGATCCCGGGGAGGTCCCGGGCCGCCTGGCGGAGCTCCGCCGCCTCGGAGGCGGGGACGGTGCGGTCGACGAGCGTGCCGCCGTAGGGCGCGATCGGCATCAGCGGCCTCCCCGGCGGGCGGCGGCATCGGTGGAGGCGGCCGCGGGGTCCGGCCCGCCGCCCCCCGCCTCGTCGTGGAGGCGGATGTAGTCCCGCTCCTCCAGCCAGGCCAGGATCCGGTCCACCGACTCGTCCGGGTCCAGCGTGTCGGTCGGGATCACGAGCTCGGGGCTCTCGGGCTCCTCGTACGGGGCGTCGATCCCCGTGAAGTTCCGGATCTCGCCCGCACGGGCCTTCTTGTAGAGGCCCTTGGGGTCCCGCTCCTCGCACACCTCCACCGGGCAGGAGACGAAGATCTCCACGAAGTCGAGCTCGCGCTCCATGATCGAGCGCACCTGGTCGCGGTCCTCCCGGTAGGGCGAGATGAAGGCGGTCGCGACCAGCACGCCGGCGTCGGCGAAGAGCCTGGCCACCTCGCCCACGCGCCGGATGTTCTCCGTCCGGTCCTCCGGGGAGAATCCCAGGTCGCGGTTCAGGCCGTGCCGGACGTTGTCGCCGTCCAGGATGTAGGTGCTGTAGCCCTCCTCGTAGAGGCGCTCCTCGAGGCGCGAGGCGAGCGTGGATTTGCCGGCGCCCGAGAGGCCGGTGAACCACAGCACCGCGCCGCGGTGCCCGCGGCTCTTCTCCCGGTCCTCCCGGGAGATGCGGGTCGACTGCCAGAAGATGTTCTTGGACTTGGGGCTCATGGTATGTGATGCATCCTGTGTGGGGTCGAGGCTGTCATGAGGGAGGTCGACGCTCCAGAGCGGCCACGAGGCCGCTTGATCCGGGGACGATTCTACCCCGAAGGCGCCATAGTCTTAACGATCGGGAGGGCCCGGGTCCAGACCTCCGGGGGGTCGCCCATGGTTGCGCGCCGGGAAGCCGCAACCTAACGTGTTTGGTACCACATACGATTGGTAGCATACTCGACTGACGGAGAGTGCTCCGATGACGAGGCTGGTGGACCGCGAGGCCGAGGTGCGGGATCTCCGCGAGCTGGCGGGGCGTCCCGGCCGCAAGCTGGCGCTCCTGTACGGCCGGCGCCGCATCGGCAAGACCCATCTCCTCACACACGCGTGGGAGGACGGGACGCCGGTCCTCTACTACACGGCATCGGCCACGACGCCGGAGATCAACCGCAGGGCGCTCCTGGCGGAGGCCGGCCACTGGTCGGGCGCGGAGCTGAGACCGGAGGACCATCCCACGTGGCGCACCACGTTCCGGTCCATCTTCGACCTGCATCCGGACCAGGACGCGGTGGTCGTGCTGGACGAGTTCCAGTACCTCGGGACAGGGTCGGAGGGCATGGCCGAGGTGGCCTCCGAGCTCAACGCCGTGTGGGAGGGCGATCTCCGCCGCGAGCGCGGCCTGCTCGTGGTCCTCTCCGGATCGGCCGTCCGCACGATGCGGGCCCTCGAAGCCGGCGGCTCGCCCCTGTTCGGGCGGCTCGACTGGCGACGCCGGCTGCGGCCCTTCGACTACTTCGACGCGGGGCTCATGGTGCCCGGCTACGGTCCCGAGGACAGGGTCCGGACCTACGGCGCCTTCGGCGGGACGCCCATGTACCTGAGCCTGGTGGACGACGACCGTCCCCTCCCGGACAACATCATCGATCTCCTGCTCGCGCCCGACGGACGCGTGCGCCTCCAGGTGGAGACGGCCCTGGAGCAGGAGGAAGGCCTGCGGGAGGTCGACACCTACCGGGCCATCCTGGCCGCGGTCGGGCTGAAGCGCCGGGAGCGCGGCGAGATCGCGGCCGCGCTCGGGCGTCCCTCCGACTCGGGCCTGCAGCGCATGGTCAAGGAGCTGGTGCGCCTGGACTACCTGGAGGAGGAACGGAACTTCGACGCGCCCTCGAACCAGGCTCTCCGCTACCGGCTGGCCGACCCGGCCCAGCGCGTCTACTACGGCATGGCGCTCGCGAACGAGTCCGCGGTGGCCAGCGCCGGGCCCCGCACCGTGTGGGAGGAGCGGCTGGCCGGGGCCACGTGGCCCTCCTACCTGGGCCGCGAGGTGTTCGAGGACGTTGCGGGGGAGGCGTACCTCCGGCGGCAGAGGGAGGGAGGCCTCCCCGTCGTCGAGGAGTGGGGACGCTGGGAAGGCTCGGACCGGGAGGGCGAGCCGGTCGAGATCGACGTGGTGGCGCGCGTCGTGGACGGGCGGATCCTCTCGGGCGCCGTCAAGATGAGCTCCCGGCCCGTGGGTGCCCGATTGTGGCGGGAGCACGTCCGGAACCTGGAGCGGCTGGCGACCAGCGGACACGGTTGGGCGCGGGCGGCGCTCGGGCCCGATGCGCCGTTCTTCTTCGTGTCGGCGGCCGGCTTCACCGACGCCTTCCGCCGATCGGTGGCCGAAGAACGGGAGCGTCCCGTGATCGCCTGGTCGGTCGCGGACCTGTTCGGCTGAGATCACGCCGGCCTCAGTCCCGGTCCCCTGTGGAGGGCGCCATGGCGCGGACGATCGGGAGGGCCCGGGTCCAGACTTCCGGAGTCGCCGCCAGGAGGCCTTCGGGCTGGCCCGGCCGGTCCTTCCCGTAGGCCAGGGGCCGGCCCAGGCAGTCCGTCACCCGCCCGCCCGCTCCGCGGAGCACCGCCTCGGGCGCGCACGTGTCCCACTCCTTGAGGTAGGGGACCGGGTGCACGTAGAGGTCGGCCCGCCCCTCGGCGATCACGCCGACCTTGACGCCCACCGAGCCGCAGGGGACGCCTTCGATGCCCCGGTCGCCGAAGGCCTCCTCGAGCCGCTCCAGGCCCTCCGGCGTGTGGGAGCGCGAGTGGATGAGGCGGACGGGGCCGGCGGCGCGCTCGTCGACCGCCAGCGGCCCGAAGGGGAGGGAGGCGAGGGCGCCCCCGCCGCCGGCGACCTCGCGGGCATCGACCGCGGCGCGCCAGGCGCCGCCGCCGGCCCGGCCCAGGTAGAGGAGGCCGGGATCGGGGCGGTACACCGCCCCGAGGACCGCTCTCCCGTCCACCGCCAGGCCGACCATGACCGCGAACTCGCCGATCGCGCCGATGAACTCCTTCGTCCCGTCCAGGGGGTCGACGACCCACAGGCGGCCGCCCCGCTCGCCCGCGGCCGGCGGCCTCGACTCCTCGCTCAGGACCGGGTCCTCCGGCCGGCGGCGGGAGAGGAGATCGAGGACGGCGCGGTTGGAGGCGTGGTCGGCCGCCGTGACCGGGTCCCCGGGCGCCTTCTCCTCCACGTCCAGGCGCGCCCGGCGGGAGGCCGCCTCCCGGTCCGTGACGTCCGGCCCGGATCTTTCATCCCCATAATAGCGATACAGCGCGCGGCCGCCGGCCAGCGCGGCCCGGGCCGCGACCTCGAGGTCGCCTGTGAGGAAGTCGTGGCTCGCGGGCCTCATCCCGGGCCCCGGCCTGCGCGCTCTCTGGTGGACACGCCACGCTCCGCGAAGGAGGAAACGATGCAGATGCGATCCCTCGCTCTACGCACGACGCGCGCCGCGATCCCGGCCGGCGCCCTGGCGCTGGCGGCCGCAGTGGTCCCTCCGGCTCCGGCGGCCGCCCAGGCCGACACGACGGGCGGCGCCGGCTCCACTCCGCAGGCGGCGCAGCAGCCCGCCTCGGCCGTGCAGGTGGCCGCCGCGGCGCTCACCACCGGGATCCGGGACCACATGCCCGTCGACTCGCTCTCCAGCGTCCCGTCGGACGTGGGGCGGGTGTTCCTGTGGACCCGGATCACCGGGGCGCAGGACTCGACCGTGGTGGCGCACGTGTGGTACCGGGGCGACGAGCAGGCGGCCAGCGTGCAGCTTCCCGTCCGCGGC
>DATFLN010000036.1:0-1673 GCA_035267645.1 Gemmatimonadota bacterium | reverse complement strand
AGCCAGGAGCGGGGGGGCGGGCGGTCACCGTCCACGGAGCGCCTCCGGCCAGGGGGAAGGGAAAGCGGGCGACCGGTTTCGAACCGGCGACCTCGAGCTTGGAAGGCTCGCGCTCTGCCAGCTGAGCTACGCCCGCGGGTGTGGAACGGAGGTCGTGGAGCGCGGCCCGGAATTCGGGCCGCGCCTTCTCTTACCGCCGCGCGGGAATCTGGGTCCGCGGCCCCGGCGGGTCAACGCGGAGGATCGGCCAGCGCCTCCAGGAAGAGCTGGCCGTAGCGCTCGAGCTTGGTGGGGCCGACGCCGGAGACCTCCAGCATCTCCCCGGGCGTGGAGGGCGAGCGCTCGATCATCCCCCACAGCACCCTGTCGCTGAACACGATGTAGGCGGGGACGCCCCGCTCGTCCGCCAGCCGCTTCCGGATCTCGCGGAGCCGCTCGAAGGTGGCGGCCTGCTCCGGGTCCGCCGTGGCCTTCGAGAGCTCCTCGGTGCCGCCTCCGGCCCAGGAGGCGGCCGAGCCGGACGCGCGGCCCGATCGGCCGCTCCCCGCGCCCGTCCCCGCGGCTCCGCGGGAGCGCGTCCCGCCCGCCCGGCCCGCGGCCCGGCGCGTCGCCCGTACCTCCTCCACCAGGTCGGTGACGCTCGCCCCCGTGCAGGCGTCGCACGCATCCCCGCAGGGCTCGATCTCCTCCCCGAAGTGCGCCAGGATGGCGCGGTGGCGGCAGCCGCCGCGGTCGGCCAGGCGGAAGAGCTCCACGCACGCCTCCCTCTTCCGGCGGCGGAGGGTCGGGTCCTCGACCTCGTCCAGGAAGCGCTCCCTCACCTTGACGTCGGCCCACGAGTAGAACAGGAAGCACTCCGACGGGAGCCCGTCCCGCCCCGCGCGCCCCATCTCCTGGTACCACGACTCGACGTCCCCCGGCATCTCCTTGTGGATGACGAAACGGACGTTGGACTTGTCGATCCCCATCCCGAAGGCGATGGTGGCGACCACCACGTCCACCTCGTCGCGGGCGAAGGCCTCCTGGGTCGAGGCGCGCTCCCCGTCGGAGAGGCCCGCGTGGTAGGGCGCGGCGCTCACCCCGTGCTTGGCCAGGAAGGCCGCCGTCCTCTCGACCGACTTCCGGGAGAGCGAGTAGATGATCCCGCTCTCGCCCTCGTGGCGGCGGACCAGGGCCAGGATCTCCCGGCGCGTGTTCCCCTCGCCGCGCTTGCGGCAGCGGACGTGGAGGTTGCGGCGGAAGAAGGACCCCTTGTAGCCCTCCGGGTCCTGCATACCGAGCTGGTTCAGGATGTCGACCGCCACCTGCCGGGTGGCCGTGGCCGTGAGGGCCAGGACCGGCACCCCGCCCAGCTCCTCCTTGAGCCCGCGGAGCCTCCGGTAGGACGGCCTGAAGTCGTGACCCCACTGCGAGATGCAGTGCGCCTCGTCCACGACCAGGAGGGAGAGCGGGCTGTCCTTCAGCCGCGCCCGCATGCTCCGTCCGAGCGCCTCGGGCGCCAGGTAGACCAGCTCGTAGTCGCCGGCGCGGAGGCCCCGCAGCCGCTCCCGGCGCTCCTCGGGCTGGAGCGAGGAGTTGATGGCGGCGGCCCGGAAGCCCAGGGCCCGGAGCGCATCCACCTGGTCCTTCATGAGGCTGATGAGGGGCGAGAGGACCACCACCGTCCCCGGGAG
>DATFLN010000035.1:0-35088 GCA_035267645.1 Gemmatimonadota bacterium | reverse complement strand
ACCCGCTCGCCCTCGGCCAGGGACTTGAAGCCGTCGCCCTGGATCGCGGAGAAGTGCACGAAGCAATCCTTCTCGCCGCCGTCCAGCGTGATGAAGCCGAAGCCCTTCTGGTCGTTGAACCACTTCACGGTTCCCTTGGTACGCATACCGTTCCTCCGAATGGTGCTTTTTGACGATGTCGAGGTCCGGTGTAACCGTACCAACGGAACATCATCGTTCTTTGCGGGGGACTTCCGCCCCCCCGCCTGGCGTGAACCACGATCGGAGCGTCCATAGAAAAAAGGACCGGGACGATAGCGTCCAGGTCCTTTCGTAACTCTGGTCCGGGCCGTGCCCGGCGTGCGCTCGTAGACTGTCGTTCGCCCACAAAGGTAGCAGAACCTGCGTCCACGTCAAGGGGGGAGTCCGATCGTCGCCGCCGTCCTCCAGTCGTACGACTGGAGGGCAGCCGCGGGGAGCGCCCTCCGGGGCGCGCCCGATCCTCCCCTACCGGTACCTCCACGACCGCGTGTCGGCGCCCGCCGGCGCGTGCCGCGTCATGAAGTCGGCCATCTCCCGCAGCATGGTCGCGGTCGTCGTGTGCTGCCAGCCGTGCGGCTTCTCGGGGCGGCCGTACCGGAAGGTGGCGTGGGCGGCCGGCGCGGAGGTGGAGTCCAGGAACGCCTGCAGGTCGTAGACGGCCACGTTCAGGTAGTAGGTGTCCATGTCGCCCACGTCGACGTGGATCTTGTCCACCAGGTCGGAGCCGATCGAGTCCCAGTGGGCGGCCAGGTAGGCCCTGAGGTCGTAGCCGTGCGCCTTCATGTATTCGGCCACCGAGCGGTCGATGTGCCCGGTCAGCTTGTCCCACAGCGGCTTCGGGTATCCGTCCTCTCCCACCGGCCCGTACGCGGCCTCCCACGCGCCCAGCTGCTCGGCCGAGCGACCGTGGCTGCCCAGGACCGCCTCCATGCGGCTCATGCCGCGGTAGGTCTGGAGCGGCTGCCCCTCGGTCGTCCGCATCATCGGGTGCTCGGGGTGCTCCCACCCCGAGCCGCGGCTCACCGCCCGCCCGTCCACGAACGCGCTCGTGTCCGAGTAGATGTCGACCAGCTGGTAGTGGCGGAAGTCCACGGGATCCGGATAGAGCGACCACGTCCCCCCGAAGAACTCCGGGTGCAGGACCTGCAGCGCCAGCGACTCCCACCCGCCCGTCGAGCCGCCGGTGAGGACCCTCGCCCACGGCCGGCGGATCATGCGGAAGTGGCTCTCCAGGTACGGGACGAGCTCCTTCAGGAGCGCGTCGCCGTAGGGGCCGTTGTTGGCCGAGTTCACGGCATACGAGTCGTCGAAGTAGGGCGTCGGGTGCTGGAAGGTCACGACGATCATCCGCGGGAAGCCGGGCGACGTCCAGCTCCGATAGAAGTCGTGGCCGGTCTCCCGGTCGAGGCTCGCCAGGCGGTCGCGGAGCCCCTCGGGCACCGGCTGGCTGTCGGGGCTGAACCCGTAGGGCGGACGCAGGCTGAAGTGGCCCTGCTCGTAGACCACCGGATAGCTGACGTCCGGGTGCTCGTCGTAGCCCTCGGGGAGGAGCACGGTCGCCCCGATGTCGAACGGATGACCCCAGAACTTCGTGAGGAGGTCGCTCTGGATCTTGACCCGCTTCACGTACTTCGTGTCGGGCGGGACCTCGACCGGGGGGATCTCCCGGTCCAGGGCCAGCTCCACGTGGAAGCCGCGGGAGGGGTCCAGGTGCACCTTTCTGACCTCGCTCACCAGGTTCCCCGGCGAGCGGTTGAAGTGCTGGCCCTCCCACCGGTCCATGTGCGCCCAGATCGTGTGGCCGTCGGAGCGGTGGAACTGCGTGTAGACGTCGAGGAGGCCCTGCACGTAGTAGTCGCCGGCGGGAAGCTCCGAGAGGTCGTCGACCGGGAAGCCGAGGGCCGAGCCGTCGACCGTGGCCTGCGCGCCGGGCTCCAGCGAGTCCACGTCCGCCGCGAACATGGGGGCGGAGCCGAAGAAGCGGTCCACCTGGAAGCGCGGCTCGGGCGCCGAGTCCCGCGAGACCATGACGAACGCCCGGCCCGTGATCGGACCCTCGTGCACCGAGTCCGCGAAGGTGAGCGTGAAGGCGGTCGCGCCCGGATCGCCGCCGGCGGAGCCTCCGCACCCGGCCACGGCCGCGCTCGCGGCCGCGAGGAGGACGAGGAGCGGGAGAAGGGCCAGGCGGCGGGCGGGACGGCGCGGTCGGCTCACGGCTTCCTCCTGTGGGGGACCTCGGGTCGGCCCTGACAGTGGAGGCCGAGCGGTCCGACCGCCAGCCCGGCTACTCCGCCTCGCGCACCACGGGTCGCGTGAGACAGGTGGGTCCCCCCTGCCCCTTCAGGCAGATCTCCCGCCCCTGGAACGTCCGCACCTCGGCGCCCGCCGCCTCCAGCCTGCGGCGGGTGACCGGGCACCCCTCCACCATGACGCAGCGGCGCGGCGCCACGGCCAGCACGTTGCAGCCCAGCCGCCCGAACTCGTCGTCCGGGACCTCCACCAGCTCGATCCCGCGCTCCAGGAGCGCCTCGCGGAAGGGGACGGGGAGGAGGGGCGAGTACACCACCGCCAGGTCGTGGTCGACCGGGCTCAGGACGGACATGAGGTGGAAGACGTCGTCCGGTCCGCGCCAGTGGGGGAGCGGGACGACCACGAGCTCGTCCACGTCGTCCGCCAGCAGGGCCCGGAGCTGCCGGATGCCCTCGTCGTTGGTGCGGTAGCCCCGGCCCACGGCGGCCGTGCGCCCGCCCAGCCACACGAAGTCGCCGCCCTCGAGCGTCCCGGGCGCCTCGATCCGGCCGAGCGCCTGGACGCCCATCTTCCAGTACGCCCGCCCCGCGGCCTCCGGCTCCCCCCTGCGCGCCTCCTTCCCCATCCGGCAGGTGATCGCGCCCCGGGGCCCCACGATGGACGCGTCCCGGGCGTAGAGGGAGTCGAGGCCCGCCCCGGGGGCGGAGGGCAGGTAGGTGACCCTCGCGCCCATGTCCTGAAGGAGCTCCACGAAGGCCGCGTGCTCGGCGCACGCGGCCCCGAAGTCCGGGGCCGCGGTCCAGCCGAGCTCCCGCCATTCGGCCTCGATGCGCTCGGGGCCGCCGAACGCCTCCTCCGGCCGCTCGACCAGGACCGTGCCGAGCGGCGCGGTCTCCGAGGCCGCCGTCAGGGCGTCCCGCCCGGGAGCACGCCCACTTCGAGCCGGCTGGCCCGGTCGGGGGTGTGGTAGACCCGCTCCGTGGCCTTCACGAAGTCGCTCTCCTTCGCCTCGTAGATGTTGGGCACGTAGGTCTGCGGGTTCCGGTCGAACGCGGGGAACCAGGTGCTCTGCACCTGCACCATGATCCGGTGCCCCTTCCTGAAGGTGTGGAGCACGTCCTGGAGGCGGAAGTCCACCGGCGTGACCTTGCCCGGCTCGAACGGCTTCGGGTCGTCGAACCCGTCCCGGTAGCGTCCGCGCATGATCTCGCCGCGGACGAGCTGCTGGTAGCCGGCGTAGTGGACGGCCTCGTCGGGCCGGTAGGGGCTGTCGGGCTCGTCCATCGGGTAGACGTCGATGAGCTTGACCACGTAGTCCGAGGCGTCGGTCGAGGTGCTCACGAACAGGCGCGCCTGGATCGGGCCGGCCAGAGTCACGTCCCGGTCGAGCGGCGGGGTCTCGAACGTGACCACGCCGCGGTCGAGGTCGAAGCAGCGCTGGTCGTCGCTCATGTACGCGTACATCGTGAGCCCCTGGATCGTCGGGATCCGGCAGCGGCTGGGCTCGGGGTGGGCCGGGTCGCTCACGTACTCGGAGTAGGGGCTCCCGCTCCGGCCGGTCGGCGCGTCGAAGGAGAGCTTCCCGCCCGACTCCAGGTACAGGTCGCGCTTCTGCGCCCCGGCCGGGGGCCACGCTTCGAACGCGTCCCACGTCTTCTTCCCCGTGTCGAACATGCGCGCCTCGGGCAGGCCGACGGGGCCCTTCCCGCCGTCCTTCAGGAAGTGGCGGAAGAACTTCGACTCCATGTCGCGCTGGAAGCGCACCTGGAGCGAGTCCCCGAAGTAGATGTCCCCGTGCACCTGGTGGACGACGCCCCTCCGTGACCAGCCTCCGTGCCGGAAGGGGCCCTCGACGATGGCGTTGAACGAGTCCAGGTGGTGCGCCTCGATCGTCCGGTGGACCTGGAGCGGGCCGTACAGGTCCTCCGCGTCGAACCACCCCCCGACCGCGAGCACCGCCGGCATGCGGCCGGCGTGAGCGATGTGCTCGTCGATGGCCGGTCCCACCGCCCTCGCCTTCCAGAAGTCGTCGTAGTCGGGGTGGTGGACGATCTCCTGCCAGAAGAAGTTCTCGCCGTAGAAGCGCTCGGTGGTGTTCTTCAGCGGCCCCAGGCTGAGCTGGTAGTCGTAGTCGTCCGGCAGGCCCCGGACCTTCCTGGCTCCCCCGAGGAACCCTCCTCCGTTCTGCCCCTCGGTCCCCAGCACGTGCTGCATCTGCGGCATCCACCAGTGCTCGGTGGTCGGCCCGGGGTGCTGGACGCCGAAGACGGGGTACGTGTAGAAGTAGCCCTGGGTGAGGGCGCCGTTGTGGTGGAAGTCCTCGAAGTAGAAGTTCGTCACCGGCGCCTGCGGGGAGACGGCCACCAGCGCCGGATGCCCCGAGAGCGCCCCCATCGTCGTGAAGAAGCCGGGGTAGGAGATCCCCCACTGCCCGACCCGGCCGTCGTTGTGCTTCACGTGCTTCAGCAGCCAGTCGATCGTGTCGTAGGTGTCGGAGGCCTCGTCGACCGCCTTCGGGTCCCCGGCCTTGATCGAGTCGGGAATGAAGGGCCGCACGTTCACCCACGTCCCCTCGGACATGTAGCGGCCGCGGACGTCCTGGTACACGAAGATGTACTTGTCGCGCATCATGTACCGGTCGGGCCCGATCACGTCCGGATAGGCGTCCTTGCCGTAGGGCGCCACCGAGTAGCAGGTCCGCTCCATCACGATCGGGTAGGTGTTGGTGGGGGAGGCGTCCCTGGGGGTGTAGACGATCGTGAACAGCTCGACCCCGTCCCGCATCGGGATGCGGTACTCGTGCTTCACGTAGTTCTCGCGGGCGAAGACGCTGTCCGGCACCGGGGCGGATCCGGCCTCCTGCGCCGAGGCGGCCGCGGCCGTGACGAGGAGGGCGAGGACGGTCGAGGCGAGGGTGCGGACTCTGCTCATGTGGCTCTCCGGTGAGTTGGAGATCGTGCCTGAGGCGCCACGAAGGTGAACACGGCCGACGGGCAGGACGTGTAGCCGGCGCTCACGCGGCCGCCCGCCGCCGCGCCGCCCACGTCCCCGCCAGCGCCAGCGCCAGGAGCATCCCGCCCGAGCCGAGCGCCAGCCGGGGCTGGGTGCCGACGATGGCGGCCAGCACGAGGAGCTGGAGCGCGATGGCGAGCGCAGGGATCCAGGGATGCCCGGGCACGCGCATCGGCCGCGGGAGGTCGGGGCGCGTCCGGCGCAGCCGGAAGAAGCCCAGGAGCACGACCGCGTCGACCGAGATGACGGTCAGCATCATGAACCGCAGGAGCCACTCGAACGCGCCGGTGATGGCCAGCGCGAACAGGACCGCCGCGATGAAGAGGAGCGCCGGCGCCGGCGTCCCGCGGCGGCTCACCCGCGTGAAGGACCGGGGCGCCAGGCCGTCCCGCGCCAGGGCCAGGGCCACCCGGGGCATCCCCAGGAAGTTGACGTTGAGGCTGCTGAGGAGGATGAGGATCCCGACCACGACCACGACGGTCCCGGCCGCTGGGCCGAGCGTGCCCGACACGGCGTCCCGGGCCACCAGCTCCGATCCCGCCATCCGCGACGGGGTGAGCGCCGACAGGAAGGAGACGTTGATGAGGAGGTACAGGAGCGCGACGGCCGCCGCGCCGCCCAGCAGGATGCGGGGGAGGGAGCGCCCCGGATCCCGGGTCTCCTCGGCCATCTTGGCGGCGTCCTCCCAGCCGTAGTAGGCGAAGGCCACGCTCTGGTAGGCCAGCGCGAGGCCGAGGAGCGTGATGGGGGCGGGCCCGCCCGAGGGCGCGCCCGCCCCCGTCCCGGCGCCTCCCGCGCCGGCCCCGACCCCGACCCCGGCCGCGAGGCCCGCGGCGGCGATCACGACCAGGAGGACCACCTTCACCAGCGTGCTCGCGTTCTGGAAGGTGCGGCCCGTGCGCACGCCGGCCAGGTGGAGCGCCGTGAACAGGACGACCACGGTCCCGGCCGCCGCCGGCACGTTCACGTCGTGCGCGAGGAGCTGCAGGTACTCGGCGATCACCACCGCCTTGACGGCCCCGGAGAACCCCCGGGCCACCAGAAGCTCCGCCCACCCCGCCACGAACCCGACCACGGGGCCCCATGCCTCCCGGGCGTAGACGTACTTTCCCCCCGCCGCGGGCAGCGCCGCCGCCATCTCGGACAGGAGGAGGGTGCCCAGCCCGGCCACCAGCCCGCCCAGGAGCCACACGGCCAGGATGAGCCACGGCCGGCCCAGGTAGCCGGCGATGAGGCCGGGGGTCCTGAGGATCCCGGCCCCGATGACGATGCCGACCGAGACGGCCAGACCGTCCCGGACCCGGAAGACGCGCTGGAGCCCCGGCCGGGCGGACGCCTCAGCGCTCGTGGCGCTCGCCCCCCCGGAACACCTCCACGATCCTCCGGGTGTTCCGGATGTCCGCCGTCGGGTCGGCGCCGGCCCCGGTGATCCGGCGCATCCAGGGCGCCTCTCCGACGACCTCGCCCGCCAGCACGAGGCCGGCGGAGAGCAGGCCTCCTCCCGGAGAGCGGACTCGGCGAGATCGGTGGCTCATGCGGTGCCTTCGGCGCTCCGGGTGCGGACGCCCGCGGGGGCGGGGCTCACCGTGGACGATGGGAGCCGGCCGCGGGGGCCGCAACTCGTCGCCGGCCCCCCGCGGCGGCGACGCCTCCCGCGCGGCCGGGCGCTGCGGGCCCGCCCGGCGGCTCGGTCCGCCGGACGCTTCTCGCACATCGCGAGCGGCGGGGCAGTCTGCGGCGCGGCGCGGACGCGGGAACAGGGGGCTGGATGATGAGGTGGACGATACCCTCATCGCTCACAATGACTTGGCGGCACCGGGGTCCGCCGGAGGCATCCGGCACGTGGCTTGAACCCCCGTGCCAGCCGGGCCGTCCCCGTCGCCGCTCCGGCGCAGGGCGGGCGTGCCTGTCGAGAAGAGATGCCGTACGTGCCCGGAAGCCGAGGAGCCGATCGTGCTCACGACCAGGACCACGGACACCGAGCGGAGGAAGCTCGTGGTGTTCGACGTCACCGAAGATACCGTGGAGCTCCTGCAGATCGACGATGGAGTCGGATTCGAGCTCCCGCGGGAGCTCCTTCCCCCGGACCTCCGCGCCGGTGACGTCCTGCGGGTGATCGCCAAGGTGGAGCGGGCCCGGGTCACCCGGGGCGAGTAGCGCCTCCGGTCCCCCGGTACGTGCCCGGCCGGTCGCTCCTCCCTCGGCCGGTCGGGCCCGCTCCCTCCTCCCGAGCCTCCTCCTCCGCGACGATCCGCGCCGCGGCCGACCTCACCCTCCGGGCCTGAAGTAGAAGCGCCGCGCCTCCTCGCTCGCCGCGCCGCCCCCGACCATCGTCAGCCGCCACCCGCGCTCGCGCAGGGCCTCGACCAGCTCGCTCTCGTGCCGGATCCCGGCGACGAGCCCTTCCAGCTCACCGTCGGCGTCGCCGCCCTCGATCTCGAAGGCGCGCGATCCGTCCTCGCGCGCTCGGCTCCCCACGGTCAGCACGTCGTCGCCCTCGGGCGGGAACCCCATCCGTCGCCTCCCCCTCGTCGTGTCGAGCGCTCGCCGCCCCGGTCGCGTCGGCGGCCGGCCGGCCGCGTCATCCGGTACGATGCCTGCGGTCCGTATCGGGGCGAAGACCATGCCGGCCACCGTCGGAAGGAGCGGAGGAGCCCATGTTCGAGAGCGTGCTGGACGAAGCGCTGGACGCCTGGATCGACGCGCGCGAGGGTGTGATCGCCGAGCTGGAGAACGTCCCGGCCGATCGCTACGACTTCCGGCCCACCCAGGACGTCCGCACCGTGGCCGAGCTGGCGTGCCACATCATGGAGGTCTCCGAGCTGATGGTGGGCGAGCTCACGCGGGAGGACACCGACCTCCGCCGCGAGCCCTTCCCCGACCTCGTCGCCCGCTACGCCTCCGACGTCCAGGGCCTCACCGACCGCGACGAGATCCTGCGGGCGGCGCGCGAGACCCTCGACCGCGGGGTCGACTGCTTCCGCGACGTGGGGGAGCTCCACATGCTCCAGCTCATCGAGCGCTTCGACGGGAAGAAGGGAACGCGCCTGGCCTGGATGCACCACGGCATCGCCCAGGAGATGTACCACCGCGGCCAGCTGTGCACGTACGAGCGGCTGATGGGGATCGTCCCCGCGCTCACCAGGCAGATCCGCGGCGAGGACTGAGCCGAGCGCCGCGTCCTACCAGGGCTCGACCCGGAGGCCCAGGCCCCAGAACGTCTCGGAGACGTTGCGGAACTGGCCCATGCTGGAGGGGCCGTAGTGTCCGCGGGCCTCGAGCCGGACCGTGACCCCCTGCACCCGCATCCCGACCCCGGCCGCGCCCGTCCCGGCCACCCTCCGGTTCTTCTCGGTGAGCGAGAAGTCGGCGGCGGCGTACGGCCAGGCCACGAGCCGGGACCCGAAGCCCCGGTCGGCCGGCGGCAGCGGCTCCCACTCGGCGCCCCAGCGGACGTCGGTGCGCTCGACCTCCGGGTTGGCGTGGAAGTTGGCGTCACCGCCCGCGTAGACCCGGAGCCGGCCGGCGAGCCTCCTGGCGACGAGGAGCTCGATCCCCTCGCGGCTCACCTGGTCGTCCGGGCCGCGCGGCCAGCCGAAGCGGTCCACGTAGTCGTCCCCGACGTGCGAGCTCTCGTGGACGAGCTCCAGTCGCCCCTCCCAGCCGCGGTAGGCCAGCGAGAGCGGGAAGCCCACCCGGTAGGTCACGTCGATGAGGTCCTTCTGGGCCGTCTCCATGAAGAACCGCGAGAACGTGCCGACCTCGAACCCCAGCTGGACCGCCGGGCGACGGGCCGTCTCGGGCTGGAAGCGGACGACACCGAACCGGTGGCCGATGGCCACGGCCGCCTCGATGTTGCGGCCGGCGTAGTCGCCCAGGTTCGGGCGGTCGGCCAGGATGAACGACCCCCGGAGCCCCACCTCCCGCGGGTCCGCCAGGAGGGACGGGAAGGGGCTTCCGCGCGGGAACCAGCGCGCCCCGGCGGCCGCATCCGGCGGCTCCTGGGCGCGGAGGCCGGATCCGGCCGGCAGGAAGCCGGCGAGGGACGCGAGGGCGAGCGCGAGCAGGGGGCCGGCGAGGAGCGCTTTGCGGGCGGCGCCGGCGGGGACGTGTTTGGTTCGCATCGTGCCTCCGGGAATAGATTTCGGGTCCGGGCGGCCGCGTCTCGCGGCCGCGGGAATCTGTCCGCGGAGCGGGAGCCCGCACAACGGGACCTCCCGCCGGCGGTGCGGGAGGCGGCGTCGGCGGACAGGAGGGACTCGTGACCGGAGGAGCCGGGTGACGCGGGACGATGGCCGACAGGATGGATCCGGCGGCGGGGAGGAGGGGGGCGCCGGCGGCGCGGGCGCCGGCCCCGCCACCGGCCGGGACCGCGCCGCCGCTCCCCTCGGGCGCTGGCTCGCCGAGCACGGCCTCCTCCGGGGCCCGTTCCCCTTCGCGGACTACTGGGCCAGCGTCCTCCGCATCGGCGGCGGGATCCCCGACCGGCTGGTCGAGTCCGGGCTCGTCGATCCCGGCCTCTACCGCCTGGGGCTGGACCGGCCCGACCTCCAGGTCCCGCGGCTGCGGAGCTACCTGGCGCTCTTCCTGCTCGGTCCGCTCCTCCTCCTGCTCCGCCGCTTCCGGCGCCTGGGACGCTACCGGGCGGCGGTGCGGAGCGAGGCCGGCCGGGAGGTCCTGGACCGGCTCGAGCGGCTCCGACTCGAGCTGGTCGGCGAGGGGCCCCGGGTGGACGTCCGGAAGGGGGAGACGGTCCTGGCCGAGGATCTCGTCGACCCCCTCCGCGTCTCCGGCTTCGCGAGCTTCTTCTTCGCGACCTACGAGCTGCCGCTCGCCTCCTTCTCGGCCATCGTCCTGGCGGCGGTGAGCGTCCCGGTCCTGCACGCCCTGGACGTCTACCAGCCGGCGCTGGACCTGTGGATCCCGGCCGGATTCCCGGTGCTGGCGCTGGTCCTCTACCTCGTCTACCGGGACGTGATGACCGCGGTGCTCGGAGCGCTCCCGGTCGTCATCGCGCGCTACCTGCTCCCCTTCGTCCCGCACGGCACCTCCTCGGGGTGGCCGGCCTTCCTCGGGGGTCTGGCGGGGCTCTTCGTGCTCTACCTCCTCATCGACTGGTTCTTCATGCCGAGGCCCGTGCCTCCCGTCCTCCTCCTCTACACGAAGGAGGGTCCGGCCCGGCCGTACGACCGCGAGGAGGACGCGCCGTGGTGGCTCGAGGGGGAGGCCTACTGGGTGTGGCGCTACCTGGCGCTCACGCCCGCCGAGCTCAACAAGTTCTGGGAGCGCGACTGGGAGCGGGTCGAGCTCTGGGTACGGGCGGATGGACCCGAGGCGGGGCGGCTCGAGTGGGTCGTCACCGATGGCCACTACCGCGAGCTGTGGATCCCCGCCGACCGGCTCTCCGACCGGCAGGGCCGCGACCGGGAGGCCGCGCGCCGGGCCGCCGAGACGGGAGGGGCGGGCACGTGGGTGGTCGAGGTCGACGCGGATTCGATCTTCCACGCGCCGGCCTTCCGGGCGGCCACCTTCTCGCCCGAGGAGAAGGGCGTGCCGACCCGCAGCCTCCGGCATCTGGCGGCGCTGTTCTGGCGGCGGCCGCCGCGTGACGATCCGGACGAGGCCTTCCGCAGGCTCCAGGAGGTGCGCCTGGACCTGGGCGGGGGCCTGTTCGAGGACGCGCCCGAGGTGGCGGTACCGCTCATCGCGCGTCACCTTTTGTCCGTCCCGTGGCGGTACTGGAGGTACCCGCTCGGCGCCGCCACGCGCGAGGAGGATCGGCTCTACGGGACGCGAGCGCCCGGCCGGTCGCCTCCAGCGGCCGACCCGGATCTCCAGATCAAGGGGCCCCGCCCGGACGACGCGCCGGACGCTCGATAGAGAGGCAGGACGGCCCGCATGGCGTATCCCGATCTCGACGCACGTCTCATCGAGGCTCTCCGCGAGGACGCCCGGCGCTCCCTCCGCCAGCTCGCGGAGGAGCTCGAGGTCTCGACGGGGACCGTGAGGAACCACCTCGAGGACCTCGAGGAGCGCGGCATCATCACCGGCTACCGGCCGGTCGTGGACTACGGGAAGCTGGGCTACGGCCTGGTGGCCGTGATCCGGATCAAGGCCCGGGGCGACGCTCTGCCGCGGATCGTGGAGGCCCTGGTGGCCGATGGGCGGCTCACGCACGTGTACGAGATCACCGGCGAGTTCGACGTCATGGTCATCGGCCGCTTCCGGAACGAGACGGAGATGAACCGGGAGATCAAGCGCCTCCTGGGGCTTCCGGGGATCGAGGGCACGAACACGTCGATCGTGCTCTCGGCGCCCAAGGAGGCGGGCGACCTGCCCCTCTCCGAAGACGAAGGCGAGCCCGGGTGAGCGCCGGCGACGCGCACGGAGGGCAGGCCGCGGCGTCCTCCGACGGGGAGCGCGCCCCGGTGTCCGTGCGCATCCGCGGCTTCCTCAGGGAGTACCTGACCCCCTCGGTCCTCCTTCCCTACCTGGGCCCCGCCTTCGTGGTCAGCGTGGGCTACATGGACCCGGGGAACTGGGCCACCGACATCTCGGGCGGGGCCGAGTTCGGCTACCGGCTCCTGTGGGTCCTCCTGTGGAGCAACATCTTCGCGATCTTCCTCCAGACCCTGGCCGCCAAGCTGGGGATCGCCACCAACCACGATCTGGCCGAGCTGTGCCGGGAAGAGTACCCGAAGCCGGTCTCGCTCCTCCTGTGGGTGACGGCCGAGCTGGCGATGATGGCCACCGACCTGGCCGAGTTCCTGGGCGCGGCGATCGGGATCCACCTCCTCTTCCACATCGGGCTCATACCGGCCGTCCTCATCACCGCCGTGGATGTATTCCTGGTGCTGGCGCTGCAGCGGGCGGGCTTCCGGTGGTTCGAGATCGCGATCACCGCGATGGTGGCGATCGTGGGGATGGGCTACGTGGTGGAGATCGTCCTGGCCCGCCCCGACGTGGGCGCCGTCGCGACCGGCCTCATCATCCCCGACCTCCCGCAGGCGGCGGTGTTCGTGGCCATCGGCATGCTCGGGGCCACGGTGATGCCCCACAACGTCTACCTGCACTCGGCGCTCTCGCAGTACCGGAAGCGCTCCGAGGAGGAGGCGCACAAGCGCAAGCTGGTCCGCTTCGCCTTCATCGACTCGGCCATCGCCCTGAACGGCGCCCTGTTCGTGAACGCGGCCATCCTGATCATGTCGGCGGCCGTGTTCGGCGCGCGGGGCCTCCACGTGGCGAGCATCGAGCAGGCCCACCACACGCTGGGTCCGCTCCTCGGGAGCGCCTCGGCCACCGTGTTCGCGGTGGCCCTCCTGGCGGCCGGCCTCTCCTCGTCGGCCACCGGGACGTTGGCCGGGCAGGTGGTCATGGAGGGCTTCCTCGAGGTCAAGGTCAAGCCGTGGGTGAGGCGGCTCGCCACCCGGCTCCTGACGATGATCCCGGTCATCATCGCCGTCGCCCTCGGGACCGATCCCCTCTACCTGCTGGTGCTGAGCCAGGTCGTCCTCAGCCTGCAGCTTCCGTTCGCGGTGGTCCCGCTCATCCGCTTCACCTCCTCCGAGCGGATCATGGGCGAGAGCTTCGCGAACCGCCGCCTCACGCGCTGGGTCGCGTGGGCCATCACGATCGTCATCATCCTGGCCAACCTCTTCCTGATCTATCTGGTGTTCGCGGGGCGGGCGTAGGTGGAGGACCGGCCCCGAACGGGGAGCGCCCCGGCCCCCGGCCGGGAAGGAGGGAGCGACATGTACGGCACGATCCTCGTACCGCTCGAGCTCGAAGAGGGAGAGGGGGCGATCCTCGATCACGTGGCCCGGCTGGCCGAGATGTGCGGCTCGGAGGTCATCCTCCTCCACGTGGCCGCCGGCTGGCGGGGGCGCTACTTCCGCGGACGGCTGCAGGACCCCGAGGAGCCCGAGTTCCGGGAGCGCCTCCAGGACCGGGTCGAGCATCTGCGGGAGCGCGGCATCGACGTGCGGGGGGAGATCCGGTACGGGACCCCGGCCGAGGGGATCGTCGACGCGGCCGCCGACCTGGGCGTCGACCTCATCGCCATGGCCACCCACGGGCACCGGGGCGTGCTGGACCTCCTGCTCGGGAGCGCGGCCTCCGAGGTGCGCCACCAGGTCTCGATCCCCGTGCTGCTGATGCGGAAGTGAGCCGACGCCGGGAGGGCCTCGCGGCGCTCCGCGAGGAGGTCGTGGGCTGCCGCCGCTGCCCGCGCCTGGTGGCCTGGCGCGAAGAGGTGGCCGAGGAGAAGCGGGCGGCGTTCGCCGACCAGGAGTACTGGGGCCGGCCGGTCCCGGGCTTCGGGGATCCCGGCGCCTGGCTCCTCGTCGTGGGGCTGGCCCCGGCCGCCCACGGCGCCAACCGCACGGGCCGCATGTTCACCGGGGACCGCTCCGGCGACTGGCTGTTCGCCGCCCTCCACCGGACCGGGCTGGCCACGAAGGCCGAGGCCGTCTCCCGGGACGACGGCCTCGAGCTCCGCGGCACGTGGATCACCGCCTCGGTGCGCTGTGCGCCGCCCGCCAACCGCCCCGAGCCCTCCGAGCGGAAGAGCTGCAGGGAGTACCTGGAGCGCGAGATCGACCTCCTGGACCGGGTCCGGGTGATCGTGGCGCTGGGCGGCTACGCCTACCGGCACGTCATGCGGATCTTCCGCGACCGCGGCCGGGACGTTCCCTCGCCCATGCCCGACTTCGGCCACGGGCTGGAGGTCGCGATCGGGCCGCCGCCGGCCGCCGGCGGGCAGGGCGGCTCCGGCTCCGGGGCCGACGTCGCCTGCGGCCCGCCCGCGTCGCTCACCCTCCTGGCCTCCTACCACCCGAGCCAGCAGAACACCTTCACGGGAACCCTCACCGAGCCGATGTTCGACCGGATCTGGGAGCGGACGCTCGAGCTGCGGCCGTGAGCCCGGAGAGGCGGACCTCCGGCGGCGGGGAGGGCACGCCGGGCCGGCGGCAGAGCTCGCCGCGCGGGAAGGACGGCGTCCCGGCCGCGGGGTGGGGCGCGCCGGCCGAGCCCCGGGACGACCGCCTCCACCGGCTGTTCCGCATCGGCACGTGGCTCAAGGGGCTCGACGGCCTGCTCGAGCTCGCGGGCGGGACCGCGCTCCTCGTCCTCTCCCGGGGGCAGATCCTGCGGGCGGCGGTCTTCGTCACGCGCCGCGAGCTCTCGGAGGATCCCGGCGACCCCGTGGCCAACGCCATCCTGGCCGCCGCGCGCCACCTGGCCGTGGACGTCCGGCACTTCGCGGCGGCCTACCTCCTGGTGCACGGGGCGGTGAAGCTCGTGCTGGTGGCGGGGCTCCTGGCCGAGCGCCGCCGGGCGTTCCCCGTGGCGCTGGCCGTGCTGGGGGCGTTCGTGGCCTACCAGGTCTACCGGACGTTCGCGAGCGGCTCGCTCGTCCTGGCCGGGCTCACCCTGGTCGACATCGGGATCATCGCCCTCGTGGCCCGGGAGTGGCGCGTGCTGGAGCGGCGGACCTCCTGACGCGTGCTCGAGCGGCGGGCCTTCTAGGTCCGGCCGGCGCCCCCCGGGGCGGGAGCCGTAGCGGGCTCTCGGAGCCCGCCTCCCCCCTCCAGCCGTCCGCCGTGGGCGCGGGCCCACGACACCAGGAGCCGGACCACCCGGCCGTAGCTCTGCACGCCGCCGGGGACCTGGTTGGCCTTGAGGTAGGCGTCGTTGACGTGGGTCGTGGCCTCGGTGGCCAGGCGGATCTGCGTCCGCCGCAGGTAGTCCGCGTAGTCGCGGATGTCCCGGCGCACCCCCGGCAGGCGCTCCCCGGCCAGCGCCTTCGCCCGCTCCGGGTCGGTGCGGGCCAGGACCGACACCAGGTGGAGCTGCGCCACCGCGTGCCCCGCGTAGGCCACCCTCGGATCGGGCGAGCGCGTGGCCGCGAGCCAGCCCATGAAGCTCGCCTCGTTCTCGGGGGCGAAGCCCCGCTGGTGGGCCTTCTCGTGGGCCATGTCGAACGCGAGGAGGAGGGCCGGCTCGCCGGCGTCCACGATCGCCTCCCCCGTCCACGGGAAGAAGAAGCCGGAGATCCCGAAGCTGGAGAGGAGCCGGTCGGGGACGAAGCGCTTGACCGGGCCGCGCGCCGGGAGGAGCGAGCCCGGCAGGTCGAGGAGGCGGACGGCGGACCGCCATCCCCCCTCGAGGCCCTCCCGGAGCTCCCCCGGGCCCGACTCCAGCCGGGTCGGATGCCCCGCGTCGTCCGAGCCGTGGATCCTCCGGTAGGCGGCGTTCGTGGCCAGGAGCTCCTCCCGGGCCAGGCGGGCGATCTCGGCCGTGTCGGCTCCCGTGCCCGCCGGCAGGCCCAGGCGCTCGGCCAGCGGGGCGCGGGCGTAGTCGAAGCCCCACAGCACGTAGAAGAGGACGACGATGAGCCCGACGTCGGCCGCCAGCCGGAGTCCCGCGCCGCCGAGCGCGTTCCGGAGCCGCCGCCTGCCGCGGACGACGTCCACGGCCCCCCGCCCCGCCCACCACAGCCAGGCCGCGAGGAGCGCGGCCATGAGAAGCTCGCCGAGCGGGAAGGGGATCCATCCGGTGAGCCGCGAGAGGGCCAGCGGGATCCACACGCCGAGCCGCGCCCCGTACACGGCCTCCACGAGGCCGGGCGCGTGCGACGCGAAGCGCGCCAGGAGGAAGCAGGCCACGCCCGCAGCCAGGAGGAGGAGGGACCTGCCCGGCCGAAGCGCACGGTCGGCGGGCCGGCCGCCGGAGCCGCCGCGGCGGCGCGCCGTGCGCGCCGCTCCCCGCTCCGCGCCGGCCGCCCCACGCACGCCGGGGGTGGCGTCGGCCTTGCGTCCGGTTACCTTGCCGCTCCCGGGGCCGGAGCCGGGTTCCGCCCCCGGGCCGGGGCGGCCCGAATCACCCATGTCGACGGAGGACGCGCATGCACGTGACGATCGAGTACTGCACGGTCTGAGACTACGGGCCCCGAGCCGCCAGGCTGGCGGCAAGGCTCGAGGACGAGTTCGAGGGTGTGGAGACCGAGATGGTCGAGTCCGGCGGAGGCGTGTTCGAGGTCACCGTGGACGGCACCCTCGTGTACTCGAAGAAGAAGACCGGACGCCACGCCGATCCCGACGAGGTCGTCCGCCGCATCCGGGAGGGCGAGGCCGCTTGAGCGCCGCCCGGAGTGCGCGCTTTACCTTCTTGTAAAGCGCACGACGCTTGTCGTGCCTCCTGCCGCTTTACGCTACCGTAAAGCGGCATCGCCCCGACCCCGCGGGCACGGCCCGGGCCGCGCGGGGCCTCAGTCGTCGCGGCCCACCTCCAGCATCCGCTCCACGGCCCTGAGGGCCCCCACCCGCACCTCCTCCGGCATGTCCACCTCGTAGCGGAGCTCCCGGAGCGAGGCGAGCGTGTTCTCCAGCGTGATCTTCTTCATGTGGGGGCAGAGCGTGCAGGGCTTCACGAACTCGAGGTCGGGGTGGGCCTCCTGGACGTTGTCCGACATCGAGCACTCGGTGACCATGATGACCCGGTCCGAGCGCGCGTCGTCCAGGTAGCCGATCATCCCGCTGGTCGAGCCCACGAAGTCCGCCTCCTCGCACACCTCGGGCGAGCACTCGGGGTGGGCGATGACCTCGATCCCCGGGTACTGCTCGCGGTAGGCGCGGATCTGGTCGACCGTGAACTGCTCGTGGACCACGCACCGGCCCTGCCAGGTGATGACCCGGATGTCCGTCTGCGCCGCCACGTTGCGGGCCAGGTACTCGTCCGGGAGGAAGATCACCGTGTCCGAGCCCGCGTCCGCCGCGGCCGCCTCGACCACCTTCCGAGCGTTGGCCGAGGTGCAGCAGATGTCGGATTCGGCCTTGATGGCGGCGGGCGTGTTCATGTAGGTGACGACCGGGACGCCCGGGTGGCGCTCCTTGAGGAGCCGGACGTCCTCCACCGTGATGCTCTCCGAGAGGGAGCAGCCGGCCTCGAGGTCGGGGATGAGGACCGTGCGGTCGGGGCTCAGGATCCGCGCGGTCTCGGCCATGAAGTGGACGCCGCAGAAGACGATGATGTCGGCGTCGGCGTCCCGCGCGGCGCGGGCGAGGCCGAGCGAGTCCCCGGTGAAGTCGGCCACGCCGTGGAAGATCTCGGGGACCTGGTAGTTGTGGCCCAGGATCACGGCGTTCCGCTCGCGCTTGAGCCGGTTGATCTCGGCCACGAGCGGCGCCTTCATCTCCCACTCGAAGCGGGGGAGGCTCCCCTCCACCTTGGGCCAGATATGCTCGGTCGCCTCGGCGACCTCGGACGTATACGTCATCGTGCCTGGCACGGGTCGCTCCCGTCTGCGGTGCACCTGCCGAACGGCCGCCGGCCCCGGGGGGCGGCGGCCCGCAGCGATCTCCGGGCAGCCGCGCGGCCGCCCGGGAACCGCGTCAGGATGGTAAGGATAGCGGGCTCGCCCGCAAAGGTTCCGCACCCGTGCGCCTTCGGGTCCAGCCCCCGGCACGAAGGTTGTAGCCGTACCTTTCCGGCCGCGCCGACCCGCCGCGGCCGCGCCGACGCGGGCCCGGGCCGCGTCCGCGAAGCCCCGCGAGTCCCGCCGCCGTCCGCGCGGAGCCGCCGACACCCACCAGCCTGGACAGGAGCCGGATGAGCCCGAACACGAAGTCCTCGAAGTCCCCGAGAGAGCGCGTCGAGGAGCTCCGGAAGGAGATCCGGCACCACGACTACCTCTACTACGTCGAGAACCGACCCGAGATCTCCGACGAGGAGTACGACGAGCTCTTCGCCGAGCTGAAGCGGCTCGAGGAGGAGCACCCGGACCTCCGCTCGGCGGACTCCCCCACGCAGCGCGTGGGCGCCGAGCCGCTGGACGCGTTCCCGACGGTCCGCCACGAGGCGCCCATGCTGAGCCTCGACTCGAGCCGGGAGGAGGAGGACCTCCGGCGCTTCGACCAGCGGGTCCGTGACGGGCTGGGGGAGGACGCCGGGGTGCTGTGGGTCCTCGAGCCCAAGCTCGACGGCGCCTCGGTCGAGCTGGTGTACGAGGACGGGGTCCTGGCCCGGGCGGTGACCCGCGGCGACGGCCGGCGGGGCGAGGGGATCACCGAGAACGTGCGGACCATCCCCGCCGTCCCCCTCCGCCTGCGCGAGGAGGAGCGGGAGGCGCCGGCCATGGTCTCGGTCCGGGGCGAGGTCCTCATGCGGCTCGGGCCCTTCGAGCAGCTCAACGAGCGCCTCATGCAGGCGGGGAAGGAGCCGTTCGCCAACCCCCGGAACGCGGCGGCGGGCTCCCTCCGCCAGCTCGACCCCTCGATCACCGCGGAGCGGCCCCTCGACATCTTCGTCTACGACATCCTGGCCTCCGAGGGGCTGGAGGGGGTCGGCACGCAGACGGAGGTGCGGAAGGCGCTGGCCGCGTGGGGCCTCAGGACCCCCGACTTCGAGAAGACCGCCGACTCGGCCGACGGCATCCTCGCCTACCACGCCGACCTCCAGGAGCGCCGGGACGACCTGGAGTACGAGATCGACGGGATCGTGGCCAAGCTGGACGACCTGGCGGCGCGCGAGGAGCTGGGCTCCACCTCCCGCCACCCCCGCTGGGCCTTCGCCTTCAAGTTCCCGCCGCGGCTCGAGGTCACCCGCGTCCTCAAGATCGCGGCGAGCGTGGGGCGGACCGGCGTCGTGACCCCGATCGCCATGCTGCGGCCCGTGGAGCTGGGCGGGGTCACGGTGAGCCGCGCCAGCCTCCACAACATCGAGCAGGTCCACCGGCTGGACGTGCACGAGGGAGACCGGGTCCGGGTGCAGCGGGCGGGGGACGTCATCCCGCAGGTCGTCGAGGTCGTGGAGGAGGGGGACGCCGACCGGTCGGAGCCGTTCCCGATGCCGAAGCTGTGCCCCTCCTGCAAGACAGAGCTCGTGCGCCGCGGGCCGTACACGGTCTGCCCGAACAGCTTCGAGTGCCCGGCCCAGCTCGCGGGCCGGCTCGAGCACTTCGGCTCGCGCGACGCGCTGGACATCGAGAGGCTGGGCGAGGAGACCGCCAGGCTCCTGGTCTCCGAGGAGCTGGTCACCGAGCTCCCCGACCTCTTCGACCTCACGGCCGACCGGGTCGAGGCCCTGGAGGGCTTCGCCGAGAAGTCGGCCCGGAACCTGGTGGACGCGATCGAGGCGTCCTCGGAGACCGAGCTCCGGCGCTTCCTCTACGGCCTCGGCATCCCCGAGGTCGGCTCGGCCGTGGCGCGCGACCTGGCCGAGCACTTCCGCTCGTTCCAGGGGATCCGCGGGGCGGACCGGGAGGCGCTGGAGGAGGTCGAGGGGATCGGCCCGAAGATGGCCGAGGGGATCCGCGCCTTCTTCGACGAGCCCCACAACGGGGAGGTCCTGGACCGGCTCCTGGACGGCCGGGTCCGGCTCGTCGAGCCCCAGGCGGAGGAGGGCCCCCGTCCGCTCGAGGGGCTCACGTTCGTCTTCACAGGGGGGCTCGAGCGCTTCACCCGGAAGGAGGCGAAGGACCTCGTGGAGTCGAACGGGGGCCGCGCCACCTCCTCGGTGAGCGGCGAGACCGACTACGTGGTCGTGGGCGAGGACCCGGGCGCCAAGGCGGACGAGGCCCGCGAGCGCGGCGTCGAGACGCTGGACGAGGAGGGGTTCGTGGCGCTCCTGGAGGAGAAGGGGATCGAGCCGTGAGCCGCCCGCGCCCCGGGCCCCGCGGCCCCGACCGAGCCACCCGCCGTGGAGGACGACCATGGAGAACGTAGAGATCGCCCGCACGCTGGAGGACGTCGCCGACCTCCTCGAGATCCAGGGCGCCAACCCGTTCCGGGTGCGCGCCTACCGGAACGCCGCCCGGACCGTGGAGGAGCACCCCGTCCCCATGCGGAAGATGGTCGGGGAGGGAGAGGACCTCACCGAGCTCTCGGGCATCGGCGACGACATGTCCGGCCACATCCACGAGCTGGTGGACACGGGCGGGCTCGAGATGCTGGACGAGCTGGCCGAGGAGGTCCCCTACTCCCTCATCGAGATCGGCCGCCTGCCCGGCGTCGGGCCCAGGAAGACGAAGAAGCTGTGGGAGGAGCTGGGGATCGAGACGGTCGACGAGCTGGAGGAGGCGGCCGAGGCGGGGAAGGTCCGGGAGCTGGAGGGCTTCGGGAAGAGGAGCGAGGGGAAGATCCTGAGCGGGATCGAGGCCTACCGCCGCCACCAGGGCCGCTTCAAGATCTCCGAGGCCGACCAGCACGTGGTCCCGCTCCTCGAGTGGCTCCGGGAGGACGAGAGCCTGGAGCGGATCGAGGTGGCCGGGAGCTACCGCCGCCGCAAGGAGACGGTGGGCGACATCGACCTCCTGGCCATCGCCGAGGACGGCGCCTCCCTCATGGAGCGCTTCACCTCCTACGACCGGGTCGAGGAGGTCCTGGCCTCCGGGGAGACGAAGGGGAGCGTGCGTCTGGCCTCCGGCCTCCAGGTCGACCTCCGCATCCTCGGGGCGAAGAGCTACGGCGCGGCGCTCGTGTACTTCACAGGCTCCAAGGAGCACAACGTCCGCCTCCGCCAGCGCGGGATCGACCACGGGCTCCGGATCTCCGAGTACGGCGTCTTCCGCACCGGGCGCGACGATCTCGAGGCCGACGTCGCAGAAGGCGAGGAGAAGGACCCGTGGGAGGGCGAGCTGGTGGCGGGGAAGACCGAGGAGGAGGTGTACGGGGCGGTCGACCTCCCGTGGATCCCGCCCGAGCTCCGGGAGGACCGGGGCGAGATCCGGGCGGCCGAGGCGGGCGAGCTCCCCGACCTCATCACGCTCGAGGACCTGAGGGGCGACCTGCAGATGCACTCGACGTGGTCGGACGGGAAGGCCTCCATCGAGGAGATGCTCGAGGGGTGCGCCGCGCGCGGCTATGCGTACTTCGCCCTCACCGACCACAGCCAGTCCCTGGCCATGACCGGGGGGATGGACGAGGAGAAGCTCCGCAAGCAGTGGAAGGAGATGGACCGGGTCGTGGAGGAGCACGACGAGATCCGCCTGCTCCGCAGCATGGAGGTCGACATCCTGGCCGGCGGGACCCTGGACCTCTCGGACGAGCTCCTCGAGGAGCTCGACGTCGTCCTCGTCTCCATCCACTCGCGCTTCAACCTCCCCGCCGACGAGCAGACCGAGCGGCTCCTGGCGGCCCTGGACCACCCCGAGGTCGACATCCTGGCCCATCCCACGGGGCGCATGATCAACCAGCGCGACCCGTACGAGTTCGACCTCGACGCGGTCCTGGAGCGGGCGGCCGAGAGGGGCGTGGCCGTGGAGCTGAACGCCCACCCCGACCGGCTCGACCTCAAGGACACCCATCTCATGAAGGCCAGGTCGCTCGGGATTCCGGTCGTGATCGACACGGACGCCCACCGGACCCAGGACCTGGACCTCATCCGCTACGGGATCGACCAGGCCCGCCGCGCGTGGCTCACCGCCGACGACGTCCTCAACACCCGCTCCCTCGAGGACTTCCTGGCGTGGCTCGAAGCGCCGCGGGAGGAGCGGGCGGGGGAAGGCTGGAAGAAGATCCGCGCCGAGGGCCCGAAGAAGGGGGAGAAGAAGGGCTCGGGGAAGGAGGCGAAGAAGACATGAGGGGGCTCGCGGGCCGGGGCCGCCGCGGCGCGGCCGCACTCGTAGGCCTGACGGTCGCCGTGGCGGCGGGCATGGCGTACGCCTGCGGGCCTTCCATCTTCACGGCGTCGCACACGGGCGTGGCGGTGCTGGTCTCCCGCGGGCCGCTCCAGCCGACGGCGCAGGAGGGGGAGCCGAGCTCCGAGCCGGTCCCGGGGGCGGAGGTGACGGTCGGCCCGGCCGTGGGTCCGGCGCTGTCGCGAGTCACCACCGACTCGGCGGGCCGGGCGACGGTCCTCGTCCCCGAGGGCCGCTACTCGGTCTCCGTCGTGACCTGCCCCGGCGCCGTGAGCCTGCCCGACCCCGTCCCCGTGCGGGTGAGCCGGGGGAGCCTGGTCGACGTGAGCCTGATGTGCGACACGGGGATCCGCTGAGCGGGGCGGCGGGTCTCCGACGCACCCTCTTCAAATCTATTTGAAGAGGGTTTTCGTGACGCGTCCCGTCCTAACACGGGGCCGGCCACCGCGGATCGGCTCAGCTCCGCGCCAGGTACCTGTCGAACGTCCGCGCCGCCAGGAACCAGCACACCGCCGCGAAGGCCGCCAGCAGGAGGAAGTGCGCGGCCAGCCCGCTTCCCGGGGTCCCCACGAACCCGTCCCTCGCGGCCGAGACCGCCCAGTCCACCGGGTTGAACCGCGTCACGGTCTGCATCCAGCCCGGCATGAGCGGGCGCGCCATGATCATCGTCGACAGGAAGGTGAGCGGAAGGACGGTGAAGTTCATGACCGCCATGAGGATCTCGTAGCGCCCGGCCAGGAGGGCCAGACCGTTCGAGGCGGCCCCGAAGGCGCCGCCCAGGAGGCCCGCGGCCGCCAGGACCGTGAGGATCCCGAGGAGCCAGCTCCCCGGCCGCACGCCGAGGAGGAAGGCGATCACCAGGATCACGGCCGCCTGGAACATCACGGTGGCGGCCGCGTGCAGGACCCTCGCGCCGATCAGGGCGCCCCGGTTGGCCGGCGTGGCCAGGAGGCGGTCCACGAAGCCGCGCTCGATGTCCCGGAGGAGTCCCATCCCCCCGTAGGCCGAGCTGAACAGGGACGACATGATGGCCAGCCCCGGCGCCAGGAAGCCCAGGTAGGAGCCGCCCGGGAAGCTCCGAAGGGAGCCGACGACCCGGAAGAGCTGGCTGAACAGGACCAGCCAGATGATGGGCTGGACGATCGAGATGATGATCCAGATCGGCATGCGCAGGGAGATGCGGAGCTCGCGCATGAACAGCCGGAGGGTGTCCCGCACGGCCTTCATCGTCCCGCCTCCCCCCCGCCGATCCTCTCGCCGCCCCCTCCCCCGGCCGCGGCGGCGCCCGCCGCGTCGGCGCTCTCGAAGGTGTGTCCGGTGGCCCGGAGGTAGACGTCGTCCAGGGACGGGCGGGCCAGCGCCACCTGCGCGATCTCGATCCCGGCGTCCTCGAGCGCCGCCACGATGCCCGGGACGGCCCGGGCGCCGTTCGTCACCTGCACGTGGAGCACGCGGTCCTCGCGGACGACCTCGCCGCCGGTCCCGAGCGATGCGAGGCGCTCGGCCCCGCGGGCCGCGTCGGCCCCGTCGGACAGCTCCACCGTCACGCGGTCGCCGCGCAGCTCGGACTTGAGCTCGTCGGGGGTGCCGCGCGCCACGATCTCGCCGTGGTCCACGATGGCCAGCCGCCGGGAAAGGCGGTCCGCCTCCTCCAGGTAGTGGGTGGTGAGGAGCACGCTCACGCCCTCGTCGCCCGCCAGCTCGCGGACCTCCCGCCACATCACCGTCCGGCTCTCCGGGTCGAGGCCCGTGGTCGGCTCGTCCAGGAACAGGAGGCGGGGGCGGTGGATGAGCCCCATGGCCACGTCGAGCCTCCGCTTCATGCCGCCCGACCAGGTCTCGACCATGCGGTCGGCCGCGTCCACGAGGTCGAAGCGCTCGAGGAGCTGGCCCACCCGGTCCCGGAGCTGCGGGCCCGAGAGGTCCTGGAGGTGGCCCTGCAGCTCGAGGTTCTCCCGGCCCGTGGCCTGGATGTCCACCGACGAGTCCTGCGGGACGTAGCCGATGCGCCGGCGGACCTCGTCGGGATCGGCCAGGACGTCCACGCCCACCACCCGTGCGCTCCCGGAGGTGGGGAGGGAGAGCGTGCACAGGATGCGCACCGCCGTGGACTTCCCGGCGCCGTTCGGGCCCAGGAGCCCGAAGATCTCCCCCTCCTCGACGTGGAACGAGATGCCCCGCAGGGCCTCGACACCGTTCCGGTACGTCTTTCGGAGGTCCTCGACCTCTATGGCGTTCATGTCTCCTCGCTGGTGTCGGTGCCGCCCGGGCTCCCGTCGTCGTCGGCCCTGCTCTCGTCGTCGTCGGCCCCGCTCCCGTCGTCGGCCCCGCTCCCGCGGCCGGCTCCGGCCCGGGGGTCCGGCCGGCCTCCGGCAGGAGGCGTGCCGTAGAGGCCCTCCCCGACCCGCGCCCCGACGTCCTCGCTCCACTCGATCTCGGTCTCGATCCGCGCGCGGCTGTGCTCGAACAGCGCGTCGATCACGGCCCGGGCCGCGCCCGCCGCGCCCCCGGTCTTCCGCCGCGCTCCTTCCAGGCCCTCCAGCGCGCCCCGGAGCGCCGCGATCCGCTCCTCGAGGAGCCCGGCCAGGTCCTCCTCGGGGAGGAAGGGGAAGAAGGAGAGGGCCACGTCCACCGGGTCGGCCGCCAGCCGGGGCCGGGACAGGAGGTCGCGGAGGAGCCGGTCCCGCTCGCGGCGCCCCTCGGTCGTGATCCGGTACAGGGTGCGCGGCGGCCCCCGCCCCTCCTGCTCGCGCCCCGCCTCCTCGAGGAGGCCCTCCTCGGACAGCCGCTTGAGCCCCGCGTAGATCGACCCGAAGCGGACGTCCGCCCAGCGGTGCATCTGCCGCTCCTCGATGGCCTTCCGGATCCGGTAGCCGTGGGTCCGGCCCATGGACACGAAGGCCAGGAGGACCAGGCGGGTGACCTCGCCCGAGGAGGGCGGAGAGGCGCCGCGGGTCACGGACTTCCGGCGGTCGGGGCGACGCGGGCCCCGGCCGGCCGGGCGTGCCGGCCGGAGCTTCGGGGAACCGCGCTGGCGCTGGCCCGCATCCAACTATTCATGCTAGAATATATAAGAGCGTACATTCATGCCCGCAAGCCGCCTCGGGGAGCCGCCCGTCGGCCTCAGCCCCCGGGCTCGTCCGACCTCTCCGCCAGCCGCGCCGCCTCCGCGAGGGGGAGGATGAGGCGGACGACGCGCTCGTAGCGGAGATAGTCCCAGGCCCAGTTGGTGAGGACCACGATCCGGTTCCGGAAGCCGATGAGCCGGGCGATGTGGACCCCGACCCACAGGAGCCAGGCGGGGAAGCCGGTGAACGTGCGGCCGAAGATGCGGGCCACGGCGGCGTTGCGGCCGATCGTGGCCAGGAGGCCCGGGTCCCGGTAGCGGAACGGCTCGGGCGCGAGACCCTCCGCCGCGAGGAGGATGTTCCGCGCCGCCGCCTCCCCCTGCTGGATGGCCACCGGCGCGACCATGGGAAGCGGCCCCTCCCCGGCGGCCGGCGCCGCCAGGTCGCCGACCACCCACACGCCGGGGCGGCCGGGGACGGCCAGCGTGGGCTCGACCTCGACGCGGCCCTGCCGGTCCGTCGGAAGCCCCCAGGCGGCGCCGACCGGGGCCCCGCGCACGCCCGCCGTCCACACCACGGTCTCGGCCGAGATGCTCTCCCCTCCCGCCAGCTCGACGCCGTCCGCGCGGACGCGCTCGACCGCCGTCTCCGTCCGCACCTCGACCCCCATCCGCCCCAGGCGCTGCTCCGCGTAGGCACCCAGCCGCTCGGGCATTCCGCCCAGGAGCCCTCCGGAGGCTTCCAGGAGGAGGATGCGCACACGGCCCGCGTCCAGCCCGGGGTGGTCGCGGAGCAGGGGACCGTACACGAGCTCGGCCAGGGCACCGGCGTACTCGACGCCCGTGGCGCCTCCGCCCACGATGACGAAGCTGAGGGCCCGGCGCCGGGCGTCGGGGTTCGGCTCGGCCTCGGCTCGCTCGAAGCGGGAGAGGACGTGGTTCCGAAGCGCCAGGCCGTGCTCGACCTGCCGGAGCGGGAAGGCGTGCTCGGCGGCCCCGGGCACGCCGAAGAAGTGGGGCGCGCTCCCGGCCGCGATGACCAGGTGGTCGAAGGGGACCCACTCCCCGTCCCCCCTCACGTCCGGCGCGGTGATCCGGAGCCTGCGGCGGTCGAGGTCGATCTGCCGCGCTTCGGCCATCCGGAAGCGCACGTTCGGCCAGCGCCGGACGATCCGGCGCACGGGGAAGGCGATCTCCGCGACGTCGATCTCGGCCGCCCCGATCTGGTAGAGGAGCGGGTAGAAGGTGTGGTAGTTGTGGCGGTCCAGGAGGAGGACGTCGGCTCCCGACCCGGCCAGGCGGCGGGCGACCGCGAGGCCGCCGAAGCCGGCTCCCACGACGACCACGCGTGTTCGCTCGCCCATCCCGGACCTCCCCGGCTGCAGTTGCGCGCCTCCGCGGCCCGCGGGATCTTCCGGCCACCCGCTCGGCCGGCTCCCCGCGACGGAGGTCGTACGAAGATGCTCCGACGGACCCTCGCCCGCACCCTCGCGCTCGCCCTCGTCGGCGTCGCCGCGCCCCCGGCCGCCGCGCAGGAGGGCGGGGGCGCGCCTCCGGCCGACACCGCCCGGACGGCCGTCCCGCAGAGCTTCGACTGGTGGAAGGCCCGCGGGATCCCGGCCGCGACGCCCTGGGGCCAGGCGGTCGACACGGCCGCCACCCGGAAGATCCTGTCGTGGACGACGGAGGCCGACTACACGACTCCGCTCGTGGACCACATCCCCGCGAGCGAAGCGGTCTCGCCCTCCGAGCACTTCGGGGACCCGATCGGGAAGCCGGGAACCCTCCACGACCTGGACCAGATCTACGGCTACTTCCGGGAGCTGGCGAGGAGCACGCCCCGGGTCCGCTTCCAGCTCCTGGGAGAGACCGAGGAGGGCCGGCACCTGGCGCTCGTCCAGGTGGGGAGCCAGAAGAACCTTTCGCGGCTGGACGCCATCCGGGAGGGGCTCGGGAAGCTCGCCGACCCGCGGGCGACCCCGGAGGCCGAGGCGGACAGCCTGATCGCGGACCTTCCGCTCGTCTACACCTTCTACGCGGGGCTCCACTCCCCGGAGACCGGACCGCCGGAGATGGTCATGGAGCTGGCCTACCGGCTGGCCGCCTCGGAGGACTCTGCCACACGGGCCATCCGCAGGAACGTGGTCGTGTTCATCGTCCCCGCCGTCGAGGCCGACGGGCGCGAGAGGGTGGTCGAGTGGCACCGGGCGCACAACGCGGGCGTGACCGACTACGACAGCATCACGCCCGGGCCTCCCTACTGGGGCCACTACATCCTCCACGACAACAACCGGGACGGGTTCGGGATGATCACCGACCTCACCCGGATCGTCGTCGGGCTGGCGCTCCGCTGGCACTTCCCGATCGGGCACGACCTCCACGAATCGGTGCCCTACCTGTACACCGCCACCGGGACCGGGCCCTACAACACCACCGTGGACCCGATCACGATCACCGAGTGGGCGTGGATGGCCAACGACGAGGTGACGAATCTCACCTCCTACGGCCTGCCCGGGGTGTGGACGCACGGGTTCTACACGGGCTGGTATCCGGGCTACATGATGTGGGTCACGAACATGGACCTGAACGGCCTGGGGCGCTTCTACGAGACGTTCGGGAACAGCGTCCCGGTCACCATGAAGCGGAAGCTCGAGGGAAGCGCCACCGACGTGGAGTGGTACCGGCCGAGCCCGCCGCGCGACTCGACCGTGTGGTCGCTCCGGGACAACACGAACTACATGGAGACGGGCGCGCTCACGGCTCTCTCGGCCGCGGCCGGCCACCGCGAGCGCCTGCTCCGGGACTTCTGGAAGAAGGGGAAGAACAGCCTCCGGAAGGGCCGCACCGAGAAGCCCTACGCCTGGGTGGTGCCGGCCGACCAGCCGCGCCGGGCCGACGCCGCCGCCATGCTCGAGAACCTGAGGGCGCACGGGATCGAGGTGTCGCGCGCCACCGCGGGCGGCGAGTTCGCCGGGGCGGGGAAGGCGTTCGCGGCGCCCGACTCGGTCCGGATCAGGAAGGGGGACTACGTCCTCCGCATGGACCAGCCCTACCGGAACTTCCTCCTCACGCTCATGGAGCGGCAGCGTTTTCCCGACGACGCGCCGCCCCCCTACGACGACGTGGGCTGGACCTACCCGCTCATGTGGAACGTCGAGGCGCGGGCGGTGGGGGACAGCGCCGTCCTCGCGCTCGGGATGGAGCCCGCCGGGGACGGCCCGATCCGGCTCCCGGCGCGGGTCCAGCACGCGGGCGGGGCCGACTGGTGGGCCGTCGAGCCCGCCGCCTCGGGCCGGGAGGTCCGGGCGTGGCTCGCGCTCCGGCGCGCGGACGGGTCGATCCCGGCCTTCGCGGCCGAGGACTCCTTCCCCGCGCGCGGCCGCACCTTCGCGCCGGGCACGTGGCTCGTCCCGGCCGACTCCGTCGCGCGCCCCGCGATCGACTCCCTCGCCTCGGACCTCGGGATGCGGGTCACGGGGCTGAAGGACGGGGACGTGAAGGGCGTGGCGCGGCATCCCATGGACCCGCCGCGCATCGCGCTCCTCCACACGTGGACCAACACGCAGAACGACGGCGCGGTGCGCTACGCGCTGGACCGGGCGGGCGTCCCGTACGCCTACCTGGCCACGACCGACCTGGCGCCGGGCGGACGGCCCGCCGACCTCCGCTCGCGCTTCGACCTCGTCCTGATGGCGACGCAGGGGGCGCGCGCCACGGGCACGCGGATCTTCGGCGGGATCGACCCGCGCTGGGGGCCGCTCTCCTACCGCCCGACCGCCGAGCATCCGGCCCTCGGCGTGCCGGACTCGTCGTCCGACATCACGGGCGGGATGGGCTACGAGGGGCTGGCGGCGCTGCGCGAGTTCGTGCGGCGGGGCGGGACCCTGGTCACCCTGGGCTCGGCCAGCGACCTCCCGGTGGACATGGGGCTCGTCCGGCACGTGCGCCGGGTCGAGCCGGACGGGCTGTTCGTCCCCGGCTCGCTCGTGCGCGGGAAGGTGGCCCGGGCGCGGAGCCCGCTGGCCTACGGCTACCCCTCGCGCTTCCCCCTCTACCACCAGTTCGGACCCTACTTCCGGCTCGGCGACGAGCTGGACGGCCACGCCGTGATCGAGTACGCGGGGGCCGACTCGCTCTTCCTGTCGGGGCTGGTGAAGGGGGGAGCGAAGATGGCCGGCGGGCCGGCCGTGGCCGTCGCGCCGCTCGGCCAGGGGAGCGTGGTCCTGTTCGGGTTCGACCCGATGCACCGCTTCCAGCCGCAGGGCGACTTCGCGCTCGTGTGGAACGCGATCATGAACTGGAACGACCTGCGGATCGGGCTGGGTCCGGACGCCGGGAAGAACGAGGTCGGTGGGAAAGGCGGAGCCGGGGCGCGGTAGGCCGGGCGCCGCCGGGGCGGGGCTCGGAGGGTCGGGGGCCGCCGGCCCCGGGCCGGCGGCCGGCGGGGCCGTCCGCGGTCGCCCGCGCCCCGGCACGCCCGCCCTCGAGGTCGGCCTCGTCGTGGGGCTGGCCGCCCTGGTCCTCGTGGCCCACGTGGCCACGAACCTGTACACACCGTACGGGGTCCACCGGGACGAGCTCCTCTACCTGGCCATGGGCCGCCACCTGCGACTGTGGGGGATGGACTTTCCGCCCTTCATCGCGATCGTGGCGAGCGCCGAGCGCGGACTGCTCGGGGACTCGCTCGCGGCCCTCCGGCTCCTCCCCGCGGCGGCCGGGGCGGGGACCGTCCTCCTGGCCGGGCTCGCGGCCCGGGACCTGGGCGGCGGCCGCCTGGCCCAGGGGCTGGCGGCCTTCTCCGGGGCCGCCCTCCCGCTCTTCCTCCGGGCCGGGAACCTCCTCCAGCCGGTGGTCTTCGACCAGCTGTGGTGGACGCTGGCGCTGTGGGCGCTGATCCGGATCGCGCGGAAGGAGGCCGGCGGGGGGCCGGGCGCGGAGACCTTAGACTGGCTCCTCCTCGGCCTGGCCGGTGGCCTCGGGCTCCTCACCAGGTTCAGCGTCGCCTTCCTGGGGGCGGGCGTCCTGGCCGGCCTCCTCCTCTCGCGCCTGAGGCGGACGCTGCTCGGCCGCGGACCGTGGCTCGCGGCGGGGGTCGCCCTGGCGATCGGCTCGCCCTCGCTGGTGGGCCAGCTCCGCCTCGGGTGGCCCGTCCTGGGCCAGCTGGGGGACCTGCGGGCCTTCCAGCTCGAGCGCATCGGGTACGGGGACTTCCTGCTCGGGCAGGTCCTCCTGCTCGGTCCCGTGGTCGTCCTGGCCGCCATGGGGCTCCTCGAGCTCCTGCGGGCGGGCGCGGCGGAGCGGCGGGCGGAGAGGAGCGCGTCGGGGCTCCTCGAGGGCGGGCTGGACGGGTCGAAGGCGGCGTTCGCGAGGGCCGGCATCCTGGGTCCGCGCGGGCCCGGGGAGCTGCGGGCGGTGGGGTGGGCGTGCCTGGCCGCCCTGGCGATCGTCATGGCCCTCCACGGGAAGCCCTACTACGCCGGCCCGCTCCACCCCGTGCTCCTGGCGGCTGGCGGCGTGTGGGTGGAGCGCATGGCCGCCCGTCTGGACGTCGCCGGGAAGTTCGATCCCGCGCGGGCCGTCCGGCTGGCGGGGCCGCTCTTCCTGGCCGTGTGGGCGGTCGCGCTCCTCCCGCTCTCCCTGCCGCTCCTCCCGCCGCGCGTCATGGCCGCGTACGGGCGCCTCCCGGGGCTCGAGGCCGCCCGCACCTCGAACCGGGGCCGGGTGCTGGTCCTCCCGCAGGACTACGCCGACATGCTGGGATGGAAGGTGCAGGCGGAGACGGTGGCCGGGGTGTACCGCTCGCTGCCGCCGGAGGAGCGCGCCGAGGCGGTCATCGTGGGCGGGAACTACGGGGAGGCCGGGGCCGTGGACTTCTACGGCGCGGACCTGGGCCTTCCGCCGGCCGTCGCGCCGGTGGGGAGCTACTGGTTCTTCGGCCCCGGGGCGAAGCCGGGGCGGGTCGTCATCAAGATCGGCGGGAGCCGCGAGGACCTCGGGCCCTACTTCCGCTCGGTGGAGGCGGCGGCCGGCGTCAACGAGCCGTGGGTCGTGCCCGAGGAGCGCCACCTCACGATCTGGGTGTGCCGCGACCCGTACAGGACGCTGCAGCAGGTGTGGCCGGCCTTCCGCGGCATGAACTGAGGCGGCCGGCCGACCTTCCCTCTAGTTGTACAACTAGAGGGGCCGGCGCCGTCCGACCGGCGCGGGCCCCGGCGCCGGCCGCCGCGCTCCGCCTCAGCCTCCGCCCAGCGCCCCCAGCTGGACCATGAGCCCCAGGATGTCGGCGACGCCGCGCTCCTCGACCACCCGGCCGTCCCGGATCCGGTAGAAGCTCGCGCCGCGGACCCGGACCCGGGTGCCCACGGGCTCGACCCCGAAGAGCTCGCCATCCCGGTGCGTGCCTTCGTAGGTCCACTCGACCGCGGCCCGGTCCCCCGCTGCCACGACCGTGTGCGCCGTGGTCACGAGGTCGGGGAAGTCCCGGAAGCTCTCCTCGAGGGTCCGCCGGAAGGCGTCGACGCCGCGCACGGGCTCGCCGAAGTGGGCGTAGTCGACCACGATGTCGGGGTCGGCGAGCTGCTCGAGGAGATCCAGGTTCCCGGGCGTCCACACCTGGAGGAAACGGCGGGCGATGCGTCCGGCGTCGTCGGGGGCCATGGGCGTCCTCCTCCTATTCCACGTCCTCGAGCTCCCTGGTCCGCACCCGGATCCCGCGCGCGGCCAACTCCTCGAGGTAGCGGTCCACGGGGATGGCCTCGTCGGGCGAGAACACCCCCGGCTCGGCGATCGCGTCGCGCCCCAGCATGAGTCCGACGATCGAGAGCGTGAAGCCGGTGGTCCGCTCCATCGCCGTGATCCCGGTCACCGGGTCCTCGCGGTCCAGGAGGTCGAAGACCACGGCGCCCGGCTCGCCGCCGCGCATCCCCCTCGCCACAACGCGCAGGACCACCAGGTCGGGCTCGTCGGGGAAGGTGAGGTGGGGCCTGGCGCACGCCAGGAAGACCTCGCGCGGGACGACCTCGGCCGAGTCCAGGGCGAGGGACTCCTCGGAGAGGAGCCCGAGGTCCCGGATGGCGCGCATGATCACCGCGTGGCCCGGGTAGCGGAGCGTCTTGTACTCGAGCCGGTCCACCGCGCCCTCGAAGCGGAAGGGCATGGTCGACGCCCCGCCCGCGGTGTGGAACGCCTCGAGCTCGCCCAGCTCGTCGAACTCCAGCGTCTCGACCTCGGTGAGCGCCTCGATCTCCTGTCGGCTCCCGCCACGGATGATCCACGAGGGGGTCGTGTAGTAGTCGAGCGCGCCCTCGAGCGAGTAGACCACCTGGTAGTTGAGCGGCGGGTGGGGGTGCTGCGGGAGACCGCCCACGTACATGCTGACCGACGCCGCCTCCTCCAGGCGCCGGATCCCCTCGGCCGCGAGCACGTTCACCATCCCGGGGGCGAGGCCGACGTCGGGGACGAGCGTGCAGCCCGAGGCGGCGGCGTCCCCGGCCATGTCCAGCTGCTCGAAGACGATGTCGGTGTTGCCGCCCAGGTCGCTGTAGTCGGCGTCGGCCCCGATGGCCAGCCGCGCCAGGGTGCCGTTGAAGTAGTAGGGGGCCGCCGAGAGCACGACATCGTGGCCCTCCATCAGGTCGGCCAGGGCGTCCTCGTCGGTGAAGTCCGTCTCCACGCGCCGGAGCCGGGGGTCGTCGGGCAGGAACGGCGGGCCAGAGGGATACAGGTCGGCCAGGGTGACCCGCTCGACGTCGTCCTGCCCGAGGAGGTCGTACGCGCAGGCGGACCCCTGCAGGCCCGCCCCCAGCACAAGGAATTTCATCGCCACGGCATCTGTCTCCGGATGAGCGAGGGTTGAGGACGGCCCCATAGATAAGGGCCCGGCCCGGTTCCCGACAGGTGGTCGCCGGGAGACCCTCGAACGGGAGGCGAGGATGGAGCGAGGCGAGGCGCGCGAACGGCTCGTGGGGGCGGACGCGGCGGCGGAGAACCCGGCCACGGGACCCGTCCCCTGGCTGTCCCTCCGGCTCCACCCGGAGAGCCGGATTCCCCTCCACCGGCAGCTGGCCGCGCAGATCGGGGCGGCGGTGCGCGGGGGACGCTGGGATCCGGAGCACAGGCTGCCGAGCGCGAGGGCCCTGGCGGGTCGGCTGGGCGTCGACCGCGGGACCGTGCTGGCCGCCTACCGGGACCTGGCCGGGGACGGGCTGGTGCGGGTGCGGCCCGGGAGCGGAGCCTACGTGAGCGGCCCCGAGCCCGGGGCCGGATCCGGAGCCGCGACGGACGCCTTCCGGGCCTTCGTGGCGCGGGAGCGGGAGAGGGGGTCGGGGACGGCCGAGCTGGCCGAGCTGTTCTCGCGCTGGCGTGCCTCGCTGGGGGCGGGCCGCGTGATCGTGGCCGAGGACGAGCCCGGCCTGGCGGCCCTGTGGAGGGCCGAGCTGCAGGCGCTCCTCCCGGCCGTCCGGATCGAGGGCGCCCTGCCCTCCGAGCTCCGCCGCTGGCCCGGGCGGGCCGAGGGGTCGGTCGTGGCGGCCTCGGCCCGGCACGTGTCCGGCCTCCGCGCCGCGCTTCCGCCCTGGGTGGAGGTCGTACCGCTCCGACCTCCCGGCGGCTCTCCCGAGCGGCGCTTCCTCCTCCGGATGGCCGTCGGCGCGGTCATCCTCCTCGTCTCGGTGAGCCCCGTCCTCCGGAGGCGCTTCCGGGAGGTGGCGGCGGGCCTGCGGGGACGGGAGGTGGCCGCCGTGGCGCTCCCGCCCGCGCCCACGCCGCGCCTGGAGCGGACGCTCCGGGTGGCGCGCTTCGTGCTCGCCGACGTGGCCTGCAGGCCGCGGCTCGGGGGGCGGGTGGATCCGCGCCGGCTGCTGTGTCTGCGGACCCTGGACCCGGCCGTGGCGGCGGAGCTGGCCGAGCGTATGGCGCTCGCCGCGCCGGCCGGGGCCCGGGGCCGGGTCGTGGCGCCGGGCACCTCGCGAAGACGGAGGGTGAGAGCGTGAAATGGCAGGTCGTGCAGGCCACCGTGTCCGAGGCGGCGCGCGAGCGCTACCTGGCCGCGTGGACCGAGTGGAGCGGGATCCTCTTCCAGATGGGGATCGAGACCGAGCTCCTCGAGCGGGAGGGTCGGCGCGGCCGGTTCGTGGAGATCGCGCGGTTCGACTCGGGCGACGAGGCGGCGCTCGGCGACGACCGCCTCGTGCGGCTCCAGGCGGACCTCGACGCGGCGTGCGACGGCCGCGAGGGGGACCTCACGCTCCTCCGCGAGGTGGACGCCGAAGAGGGCTGAAGGCGGGGGACGCCGTCCGTCCGCCGCAGGCCGCGGGCGCACCTGGAAGGCCGTGCGTCCCGGCAGCGCGGGGCGTATCGGGAACTTGTCAGCCACCGTGGGATAGGCTATTCTCGACGGCCCTCCGGCGAGGGGGCGGGGCTCCGCCCGGAGCCCGTCACGGCCCGGACCGGCGACGTCCGGATGCCGCGTTGGCCCGTGGTGTAACTGGCAACACGCTTGGCTCTGGACCAAGAGATTCCTGGTTCGAACCCAGGCGGGCCAACTTCTCGGGGGTGAAGGCACGACGAGTGTGTCCTTCACCTCCTGTCGTTTTCGGGGTGGTCTGACAGCACGGCGCGGCGCGGGCCCCGAACCCGCGCGTAGCGACCGAACATGGAGGGGTGGCCGAGTGGCTTAAGGCGGCGCCCTGCTAAGGCGTTGGGCTTTGCGCCCGCGAGGGTTCGAATCCCTCCCCCTCCGCTTTCCCTGTCGGAGCGCCCCGGGACGGGTGGCCGAGTGGCTTAAGGCGCACGCCTGGAGAGCGTGTGGGCTCGCAAGAGCCTCGTGGGTTCAAATCCCACCCCGTCCGTTGTGACATACGCTACGGGCGTTAGTTGACGGGTGGGACGCCTCGTGGGTGCTCCTGCGGTCGGTCCTGCGGCCGATCCTCGGAGTGCGCTGCGCGCACCAGATCCCACCCCGTCCGTGACAGATGAGCTCCGCGAGGCGCGGGGGCCCGGACGGGCGGTCCGCGCTTCGTTTCGATCGGCGGACGCCAGGCGTCCGGTCCGATTCCGGAGGGGTGGCAGAACGGCAATGCACCGGTCTCGAAAACCGGCGCCC
>DATFLN010000034.1:0-198731 GCA_035267645.1 Gemmatimonadota bacterium | reverse complement strand
CCCTCCTCGCCCCGGGTGAGCTGCCGCGCGCCGCTCCCGTCCGCGCCGACCAGCCACAGGTGGGACACGCGCTCGTCGGCCTTCCAGTCGGCCGTGCTCCTCGTGTACACCAGCCGCGTCCCGTCTGGCGACAGCCGCGGGCTCCCGATCCGCGGCACGTTCATGATGTCGACCAGCGACATGGCGCGGGGGGAGTCGGGGGCGGCCTCGGCGGGCTTCACGGCGCCGCCGACCATCTTCCGGCTCCTGGTGACGGAGTCGGCCTGAGCCGCCGCACGGGCGGGCGCGACCGTTGAGAGCGCGGTGACGGCGATCAGGAGCGTGGAGAAGCTCGAGGCGAGGGCGCGGCGGGCGGGATCGGAAGCGGAAGCTCGTGCCATGGCGGGCGTGCTCCTGGCTCGGGAAGGGAGCCGCCGGCCGCGCCGGGGGGGCGCGCCCGGCCCTGTCGCATCGTGGACAAGATCGGGAGGGGGCGGCGTGGGGGAAAGGCGAGGAGCGTGCGGGTGCCGGCTCCCGCGGAGGCCCTGGCGGCGGCGCCGACGGGGACGGTTCCGCGGAACCGCGCGGGGGTCCGGCGGTTAACATACGTATAGTCTGAGTAATTCATACGTATCCCTCCGCCCCGGACGCCGCCATGCCGAGAAAGGGGAAGCTGACCCTGAGCATCGACCGTGACGTCATCCGCCGGGCCAAGGCTCTGGCCCGCCGGTGGGGGACCAGCGTGTCCGCCCTGGTGGAGAAGCGCCTTCGTGGCCTCACGGACGAGGAGCCCCGGGAGACGAGCGGCACGTCCATCGTCTCGGAGCTGAGGGGCATCCTGCCCCGCGATGCCTCGGTCGAGGAGCACCGTCTCCACCTCGAGCAGAAGCACTCTCCGTAAGGTGGCTCGTCGACGTGAACGTCGTCCTCGACGTCCTCGCGGACCGGGACCCGTGGGCGGAGCACTCCTCGCGGGTACTCGAGCTCGTCGAGGCCGGCCGGGCCGAGGGCTTCGTGGCCGCGCACACGGTGACGACCCTCCACTATCTGGTCGCGAAGCACGGGGGCAGGGAGCTCGCCACAGCGACCGTCCGGAAGTTGCTCCGCGTGCTCGGGGTGGTACCGGTGAACGAGGACCGGCTCCTCCACGCGCTCGACCTCGGGCTCGAGGACTTCGAGGACGCGGTGCAGGCGGTCTGCGCGGAAAAGATCCGGGCCGACGTGCTCGTGACCCGGAACGCAGACGATTTCGCGGGCGCCGGGGTCCAGGCGCTCTCGCCGGTGGAGCTGCTGGCGGGGCTGGAGGGGATGTGAGACCGGTGCCCGAAGCGGACGACGACCCCCACCCATATTGACACGAACATCGTGCTGCACGAACTTCGTGTCATGAGCAAGCGCAACGTGACGGTGAGCCTGGATGAGGAGACGGCGCGCTGGGCGCGGATCGAGGCGGCCCGGCGCGACACGAGCGTCTCGCGCCTCCTCGGGGACCTCCTCCGCGAGCACATGGAGCGCGAGCGGAGCTACGAGGCCTCGATGCAGCGCTGGCGGGCCGGCCCCGTGCGACGCCTCAAGCGAGGCGGCCGCTACCCTTCGCGCGAGGAGGTTCACCGGCGCGGGAGCGGGACGTGACGGTCTTCGTCGACACGAACGTGCTCGTCTACGCCCGGGACGGGTCCGAGCCGGAGAAGCAGCCCGCCGCTTCCGACTGGATGGACGCCCTCTGGGAAGCGCGTGAGGGGCGGCTCAGCGCGCAGGTCCTTCACGAGTACTACGTGACCGTCACCCGGAAGCTCCAGCCCGGCCTCGACCCCGCGTCGGCCCGCACGGACGTGCGCGCGCTCGGCGCCTGGCAACCCCTTGGGCTGGACGGCGCCCTGATCGAGTCGGCCTGGGAGGCGGAGGACCGCTTCGGGTTTGCGTTCTGGGACGCCCTCATCGTCGCGGCGGCACGCCGGCTGGGCTGCGACCACCTCCTCTCGGAGGATCTCCAGGACGGACAGGACCTGGACGGGCTCCTGGTCGTCGATCCTTTCCGCCACGCGCCCGGTTCGGTGCTCGGGGAATAGCGGGGCCGAAACCGAAGACGGCTACCGCCCCCGCGACGAGCTCCTTGACGGCCCCCGCCCCGATTCGGACGAGGAGAAGCGCGACGCCCTCCGCGAAGTGTTCCGCGGAGCCGGGCGGGACTGGCCGCGAATCTCGGAGGCCATGGAGCGCGCGGGCGATCTCTATTTCGACGTGGTGAGCCAGCTCAGCACGTCCGTGAGGCTCTCGGCCAGCTTCCGCCCCTCCCCCAACGTGCAGGTCTCGCTCGGGCCGCGGTACGCCTGCACGGCCTCGCGCGCCCAGTTCGTGACGAGCGTCGCAGACCCGACCTCTCGGCGCTCGAGAATCTGCCCCCGGACAACACGTTCGAGGTGAAGATCACCTACTGGCTGCCGATGTAGGGGAGGGGCGCGCGGGGCTCCGGCGCGGACCCGGGAATCCTGGACGCGGCCTCGCGGGGGCGCGGCCTCGTCGCTCTCCGACGCGCCCTCGCGGGGAGGCCGCGCCCTCCGTAGCGTGAGGCATGGCTTCCTCTGCGCCCCGCCCCGGACGCGGCTCCTCGCCCGGTGTTTGACCGGCAGCACGACGCCCGGGTGCGGAGCGCCGCGTTCGACTGGCTCGCGGGCCGGGTCGACCGGCACGGCGACGTCCTCCCGCGCACGCTCCTGGCCGAGGGGTTCACGCTCGACGGGAAGCGCGTCCCGATGCTGGGTCCGCAGGGCATCTTCAAGCCCGCGGTCATGGAGCTCCCCCTGTCGATCACCACGTCCCCGAGGGGTCCCTACGACGACGCGTTCGGCACGGACGGGCTCCTGGCGTACCGCTACCGCGGCACGGACCCCGGGCACCGCGACAACGTGGGCCTGCGGACCGCCATGGAGAAGCAGCTCCCGCTCGTCTACTTCCACGGCGTCGTGCCGGGGAAGTACGTGGCCGCGTGGCCGGTGTTCATCGTGGGCGACGACCCGGGGGCCCTGACGTTCTCGGTGGCGGTGGACGACGCCGACCACCTGGGCCTCGACCTCGAGTCGCCGCTCGCGGTGCACGAGCCCGGGGCCGAGGGCCGCCGGCGCTACATCACGTCGGTGACCCGCGGCCGCCTCCACCAGCGCGCGTTTCGCGAACGGGTCCTCGAGGCCTACCGGTCGGAGTGCTCCTTCTGCCGCTTCCGTCACGAGGAGCTCCTCGACGCCGCGCACATCATCCCCGACACGGATCCGGCCGGCGAGCCCCGGGTGACCAACGGCCTCGCCCTGTGCCGCTTCCACCACGCGGCGTTCGACCGGGGCTTCCTGGGCGTGCGCCCCGACTACGTGTTCGAGGCGCGGCCCGACCTCCTGGAGGAAGAGGACGGACCGACGCTCGTCCACAGCATCCAGTCGCTCCACCACGAGCGGATCCAGCTCCCCGGGAGCCGCTCGCAGTGGCCCGAGGAGGACCGCCTGGCCCGGCGCTACGAGGAGTTCCTCGAGCAGGCGCGGGCGAGTTGACGGGAGATCCGGCGGGTCCGCGGACCGTGCGCTCCCCCGTCCCCGTGGTCGCCGCGGTCATCCGCCGCGAGGGCGCCGTCCTCCTGGGCCTCCGTCCCGAGGGGAAGCGCCACGCCTCGATGTGGGAGTTTCCCGGCGGGAAGGTGCTCGACGGCGAGAGCTTCGCGGATGCGCTCGGGCGGGAGCTGCGCGAGGAGCTGCGGGTGTCGCTGATGCGGGCGGGGGAGCCGATGTTCGCGACGCGGGATCCGGGCTCGCGGTTCGAGATCCACTTCGTGCCGGCCGAGATCGAGGGCCAGCCGCGGGCGCTCGAGCACCGGGAGCTGCGGTGGGTCGCGGTCTCCGAGCTCCCGGCGCTTCCGCTGGCCCCGGCGGACGCCCGGTTCGCCGGAGAGGGGCTGGGGGGGTAGGCCGTACCCCTTCCCGGCACGAAGCTCCTTTCCCGACGGAGAATTGTTCGGACGGGGCCGTGAGGCCGCACGACCGAGTGTCCCGAAGCTTTGGATCTGCCGGTCGCTCCACAGCTTGATGATAGCGCGTTGAGAGGCGCCTCTAGATTAATCTATTGTACGCAGATCACGTTTGGGACCTGCGACCGGTCACGAAGCCATGAAACCTTATACGACGCAACTCGGGTTCAAATGGTACCTGGCCCCGGTGAGCACCTTCGGCGACCGGACCGGAGGAGGGTCGTCCCGCCAGTTATGAATGGGGTCGGACAGGCGCTCGTGGCGGAAGGGACCGAGGCAGTGTGGCTCGGAGGAGAGCGGCCAAGCCAGTCTTCGAGAGCGACAACTGGACCCTCACCGGCCGGATGGCGTCTCTTTGTCTCGATGGCTACCGCATCGGTAATGGCGACCGGTTCGGCGGGCTGTGGGCCTGGCCCTAGCGCTCGACGCCCCTTCAGGCTCGAATTGCGAGAGATAGCATCCTACTCCGTCCCGGATTCATTCCGGATGACCGGAGCTACCATAGGCCACTCCGGAGCCATCGCTGCTTGGTCTGCTCGCCCACCCACCCTTTGGATCCGTCGTCCCCACGGACCTCCCCACTTCGAGCGCCTGGGGTTCACGCCTTTGAGTATGGCCTTCGTACGCGGGGACACGCTACTTGAGGCGGTGGATGCACATACCGGACGCATCATTGGCTATCGGGTGTCCAGCGGTCCTGCTTGGGAGGTGTCGATCCCAACCCCGCGACACATCACCGCTGCGACGAGGACGAACGGTGCATGGTTCCTCGGTGCTCCTGTCGGAGACAGCCTGTACGAAATCTACCGAAGGACGCGGCATGCGGGCTCCAAGCTCATTGCCAGGATAATATCGGGTCTCCAAGACGCGCGCGATGACGCGCTGTCCTTTCAACTCTCCGCCACCCGGTCCGGGCTGCTCGTCACTGAGCTGGCGCCGCCCTTCAAGATAAGACACTTGGCATCTGACGGGCACACTCTCAAGATGTTCGGCCCGGACCTACCGCACAACTCACATGAAGGCGGTGCCGGGGGAGGAGCCGGTCAACCATACGCTTGGGTCTCCCTGCCGACTGTATCATTGGGTCCAGCTGGCTTCCTCCAGACCCTAACCAATCTTCGAGGGGAGCAGCGCTGCGTCCTGCACTACGATACCACCGGTGTCTTGCTCAAGCGGACAGAAGTCAACGTTCCTCTAGGATTCGTGAGCTCGCTGTCCGATAAATATAGACTTCTCGCAGTACGACACACTGATCTGGTAGAGCTGGTGCTGTACGACTGGAGCTGGCGGCAGTCTGCGCCTCGGTCCCGGGAGACTGATACCCAACCTAAAAGGAGTTCACCATGCAGTGGTTGAAGAGCAGCGGTCTGGTAGGCATACTCGCCTTCGGACTTCTGACGTTCGGGAGCACTGCTCAAGCGTGCGAAGCCTGCTACTCGTACGGGTGCTCGTACGGCAATAGCGGCTGGGAGGGTTGTGACACCAACATCTACGTCACGGTAGAGGGTTTCACGTGGGATACCTGCGACTTGTACGGTGGTGGCTGTAGCGTGTTCTTCGTCGCGGACGCGACAGTATCGCCGGACGGTACCTTGCTTTCCCAGGTGAGTGCGAGCACCGCTCCACGGCGCGTCGCCAGCGGGCTCGAAGAGGACGTCGATTGCCGAGGTTTGGTCGTGGCCCGGCGGTACTCGCCATCAGTTGGGGTCCAACTCCGCGACGACACAAGAGTAATCCTGGTGTGAGGCCCTGCCAAGCTCCGGCCGTGCCGTGATCCCGGGACCGTGAAAACCTGCAGGCACAGTTGATCTGTGAGCGAGTGGGCTTCGATATGCGTACTTGGCCTCTAATCTTCAGCGCTGCGTTGCTCGCCAACTCTGTGCACGCCCAAGTGCCACAGCCCGTAGACTCCGCAAAGCTCTGGCACCTTCGACCTGAGATGCGGATCGGCACCGCCGCGGGCGAGAAGACGAGCTTCAATGCGATAGGCGACATGGCGGTCTCCGCCGACGGTACCATCTTCATCACGCAACCTTCGGACGGCACCATCCGAAAGATTGCTGCCTCAGGAAAGCCCGAGGACGTCACTGTGATCGGTGGGCGGGGGAGAGGGCCCGGTGAGTTCGAAGCTCCTTACGACATCGGCGTCGACGGCGACACTGTTTGGGTGACCGATCGAAGCCTCGATCGTGTCACCTTCCTTTCACGAGAAGGCCGGTACCTGTCCTCGGAGCTCTTTCGAAGAAAGGTGCTTCGAAACACCTATCTCACTGGTCCCCCCCAATTCGTGCTCGGAGATCATAGTGCTCTCCTGGTGGCTCGCCCGTTGCCCTTGAAGATAAAGTCGGTGGACCGCATGCCAATCCTGAGAGTCACACGAGAAGGGACCATTCTGGACACCGTAACTTGGCTAATGGGTGGTCATCCCCGCCTGACAGTTCAGGTGAACGGCAGACACGCAGTGAGTCTACCTCAACCCTTCGACGCTGTCACCATCTGGGCGCCGGATCATCACGGCGACGGAATCGTCCTGGTTGACCGTACGCCGGCTACCGACCAACGCCACGCGTCTTTCGTGGTCCGTCGACTCGATGCGGATGGGAAGTCCGTCTATTCCAGTCGGATCCGCTACCGTCCGATGCCCCTGACGGCGAGCGATCGAGACGGTATGGTCGTCAGGCTGCTGGCTCGAAGTCATGTGCCCGCGAAGGAGGCCAGTTCCGCATTGAAGCAGCGAGTTCTTCAGAAGATGTGGGTGCCGGACTTCTATCCCCCCGTCATGGATTGCATCCTGGGAGAAAAGGGGTTTGTCTGGTTGCGCTTGAAGGACAGGCCAGGACCGAAGAGTCACTGGGTAGTGATCGACAACAACGGCCATCTGGCGGCTCAGTTGTCCGGCCCGCGATCTCTTAGGATCTACCGAGCAGATGCCGAGCACGTATGGGCGAGCGAGTTGGCAAGGCTGAGGGTTCCAGTCGTCGTTCGCTTTCGCATCCAGAAGCCGTCTCAGAACGGCACATAGAGAGCGCCTCCGTCCATTAGCCGTGACCGGCCGTGTCGCTTAAGGCACGGCGACCGGGGCCGTCGACCGCAATGGTGGCAGAGGTCATCAGTCGGCCTTTTATTCAACATGCTGGACTTGGCGCCGCGAAGGTTGGTGTTCCCCAGCCGGAGGATGAACCGTGCTCCAAGATGGATGTAAGGCGGCCCGCGACATAGCGACCGCTTCATTGGTGATCTTTACGCTTCACGGCGCACAAGGGGCGGGGTCCCATCCGTCACGGGTTCGGGACTGTGCGACTCCGCCACCCGCAGATATCCACCAGCTCGGTGAGGACCGCCCGCTGGTGAATGGTGAAAGCGTGGCCCGATGGCGCAGCGCTCATCCATTGGCCCTGCCCGACAGCGCCTGGGCCAGGACCACGCGATGGTACGTGGTCGGTTCGAACGGTGCCCTCGACAGCGAACGCGTGTATCGATTGGCCAGGGTCCGCGTCTGTCTCGACGAACAGGGCGCGGTGGAGAAGGCGACCGTGCGCCGAGGCGAGGGCCCGTTTGCCAACCTGGTGGCCGACTGGACCCTGAGCCTGGTGAGGCGCATGAAGTTTGAGGCGAGCAGCCACCCGGGGAGCGGCACAGGGTGGTACGTACTTCCGGTCCTCCTGGTTCGACGATGAGGCCGACTCGGAGCCGCGTGACCGAACGCAGCGTTGGGAAATGAGGCGACTCCTCTGAGCTGATCTTTCGGCGAAGGGCCGCAGCGGCGCACGGTGGTGGCAAGGCTCCTCCGTCGAACGGATGGATTCCCCCCACGAGGTATCGGGGGTTCTCTACCCGCTGCGTCGTTGCTCGCACTCTTGACACGGTGCCGTCTCCCCGCCTCGCTCGCTAATAGTCTGCGGCCCTCGAATTTCTGCGCCTCTCTCCACTCCGAGCCTCGAGTGCACCGGTCTTCATCACACTCTGCACCGATGGCCTGGAGGGTGCGTTCGCCTCGACGGAGCGCCCTGTTGAGACCCCGTATAGGCTCGGGCCCATCTTCGGGCTGTCTTCGGGAAGGAGTAGACAACCGTGCATGGACGAGATGGAGCGCGTGTCAGGGACGTCGAGCATGAACGTTACGCGGGCGACGAGGCGACGGCGGAGGCCACCGGTGCTCCGCCGGGGTCCAACGTATCTGCGGCGGCGGCTTGTCGGGAGGCGGGCGCCGCGTCCTCGATCGGCACCTCCGGGTCGGCGGCGGGGCCCGCGCCCGCCGGGCGTCCGGTTCCCGACGGTTCCGCGGAACCGCTCGACGTCGACGCGATTGAGGCGCTGGGGGACGAGATCGCCGTCGTGTTCGCGCACATCGATGCCGGCACGGGGCGGGTCCTCGAGATGATCGCGCGCTTCGACCGGGCGCGGGGCTGGGAGCTGGCCGGCCACCGGACGTGCGCCCACTGGCTCGCGTTCCGGGCGGGGCTGGACCTCCGCACGGCCCGCGAGCACGTGCGGGTGGCCCGGGCCCTGGAGGAGCTCCCCCGGACCGGCGCCTCCCTGGCCCGCGGTCGGCTCTCCTTCTCCAAGGTGCGCGCGCTGACACGCGTCGCGACGCCCGAGAACGAGGCCGACCTCCTCGAGCTGGCCGAGGGCTCCACCGCCGCCCAGCTCGAGCGGGTGGTGCGCGCCTGGAAGCGCGGGAGCCGGAAGGACGAGATCGAGTGGGAGGAGCTCCGCCGGGCGTCCCGTGAGCTCTCGATCTTCCCCGACGACGACGGCATGTACGTGATCCACGGCCGGCTCGAGCCCGAGGCCGGCGCCCTCCTCATGCGGGCCATCGAGGCGGCGAGCGACGCGCTGTACCGGTCCGAATGCGAAGAGGGGGATCACGGTTCCGCGGAACCGTCCGGCATCGACGATCAGGGGCGCTTTGAGGACGAGGAGCGCTTCCACGACGGGGAGCATCTCGAGGAGGCCGCCCGCCGCCGGGCCGACGCCATCGGGCTCGTGGCCGAGCGTGCTCTGGCGGCGGGGTTCGGAGGGGCTGATCAGCTCAGCGGCACGCGCGCCGAGCGCTATCAGGTCCTCCTGCACGTCGACGCCGCCACGCTCTCGGCTGATCAGGAGCCCGGCCGCTCGGAGCTCGAGGATGGAACGCGCGTCTCCGCGGAGACCTCGCGGCGGGTCGCGTGCGACGCCTCGGTCGTGGAGGTCGCCCACGACGCGGACGGCTCGATCCTCGACGTCGGCCGCCGCACCCGCACCATCCCTTCGCCCCTCCGCCGCGCCCTCGAGGTGCGCGACCGCGGCTGCCGCTTCCCCGGCTGCGGGCTCCGCTTCACCGACGCCCACCACGTCACCCACTGGGCCGACGGCGGCGAGACGAGCCTCCAGAACACGGTCCTCCTCTGCCGCCACCACCACCGGCTCGTGCACGAGGGCGGCTGGGCGCTCGAGTGGTGGGGGCCCGGCCGCGCGGTCTTCCGGGACCCGAGGGGCGGCGTCCACTGCGACGCCGTGCGGGAGGGCCGAGCAGGAGCTACCGCTCGGCCTTCTTGACCCTCAGTCCCCCGACTTCCACCATCCCCGCCTTCATCGTCACCCTCCGCGCGGGGGCGCTACCCTCGGGGAGGTGGAAGACGAAGCGCATCCCCGGGGGTCCCGCGGGCTCGAAGACCGGCTCCCCGCTCCCGCCTCCGCCCAGGTAGCGGAGCTTCATCGGCTCCCTCTCTCCCATCGTGAGCGTGAGGCCGTCACCCTTCGACTCGACCTCCAGCGGCGTGCGGTCGATCATCCGGTAGGTGCCCGCCACGCGCGCGGCCAGGCCGGACGGGATCGACCGCGCTCCGGCGCCGCTCGCGGCTCCGCCCTCCTCGGCCGCCGGGATCCCCAACGCGAAACGCGCGATCTTCTCGCCGATCGGGCCGGGGTTCACGGAGGTCGCGTTCGAGAGGACGACCACGGTCATGTCGTCGTCGGGATACCGGGCCAGGTGCGTGAGGAAGCCGTTGATCCCGCCCCCGTGGAAGACCACCCGGTGCCCGTCCAGGTCGCCGATGAACAGGCCGAAGCCGTAGTGGGTGACGAGGCCGTTCGGGAGCGTGTCGGGCGTCGACATGAGCCGGTAAGACGCGGGGCTCACGACCTTCCCGGCGTGCAGGAGCCCGGTCCAGCGCACGAGGTCCCCGGCGCTCGAGCACAGCGCCCCGGCCGAGAACGGCGATCCCATGCTGAGCTCCTCGGCGTTCACGAGGACGGGGTGGTCGAGCTTCCCGCGGCCCTTCACGGAGTCCGAGGCCGCGTAGCCGTCGGCCCGGCCCGGTACGATCGGGCCGTTCCAGCAGTAGCTCGTGTGCTCGAGCCCGAGCGGCGCCGCGAGGCTGTCGTCGACCAGCTCGTCATACGGCCGGCCGGTCACCTTCTCGAGCACCAGGCCCAGCAGGTAGAAGCCGGTGTTGCTGTACGACCACGCCGTCCCCGGATCGAAGTCCAGCGAGTCGCGCTCGCCCATGGCCAGGACCTGCTCGTCGGAGAGGTCCAGGCGCATCTCCTTCGAGAAATCGGGCGAGGCGGTGTAGTTCGGGACCCCTCCCGTGTGTCCCAGGAGCTCCCGCAGCGTCACGGTCTTCCCGTGCGTGTCGTAGTCGGGCACGTACTTCGAGATCGGGTCGTCCAGCGACAGCTTCCCGGCCTGCGCTTCCCGCATCACGAGCGCGGCGGTGAACTGCTTCGTCACCGAGCCGATCCGGTAGATCGTCCCCGGCCCGGTCGGGGCGTCCAGCTCCACGTTCGCTTCGCCCCAGCCGCCCCACACCAGCGTGTCCCCGCCCCGCACGACGCCGATCGTGAGCCCGGCCCCCGGCCCGCTCTCGAGCGCCGCGCGCGCCAGGCTGTCCGCGTAGTGGCGCACCCGTGCGGGCGAGGGGACGGTGTCGCGGCCCATGAGAGTCGCGGCGGAGGCCCCCGACGCGGCGGGCCCGGGACGCGCGGCGTGCCCGGGAAGCGCGGCAGGCCCGGGAAGCGCGGCAGGCCCGGCAGACGCGGCCACCGCAGGGGCGGGAACGCCCGCCAGCGAGATCCACAGCGCCACCAGCGGGGCCGCCGGAACGGACGGCCGGACATTGGATCGAATCACGGTCTCTCCAGGTCTGGTCGAGAGTCGGGTGCGTCGTCGGCTCGGGCGTCGTGATTCGGGTTCGGAGCGACATGGTTCGCGAAAGCGCGCCCGCCCCCCGTTCCAACCCCCGACGCCCCGGCGTCGTCCAAGGAACGGTAGCGCGTCGTTGACACTCGATCTACTCCACACCCGTATGGGACCCCGTGACCGCTCGCGACGACCCGGAAGCAGGCATGACAAGGAGCCCGTCATGAAGAGACCCACGTTCCCCACCGCCGCCCTCGCCGGCGCGGCCTTCCTCGTATCGCTCTCCGCCTGCGACGCCGCGCAGGGCGCGATCCGGGACACGGTGCGCGCTACGGCCAGCGCGGCCTCGACCGCCACGCGCGAGGTCACGCGCGCGGCCGGCCGCGCCGCCGGCTCCGAGAAGAGCTCCACCTTCGATTGGAAGGGCCAGATCGACGCGGGCAAGGCGCTGGAGATCCGTGGGATCAACGGCGGGATCGCCGCGCACGCGGTGAGCGGCCGCGAGGCCACCGTCCACGCCACGCTCACCGGCCGCGACAGCGACCCGACCAGCGTGAAGGTCGAGGTCGTGAGGCACGACGGGAACGTGACCCTGTGCGCCGTCTATCCCGGGGAGCACGGCCGCGAGAACACGTGCGAGCCCGGCGGCGGACACCAGAAGGTCCACGACAACGACGTCCGGGTCGAGTTCGAGGTCGGCGTCCCGCAGGGCGTCGCCTTCACGCCCGTCACGGTGAACGGCGAGGTGGAGGCCGACGGCCTGAGCGGCCCCGTCCGAGCCCGGACCGTGAACGGCTCGATCTCGCTCGAGACGACCTCGTGGGCCGACGCCCACACCGTGAACGGCTCGATCCACGCCCGCATGGGCTCGACGAAGGCGCCGGACGGGCTCGACTTCAAGACCGTGAACGGCTCGATCTCGCTCGTCCTCCCGCCCGACGCCGCGCTCGACGTCGAGGCGAAGACCGTGAGTGGCGGGATCTCGACCGACTTCCCGCTCACGGTGAGCGGAAAGTTCGTCGGTCATCGCCTGTCGGGGACGATCGGCGGCGGCGGCACGTCGCTCACGCTGCAGTCCGTGAACGGGTCGCTGGACCTGAAGAAGGGCTGATCGCGGGGGCGGGCTCAGACCTTCAGCGCGAACCAGATCGTGGGCTCGCCCTCGACGCCCGCCCGCTCCATCGCCTCGTGCAGGCCGCGCCACAGCACGTAGCTGCGGGCGTCGTCCAGCTCGTCGAAGTCGCTCCACACCGTGACGTCGTGCGGATCGTCGGTCGACCGGTAGACGGCCGACTCCCGCGCGCCCCTGGCCCGGCGCTCCTCGACGAGCTCGTCGTACACCTCCTTCCACGACTCGAAGTCGCGGACCCGGTGCCGTATGAACATCCGGACCATGGCGTCCTCCACGGGAGGGAACTTCCACGGACGCTACCACGCGCGGGGCGATTTCGAAAGTTCCGGCAACGACGATGGTCGCGGTGGCTCGGGCCGACGCGGACGTGCGCGACGACCTCACGATGCCGCGGACCGACATCGGCCGCGACCCGGCCGTGAACCGCGACCGCCCGATCGGCGTGTGGATCGCCCGGCCGATCGCGTTCCGGGTGAAGCGCTGAGCGCGCGGAGGTAGCGCCGGACCCACCGGCCCCGCAGGTTGGCGACCGTCCGAGCGTCCACGGTCCGCCCGCCAGCGAGGCTGAACATGACCAGGCCGTCCTCACTGATCACCGCCGCGGCCCTCTCCGCCGCGCTCCTCTCCGCACCTCCGGCCGCGACCCGGGCCGCCGCGCAGTCCGCTCGGGAGCTCGCCCGCTGGAAGGCGCACGCCGCCGACGTCACGATCACCCGCGACGACTGGGGGATCGCGCACGTCCACGGGAAGACGGACGCGGACGCCGTGTTCGGGATGGAGTACGCGCAGGCCGAGGACGACTTCAAGCGCGTCGAGATGAACTACATCGACGCCATGGGCCGCCGGGCCGAGTTCGAGGGGAAGGACGCCGTCTGGCAGGACCTGCGCATGAAGATGTTCGTCCCCGTCGACTCGGCGAAGGCGCAGTACGAGCGGAGCCCCGGGTGGCTGAAGACGCTCATGGACGCCTTCGCGGACGGGCTGAACTACTACCTCTATACTCATCCCGACGTCCATCCCCGCGTCATCGACCGCTTCGAGCCGTGGATGGCGCTCACCTTCACCGAGGGCTCGATCGGCGGCGACGTGACGCGGGTGAGCACCCGCGACCTCGCCGCCTTCTACGGGGACACGACCGTGGCCGTGGCCGAGGTGCCTTCATGGCGCCGGGAGCCTTCCGGCTCGAACGGGATCGCGATCGCCCCCAAGAACACTCTCGACGGACACTCGCTCCTGTACATCAACCCGCACACGACCTTCTACTTCCGCGCCGAGCTCCAGATGACGAGCGACGAGGGCTGGGACGCCTACGGCGCGGTGACGTGGGGCCAGTTCTTCGTCTATCAGGGCTGGAACCGTCACGCCGGGTGGATGCACACCTCGAGCGGCGTCGACAACATCGACGAGTTCCTCGAGACCGTGAGGAAGAAGGACGGCCGCTGGGAGTACCTCCACGGCGGATCGTGGCACCCCGTGCGGACGCGGGAGATCACCGTGCCGTATCGCACCGATCACGGCATGGAGCGCCGCACCTTCACCGCCTACTACACGCCCCACGGCCCCGTCGTCCGGAAGCAGGACGGGAAGTGGGTGACCACCAGCCTCATGTACCGGCCCATCCGCGCGCTCATCCAGGACGTCCGGCGCACGAAGGTGAAGGACCTGGCCGACTTCCGGAAGACCATGGAGCTCCACACCAACTCGTCCAACAACACGATCTACGCCGACGACAGCGGGAACGTGGCCTACTTCCACTCCAACTACATCCCCCGCCGCGACTCGTCGCTCGACTGGACGGAGCCGGTGGACGGGAGCGACCCGGCCACCGACTACCGCGGCGTCCTCTCGATCGACGAGACCCCGAACGCGATCGACCCCGAGGTCGGCTGGGTCTACAACTCCAACAACTGGCCGTGGTCGGCGGCCGGTCCCGACAGCCCCGAGCGCTCCGACTTCCCGGCCTACGTGGAGACCGGCACCCACGAGTCCCCGCGCGGCCGCCACGCCATCGACCTCCTGGAGGGGAAGCCGCACCGGCTCACCGTCGCCTCGCTCATCCAGCTCGGCTTCGACAGCCACCTGCCCTTCTTCGAGGCGACGATCCCGTCGCTGGTCGAGGCGTGGAAGGAGCTCCCCGCAGGAGACTCCCTCAGGGCGAAGCTCGCCGAACCGGTCGCCGTGCTCGAGGGCTGGGACGAGCGCTGGGGGGTGAACTCCGTGGCCACGTCGCTGGCCGTGTACTGGGGGACGGCGCTGTCGAGGACCATGTACTCGGGGGCGCGGGAGGCGGACATGTCGCCGTCGGAGTACGTGGCCGAGCGCATGGACCCGCGCGACCTGGTCGAGGCCCTCTCGGCCGCCGTCGACGGCCTCGGCGCCGACTTCGGCACGTGGCGGACCACGTGGGGCGACATAAACCGCTTCCAGCGCCTCGACGACTCGATCGAGCCCCGGTTCGACGACGCGAAGCCCTCGATCCCCGTCCCCTTCACCTCCTCGCGCTGGGGCTCGCTGGCCTCGTTCGGCGCGCGGCAGTACGGCACCAAGAAGTGGTACGGGAACAGCGGGAACAGCTTCGTGGCCTCGATCGAGTTCGGTGACTCGATCCGGGCCCGCGCGATCACCGCCGGCGGCGAGAGCGGCGACCCCGGCTCGGCCCACTTCGACGACGAGGCGGCGAGGTACGCCACGGGGAACCTGAGGGTCGTCTACTTCTATCCCGCGCAGCTCGAGGGGCACACGGAGAGCGTGTACCACCCGGGGGAGTAGCGGAGCACCCGGCGGGCTGAGGGAGATGACTCAGATCGTTCCACCCCCCAGCACGATCACCGGCGCCAGCCCGGTCGCCACCGCGACCAGCAGGCTGGCCAGCGTCCCGACCAGGTAGTACTCGGCGAACCGCCGGTCCTTGAGCTCCTCGAAGCGCGCGATCGACTTGGCCGTGAGGAGGAGCACGGCCGCCGCCCACTGTCCGTAGAAGACGAGGAAGAGCACGAGCGTGCGAACGGCCCCGCGCGCGTCTGGAACAGGAAGTCCGCCAGGAGATGCCCCGCCACGAGGAGGGCGAGGAGCGTGATCCGGGGCCCGGCGAGCACGGAGCTCACGTCGCGGTCACCGTCTCACGCGCTCGCCCCGCCGCCTCCCGGCCCTCGCGGTACGCCGCCAGGAGCGCGCGCGCCGCTTCCTCGCCCTCGAGCAGGTCCCGGACGTGCGCCCGGGAGAGCGTCCGGCTCACCGTCGTCTCGTCGCGCTCGAACATCGCGGCCACCTCCCGCTGGGTGCGGTCCCGGGACGCCCGCACGTAGTCGAACTGCGTGTCCGTCCAGCCAGCGCGGACGACGCCCAGGAGCCGGAACAGGCCCGAGAGCACCCGGTCGTCCACGTCCGAGAAGCCGCGGGCCGCGAGCCACGCGCCCTCCCGGGCGGCGTCCTCGACCGCCTCGCGGGCGCGGTGGAAGCAGGGCCCGTCCATGGCCGAGACGTCCGGGGACGGGTCCGTCGTGAGCGGCCCCCGACCCAGCCCCCACGCCAGCCCCACCGGCCGGAGCGCGTCCGAGACCCGGGTCACGAGATCGACCGCGGCGGACGGGTCGGCGAGGAGGGCCTGCACCTGGTCGCCGGCCGTGAGCGCGAGCGGGGCCGCCAGGGCCTCCGCGCGCTCCGCGTTCGCCGCCTCGACCGCCGCGACCAGCCGGCGCTGGACCTCCGCGCGGTCGGGCAGCGAGCGCGAGCCCACCAGGTCGCCGATGAGGACCATGCGCTCGCTCATCGCCTCCTCCATGTATCTGAACATACAGGTACGATTGCTATGCGCATAATCATACATGTCACGGCCCTGCATGTCGAGATACAAGGCGGAGGGAGTCGTACGTAAGAGTACAACCTGAGGCGGGGCTCCAGGGTCGCCCCGCGCTCAGCCCCCCAGCAGCCCCCGCAGGATCCGCTTCGTCTCCTCGGGGAAGTCGGCCGACAGGATCCAGTCCACGTAGTCGGGGTGCCCGGTCACCGGCTCGCCGGCGTGGCGGCCGAAGCCGAACACCACCTCCCCGCCGGCCCGCCGGAGCTTCCCCGCCCGGTCGACCTCCTCGGGCGGGCACGTGAGGTCCAGCAGCTCCGTCTCGCCCAGACCGAACGCCCCCCGCATCGCCTCGAGGAGAGGCGGCAGGACCCCGGCGTCGTGCGCCGAGGCGTGGGCTCCCCCGTGGCTCCGGTCCAGGAAGCGGCGGACCGCGGCCGTGAGGGTCCGCTCGCCCCGGGCCTCGCCCGGCTCGATCGCCGTCCACACGCGGTACAGGTCGATCTCGCGCACGCTCTCGAGCCCGAGGCCCGGCTGGCCCGCGCGGCGGAGCTCCGCGTCCAGGAGCGGCGTGTCGAAGCTCCGGATGTTGTAGCCGCACAGGATCCGCCCCTCGAACAGCCGCTGGAGGGCGGGCGCCTCCCGCTCGAAGCGCGGCGCGCCCCGCACGTCCGCGTTCGTGATCCCGTGCACCGCGGACGCGTCCGCCGGGATCGGGACCCCCGGATCGAAGCGTCCCAGGTAGGCCGTCCGCGGCCGCTCGGCCGCTCCCGGATCGCCCGGGCCCTCGAACGCCGCCAGCTCGACGATGCGCGAGCGCCCGGGGTCCAGGCCCGTGGTCTCGAGGTCGAAGTGCAGGATCATGGCGCTCACCGGCCGCTCTTCCCTCCGCTCATCCCTCTCCCACCACCACCTTCTGCGCCTCCTTGACCGCGTCGGCCGGGCCCACCAGCACCACGTAGTCTCCCGCCTCGACCCGCGTGTCTCCGCGCGGCACCACGAACTCGTCCCCGCGGATCACGGCGGCCACCACGCACTCTGTGGGGATCGGGATGTCGCGGATGAGGACGCCCGCTGCCGGACCCCCGTCGGGGACCGGGACGCTCACCAGGCTGGCCACGCCCGAGCCGATCTCGAACAGCTCGGCCACGCCGGGCCGGTCCAGGTAGTTCTCGACCATGGCCGCCGTGGCCCACGGCGCGCTGATCGCCAGGATCCCCTCGTCCTCGAGGAGAGAGACGTACTCGGGGTCCTGCACGATGGCCATGACCCGCCCCATGCCCAGGCGGCGCGCCTGCAGCGCCGAGATCACGTTCCGGCCGTCGTCCTCCGAGGCCGCGATCGTGACGTCCACGTTCTCGGGGCCCACCTGCTCGAGGAGGTCCTGCTTGGTGCCGTCGCCCTGGTAGATGGGGACGTTGTAGCGCTGCTCGAGCTCGCGGCAGCGCGCCTCGTCCTCCTCGATGAAGGTGATCTGGTGCTCGGCCGCCCGGAAGACCAGGCGGTAGTCGTCGGCGGCCAGGAGCCGATCGGCGATGTTCCGGCCCTGCCGTCCGCCGCTGATGATGAGTACGCGCATGTGCTCCCTGCCCAGTCTGCGTATCCACGAGGTAATCCGCCGGCGGGCGAGCGGCAACGCGGCCGCCGCCCGCTGGCGGTTCTCCGGACGGGTGAGGTAGACGCCCGCGCCCATGACCGTGAGCGCGCCCCCCAGGGCGAAGCTCCGCAGCTCCAGGAACGGGACGAACATCCAGCACGAGACGATCCCGACGATCGGGAGCCACGGGTAGAACGGCACCGTGAACGGGCGCCGCAGGTTCGGCATCCGGCGGTGGAGCGCCAGGACCGCGTAGTTCACGACCCCGAGGCCCATGAGGTAGCCGAAGTCGCTCACGGAGGCCACGAAGCGCACGATCCCCGAGGCCGCGAACCCCGCCACGACCGCCGCGCACACGCCCAGGGCGATGTGCGGCGTGCGGAACCGGGGGTGGAGGCGCGCGAACGGTTTGGGGAAGTGTCCGTCCCGCCCCAGGGCGTAGAGCACCCGGGCGCTCGCGCCCAGGGTCACGCTGAAGGCCGAGAGGCTGGCCATGATCGTGGCGACGATGGCCGCCCACCGGCCCCAGCCGCCCAGGATGCGCTCGGCCATGAGGATGAACGGGACATCCGTCCCGGCCAGGTTCTCGTGGCGGGTCGTCCCCATCATCACCCACACCACGAACACGTAGATGCCCGTGGCGACGAGAAGCGTGATGAGGATCGCGCGGGGGATCGTCTTCCCGGGCGCGATGATCTCCTCGGAGGCCACGGTGATCAGCTCGAAGCCCACGTACGAAATGTAGATGAGCGCCATGGCGGGCATGAACCCGCCCCACCCGACCGGGGCCAGCGGGTGGAGGTTCGGCGCCTCGACCTTCGCCACCCCCAGCGCCGCCACGACCACGAGCACCGCCAGCTCGACCAGGTTCATGGCCGTGATCACCCGGATGGCCTCGGAGGCGCCGAACAGGTTCACGCCGGCGAACACGATCGTGGTGACGAGCGCGATCGCCGAGAGGCTCGCGTGCGGCCAGAAGTAGCCGCGGATCGTGATCGCGAAGATCACCGCGTACATCGCGCACGCCAGCGTGTTGCCGATCCAGAAGAACCAGCCCGTCAGGAACGCCAGCGGCCGCGGCAGCGTTCTGCTGGTGAAGGAGTAGCCGCCGCCGGCCAGAGGGATGGCGGCTCCGAGCTCACTGTAGCTGAGCGCCGTGAGGAGTGTGACGAGCCCCGTGACCGCGTACACCCCGATCCCGACCGGGCCGACCAGCTTGGCGACCTCGCCCGGCAGGGCGAAGATCCCGGGACCCATCATGGCCCCGATCCCGATCATCACCGCGCCGAACAGGCCGATGTTCCGGCGGAAGGAGAGGTCCTCGCTCATTGTGGCGAAGGTAGGGCGGCCTCGTCTCCGGGCAACCCTGCCGGGCCGCGCGCCTGTCCAAGGTCTCGAATCGACGAAGGGAGGGACCGCTGGCATTCAGGAGCCCCCGTCACGCGCCGGTCCGGGCGCGCGTCCGGACCGCCCTCAGGAGCTGGATCGACGACGGAACGCTCGCCCCCGGCGAGCCGCTGGACGAGCGCGACCTGGCCCGCCGCCTGGATTCCAGCCGGACGCCCGTGCGCGAGGCGCTCCTCCTCCTGGCCGGCGACGGGCTCGTCGCCCCCCGGCCGCACGGCGGATTCCGGGCCGCGCCCACGAGCCGCCAGGAGGCCGAGGACCTCTTCCGGATCCTCGGCCAGATCGAGCGCCGTTCCCTCCTGCGGGCCGGACGACCGCCGGCCCTGGTCCTGGCCCGGCTCGAGGAGCTGGACGCGGCGCGGATCGACGCCCCCGACGCGGCGACCCGCCTCTCGCTCGAGAGACGCTGGCACGAGATCCTGCTCCCGGCCCGGCGCATCGGCCCCGTGGCCCGGCGGGAGATCGACCGGCTGCAGCGGCGAGCGGCCCGCTACGAGATGACCTGTCTGGCGGACGGACCGTACGTCCTCGGGGCCGTCGAGGAGCACCGCGGCATCGTGGACGCCCTGGTCGACTACCGGGTGGCCGTGGCGGCCCGCCTGCTGGAGCGCCACTGGCTGGGAGGCCTGGCGCACGTGGTCCTGCATCCCTCCGTGTCCCGGGACGGCGGCTCCGCCGTGATCTGAGGGGCGACGCCGGCCGGACGGCGGCCCCCGCCCGGCGCGCCGCCCCGGCCGGGGGCCGCCGGATCGACCCCGTGGCCCGGTCCCTGCAAGGGCGGTATGCCGCATCCCAACCCTTGCCACCATGCCGGAGGAACGGGTCGCCGTGACAGCCGACGACGGGACGTCCGACACCCGCCGCCCTCTCGAGCGGACCCCCCTGCGCGAGCAGATCCGCGTCATCGTGCGCGATTGGCTCATCTCGGGGGAGCTGGAGCCGGGCCAGGAGCTCACCGACCGGGACCTGGGGGAGCAGCTGGGCGCCAGCCGCACCCCCGTCCGGGAAGCTCTGCTGCTGCTGGCCATCGAGGGCCTGGTCGCCATGCACCCGCAGGGCGGCTACTACGTGCCTCCGCTCGAGCCCGCGGAGGCGGAGCAGCTCTACGACGCGCTCAGCCTCCTGGAGCGACGCTCGCTCGTGCGTGGCGGGATCCCCCCGGAGGAGGACCTCGACCGGCTCCGGGAGCTGGACCGGCAGCGCCGCGAGAGCGACGACGCCGCCGCCCGCGTCGAAGCCGACCGGGCGTGGCACCGCACCCTGCTCCCCGCCGACCGGGTGGGGGACGTGTACCGGAGCGAGCTCGACCGCCTCAAGAACCGGGTCTTCCGCTACGAGTTCGCGATCCTCAAGGACACCGAGGTGGCCCGAAAGGGCGTGGACCAGCACGAGGGCATCCTCGAGGCCCTGAAAGAAGAGGACCTCGAGAAGGCCGGCCGCCGCCTCTCGGACCACTGGGCGTGGGGCGCCGACGCCGTTCTCGAGTGGTTCGAGGAGGACGGAACCTCCGACTGACCCCGGGCTGACCGCGGTAATCACGGGCTTGACGGCGGTAATCACGGGCTTGACGGCGGCCATCACGGGCTGACCGCGGCCATCACCGTGGGCAACCCTCCGGCGGGTGCGTGTGTCTCACCACCGCTGGTTCGAGGCGACGATCGAGGATCACGGAGACGAGAGCCGGAAGGGACGCTGGAGGATGGGATTCACACTGCGGAGCGCCCCTGCGGGGGGCGACGGGAACGGGAACGGGCGGGACGAGGGCAACGGGCGCGCCGACGGCCACGGGCGTGCCCGCGGGGACGGCGGCGGTGACGGGGCCGGTCGTGGCGCGCGGCCGGCGATCCGGCTGCAGCGGACGCCGCTGCGCGAGCAGATCCGTGACATCCTCCGCGAGTGGCTGGTCGTCGGTGAGATCCCGCCGGGCGAAGACCTGAACGAGCGCGAGATCGGCGACCGCCTGGGCTCGAGCCGGACCCCCGTGCGGGAGGCCCTCCTCCTGCTGGCCGTCGAGGGACTCGTCTCGGTCCGCCCCAACGAGGGCTACTACGTGGCCCACCTCACCCGCGACGAGGGCGAGGACCTGTACGGGCTCCTTGGCCTGGTCGAGCGGCGTGCCCTGCAGCGCGTCGGGGTCCCCTCCGACGAGGTGCTCGAGCGCCTGGCCGTGCTGGACCGGGAGCGCCAGGCCGCCGACGACGCCGCCGACCGCCTCGAGCTGGACCGGGCGTGGCACGCCGAGCTCCTCCCGCGGGCCGCCATCGGCGCCGTGTACGCCGAGGAGATCGAGCGGCTCGAGAACCGGGCGGCCCGCTACGAGCGCGCCTTCCTCGAGGACGAGGCCGACCAGGCCGGGGCCCTGGCCGAGCACCGGGCGATCCGGGACGCGCTGGCCCGCGGCGAGCTCGAGGAGGCGGGCCGGATCCTGGAGCAGCACTGGCTCCGAGGGGCCAGCTACGCGGCCCGCTGGCCGCGGGATGAGGAGAGCTCGAGCCCGGAGGCCGGCGGCGCGGGCCGGCGGACCCTGTCGCGGGAGGCCGCCGCTGCGGGCTGAGCCGGTGGCCGACCGGCCCTCCGACCCGGAGTCCGCCGCGCGCTCCGACCGCGGCGTCCTCTTCGACATGGACGGGGTCCTCGTGGCCACCGAGGGCCTCAAGGAGGAGGCGCACCGCCGCGCCCTCCGTGCCTTCGGCGTCGCCGGGGACATCGAGCCCGCCTTCTACCACTCCATGATGGGGAAGCCGCAGGACGAGGTGGAGCGCCTCTACCTGGTCGAGGCGGGCCTGGCCGGCCGCGTCGACGTCCCCGAGTACCACGCGCGCTTCCGCGAGACGTACGCCGACCTCCTCTCCACCGACCTGTCGCTCGCGCCCGGCGCGAGGGCGCTCGTCGAGCGTCTGGGCGGGGACGGCTGGCGGCTCGCCCTCGTCTCCTCGAGCCTGCGCTGGATGGTCGAGGCCGTGCTCGAGCAGACGGGCCTCGTGGGGGCCTTCGGCGCCGTGGTCGCCGCCGAGGACGTCGAGCGCGAGAAGCCCCACCCCGAGCCCTATCTCCTGGCCCTCGAGGCACTGGGGCTCGAGCCCGGGTCGGCCGTGGTGCTCGAGGACACCCCCACCGGGGTCGTCGCGGGCCGCGCCGCCGGGCTTCCGGTCGTGGCCGTGCGCCACGCCTGGAACGGGCCGTTCGACCTCTCGGCCGCCGCGGCCATCCTCCCCGGCCTGGACGACGTCCCGGCCGCGCTCCGGGCGCTCGAGGAGGCGCTGGGCGCGGGCTAGGTCCGGCCGCGGCTCTCTTCCGGGCCGGCCTACGGCCCGTCAAGCCGGGACGGTCGCCTCCAGCCGGTCCTTCACCGCCCGCCCGTCCTTCAGCACGAGCGCGATGCGGTCCGGGTCGGCGAGGCCCGCCGGGTCGGAGAGCGGATCCACGCTCGTCACGACCACGTCGGCTCGCTTCCCCGCCTCCAGCGTCCCGATCTCGTCCTCGAGGCCCAGGCAGCGGGCGGCGTCCCCCGTCGCGGCCACCAGGGCCTCCATGGGCGAGAGCCCGGCGAGCTCCACCATGAGCCCGACCTCCCGGAGGTTGGTACCGTGTGGGCACACGCCGGCGTCGGTCCCCATGGCCATGCGCACGCCGGCCTCGTGGGCCCGGGCGATGCTCTCCCGGTGCGAGTCGACCACCTCGCGCGACTTTCGGACGGCCCACTCGGGGACGGTGCCCTTCTCCTCGGCCGCCTCGAGCGCCCCGAGCGGGGCGACCAGGGTCGGGACCAGCCACGCGCCGCGCTCGAGCATGAGGTCGATCGCTTCCTCGTCCAGGCGGATGCCGTGCTCGATGGAGCGGACCCCGGCCCGCACGGCGTTCTTGATCCCCTCGCTCCCCTGAGCGTGGGCCATCACGGAGACGCCTCCCCGGAAGCTCCCCTCCTGCACCATCACCTCCAGCTCCTCCTGCGTGAACCGGGTGAAGTCGGGATGGTCGGTGGGGCTCATGACGCCGCCCGTCGAGCACACCTTGATCCGGTCCGCGCCGGCGCGGAGGACCTCGCGGACCTTCTTCCTCACCTCCTCGACCCCGTCGCACACCGGGGCGGGGCGCCCGGGGTGCTCCCCGAACAGGGCCAGATTCTGCCCCGAGGGCAGCCAGAAGTCGATGTGGCCGCCGGTGATCGTGAGGGGGGTGACGCTGATCAGCATCCGCGGCCCCTCGACCAGCCCGCGCTCGACCGCGGTCTTCACGCCCAGGTCCGCCCCGCCCGCATCGCGCACGGTGGTGACGCCCGCGTCCAGGGTCTTCCGCATGTAGCCGATGGCCTCGTAGAACGGAAGCGAGAACGGCGTCGCGAGGACGTCCATCAGGTCGTCGACCTCGACCGTGATGTGGACGTGGCAGTCGATGAAGCCCGGCAGGATCCAGCCGCCGCCGGCGTCGATCTCGCGCATCCCCGCCGCCACTCCGGACGGCGGGCCCCCGTCGCGCCGACATCCGGTATACCATACCTTGTTGCGCCCGGACTTCCACCCGCAGGAGGGACGCCCATGTCACGACGCGCCTTCGCCCGCTCCCCTCGCACCCGCGCAACCCTCGCGGCCGCCGCCGTCGCCCTGACCGGCCTCGCGCTGGCGCTCGCGCCGCCGGTCTCCGCCGCCGCGCAGGCGCCGTCGACGGCCGAGCTCTCGGGCCTCCGCTTCCGGCACATCGGGCCCGTGGGGAACCGGATCGAGGTCGTGGTGGGCGTGCCGGGGAACCCCCGTGTCTACTACGCGGGCGCCGCGGCCGGCGGGATCTGGAAGAGCACGGACGGCGGGCACCGCTGGCGGCCCGTGTTCGACAGCACGGGCGTCCCCTCGATCGGGGACATCGCGGTCGCCCCCTCCTCACCCGACATCGTGTGGGCGGGGACCGGCGAGCCGTTCATCCGCTCCAACGTCTCGGTGGGGAACGGCGTGTTCAGATCCACCGACGGCGGCGAGACGTGGGAGAGCAAGGGGCTCGGCGCCACCGGCCGCATCTCCCGCATCGTGATCGACCCGCGCGATCCCGACCGCGTGTTCGTGGCCGCGCTCGGCAACACGTACGTGCCGCAGGAGGAGCGCGGAATCTACCGCACCACCGACGGCGGCCGCACCTGGAAGCGCGTCCTGTTCGTGAACGACTCGACCGGCGCCTCCGACCTCATCATGGACCCCAACCACCCCGACGTCCTGTTCGCCGGGATGTGGCACGTCCTGGTCCACACCTGGGGCCGCGAGTCGGGCGGGAGCGGGAGCGGCATCTGGATGAGCCGCGACGGCGGGGACACGTGGAAGCACCTGGAGGGCCACGGCCTCCCCGACGGCCCGGTCGGGAAGGTCGGCCTGTGCAACACCCCCCGCGACTCGGAGCGGATCTACGCCCTCATCGAGACCTCGGACGGCGTGCCGTGGCGAGGTGAGACGAGCTCCGGCGAGCTGTGGCGCTCCGACGATGGCGGGGAGAGCTGGAAGCTCGTGCAGCACGACCAGGACCTGGCCGGACGCCAGGCCTACTACACGCGCTGCGCCGTCACCACCGACGACGCCGACGAGGCCTACTTCATCTCGGCCGACTGGGTGAGGACGCGGGACGGGGGCGAGCACGTGACCACCCTGCACGGCGACGAGGTCCCCGTCTGGGACCACCACGCCATGTGGATCGACCCCGAGGACGGGGACCGGATGGCCGTGGCCGGGGACGGCGGCGTGGCCCTCTCGGAGAACCGCGGGAAGACCTGGTACCGGGTCCAGCTCCCCGTGGCCCAGCTCTACCACGTCACCGTGGACAACCGGATCCCCTACTGGGTCTACACCAACCGCCAGGACGGCCCGTCCATGATGGGCCCCTCGAACAGCCGGACGGGCGGCGGCGAGGAGGGCGGCGGAGGCATCACGCGCGGCATGTGGCACGAGCTCGGGGGCGGCGAGAGCGGCTTCGCCACGCCCGACACCATGACCCCCGGGATCGCCTGGTCCTCCACCTCCGGCTACGGCCCCGACGACGGGATCGTGGTCCGCTACGACGAGAGCCGGCGCCAGTTCCGGAACGTCGAGGTGTGGCCGATGAGCATCATCGGCCACCCCGCGAAGGACGCGAAGTACCGGTGGCAGTGGACCTTCCCGCTGAAGATCAGCCCCTGGGACCACAACACCGTGTACGTGGGGAGCCAGTACGTGATGCGGACCACGGACGGCGGCCAGAGCTGGGAGCGGATCAGCCCGGACCTCACCACCGCCGACAGCTCCAGGATGGGGATCTCGGGCGGGCTCACGCCCGACAACATCCAGGTCGAGTACTGCTGCGTGGTGTACGCCATCGACGAGTCGCCCGTCCAGCAGGGCGTGATCTGGGCGGGGACCAACGACGGCCTCGTGCAGGTCACCAGGGACGGCGGGAAGACGTGGACGAACGTGACCCGGAACCTCCCGGGCCTCCCGCCGCTCGGCATCGTGCGGAACATCGACGCCTCGAAGTACGCGGCCGGCAAGGCGTACGTCACGATCGACCGGCACCAGATGGGGGACTTCCGACCCTACGTCTACAAGACGGCCGACTTCGGCGCCCACTGGACCAGGATCACCGGAGGGATCCCGGAGAGCCCGCTCTCCTTCGCCCGGAACGTGCTCGAGGATCCCGTCCGCGAGGGGCTCCTCTACCTCGGGACCGAGAACCGCCTCTACTACTCGACCGACGACGGTGGGAGCTGGCACTCGCTCATGACCAACCTGCCGCCGGCGCCCATGTACTGGCTCACCGTGCAGGGCCGCTTCCACGACCTGGTGGTCGGGACCTACGGCCGCGGGATCTGGATCCTGGACGACGTGACCCCGCTCGAGCAGCTCACCCCGAAGGTGGCGGCCTCGGACGTCCACCTGTTCGCCCCGCGCGAGGCGTGGCGCTTCCGGCCGATCACCGCGCCGAACGCCATGTTCGACGACCCGTCCGACGGCGCGAACCCGCCGTACGGCGCCTCGATCGGCTACTGGCTGAAGGCGGCGGGCGACAGCGTGACGCTCACGATCTCCGACAGCGCCGGGAACGTGGTGCGGACGATGAAGGGGCCGGCCGAGGCGGGCGTGAACCGGGTGTGGTGGGACCTCGAGTCCGACTCGACCACCCTCATCCAGCGGCGGGTCCCGCCGAAGAACGCCCCGTGGATGGCGGAGAAGATGGGAGAGAAGGGATGGTTCGCGATGCCGTGGGGGAGGCGGTTCAGCATTCTCGAGCCCCCGGGCACCTACACGGTGACGCTGCGGGCCCGCGGGAAGAGCCTCACGCAGCCCCTCGCCGTGAACAAGGACCCGCACTCCGCGGGGAGCCTGGAGGACATCGCCGCGCAGACCGCGACGCTCCGGGAGCTCTACCTGGACCTGAACAAGGCCGCCGACATGACCAACCGGATCGAGTGGATCCGGCGCCAGCTCCGCGACCTCCGCCCGGCCCTCGAGGCGCGCGGCGCGGACGACGTGATGGCCGCCTCCGACTCGCTCGAGGAGCGGCTCCGGGACGTCGAGGGCGAGCTCATCCAGCTCCGGCTCACCGGGACCGGCCAGGATGACGTGCGCTGGCCCTCGAGGCTGGCCGGGCGGATCGCGTGGCTGGCCGACGCCGTGGCCTCGGCGGACTTCCCGCCGACCGACCAGGCCGGGGAGGTGCAGGCCATCCTCGAGGAGCGGCTCCAGGGCCTCGACCAGGAGCTCCGGACGGCGCTGGCTCAGCGGCTCCCCGCGTTCAACGACGAGCTGTCGCGGCGTGGGATGAGCGGGATCGTGGGGGACCTTCCGTAGGGCGGGCCGTCAGGGCGAGAGCCGGGCCGTCAGCGCGAGTGCCGGGCCGTCAGCGCGAGAGCCGGGCCGTCAGCGCGAGTGCCGGGCCGTCAGCGCGAGTGCCGGGCCGTCAGCGCCGGTGCCCCGGTGACCGGGTCGTCAGGCGCCGGCCCACGGTCAGCCGCCGGCTGATCCGCCACGCGGGCTGGGGCGGAGCCAGCAGGTAGCCCTGCCCCAGGCCGCAGCCGCCCTTGCGGAGCTGCTCGAGCTGGGCCGAGGTCTCGATGCCCTCGGCCAGCGTGACCATCTCCAGGCTCCGCGCCAGGTCCAGCACCGCCTCCAGGATCGACGCGCTCCGGTTCCGCGCCCGCGCCGAGCGGACGAACGCCGCGTCCACCTTCAGCATGTCCAGCGGGAACTGCCCCAGGTACGAGAGCGGGGTGCGGCCGGTCCCGAAGTCGTCGGCGCACAGCCGGAAGCCCCGCGACCGGAGGGCATCGACGATGCCGATCGCGCCCTCCGCCTGGTCCAGCAGCCCGCTCTCGGTCACCTCGAGCGCCAGGTCGTGGGCCTCGAGCCCGTGCCTGTCCAGGGCCGCGCCCAGACGGTCCAGGAGGTCGGGGTGGACGAGCTCCTGGGCCGAGAGGTTGACGTGGACGATGTGTCGCTCGGTGAGCTGGAAGCGTGACCGCCACTCCGCCAGCTGGCGGCAGGCCTCGTGGATGACCCACCCGCCGACCCTGGGGAGGAGCCGTGCCGCGCGCGCCGCCGGGAGGAAGCGGCCGGGGCGCAGGACCCCGTGGTGGGGGTGGTTCCACCGCAGGAGAGCCTCGAAGGCCAGCACCTCCATGTCGGCCAGGCGGACGATGGGCTGGTAGTGGAGCGCGAACTCCCCGTTCTCCAGCGCCCTCCGGAGGCCGGCCTCCATCTCCAGGGACGAGGCCGCCTCCTCACGCAGCCCGGGGGCGTAGACCTGGATCCTCCGCCGCTCCCTGAGCCGGGCCCGGGTCGCCGCGGCGCGAGCGGCGCGGAGCAGGTCCTCGGGCAGCCGGGTCTCGTCGTCGCTCAGCGCGACGCCGAACGAGGCGCTCGGGAAGACCGCCCGACCGTCCAGGGTCACGGGCGGCTCCAGCGCCTCCTCGATACGGCCGGCCAGCTCCACCGCTTCCTCGGAGCTCGCCCCGGGCGAGAGGAGCACCACGAACTCGGCCTCACCGCTCCGGGCCACCGCGTCGGCACGCTGCGCCGCGCGGCCCACGCGCTCGCCCACGCGCGCCAGGAGCTCGCGGCCCGCCTCGCGTCCGAGCCCGTGGACGACGCGCTCGAAGCCGTCCAGGAGGACACACGCCAGCGCCACGCCGGAGGTCGTCCGCCGCGTCCTGGACAGGGCCAGCCGGATGCGGTCCAGGAGGAGGGCGCGGTTGGCCAGGTCGGTGGTCTCGTCGTGGAAGACGGACCGGGCCAGCTCGGCCCGCAGCCTCCGCTCCTCGCGGACGTCGCGCGCCACCAGGGCCGTTCCGAGACGGTCGTCGTGCTCGTCGCGCAGCGCGCTCGCGGAGAGCCGGACCGGGACCTCCTCGCCGTCGCGCCCCAGGAGAGCGACCTCCTGGCCGGTCACGCGCTCCGTCCCGAGGGCCGCCTCGAGGGCGGCGCGCGAAGTCCCGGACGCGGCCAGCTCGGTGACGGAGACGCCGAGGAGCTCCCCGGCCGTGACGCCGGCCAGGGTGCACAGCGCCGGGTTCGCGTGGCGGATGCGGCCCTCCCGGTCGCACAGGGCCACGAGCTCGCCCACCGTCTGCAGGATCGCCTCGGCCGCGAACGCCGGGCCGAGGTCGGCCAGCCGGTAGCGCCAGATCGCGGAGGCCGAAAGGAGGACGAAGCCGACCAGGGCCGCGAAGCCGACCGGATAGACCGGGACGCCCAGCGCCGGCAGAACGTCCACGAGCGCCAGGTCCCCGACCACGAACGCGGCCAGGAAGGCGCCGGACCGCTGGCGCCGCGCGCCGTGCTCGGAGGTCCTCCACGCCCGCCACAGCTCCAGGAGGGTGAGCCCCAGGAGCCCCGCGAACGGCACCACGAACAGGGCGCTCCACGGGCCGAAGCGCGGATACGGCCCCCATGGGTGGAGGTGGACGCCCGTGACGAACAGGTCCGTGACCACGAACACGGCCGAGCACCCCCCGAAGTACGCCCAGGCCCCCCGCACCACCGTCCGGCGCCGCTCCTCGATCCCCAGGATCCGGACGGCGAAGTGGTACATGGAGGGGGCGATGAGGGGGACGCCCAGGTAGGCCACCCGCATCCACGCCAGCGCCGTCGGCCGGTCGGCCGACAGGTACATCCACGAGAAGCCGAACATCCAGACCCCGGCCGCCGCCGTGACCAGGAAGAAGGCCCGGGCCTCGGGCGAGCGCCGCTCCCGCTCGAGGGTCAGGACGCCGAGGCCCAGCAGGAGGACGGCGACCGTGAAGGTGGGGATGGCGCTCATGCGCGCCACGAAGTGCCCGCTGCTCTCCAGGCCGGTCGGCATGAGGCGTCCTCCTGTCGCTCCCCTCCCGGGATCTCCGCCGGGCCGGTGCCAGTCCCGTTCGGCGCAACGCCCGTGCGCGCGCGGCGCCGCCGGAGGTCAGACGATCTAACGCACCGCGACGTCACTCCTTAGGGGATGGGGCCGGGCGCACGGCATCGTGGTCCGGCGCCGCCGACCTGCATTGATTTCGGTCGGAGTGCAAGCTGTAGCGGGGGTGGAGACCGCCCTCAGCCGCCGATCAGCCGGTCCGCCACCAGGAGCCCGAGCACGAGCGGAAGGTAGGCCAGGGAGACGAGGAAGAGTCGCCGGGAGCGCCGGGCGGTGACCTCCGCCACCAGCGGGAGGCCGGCGGCCAGATACGCACCGCCCAGGAGGAGCGCGCCCCCCAGGTAGAGCCCGCCCGCCAGCCCCAGCGCGGCCGGGAGCGCACCGGCCGCCACGAGGAGCGCGGCCGACCCCACGGCCTGGACCGCCGTCGAGCGGCCCGAGCCGTCCGCCACGGCCACCGTCCGGTACCCGCCCCGCCGGTAGTCCTCCCGGCACATCCAGTCGAGCCCGGCAAAGTGCGGGAGCTGCCACAGGAAGACGATGGCGAAGAGTGCCCACGCGCCGGGGGCGAGCGAGCCGGTGGCCGCCGCCCACCCGCCCATCACCGGGAGCGCACCCGGGACGCTCCCCACCAGGACCGCCGCCGGCGAGACGCGCTTCATCGGGGTGTACACGAAGGCGTAGGAGGCGAGCGTCAGCGCGGCGAGCCCCGCCGCGAGGAGGTTCACCGCGACCGCCAGGAGCCCGATCCCCGCCGCCGAGACCACCACCACGAAGGCCGCCGCGCGCCCGGGCGAGAGCCGGCCGGACGGGAGCGGGCGCGCCCGCGTCCGGGCCATGCGGGCGTCGTGCTCGCGCTCGAGGAGCTGGTTCAGCGCGTTCGTCCCCGCCGCCGCCAGGAGGGTCCCGGCCAGGAGCGCGGCCAGGCGCCAGCCGCCGGGCCCGAGGAGGGAGCCCGCAGCGCTCACGCCCGGCCACGCCACCAGGTAGCCCGCCGCGGCCGTCGCGGTGGCCAGGAGCGAGATCCCCGGCTTGCCGAGCTCGGCGTAGGTCCGGACTCTCTCGAGCAGCGTCATGAGCCCCTCTCCGGCGGGACCGGGGCCTGCGGCCGCCGGGCCGCGCCCCTCTCGACTCCGAATGGACCCTCTTGACTCCGATAGACGATAACATCATGATCTACTCGTCTACTGACCGCAAGGTGCGGGCGGCGAACGACTTCAACGGTGCGACATCGGGAGGTCCGCGTGGACGAGGCGCAGACTCGCAGTGGCCGGCCGCCAGCGGAGGGCGGCGGTCCGCAGACCCCGGACGAGGAGATCCCCTGGCCCCAGCGCGTGTTCGACAGCGTGTGGATGCTGGCGCTGGCCGCGGTCGTCTTCTTCTTCCTCTCCTACGTGGTGTGGGGCCTGATCGACCTCCTCAGCATCCGGTCGGGAGGCTGACATGAGCTCTCCGATCCGGTCGCCCGACGGCGTGTGGTGGAACTGGGACGTGAACGGCCTCGAGCGCACGTGGCTCGGCATCGCGTTCGTGTGGTGCGTGATCCTGTTCGGCTGGATGGTCGGCTGGAGGAACCTGGGCGCCCAGAACCCGACCGGCCCGACCACGCGCATCTCGCCCGACCGCTACAGGGCCGAGGTCCAGGCCTACGAGAAGGAAGCCCGCGAGACCGACCAGGGGCTCGTCCCGCCCGGCGACGATGTCTACGTCGGCGCCCAGCAGTGGACCTGGGACGGGCTCCCGGTGGTGCTCGAGGCGGGCACGCAGTACCGCCTCCACCTGAGCTCCTACGACGTGCAGCACGGCTTCGGCCTCCACCGCGAGGCCCGGATGATCGAGCAGTTCAACCTCCAGGTCCTCCCGGGCTACGAGTGGGTCGTGCCGATCCAGTTCAAGCACCCCGGCGTCTACGACGTCCAGTGCAACGAGTTCTGCGGCGTGGGCCACAGGACCATGCACGGCCGGATCATCGTCGAGTGAGGGAGGGCTGAGACATGGCGATCGGACTCCTGGAGGGCACGTACGGGCCGGACGGCTTCCGGACCTGCGAGGTCACCGGCCTGAAGATCCACCGCTCGGCCGAGGTCCCGCTCAAGATGTTCGGCCTCACCGCGGTGGTCGCCCTCATCCTGGGCGGGACAGCGGCCCTGCTCGTCGCGCTCACGCGGTGGGAGGCGGTGGGGCTCCTCCAGCCCACCCAGTTCTACAAGTACCTGAGCCTCCACGCCTGGAACCTCCTCATCTTCTGGATGGTGTTCATGGAGGTGGGGATCCTGTACGTGGGCGGCCCCATCGTCCTGGGACGCAAGCTGCCCGGGACGAAGCTGGCGAAGATCGGCTGGGTCGTCATGGTCGCCTCGGCCGTCCTCATCGAGTACGCGATCTGGACGACCACCTACCCGAACCAGCAGCCGCTCCTCACCTCGTACGCGCCCATGAAGTCGTCGGCGCTCTTCTACCTGGGCGTGGACACCTTCATCCTGGGGACCGTGGTGGCCGCCCTCCCCTTCTTCGCCTGCATCTGGCAGGAGAAGAGCGAGAACCCGAACGGCACGCTCCCGCTCGTCACCTTCGGGGCGTTCGTGACCGGGATCATCGCGGTCGAGGCGCTGCTGGGCGGGCTCATCACGTACGTCCCGACCTTCCTCTGGAGGATCGGGATCGTCGAGCACATCGACGCGGCGTGGTACCGGCAGATGTACTGGATCATCGGCCACGGAACGCAGCAGATCAACCTGGCCGCCATGATCACCTCCTGGTACTTCATGACCCACCTCACCGCCGGGGCGGAGGTGGTGAGCGAGAAGGTCTCGCGGGGCGCCTTCATCCTCTACCTGTTCTTCATCAACATGGGGGCGGCCCACCACCTCATGGCCGACCCCGCGCTCACGGCCGGCTGGAAGATGTGGAACACCTCGTACGCCATGTACGGGGCCGTCCTGGCCAGCCTCATCCACGCCTTCGCGATCCCGGCCGGGATCGAGGCCGGGCGGCGCAAGCGGGGCCTGGGCGGGGACAGCTGGTTCGGGTGGCTGAAGACCGCCCCGTGGCACGACCCCGGGTTCTCGGCCACGGCGCTCAGCATCATCCTGTTCGGCTACCTGGGCGGGATCACGGGCGTCCTCATGGGACAGATGCAGCTCAACACCATGCGGCACAACACGCTGGCCGTGCCCGGCCACTTCCACGGGACGGTGGCGGTCGGCACCACGCTCGCCTTCATGGGGCTCCTGTTCTACGTGATCCGGCTGTTCTTCAAGAAGGAGTGGATCCTGGACCCGCTGGCCCGCCTGCAGCCCTACCTGTACGGGGGGGCCATGAGCATCGCCTCGATGGCGATGATGGAGGCGGGGATCGTATGGGGCGTGCCGCGCCGCGACCCCGTGACCACCTCGATCCCGGGGACGAGCTTCAGCTTCTCGGCCGCGAGCCCGATGCTCGCGGTGCTCGGTATCGCCGCGGCCGTGGCGGTCCTGGCCGGCGCGATCTTCGTGCTCGTGGCGGTGGGGTCCCTCCTGTTCGGGAAGGAGGCCCGCATGCGGGTCCCCGTGCCCCTGTCGCTCACCGGGAGCGAGCGGCCCGTCCACGGCTTCTCGATGCGCGGGACGCTGGCCATGGGGGTCTTCTTCATGCTGGTGTTCGTGCTGTTCTACGGACTGGACTGGATGTGGCTCTCCCGGCTGTGGACCTTCGGGACGTGAGGGGGAATGCGGTGAGAGACGAAGTGGAGGACAACGGCCCCTGGTTCGGGGTGTTCGTGTTCGTGATCGTGGTCCTGTTCGCGGCGGCGGGCGCCGCCGTCGTGCACTCGCTCATGGCCACCTTCGGCTGAGGAGCGGCGCCGGCGGCGAAGCCCGCCGGCCGCCGCCCGCCGCGGGGGCCCTGCCGAGGCCTGACATGCTGTCACAGACCGCCGAGTACGCCCTCCGGGCCGCCATCCGGCTGGCCCGACCCGACGACGGGGCGCCCGTGGCGGTGGGCGACGTCGCGCGGGAGCTCGACGTGCCCCGGAACTACCTCTCCAAGATCCTCCACAAGCTGGCCCGGGAGGGCGTCGTCGAGTCGGTGCGGGGTCCGGGGGGCGGCTTCCGGCTCGCCGGCGCCCCCGGGGCCGTCACCCTCCTCGAGGTCGTGGGCATCTTCGACGACCTCTCGCCCGGCCGCACCTGCGTCCTGGGCCGGGCCGAGTGCAGCGACGTCGACCCGTGCCCCGTGCACGGCCGCTGGGCGCCGGTGGCCGAGGAGATCGCGCGCTTCCTGAGCGAGACGACGCTGGCGGACGTGGCCCGGGGGGCCGACGCCGCCGTACCTTCCCGCGGGTGACCCGAGTCCCGTCAGCTCCAGCCCTTCAGCCCTTCGAGGCCGACATGACGTCTGCCAGGCACCTCCGTGCGTCCCGCGGCCGCGCGAGCGCGGCCGTCGCCCTGCTGTTCCTGCTCGCGGCGCCCGGCGTCGGGCCCCGGGCCGCCCGCGCCCAGGACGTGCCCGGCGCCCCGAGCTTCCGGGAGGTCCTCTCGCTGCGCTCGGTGGGCGGCGTGGCCCTCTCCCCCGACGGCTCGGCCGTGGCGTACACGGTCCGGAGCGCCGACTGGGACACCAACCGCTTCGACACGGAGATCTGGATGGCGCGGCCCGGGGAGGCCCCCTTCCAGCTCACCCGCACGGCGGACGGGAGCTCGACGAGCCCGGCGTGGTCCCCCGACGGACGCTGGATCGCCTTCCTGGCCTCGAGGGAGGACGGAAAGCCCTCGCAGGTGTGGGTGATCCGGCCGGACGGGGGCGAGGCCCGGCCGCTCACGAACGTCGAGGAGGGCATCCGCGACTTCGCCTGGAGCCCCGACGGCTCGAGCCTGGCGGTCTCGATCCAGGAGGCCGAGAGCGCCGCCATGAAGGCCCGGAAGAAGGACTACGGCGCGTGGCGCGTGGAGAGCGAGACCGCGCCGCCCGTCCACCTGTGGACGCTGGACGTGGCGCGGGCGCTGGACACCGGGAACGGGGCGAAGGCCCCGGAGGCGGCCGCGGCGGACCCGGCGGGAGGAGGCACGGACTCGGCGGCCGCCGAGTCCTCCGCCTTCCGCGACCTCACGCCGGACGCGACCTACACGGTCGAGGGCTTCCGCTGGTCGCCCGACGGGACGCGGATCGCCTTCGGCCACCAGCCCGACGGCCGGGTCCCCTCCTTCACCCACCGGGACCTGTCGGTCGTGGATGTGGCCGGCGGCTCGGTCCGCACCCTGGTGGACCAGCCCGGCATGGACGGGAGCCCGATCTGGTCGCCCGACGGCCGCTGGATCGCCTTCTCGACCGGGGCCGGGGACACCGCCTACTACACGACCGACGAGATCGCTCGGGTCCGGGCCTCGGGCGGGGCGCCCGAGCTCCTCACCGGGGCGTACGACCACAACGCGGACGCGGTGGCGTGGCTCCCGGACGGGCTGGTGGTCCAGGGGTGGCGGGAGGGCCGCCCGGTGCTCTTCGGGATGGACCCCGACTCGAAGAAGATGACCGAGGTCGAGGGGCCTCCGGCCTTCCTCGAATCGCTGGACTTCACCAGGGACGGGAAGGTGGCGGCGTTCGTGGCCCACTCGGCCGACCACCTCGGAGAGATCTACCGGGCGGACGGCCGCACCTGGAAGGCGCGCAGGCTCACCGACATGACCGCCCAGGTGGAGGGCTGGCCGCTCGGGACGCCCCGTGACGTATCGTGGAAGAGCCGGGACGGCGCGACCGTCCACGGCGTCCTCATCACGCCGCCGGGCTGGGACTCGGCGCGCCCCCGGCCGCTGGTGGTCAGGATCCACGGCGGACCGACCGGGATCGACGTGCCCGTCCTGGACGAGGCGACGGGCGGCTACGTGTACCCGCTGGTCCAGTGGCTGGCCCGCGGCGCCGTGGTCCTCATGCCCAACTACCGCGGGTCGATCGGCTACGGCCAGGCGTTCGAGAAGCTCAACGTCGGGAACCTGGGCGTGGGCGACGCGTGGGACGTGATGTCGGGCGTGCAGGCCCTCGTCGACCGCGGCATCGCCGATCCCGACAGCATGGTGGCCATGGGCTGGAGCGAGGGCGGCTACATCTCGGCGTTCCTCACCACGACCACGCACCGCTTCAGGGCCATCTCGGTCGGCGCGGGGATCTCGGACTGGATGACCTACTACGTGAACACGGACATCCACCCGTTCACGATCTCGTACCTGGGCGGGACGCCCTGGGACCTCCCGGACGTGTACGCGAAGACCTCGCCGATCACGTACATAAGGCAGGCGTCGACCCCGACCCTCATCCAGCACGACGACGGCGACCCGAGGGTGCCGCCTCCCAACGGGTTCGAGCTCTACCAGGGGCTCGAGGACGTGGGCGTCCCGGTGAAGTTCGTCCTGTACGACGCCGACTCCCACGGCGTGCCGACCCCGAAGCAGCGCCTGGCGGCCACCTGGCACAACTGGGCCTGGATCGGGAAGTGGCTGTACGGGGAGGAGATCGAGCTGCCGTTCCCGGAGGGGGGCTGAGAGGACGGCAGCGGCCGTTCAGCCGGATCGGCCCGAAGCGTCGCCTCCGGCCGCTTCCCGCGGGCGCGGGGTCAGCCCGCCTCGATCCGGAGCGCCACGGGCCCCGCCCTACTTGCACTGCAGGTGGGGCCCCCTGGTCTGGCACACGATGGTCTGGCTGGACGTGTCGCTCGTCGTCCCGTCCGACGCGGTGGCCGTGAGGGTCACCGTGTAGCTCCCGTCGGCCACGTAGGTGTGGCTCGTGGTGACGCCGGTCCCCATCGACCCGTCCCCGAAGTCCCAGCCGTACGAGCCGGCGCCCGTCGAGCCCGACGCGTCGAAGGAGCAGTCGCCGAAGTGGCAGCTGTAGGTGAACGAGGCGCTCACGGTGGCGGACCCGCCGCCCCCGCCTCCGCCGCCACCGCCGCCGCCGCCGCTGCCGCTCGTCACGGCCAGCGTGCCCAGCTCGCGCTCGATGTTGGACGCGGGGCTGTAGATGAAGGTCGTCCCGTCGGAGCTCCCGCCCCACAGGCCGCCCCACCAGGTGACGTCCGAGCCGCTCGACACCCGGAACACGTCCGAGCCGCTGTCGCCGCCCTGCACGATCGCGTCGCTCGCCTGGACCCAGTCCTGGCAGAGGAGGACGACGTTGGAGCCCGACACGCCGGTGTCCACGCAGCTCCGGGTCAGCGTCCCGGCCGTGTAGCCGGTCGTCCGGCCCACCTTGCTGCGGCTGTCGCCCACCACGCCGTTGCCGTCGGCCTTGGCCGTGATGTTCCAGTACGAGCCGTTCCAGGTCAGCGACCCGAGGCCGTCGGTCTGCGCGATCTCGCCGAGCGCGAAGGAGCGCGCGTCGGTCGAGGCCGCGAACGAGGCGTCACTGTAGCGGCACTTGGAGCCCTGGTAGCAGCTCCCGCCGCGGACGTAGTCGGGGTCCTGCGCCTCGACGGCGATCACGGTCCCGTCCACGCTGCTCAGCGGCTGGTAGTACTGCGTGCCCTCGACGCCGCCCTGGCGGTCCGTGCAGTGCGACGCCGTGACGAAGCCCCGCTGCCCGCCCGACTCCGCGATGACCCCGATCGAGCACAGGTAGTTGCCGAAGTGGATCTGCACGCCGCCCGGCACCGGGTCGAAGCGGTCCCGGAGGCTCTTGACCGGGTGGATCGGCGGCGTGACCACGACCTCGACCGCGCCGTCGGGGAGGCCGAGCCGCGCCACCGCGGCCCGAACGCGGCCCGCCGACGACGCGTCCTCCACCCCCAGCGTGACCCGGTCGTGGGCCTCGTCCACGTCGGCGAACACGCCGCCCGGGCCCGCGAACACCGCGGGACCCGCCCGGTCGAAGAACCTCTCGAGCTGCCGGTAGGAGAAGCGGGCCTGCTCCGCCCGGAGCTCGGAGGCCGAGAAGCCGCGCGCGGCCAGGTAGCCCGAGACCGCCCGCGCCACGTCGCTCCGCTTCGAGCGGTCCGTCAGGAAGGCGGTCGGCACGCCGTCGTCCAGGAAGAATCCGCCGAAGGCGGGAATCGCCTGTCCCAGGGCGTGCTGGTCGATGCCCCGGGCGGGCGCGGCCTGCTGGCGTCCCGCCACCGAGGGGGCGGCCGAGGAGCCGGCGGGCGCCGTGGGCGGCCGCTCGCAGGCTGCGGCCAGGACGGTGGTCCCGGCCAGGAGGACTCCGAGGAGACGGTTGCGGGGGCTCATGTGCACCTCTCGCGTGTCCGAGGAACGGTCGCCCGGTCTAGACCCGGCTCAACATCGGCGGACCACCCCTCCCGGGGAGGCCGCCCGGGAAGCGCTCCGGACCACGCGGTCCGGGCGCGTCCGGCCCTAATTCGGGCCAGACACGTGCCATGCACGAAGTGGTTGTGGAGAGGGGACTCAGGTGGTGTGCCGAAGGGAAAGCCCGGCATCAGGTGCGGAGTTGTGCAAATCCTTCCGATCCCCCCGGGGCGCACCTCGGCGCTGCGGGCCGTCCTACGCCGCCCCGGCCGCCTCCCGCCGCCGCGCCGCGGCCTCCAGGCCCGCGCACACGAACGCCCACTGGAGCCGCATCTGGTCCACGACCGGGACGGGACGGAGCCCCGCGTCCCGGACCGCGGCGAGGACGTCCCCGTCGGCCTCCCCCTCTCCCGTGCGCAGAGCGGCGGCCCAGCCCCGGAGCCGCTCGCGCCACGCCTCCGGAGCCTCGTCCGCCTGCTGGACCGTGAACAGCGGGACCTCGGAGACCAGGGTGAGCGGATCCCCGCCCAGCGCCCGCACCGTCTCCATGGAGCTGGGGCGGAAGCGCGCTGCGGTCCCCGGATCGCCGGCCGCCAGGAAGTGCTCGCGCATGGAGACGTGGTTGGGCCGGGTCGCGAAGCCCCGGTCGATCCGGTGGAAGCCCTTCTCGCCGGCGCGCTCGACGTCGTGGAGGCCGTAGCCGGCGTGGGAGGCCGAGACGCGGCAACGCTCGAGGAGCCGCTCCAGCTCCGGCCGGCCGAGCCACCCGGGCTCGACCAGGTACCAGGGGCCGGTCCCGGTGGCCATGCCGTGGAGGGAGACGTGGAGGGCGAACGGCCCCGGGGCGCCGCGCCACCAGCTCCGGGCCGCCCGGTTCTCCGGGCGCGCCTCCTCGTCCCGGGGGCCGCGGGGAAACCCGAACTCGACGTCGTCGCCCGGGGCCTCGCGCTCGACGTGCCGGAGGTAGAGGCCGGGGTCGTACGCCTCCGGCTCTGCCCGGCCGTGCGCCTCGGGCCCGGACCCGTCCGGGCGCTGCCAGGCGCCGTTCCGCACCGCCCCGTCCGGGTTCACGTGCGGGAGGACCCACCACTCGGCCGTGGCCAGGAGGGGGTCGCCGGCGGGGAGGTCCGCCAGGTGGGCGGCCAGCCGGCGCAGGAGCCGCGGGCCCACCGGCTCGTCGGCGTGACAGCCGGCCAGGAGGCTCACGCGGAGCGGTCCGGTCCCGAACCGGAACGCCCGGAGGGGCCGCCCCTCGCGGGAGCGTCCGATCACCTCGCCCGTCTCCTCGTCCACCGGATCGCAGGTCCAGATCTCCTCGAACCGCCCTTCGAGAGCGTCGAACGAGGGAAAGGGCCGGTCGGTCACCGTCGTCCCCGCCCGCTCACCGTCGTCGCCGCGCTCACGCCCCGGCGGCCCCGTCCCCGGGCACCAGGTCCAGCGCCTCGACCGCCGCCCGCCGCACGCTCTCCTCCGACCACGGGATCGGGACGCCCGTGCCCGTCCGCCACGGCTCGAGCATGTCGTCGTAGTGGGGCGAGCACGGGTTCCCCGACTGGCCGCCGGGGAGAGCGAATCGGGCCCCCTCGGGGTCGCCGAGCGGGATGGCCGCGCGCAGGGACGGGATGGCCGAGGCCGGCCCCAGCGGATCCAGCGGGAGCGCCGCGGCCTGGGTCACCGTTTGCGTGTCCCCGCCGATCGATGCCGGCCGCAGGTCGAAGACCCGGCCCAGCGGCCCCACCTCGCCCAGCGGGTGCTCGAGGACGAGCTCCCGGACCTCGCCCCAGGCCCAGCCGGACGGGTCGCCGCCCGCGTCGGTCCGGAGGCGCGCCACCGCCTCGCGCACGGAGGCGGCCACCGCCTCCCGCCACGGCGCCTCCAGCCATCCCTCGGCCCGCTCGCGGAGGAGCCGGGCGAGGAGCGCCTGGCCCTTCCGGGCGAAGAAGCTCCGCGGCGTGAGGAGATGGAAGCCGCGGCCGAGGATCCAGGCCGAGGCGCGCGGCGCCCGGGCGTGGACCAGGCGGGTGACGAGCCCGGCGTTCACCAGCTCGTACACGCTGGCCCCGGGCGAGTCCGGCGTCATGCGGCCGTCCCAGGCCCGCAGGAGCTCGAGCCCCAGGCGGAGGTCGCGGTCGCCGGAGCCTTCCGCTCCGGCCGCGGCCGCCGCGCTCGCCGCCGGCGCCTCCCCGGGCAGCGCCTCCCCGGCCGGCGCCTCCCCGGCCGGCGCCTCCCCGGCCGGCGCTTCCCCGGCCAGCGCTTCCGCGGCCAGCGCCAGCACGTCCTCCCGGATCTCCCGCCACGGGAGCGAGACGACGTCCCGCTGCAGCGCCAGGCACGACGCGACGTCCCAGTCCGAGCGCTCGGCCAGCGCCTCCTCGATCCGGGCCGCGCGATAGCCGTCGATCCAGTCGATGCCGAGCCACGGCCGCTCCGGGCCGTCCTCGGCGGGCTTGTTGTTGGCCGAGACCACGAAGCCCTCCTCCGGGTCCACGCGCCGGGGCATGGCCTCGAACGGCACGCGGTCCTCCTCCCAGCCGCTACGCGGGTCCCAGCCGGGAGCCGGCAGGGTCCCCCACCCGCCCTTCCGCACGGGCGCCTCTCCCACGAGCTGCCAGCCGATCATCCCCTCCAGGTCGGCGCCCACCACGCTGAAGGAGACGGTAGGCCACTCGCGGAAGAGCCCGCGCAGCTCCTCGAAGCTCCGGGCGCGGTGCGCCAGGAGGAACCCGCCCAGGGGCCGCGGCTCGAGCCACGTGGCGCGGAGGGCGAGGGCCAGGCGGCCGGGCTCGGACCCTCCGCCGCCGGGAAGCCCGGTGTCCTCCACGTCCGCGCCCCGCAGGGCCGGGCCGACCACCGGGCCGCGCGGCGTCTCGACGATCTCCTCCTCGACCTGGCCCCCTCCCCTCACCCGGATGGTCTCCGTCCAGCGGCGGCAGGCCTCCCACCCGTCCCCGCGGCGCACCCGGTCGCCGTCCAGCCGCTCGAGGAAGAAGTCCGTGTTGTCGACCAGCCCCGCGGTCACGCCCCACGCCACCCGTCCGTTGTGTCCCGACAGGAAGAAGGGCATCCCCACGAAGCTCGCGCCGGCCACCTCCCACTCCGGCGTCCGGACGTGGGTCAGGTACCAGTGCGGCGGGAGCTGCGGGGCCAGGTGGGGGTCGTTGGCGACCAGCGGCCGTCCGGAGGCGGTGCGCGCCCCGGACAGCGCCCAGGCGTTGGAGGCTCCACCCGCCCCCACGGCCGCGGCGAGCCGCTCCAGGTCGCCCTCCACGGCGTCCAGCACCTCGCGGACCGCCGCCCGGCCGGTGGTCTCCAGCGGGAGCCAGTCCGCGTAGGCGCCCGAGAGGCTCCGCACGGCCTCGGGCCCGTCGTCCACGAGCATGCGGAGCCGCACGAGCTCGCTGTCCCAGTTGGAGGGCAGGACGAAGCTGGCCAGCCGGTGGATGGCCATGGCATCGGAGGGCTCCCACGGCGTCGGGGCGATGCGGGCGATCGCGTGCCCGTGCGAGCGCCGCGGCAGGCCGCGCTCGTAGGCCGCGCCGACCCCCCGGCAGAAGCCCTCGATGAAGCTCCGGGGCCCGGGCTCCAGCGTCTCGAGCTGCTCCGCGGTCCCCCGGCGGAAGCCGATCCTCCGCGAGAGCCGGTCGATGGGGAGGCCCGCCTTCCCGATGGCCTCGGCCGCCGTCCCCCGCACGGTGCGGAGCAGCATCTCGAGCTGGAACGGCCGGTCCTGGCCCTGCAGGAAGCCCAGGGCGAAGGCCGCGTCCTCGTCCGAGCCCGCCACGACGTGCGGGATCCCCCACCGGTCGCGCCGGATCGAGACCGGCCCGCCGAGCCCCTCCACCCGCAGCTCCCCCGAGGTCCGGGGCAGGCGCCGGCCGAGGAGGAGTCCGAAGAGGGCTCTGGAGAAGTTCACGGTGAAAGGTCCGGCCGCTGCATCGCCATGGGGGAAATCAGGATCGCTCGCGGGGAGAATGTCGAGCGCTCACGCCCGCCGTGTCAACGAGACCCCCCGGGACGCCGCCCCGTCGCGGCCAGGTGGTGGCGGATGACAGGCCGGCTCCCCGGCTCCAGGTTCTCCTGCGCCCTCGCCTCCGCCTGGCGGTCCAGCCCCGTGACCCGCCCGTGCTGGCGGAGGTGCTCCGCCCACGACTCGACCAGGAAGATCTCGGTGTAGCGGCCGGGCTCCGAGGAGTCCTCGAACAGCTCCCAGTAGTACGCCCCGCTCCGCCGGCGTCGCCGGCCCACGTCCGCCATGGCCTCCTCGAACGCCCGGTGCCGGCCTGGCGCCACCGCGTACTCCACGGTGACCAGGACGGGGCCGTGCTCGTTCTCGACGTCCTCGCACAGGATGGGCGCCGGCCAGTGGCGCGTGGGCGAGAGGTCGAGGCCCTCGGTCTCCTCGATGCGCCAGCGGCCGCGCGCCAGGACGCCCAGGAGGACGAGCGCGCCGGCGACCGCCAGCGCCGCCGGGAGGCCCCAGCGGCTGGCCACCGCGCCCCACGCCACGCTGCCGGCCGTCGTCCCCCCGAAGAACACCAGGACGTAGAGCGACATGCCGCGGGCCCGGACCCAGGAGGGGAGGACGGTCTGGGCCGCCGTGTTGTAGCCGGAGAGCAGGTTGAGCCACGCCCCGCCGGCCACGAAGGCCACGCCCAGGAAGGGGAGGAAGAGCCGGACTTCGCCCACGGCCGCCAGGGACAGGCCGAAGACGATCGTCGAGACCGTGACCACCAGGTCCATGCTGAGCCTGCGGCGGAGCGGCCCGAGCGCCGCCGCGCCGGCCACCGCGCCCAGCCCGAACGCCGTCACCACCAGGCCGAAGCCCCCGGCCGAGAGACCGAGCCTGGCCCGGGCGACGAGCGGGAGGAGAGCCCACAGCGCGCTTCCCGCGAACACGAACAGGCCCACGCGCACCAGCACGGAGACCATCTGCGGCGTGTGGCGCACGTAGCGGAGGCCGGCGCGCACGGCGCCCGGGAAGGGCTCCGCGGGGAGCCCCGTGTCCTCGGCCGGGCGTCGCCATCGCGCCAGCACCCCGACCAGCCCCAGGTACGATGCCGCGTTGGCCAGGAAGGCCGCGCCGGCTCCCACCGACGCCACCAGCGCGCCGCCGAGCGCGGGGCCCACGGCCCGCGCCACGTTGACGCCCACGCTGGTCGAGACGATGGCGGAGGGGAGCTCCTCGCGCGGGACGAGCTCGGGGAGGACCGCGTTCCAGGCGGGCTGGTTCACCGCCGCGCCGAACCCCAGAAGGAGGGTGAACAGGAGGAGGGTCCAGGGGGTCACCCACCCGCCCACGGTGAGCACCCCGAGGCCGGCCGCGGCCAGGAGCTGCCACACCTGGCAGCCGATGAGGACCTTCCGCCGGTCCACCAGGTCCGCCAGCGCGCCGGCCGGGACGACCAGCGTGAACATGGCCAGGCCGGTCGCGGCCTGGACCAGGGCCACCATGACAGGATCGGGGGCCAGGTCGGTCATGAGCCACTGGGCCGCCACCTGCTGCACCCAGGTCCCGATGTACGAGACCACGTTGGCCGCCCAGATGGCCCGGAACGTCGGGTGCCGGAGCGGGGCCCACGGCGACGCCGGGGCCCCGCGGGGGGCCTCACTCACGGGCTCACGGACTCACGCCCTCAGGCGCGACCCTCCTTCGGAGCGGCCACCCGGTACATCCCCCACACCACCAGCGCCAGGAGGACGAGGCCCGGGAGCGCCGAGCCGTGCACGCCCCAGAAGGCCAGGACGTCCGAGCGCCCGGCGACGACGATCGGGATCGCCATGAAGATCCCCACCAGCGCCTCGCCCGTGATGAGCCCCGAGGAGAGGAGGAGGCCCCGCTGCTGGATCTCCTGGCGCTCCTGGGGGGAGGCCGATCCGTGCCGGCCCTTCAGGGCGCGCTTGACGAAGAGCGACACCAGGCCGCCGATCATGATCGGCACCGACAGCTCGAGCGGGAGGTAGATCCCGACCGCCACCGCCAGGACCGGCGCCCGGAAGGTCGAGCCCCGCTTCTCGAGCCACCGGTCGAAGAGGATGATCGCCACCGCCAGGCCCATCCCGATGAACACCATCGCCCACGGCAGCCCGCCCTCGAACACGCCCTGCGCCACCGAGGCCATGAGCGTGGCCTGCGGGGCCGTGAGCGACTGCGGGTGCGCCGCCGTCTGCGGCCCGATCCCGTACGCCTCGAGGAGGAGGTTCAGGACCGGCGCCATCACGAAAGCCGAGACGCCCGTCCCCACGATGAGCATGACCTGCTGCTTCCACGGGGTCGCGCCGACCAGGTAGCCGGTCTTGAGGTCGTGCAGGTTGTCGCCCGCGATCGCCGCCGCGCACGCCACCACGGCGCCGATCAGGATGGCGGCCGCCGCGCCCGTCCCTCCCGCCTCGCCGAACACGAGCAGGAGGAGGAGCGAGGCGAACAGGATCGTGGCGATCGTGACGCCCGAGACCGGGTTGTTCGAGGAGCCCACCAGCCCGGTCATGTAGCCCGAGACGGCCGAGAACAGGAAGCCGCCCAGCACCATGATCACGGCCATGGCGAAGCTCATCCCCAGGTGGCCGACCAGGTAGTGGTACAGGAAGAAGAGGGGGATGATCGAGACGATGATGACGCCCAGGACCCACTGCATCGGCATGTCCCGGTCCGTGCGGCTGGCCGCCTCCCCGCCCTCCTTCAGGTTCCGGTAGGCCTCGAGCCCGGACGTGATGCCGGTCGTGACGCTCCCGCCCATGCGGACCAGGGCCCACAGCCCGCCGATCACCATGGCGCCGACGCCCAGGTAGCGGGTCTGGGCCGACCAGATCGCCCCCGCGTGCTCGGCGGCCGTCTGCCCGGCGGGGAGGCCCCCGTGGATCCACGTGACGATCGGGATGGCCACCCACCAGTTCAGGATGCCGCCCGCGAACACGAGGACCGCGATGTTGAGGCCGACGATGTAGCCCACGGCCACGAGCGCGGGCGAGAGGTTCGTCCCCACGTAGAACAGGCTCTTCCGGCCGAAGATGCCCGATGCCCACTCGGCGGTCTCGCTCCACAGTCGGAAGCCCGTCTGAGACAGCTTGAACAGGGCCGAAATGATGGCCGCGCCGGCCACGAACTTGACCCCCGAGCCGCCGCGCTCGCCCGTCTCGAGCACCTCGGCGCAGGCGATCCCCTCCGGGAACTGGAGGTCCTGCTCGATGATGAGGGCCCGCCGCAGCGGCACGGTGAACAGGACGCCCAGGATGCCGCCGAAGCCCGCGATCAGGGTCACCTGCACGAAGTCGAAGCGCGTCCACGTGCCCAGGAGCACGAGCGCCGGGATCGTGAAGATGACGCCGGCCGCCAGCGACTCGCCGGCGCTGGCGCAGGTCTGGACGATGTTGTTCTCCAGGATGTTCGAGGTCCTGAACATCCGCAGGATCCCCATGGAGATCACGGCCGCCGGGATCGAGGCCGAGACCGTCATCCCGGCGAACAGGCCCAGGTAGGCGTTGGCCCCCGCCAGCACGAGGGCTAAGATGATCCCCAGGATGACCGCCTTCACGGTGATCTCGGGGAGCGACTCCGAGGCCGGGATGAACGGATCGGAGCCGGAGCGGACCCGGGGACCTGGCGCCTGAGCGGACGAGGAGCTCGCCATGCTGACCTCTGGGCCGGGGACAGGAGACGACGGGCGAAGCGATGGCCGACGCTAGGAGCGACCTGCCGATGACGCAAGAGCGGCGGGGCCTGCCTTGACCTGGGGCTGGCTCTCCTACCTGGCGCTGGCCGGGGTCGGCGTGGCGGCCGGCGCCCTGAACGTCATCGCGGGCGGCGGCTCCTTCCTCACCCTGCCGGCCATGATCTTCCTGGGGCTCCCGGCCACGGTGGCCAACGGCACCAACCGCATCGCGATCCTCGTGCAGAACGCCGGGGCCGTGTGGGGCTTCCAGCGCCGGAAGCTCGTCTCCTGGCGCTGGCTCCTGCGGGCTGGGCTCCCCGCCCTGGTCGGGGCGCTTCTCGGGGCGTGGCTCGCCACGCGGATCGGCGACCGCTCCTTCGAGCGCATCCTCTCGATCCTCATGGTCGTCGTGTCGCTCGCGTCCCTGTGGCGGCCGGCCTCCGCGGCGGCCGGGGAGCGCGAGGGCGCGCCCGAGGCTCCCGGGGAGACGTGGCGGCGCGCGGCCCTCGCCGCGGGCTTCTTCCTGGTGGGCGTGTACGGGGGGTTCGTGCAGGCCGGGACCGGCTTCCTCTTCCTGGCGGTCCTCACGTGGGCGGGATTCGACCTGGTGCGCGGGAACGCCCTCAAGGTCCTGGTCATCCTCCTGTGGACGCCCCTCTCCCTGTGGGTGTTCGCCGCGCACGGGCAGGTGGCGTGGGCCCCGGGGCTGGCGCTCGCGGCCGGGAACCTCTCGGGCGCGCTCCTGGGCGTGCGGCTCACCGTCCTCAAGGGGCACGCCTGGGTGCGGCGGGTGGTCACGGTCGCGGTGATCGCCTTCGCGATCCTGCTGTGGCTGGTGCCGTGAGGGGCGGAGCGCCCGCCGGGCGCTCAGGGCGTCCGCAGGCCCCGGGCGGACGGGCGCGGCGCCGGGGCCGGGGTCTTTCCCATTAGGGCCGACTAATCTAGATTGGAGGGCGCTCGGATCGGGCGCGGTGCCCGCGCCTCCATCCCGGAGGCGCGGGCACCGGACGCGGCTCCGCCACCCACCCCACGAAAGGAGGCCTCCCATGTCGGGAGTCACCAGATCTTCGAGTCGTTTCACGGCCCTCACCGTCACAGCCGTCGGACTCGTCGCTACCCTGGCGCTCGCGGCGGCACCCGCCGCGGGCCAGGCCGCCCCCGCGTCCCCCGAGCGGGACGCGATGATCCGCAGCGCCACGAGCGCGGCGCCGGCCGAGATCTCCGCGGAGGCCGCCGTCCGGGACTGGGAGGGGCACGTCCTGAGGGAAGGCTCGAACGGCTGGACCTGCCTGCCGGACATGCCGGACCGCCCCGGCAACTCGCCCATGTGCCTGGACGACGTCTGGATGCGATGGGCGGACGCCTGGATGAACAGGAAGCCCTATGGCGCCGACCGGATCGGGTTCGGCTACATGCTCCAGGGCGACATGCCCACCTCGAACGTCGACCCGTACGGTGAGAGCCCGACCCCCGACAACCAGTGGATCGAGGACTCCGGACCCCACGTCATGATCCTCGTTCCGGACGCCGCGACGCTCGAGGGCCTTCCGCGCACGCCGCACGAGAAGGGACCCTGGGTCATGTGGGACGGGACGTCCTACGTCCACATCATGGTCCCGATCCCGGCCGGACCCCGACCGGCCAGGAAGGGCTAGCCGACTAGGACCGGCGGCCCGAGCGCGGCCGCTCCCGGTAGCGCTCCATCCGGCGGGCCAGGGTCCGCCGGTGGACCCCCAGGATCTCGGCGGCCCGGGTCCGGTTCCCCCCGGCCTCCTCCAGGATCCGGAGGATGTACTCGCGCTCGAGCCGCTCGAGGTCCCAGCGCTCGTCCTCCGCCCTGGACAGGAGGTCGCCGGCCTCGCCGCGCCCGCGCCGGGTCGGCGGCTCGAAGCGGATCGCGTCCCGGTCCGCGTACAGGAGCATCGCGCGCTCGATGAAGTGCTCGAGCTCCCGCACGTTCCCCGGCCAGCGGTACTCCTGCATGCGGACCATCGTCTCGGGCAGGATGGCCGGCGCCCCGATGCCGCTCTCTTCGGCGAAGCGGCGGCGAAAGTGCTCGGCCAGGACCGGGATGTCCTCGCGCCGCTCGCGGAGCGGCGGCACCCGGATCGGGAAGACGTTGAGCCGGAAGAAGAGGTCCTCCCGGAAGCTCCCCTCCGCCACGGCGTCCTCGAGGTCCTCGTTGGTGGCGGCCACCAGGCGGAAATCGACCGGCACGATCTCCCCGCCGCCCACGCGCCGCACCCTGCGCTCCTCCAGCACCCGGAGGAGCTTCACCTGCACGTCGGTGGGCACGGTGGCGATCTCGTCCAGGAAGAGGGTGCCGCCGTGCGCCTCCTCGATGAGCCCGCGCCGGTCCGCGTGGGCTCCCGTGAAGCTCCCCTTGCGGTGGCCGAACAGCTCGGCCTCGAGCAGCGTGTCCGGCAGGGCCGAGCACACCACCGCGATGAACGGCTCTTCCTCCCGCGGCGACAGCTCGTGGATGGCCCGGGCCACCAGCTCCTTCCCCGTCCCCGTCTCCCCGGTCACGAGCACGGAGGAGCGGGTCGGCGCCACCCGGCGGACCAGGCTCATGGTGCGGCGGATGGCGGCCGAGCGGCCCAGGATCGGGACCCGGAGGTCGTCCTCTCCCTCGTCCCGGCGTCGTGCGGCCCGGCGGCGCACCGACGCCTCGACCGCGCGGCCGACGACCTCCAGGAGGCGGTCGGTGTCGAGGGGCATGGAGAGGCAGTCGGCGGCGCCCCGGCGCATCGCCTCCACGGCCGAGCCCACGTCCCCCTCGTCCACGACGGCCACGACCCGGGCGTCGGTCTCGAGGGGGTCGATCCGGTCCAGGAGGTCGAGCCCGGAGACGCCGGGGAGGTCGGCCGCCGCGATCGCCGCGTCGTAGCGCTCCTCACGGAGCCGGCGGAGCCCCTCGTCCCCGCGGCCGGCCGTCTGCGCCCGGTAGCCCCGTCCCTCGAGGACGGCGGCCACGCGCGCCCGCCTCGGCTCGTCCCGATCGAGGACGAGGATCCTGGAGACACTCCCCCCATCGCTGTCCCGCTGTGGCACGCCGGTCTCGCTCGCTCCGTCCTGGTCGAGGGGGGTCGGCCGGGGCCCGCGGGGGCCGGTGAGGCGTCGCCCGTCTGTCGTCGAGGTGTCGAGATCCCCGAGAGGGGATCCTCAAGATACGAGGTGGCGCGGAGAGCGAAACGGGAAGAAAGGCCGAAGGTGGGGAACTCCCCACGCGGCGGAGACCGGATGCCCCGCAGACAAGACGAAACCCCCGACCGGATTCACGGATCCGATCGGGGGCCTCGTTGCGTCGGCGAACCTTGGCCAGTCGGTTTGGCGCCACCCCGTGTGGTGACCTGGCTGCCGGCTCTTTCCCTCGTCGTGAGTCTAAGCTCGCGACTCAAGCGTCCCCGTTCCCGGGACTACGGACTGGGTCCGACGACCTCCCAGTCGGCCTGATCGGGCCAAACTCCCGTCAGGCGTGGCGCCCTCCGGCCCGAACCATCGGGCGCCGAAACCCACGTCGTGGTCGCCGAAGCTTCCTCGTCGCAGGGCCTTCCTCATAGTGCAACCGGCGTGCCCCCGGGAGGCCGGCGCGGTGCGGCTCCCGGGAACCCCGCCCGGCGTGAGGGATCCGGGCCTTCCGAGGCCCCGGACGGACCGTCCGCCCGGGCCGCCCCGGGCGACAGACTGTCCCGAACCGGGCCGGCGCCCCCCCGACATTCTGTCACGACTCGAAGGGGGCCCGCGCCCCGGCACGCCGCCGGCTCGAGCGCCCCTTCCGCGACCGGCTGCGGCCGGGTCCGGAAGCTCCCGCGCCGCATCCCGGCGACCCTTCCTCCGATCGGTCGCATACTGTATACTACGATCGCTACCGTCGTCGTCGCGACGCCCGTCCACCGCCGTCCGGGGAGGACCCGCATGGGCGCACCGGCCGATCCGAGCTCGGTCGTCAGGAACGTCTTCACGGCCCTTTCGGGCCGCGCCAAGTCCAGGGACGCGATCCGGACCTACGTGGCCGACGCCGAGCTGGCGGACGAGCTGGCCGACTTCGAGGCCGCCTTCCCGTCCTTCACCGTCCGGGTGCACGACGTGTTCGGAGCCGGGAACCGGGCCGTGGCCCGGCTCACGATCCGCGGCGTCCACCGGGGGGAGTTCATGGGCGTGCCTCCCTCCGGCCGCACGGTCGAGCTGCCGGTGCTCGGGATCTACGAGGTGGACGGGGAGCGGATCTCCCGGGCCTGGACCCAGGGGGACACCCTCTCCCTGTTCTGGCAGATCGGCGGCCTCCCCGCCTCCAGCAGCTCGAGCTGAAGGCGGGGGGCGGCGGGGCCGCCCCGGAGCTCAGCCGCCCTCCCCCTTCCCGTTCCCCGCCGCGCTCTTGTCCGGATAGGCGGGCGCCTGCGGCACGGGGTTCGGGTGGGCCTTCATCTCCGCCCGCAGCTCCTCGATCGCCGCGCGGAGCTGGGCGTCCTTCCCCTCGAACGTCGCGTGCGGCGCGTTGTCGACCTCGATGTCCGGGTCGACGCCGTGGCCCTCGATCAGCCACTGTCCCTCGGGTCCGTACACCCCCATCTCGGCGGCCGACGCGATCCCCCCGTCCACGAGCACGTTGTCGAAGCTGAGCCAGATCTCCCCGCCCCAGGTGCGGGTCCCGAGGAGCTTGCCGAGGCCGAGCCGGCGGAAGCCCGCGCTGAACGCCTCGCCGTCCGAGGCGGTGTGCTCGTTGATGAGCGCGATCATCGGCCCGCGGAAGGCCTCCTGCATGTTCCAGGACGGCTTCTCGCCCCTCGGCTTGAAGTACATCCAGGCCCGGCGCATGAGCTTCTCGAGGATCCAGCTGTCGATGTTCCCGCCGCGGTTGTTGCGCACGTCGACGATGAGGGCCTTCCGGGCGAAGACCGGATAGAACTGGCGCTCCCAATCCGCGATGTCCGACGAGCCCATGGCCCGGAGGTGCACGTAGCCGATCGAGTCGTGGCTCAGGCTGTCGACCAGGAGGCGCCGGGTGTACTCCCACTCGTCGTAGCGGAGGTCCGCCGCCTCGCGCTGGGTGATCGGCTCGGCGATGGCCCGCCGCTCCGCCCCGCCCCCGGAGGGACGCACGCCCAGGAGCGTCTGCTCGCCCGCCTTGCGGCGCAGCAGGGAGCGGTAGTCGGCGACCGACAGGGTCGGGACCCCGTCGATGGACGTGACCACGTCGCCCTCGTGCACGCCGACCCCGGGGCGCGCCAGCGGCGAGAGCCCGTCGGGGAGGTCCGGGTCGGACCGGTACACGTGCGCCACCCGGTACCCGCCGGCGTCCGGGTCGCGCACGAGGCGCGCCCCGAGCGAGGCCACCTCGATCGTGTCCCGGCCCGGACGCACGTCGCCGTTGGTCACGAAGGTATGGAGCGCGGAAAGCTCGGCCACCATCTGGCCGATCGCGTCGGAGAGCTCCTGGCGGTCGGTCACGCGCCGGGCCAGCGGGAGGTACTTCTCCTTCATCGCGGGCCAGTCGACGCCGTGCATGCCCGGGTCGTAGAAGTAGTCCCGGTGGAGCCTCCACGCCTCGCGGAACATCTCCATGTACTCCCGCCGCGGGTCGACCCGCAGCATCCAGTCGGAGAGGTCCACCCGGTGGTCCGCCAGCTTCGCGGGTGACTTCGTGCCCGCGTCGAGCACGAAGAGGTCGTCGTCCTTCCAGACCAGGAGCTTCTTCCCGCTCGCCGACAGCTCGTAGCCGCGGACACCGTCGACCAGGGTGTCCGGCTTCGGCTCGTGGTTGGTGACCTCGAGCGCCTCGAGGGTCCGTCCCCGGCCCGGACCGTCCTCCGACGAGAGCCAGTAGAGCGTCCCCTCGCCCGCCGAGAGGTCCCGGTAGTTCCCGGGCGGGACCGGGACCTCCTCGAGCCGGTCCCGGATGCCGTCCAGCGTGATCTCGACGCGGGGCGGGGCCGAGGCGGTGTCCGACCCGGCCTTCCCGCTCTTCCCGCCGGCCTCGTCGGCACCGGAGCCGCCGGCGGCCGCCGGGGCCAGCTCGTCGTCCGGACGGAAGGGGGAGCGCGTGCCCGGCTGGAGCGCGAGCGCGTAGATCTTCGTGGTGCGGGTGAAGTAGGGCTCGGGCTGGCGCGGCCCCCACGGGGAGCCGACCGAGGAGACGAAGTGCCGGTCCGACAGGAGATACAGCCACTTCCCGTCCCGGCTCCAGGCCGGCGACCGGCTCACGTAGCGGTCGGTGGTCACCGGGGTGGCCGAGCCGCGGTCGGCGCTCCACACCACGATCCTCCGGAAGCCGTTCTCGATCGGCTCGACGTAGGCCAGCCAGCGCGAGTCGAGCGACCAGGCCAGGTCCGAGACGTCCCCGTAGTCGGAGCCGTCGATCTCTTTCGAGCGGCCCGTGGACGTGTCCAGGACCCAGAGGCGGTGGTCCTTGTCGTAGTGGGCGATCCAGCGCCCGTCCGGGGAGGGGACCGCGTCCCAGCGCATGACCGTCCCGTCCCGGGTGAGCTGCCGGGGTCGGCCCACGCCGTTCGCCGGGAGCTTCCAGATCTCGACCTCCCCGGTGGAGTCGGAGAGGGCCAGGAGCGAGTCCCCGCCCGGGGCGAAGCGCGCCCGCCTCCAGCGCACGCTGTTCGTGCGCGTGCCCTCCACGAACCGGCCCTGTCCGGCCGGAGCCACGAAGAGCTGGCCCCGGGCCGTGAGCACCACCCGGTCGCCGGCGGGCGAGAGATGGACGTCGGTCAGGAAGTCCATCGGGTCGTGGACCCAGTGCGGGCGGAGCTGCCCGAAGTCCGAGGAGAGCCGGATCGGGAGCGCCCGGTCCTCGCCCGAGCCGAGGTCCAGGACCCTGAGGTCGGCCCCGTACTGGTAGACCACCCGGCCGTCGGAGAGCGAGGGGGACTGGAGGTTGTAGGCCCGGTGGCGGGTGAGCTGCCGGAGGTCGCCGCCGCTCTCGTCCATGGACCACAGGTTCATGACGCCGTCGCGGTCGGAGGCGAACACGACCCTGCCGTTCCACGGCATCGGGTCCTTGCTCGTCCCGGGGTAGCCGGTCGTGAGCGGGACGGCCTCGTCGGCCCCGTCCCGGTACTTCCAGAGCTGCTGGACGCTCCCGCCCCGGTAGCGGTCCGTGTGGCTCCCCTGGAACGGGAGGCGCGTGAAGAAGAGGACCTTCCCGTCCGGGCCGTAGGCCCCGTCCGAGGCCTGGGCCAGCGGGAGCACGGTGCGCTCGTGCGTGGCCGTGTCGAGGGCGATGAGCTGGGCGTTGGGGAGGGTCGAGTGGTGGCGGGTCGTGTACAGGACGCGCCCGTCGGGCGTCCAGCCGACCACGGTGGCCGCGCCCCCGTCCCAGCTCCGCCGCTCGGGGACGCCGCCCGACACCGGCATCGTGTACACCTCCTCGGGACCCTCGTAGGAGGCCGTGAACGCGATCGTGCGGCCGTCCGGCGAGAACGCCGCGTGCGTCTCCTCCCGGAGCCCCGTCGTGAGCCGCCGCGCCTCCCCGCCGTGGATCCCAACCGTCCACAGGTCGCCCTCGGAGGTGAACGCGACGGTGGTGTCGTGGAGGGCCGGGTAGCGGTAGTAGCCGGGCCCGCCCGCGGTGTCGGGCGTGGCGTCGCTGTCGGGCACGGCGGCCTGCGCGAGCGCCGGGTGCGGGACCGCGGTCGGCGCGAGAGCGGCGGCCAGGGCGAGCAGCGGGAGGGCGAGAGCGGCGAGCGAACGACGGCGCATCATCTGGGCTCCTCGGTCACGGGTGGCGGTCCCTTCGACCCCGCCCGGACCCGGCCCGGCGGGACCGGCCGCACGCTAGAGGATCTCACCTCCGCCGGCAAGACGCTCGGCCCGGCGCGCCACGGCCCGGATGAGGCGTCCGAAGATCAACGAGTGGAAGGGATAGAGGCCGTACCAGTAGGCCAGCCCGGGAAGGCCGCGGGGCGCGAAGTAGGCCGTCTGCACGAGCTCGTGCCCCGCGCCGTCCTCCTCGCGGGCGGGCCGAACCTCCCAGTCGAGCCACGCCCTCCCGGGAAGCCGCATCTCGGCCCGGAGCCTCAGCCGCCGGGGCGGCTCGACGACCTCGGCGCGCCAGAAGTCCACCGCCTCGCCCACCCGGATCTCGTCGGGGTGACGGCGTCCCCGGCGCAGGCCCGGGCCGCCGGCCAGCCGGTCGACGAGCCCGCGCAGCCGCCACGCCCACGACCACGCCGGCCAGCCCCTGTCTCCGCCCAGGCCCGAGAACGCCCGGTAGATGACGTCCTCCGGAGCGTCGATCCCGAGGGTGCGCACCTCCCGGATCAATCCCTCACGCTCCTCGAGCACGCGCGCCGGCCCGTCGCCCAGTGCCCCGGACCAGCGCGTGATGACCTCGCCCGAGAGCGTCTCCTCGACGGCGCGGCGCACGGCCTCCCGGTAGGGGATCGGACGCACGGAGGGATACAGCTCCCGCGCTCTGGCGGTGTCGGCGGTGACCGGCTGCAGGACGCCCTCCACGAGCGGAACGGCCAGGCGGTTCGGGATCGGGGTCACCAGCCCCACCCATCGGGCCGCCAGCTTCGGGGCCAGCACGGGGACGGGGAGGATCGTGCGGCGGAGCCCCCGCACGTCGGCGTAGATCTCCATCATGCGCCGGAAGGTCACCACGTCCGCCCCGACGTCCACCGCGCCCGCCGGCGGGCCTTCCCCGGCGGCGACGAGGTACGCCAGGACGTCCTCCACGCCGATGGGCTGCACGGGGTTCTCGACCCAGCGGGGGGCCGTCATGACGGGCAGCCGCTCGGTGAGGTAGCGGACCATCTCGAAGGAGGCGGAGCCCGATCCGATCACGGGCCCCGCCCTGAGCTCCGTCGTCGGTCGGCGCTCGCGCAGGATCCGGCCCACCTCGGCGCGGCTGCGGAGGTGCTCCGAGCGGACCCGGCCGGAGGGCACCAGCCCGCCCAGGTAGACCACCCGTGCGCCCTCCGGCACCGCCGACGCGAAGGTCTCGGCCGCGGTTCGGTCCCGCTCGGCAAAATCGCCGCCCCCGGTCATGGCGTGGACCAGGTAGTAGGCCAGCTCGATGCCGTCGAGAGCCGGCACGAGGCCGGCCGCATCCAGCACGTCCCCCGCGGCCAGCTCCACCTGCCCCGCCCACGGCCGGTCGGCGGCGCGCGACGGATCCCTGGCCAGGACCCGGACCCGGTGGCCCCTCTCCAGGAGGAGGGGGACCAGGCGGCCGCCGATGTAGCCCGTCGCCCCCGTGACGAGAACGTCCACGCTCTCAGGGCCTCCCCGGCTCCGCGGCCGTCCCCGCCAGCCGCCGCGCCAGCTCCTCGGGGGGCCCGGGGCGGCCCAGGTAGAAGCCCTGCCCGCGGCCACAGCCGACCGCGCGGGCGACCTCGAGCTGCTCGCCCGTCTCGATCCCCTCGGCCACGACGTCCAGGCCCAGGTGCCGGCCGAGGGTCGCCACGGCCCGGCAGATGGCCACGTCGGCCGGGTCGTCCGGGAGCCCGTGCGTGAACACCATGTCGAGCTTCAGGATGTCGAGCGCCAGCGTCTTCAGGTAGTGCAGGCTGGCATAGCCCGTCCCGAAGTCGTCCAGCGCCACGCGACACCCCAGCTCCCGGAGGCGGGCCGTGTGCTCGGGCCGAAGCATCGCCCCGCTCTCGGTGACCTCGAACACGAGCCGGCCGGGGTCGGTGCCGGTGTCCTCGAGCGCTCCGCACACCCGGGAGACCAGCTCCGGGTCGTCGAACTCCCGCGGGCTCAGGTTCACGAAGATCGGGAGGGGCTCTCCGTCCGGGCCCCGCCACGAGGCCGAATCGCGGCACGCCCGCCGGAGGATGGCCTGGCCCAGCGGCACGATGAGCCCCGTCTGCTCGCACACGTCGATGAACTCCTCGGGCGCGAGGAGGCCGCGCTCCTCGTGGCGCCACCGTGCCAGGACCTCCGCACCGCAGACGCGACCCCGCTCGAGGTCGACGACGGGCTGGTAGCGGCACTCGAACGCGCCGGCCGCCAGCCCCTCCCGGATCTCGTTCTCGAGGGCCAGGCGGTCCCGCTCCCCGCCCGTCCAGTCCGCCGCCGGGTCGAAGACCCGGAAGGTCGACCCGGCGCTCCGCTTGGCCCGGTACAGGGCCAGGTCGGCCGCGCGGACCAGCCGGTCGGCATCCACGGGCTCGACCCCGGACCACCCGGACCCGGGGCCCACGTAGACCACCCCGACGCTGGCGGCCAGGTGCACCTCCTGGGTCCCGGCCAGGAACGGACGCTCGAACTGGGACGTGAGGCGCTCCGCGGCGGCCTCCGACTCGCGGACGTCGCCGACGTCGGTCAGGAGGACCATGAACTCGTCCCCGCCCACCCGGGCCACCGTGTCCGCGCCGCGCAGGCCCTCGTCCAGGCGCGCCGCGGCGCGCTGGAGCACCACATCCCCGGCCTGGTGGCCCAGGCTGTCGTTCACGCGCTTGAACCCGTCCAGGTCCACGAACAGGAGCGCCAGGCCGGTCCGGTCGCGCTCCTGCCGCTCCAGGGCCACCCCCAGACGATCGTGCAGCAGCGCCCTGTTGGGGAGGTCGGTGAGGGTGTCGTGGAGCGCGCGGCGGCGGAGCTCGGACTCCAGCTCACGCTGGCGGGTGACGTCGCGGAGGATGCCCTGGAAGCCGGTGGGCCGGTCGACGCCGTCGCGGACCAGCGTGGCGGAGAGGAGGGCGCGAATCGACCGCCCGTCCCGTCCCCGCAGGCGGAGCTCGTAGTCCCGGACAGAGCCCCGCTCCAGGAGGACCTCGCGGAGGCGGTCGCGCTCGTCCGGATCCGCGTAGAGCTCGGAAGTGTCCAGGCCCTCCGGAGAGTCCTCTGGCAGGCCGAACAGCTCCCGGAACGCCCGGTTGGCCTCGCGAATCCTGCCATCCAGGCTCGCGAAGTACACGGCCTCCTGGACGTCCTCGAACAGGCGCCGGTAGCGGGCCTCGCTCCGGCGCGCGCTCTCCTCGGCCCTGAGCCGCTCGGTGACGTCGAGGGCCAGGCCCGCGACGCCCGCCGGGCGGCCGTCCGGTCCGGGCAGGGGCTCCAGGTGGACCCGGTAGTGTCGGCCGTTCCATTCGGTTCCGAAGCTCGCGGTCGCGCCCGTCTCCAGCACGCGCCGGTGCTCCGAGATCGGCTCGAAGGCGGGATCGTCCGTCCCGAAGAACTCCTGGAGGGTTCGGCCCAGGACCTGGCCGGACTCGAGGCCGAGCTCCGAGAGTCCCGATCCGGTGCTCTGGGTGAACTGCAGGTCCCGGTCCACCGCCCACAGGATCGCCGGGACCCTCTCCAGGAAGAGCCCCAGCCGCCGCCTCTCGTCCCGGAGCGCCTCCAGCGCCCGACCGTGGTCGGCCGCCGCCACCGTTGCCCGGCGGCCCCGCCACACGAGCCAGGCGGCCACCCAGAGGACGAGGACGATCGCGGACCGGTTGACCAGGAGCAGGCGCGTGTAGGGATGGCCGCCCAGCGGCGGCCCGGCGAGGGCCAGGACCGTGGAGAGACCCGCGACCACGAACGGCACGCCCGGCCACCGATGCCGGTAGCTCACGAGGACCGCCAGGACGTAGGGCACCACCCCCAGCGCGTGGTAGGGAGGCGTGCCCACGTCGTAGGCGAAGGTGGCGGCGCACAGCAGGAGGGCCCCGACGATCGGAAGCGGGTGTCGGTCCCCCTCTCCCCGGCTCTGAGAGGTGGTGCTGGCCAGGATCCACCTCCAGGCGGACCGGTCGGTATGGGCGATCGGGGCGACGAAGCCCCTCAAGATACGAGAAAACGCCGCCGCACGACACGCACCGGTGCGGCGCGGACCCTCCCCCGCGGCGCGCCATCCGCCGCGCCGATCGGGCTCCCACGCCCCGTCGGACTCGACCGCGAGCCACCCGCTGCGGCACCTCCGCCGGCTTCGGGGTACATTCGGTGCGCGTGGGCCCCGTCCGCCGTTCCGACCGGAGGGACATGACCGTCCAGGACCAGCTCGAGACGCTGAACCCGGCCCAGAGGGAGGCCGCCGAGCACGTCGAGGGACCGCTCCTCGTCCTGGCGGGAGCCGGGAGCGGCAAGACGCGCGTCCTCACCACCCGCGTCGCGCTCCTCATCGACGAGCACGGCGTCCCGCCGGAGCGGATCCTCGCCGTCACCTTCACCAACAAGGCGGCGTCGGAGATGCGCGAGCGCATCGAGCGGCTGCTCGGGGAGCCACCGGCCGGCCTGTGGGCCGGGACGTTCCACGCCTTCGGCGCCTGGCTCCTGCGGCGCCACGCCCCCCGGATCGGCTGGTCGCACCGCTTCACGATCCACGACGCCGACGAGACGCTCTCCCAGGTGGAGCGGGTCATGGAGGCGCTGGAGCTGGACCGGGAGCGCTGGCGCCCGCGGGCCGTGCGGAGCCACATCTCGGACGCCAAGAGCTGGCTCCTCACGCCGGAGGCCCGCGCCGCCATGCTCGGTCCGGACCCCGAGCCGTTCGAGCGGGTGGTCCAGGAGGTCTACGAGGCGTACCGGGCCGCCCTGGCCCGGCAGGACGCCTTCGACTTCGACGACCTCCTCATGAAGGCGGTCGAGCTCCTCCGGGACGAGAAGGAGGTGCTCGAGCGCTACCGGGCCCGCTTCTCCTTCATCCTGGTGGACGAGTACCAGGACACGAACCACGCCCAGTACCGGCTGGTCCAGCTCCTGGCCGAGCGCCACCGGAACCTCATGGTGGTCGGCGACGACGACCAGTCCATCTACGGGTGGAGGGGCGCCGACGTCCGCAACATCCTGGAGTTCGAGGAGGACTTCGAGGGCTGCCACACAGTCCGCCTCGAGAAGAACTACCGGTCCACCGGGCGGATCCTGGCGGCGGCCAACCACGTCATCCGCCACAACCGGCGCCGGAAGGAGAAGACGCTGTTCACGGACGGCCCCGAGGGGGAGCCCCTCCTCCTCGTGCGCACCGACGACGACGCGGCCGAGGCGCGGTGGATCGCGGACACGATCGAGGATCGCATGGAGGAGGAGCCGGATGCCCGCTACCGGGACTTCGCCATCCTGTACAGGACCAACGCGCAGTCGCGGGCGCTCGAGGACGCCATCCGCCGCCGCGGGATCCCCTATCAGATCGTGGGCGGTGTGCGCTTCTACGAGCGTCGCGAGATCCGCGACGTGCTCGCCTACCTGCGTCTCGTGGCCAACCCCCGGGACCGGGCGGCCTTCGAGCGCGCCGTCCGCTGGCCACGCCGGGGCGTGGGCGAGGTGACCCGGAGCCGCCTCCTGGCCCGCGCGCGGGAGGACGGGATCTCGCCCGTCGAGGCGTCGCTCGTGGCCACGGATGCGGACGAGATCCCCACGGCCGGGGCCCGCGCGCTGGAGGCGTTCGGCCGGCTCGTCGAGCGTTACCGCGAGGCGGCCTCGCGGCTGTCGGCGGCCGAGCTGCTGCGGCGGCTCATCGAGGAGCTCGACCTCCTGCAGGCGCTGCGCGAGGAGGGGCCCGACGGCGAGGAGCGGGCCGAGAACGTCGAGGAGCTGGTGGCCGCCGCCGCGGAGATCGACGAGCGCGGGGCGGACGCGGCGGTCCCCGAGGCCGAGCCGGAGGAGCCCGGGGCCGAGCTCACCTCGCTCGACCGCTTCCTCCAGGAGGTCGCCCTCGTGGCCGAGGTCGACCGGCACGACCCCGAGGCCGACGCGGTCCTCCTCATGACGCTCCACAACAGCAAGGGGCTGGAGTTCCCGTGGGTCTTCCTGGCCGGGATGGAGGAGGGGCTGTGCCCCCACGCCCGCTCGTCGGGCTCCGAGGCGGACCTGGAGGAGGAGCGGCGCCTCTTCTACGTCGGGCTCACGCGTGCGCGGCGTTGGGTGGCGCTCACCCACGCCTCCTCCCGCAGGCGCTGGGGCCGGAGGAGCTGGTCGGCGCCCTCCTGCTTCCTCCGGGAGCTCCCCGAGCAGCACGTCGAGGAGGTGCGGGCCGGCGCCCGATCGGGAGAGGACCAGTCCGGCCCCTCGTGGAGCGCGGGGGACGCGGTCCGCCATCCGCGCTTCGGCGAGGGGACGGTGCTCGAGGTGGCCGGCAGCCCGCGCGATCCGCGCATCGTCGTCGCCTTCGAGGACGGACGAACCCGGCGGCTCATCGCCCGCTACGCGGACCTCCAGGCGACCTCCGAATAGCCGGTGAGGGTCCCGCTCCGGTCGACCCCTGTCGAGTTTGCAGGCGTCTGCCGTGACGGCCGTCCGTCGCGGCCCGAAGGTGCAAGAATGACGTACTTTTCGTGTCCAGAAACAGGCACGGCCCTTGCACCCGAACGGAGGTGCAGATCAGGCCGGCACCGGCCCGATACGTCCCGGCGTCGGCCGACCTGGATCGCGACAGAGAAAACGAGACGAGTCGTCAACAGGAGGTGGAGTATGCTTCCCACGACGAGCAGTGGAAGGCGGGTGGCCGCCCGGCGTCCGTGGACCGGCAGGATGGTCCCGGAGCTGAGCGACATGCTGGATGACTTCTTCGGCCGTCCGCTCAGCAGCTGGAGCGCGTGGAGTCCCGCGGCGGACCTGTACGAGACCGAGGACGCGTTCGTGCTCGAGATGGAGCTCCCGGGCTTCGACCTGGATGACATCGAGCTCACGATGGAGCGCGGCGTCCTGACCGTGACCGGCTCCCGCAGCATCGAGGAGACCGAGGAGACCGAGGGGCGCACGTATCACCTGCGCGAGCGCTCGGTGGACCGCTTCAGCCGGAGCTACGCGCTGCCACGTTCGGTGAGCCCGGACGACATCGACGCCAACTTCGCCGAAGGCGTGCTGAAGGTGACCCTGCCCAAGGCGCCCGAGGCCAAGCCGCGCAGGATCGAGGTGAAGGCCAAGAAGTAGCGCCTTCGCCCGGCCGGGGACGCCCAGCGTCCCGGCCTCATCGAACCGGGAGGGCCGGAGAGATCCGGCCCTCTTTCTTTCCGGGCACGCCGCCGGCCACTCGGCCGGATCCGAGCGGCGTGCGCCCGCGGTCACCTTACTCTGGTGCTCGCCCGGAGTTGTGGCCGCGCCGGGTACGCGGATATTCTACTGGGCGGGCCGGTGTCGACCGCCCGCACCCGGCGGCGAGGCGAGGAAGGTCGGCCGCGACCCGGCTCGGGAGGTGGCGTGACAAGTCCGATCTCCAGGGAGCCCATTCGGGAGAAGGTCCGCGAGATCCTCGTGGACCGCCTCCTGGACCGCCAGCTCGAGCCCGGCCAGCACATCAACGAGTCGGAGCTGGCGGCGGAGTTCGGGATCAGCCGCACCCCGCTCCGGGAGGCGCTCCTCCAGCTCGCCTCCGAGGGCCTGATCGAGAGCGAGCCCGGCAGGGGCTTCCGGGTGACCGAGATGGACGTCCGCACGGGCAGGGAGCTCTACAGCCTGGTGGCCGAGCTCGAGGTGCTGGCCCTGAAGCGCACCGGCCCGCTCGACGAGGAGACGGTGGAGCGCCTGCGCGAGCTGGACCGTCAGCGGGCCCGCCGGCCCGAGGACCACGACGCGACCGAGGCCGTCGCCCTCGACATCCAGTGGCATCGCGCCCTGGTCGAGGCGTGCCCCAACCAGCAGCTCCTCGAGCTCCTCGACCTCCTCCGGCAGCGGGTGTACCGGTACGAGTACGGCCACGCCAGGAAGTTCGAGCAGATCGGGGTCAAGGGCCTGAAGCAGCACGCCTCGATCCTGGAGGCCCTGGAGGCGGGGGACACCGAGGAGGCGGCCGGCCGCCTCCTCGACCACTGGAAGTACGCCGTCCGCTCGCTGGACGACTGGCTGGACGAGGCGATCGGGGCGGAGGGCGCGCCGGAAGGCTCCGACTGAGGGACGGGCGCGCCGGACGAGCCGCCGTCCGCGAGCGCCCCGAGCGGTCAGGCCTCCGGCGCCGTCCCGGTCGCGCGGTCCGTCGCCCCCCAGAGCTCCTCCGCCAGCTCCCGGTCGTAGGCGTCCTCCGAGGCGCGCGAGCGCTCCTCCCCGCTGACGTAGACGCCGCGCTCCTCCGCCAGGGCCGGATCGGTCACCAGCCGTGCGACCCGCTCTCCGCCCCGCTCCGGGGAGCCCATGAACGGCTTGGCCAGGCGGGCGACCAGGCTGGCCACGTCCCGGTTCCGGTTCCAGATGCTCGTGGCCAGCGTGCCCGGGTGGAGGGCCGAGACGCCCACGCCCGTCCCCTCGAGGCGCCGCCCCAGCTCGAAGGCGAACAGGAGGTTGGCCAGCTTGGAGTCGGCGTAGGCCTGCCAGCCCGAGTAGTCGCCCTCTCCGCGGAGGATCTCCTCGAGGGGCCTCCGGCGCAGCCGACCGGCCCGGTGGGCCTCGGAGCTCACGACCGCGACCCGGCCCCCGGCGTCGACCACCCGGTCCAGGAGGAGGCCGACGAGCAGGTGGTGCCCCACGTGGTTCACCGCCATCGTCCGCTCGAGCCCCTCGGGCGTGATCTCCCGCTGCGCGCGGTACACCCCCGCGTTGGCCACGAGCGCGTCCAGGCTCGGTGCCCGCCGCGCCACCTCCGCGGCCGCGCTCCTCACCGAGTCGAAGCGCTCGAGGTCGCCGACGACGAGCTCGGGCGCGGGTCCCGCGGCCTCGGTCGCCAGCTCCCGCCGGGCGTCCTCCCCGCGCTCGCGGGAGCGGCACAGGAGGATCACCCGCGCCCCGTCCCGCACGAGGCGGCGCGCCGCCTCCTTCCCGATGCCCGAGTTCCCTCCGGTGATGAGGCAGGTGCGGAGGGCCGGGCCGTCGTCTGCGCTCACGTGGCCTCCCCATGGCGTGCCGGAGCCTGGCTGTCGCGCGGCCCGGGGGAGAGCCGTGCATGGACCGGGCCGCCCCGCCCCGCGCGGCGGAGCCCTTCCCTTGCCCGTCCCACCGGGCACGCCTATGACCATGATCCGCGACCGACTCCCGAGAACCGAGGAGAGGCTTCATGCGACGCCTGATGCGCTGCCTGCCGCTCGCCCTCGTCGTGACCCTGGCCGGCGCGGTGCGGGCCGCGCCGGCCGTGGCCTCGGCCGCGGGGCCCCGGCCCGCCGGGCCCGCGGCCGCGGGGCGCCCCGCCCCCGACGCGGGCGCCGCCTTGGCCGACACCGCTCGCTTGTCCTACATGGACGTCTTCGACCTGGAGTGGGCCTCGGACCCGCAGATCTCGCCGGACGGCTCCAGGATCGCCTTCGTGCGGAACGGCTTCGACGTCCTGAAGGACCGCGAGCGCACGAGCCTGTGGGTCGTGGACGCCGACGGCTCGCACCTGCGCCCCCTGAGCGACGGGGAGCGCGGGGCCTCCTCGCCCGCCTGGTCCCCCGACGGCTCCCGGCTGGCCTACGTGGCCCGCGGCGAGGAGGGCGCTGAGATCCGGGTGCGGTGGATGGACACCGGCCAGGAGGCCGTTCTCGCCACGCTCCGGCACGGGCCGCGGGGGCTCGCCTGGTCCCCGGACGGCACGCGCCTCGCCTTCGCGAAGTTCGTGGAGGGGCCGGGTCCGAAGCCGATCGCGGACATGCCCGCGCCGCCGAAGGGCGCGGACTGGGGGCCGCCGATCGAGGTCATCGACCGGGTGCACTGGCGGCAGAACGGGCAGGGGCTCCTCCCGCACGGCCACACGCACGTGTTCGTCCTCCCCGCCGAGGGCGGCACGCCCCGGCGGGTCACCGGCGGGCCGTACGACGACGGCGCCCCGACCTGGACGCCGGACGGGAAGACCCTGGTGTTCTCGGGGAACCGGCACGAGGACGCCGACTACGACCCGGCGAACTCCGAGGTGTACGCGGTCCCGGCGGCGGGCGGCCAGGTGCGCGCCCTCACCGACCGGCACGGCCCCGACGCGAGCCCGGCGGTCTCGCCGGACGGCGCGAAGATCGCCTACCTGGGCTACGACGAGCGCTACCAGGGCTACCAGGTCCGGCGGCTCTACGTCATGGGCGCCGACGGCTCGGGCGCGCGGGTCGTCACCGGCGACTTCGACCGGAGCGTGGGGAATCCTGTGTGGGCGGCCGACGGGAGCGGGCTGTACGTCCAGTACGACGACCGGGGCGACACGAAGGTCGGCTTCGTGACTCTGGACGGGAAGGTCACCGCCCTGGCCGAGCACGTGGGCGGCCTGTCGATCGGCCGGCCGTACGGCGGCGGGTCCTACAGCGTCTCCCCCTCCACCGGCCGCTTGGCGTTCACACACACCCTCTACGACCACCCGGCCGACGTGGCCGTGGGGAGCCGGAAGGCCGGGCCCTCGGGCGTGAGGCGGCTCACCCGGCTCAACGACGACGTCCTCGGGCACCGGGAGCTGGCCGAGGGCCACGCGATCACGTTCACGTCCTCCTACGACGGGAAGGAGATCCAGGGCTGGGTCCTGCAGCCGCCCGGGTTCGACCCGTCGCGGACGTACCCGCTGGTCCTGGAGATCCACGGCGGCCCGTACGCCAACTACGGGGACCGGTTCGCGGCCGAGGACCAGCTGTACGCGGCGCGCGGGTACGTGGTCCTGTACGTGAACCCGCGCGGCTCGACGAGCTACGGGGAGGCGTTCGGGAACTCGATCCACCTGGACTACCCGGACCACGACTACCAGGACCTGATGTCCGGCGTGGACGCGGTCCTCGAGGAGGGGTACGTGAGCCGGGACAGCCTCTACGTCACGGGCGGCTCGGGCGGCGGCGTCCTCACGGCCTGGACGGTGGGCCACACCGACCGCTTCCGGGCTGCGGTGGTCGCCAAGCCCGTCATCAACTGGTACAGCTGGGTGCTCACGGCCGACATGTCCCTGTTCGGGCTCGAGTACTGGTTCTCGGGCTACCCGTGGGACAACCTGCGGAACTACATGGAGCACTCCCCGATCACGTACGCGGGGAACGTCACGACGCCCACCATGGTCATGACCGGCGGCGTGGACTACCGGACGCCGAGCGGCGAGGCCTACCAGTTCTACCAGGCCCTCAAGCTTCGGAAGGTCCCCTCGGCCCTCGTCCGCATCCCGGACGCCTCGCACGAGATCGCCGGGAAGCCCAGCAACCTGGTGGCCAAGACCGCCTACATCCTGGGGTGGTTCGAGCGCTACCGGTCCGGGAGCGAATGACGGCCCGGGAGCGAACGAGGGCCCGGGAGCGAACGAGGGCCGGGGACGCGGCGGCTCCCCCGCCGGGCGGCGCGTGAGCCCGGACGTCACGGTGGTCGGCGGCGGCCTGGCCGGGAGCGAGGCCGCCTGGGGCCTGGCGGAGCGGGGGCGGCGCGTCCTTCTCGTCGAGATGCGGCCCGCGGCGGCCACGCCGGCCCACCGGACGGACCTCCTGGGGGAGCTGGTGTGCTCGAACTCCTTCAAGTCCGAGGACCCGTCCAACGCGCACGGCGAGCTCAAGCGGGAGATGCGGGCGCTGGGCTCCCTCTTCCTGGCCTGCGCCGACCGCGCCCGGGTGCCGGCCGGCTCCGCCCTGGCCGTGGACCGGGAGGGGTTCGCGCGGGCGGTGACGGAGGTCGTCGAGGCCCACCCCCGCATCGAGCTCGTCCGGGAGGAGCGGACCTCGCTCCCGGAGGGTCCCGCCGTCGTGGCCACCGGCCCCCTCACCTCCGATGCCCTGTCGAAGGCGATCGCCGCGCTCCTCGGGGACGGAGGCCTCGCCTTCTTCGACGCGCTCTCCCCCATCGTCTCGCGGGACTCGCTCGACGAGGAGGTCGTGTTCGCGGCCGGGCGCTTCGAGGAGTCCGACGACTACCTGAACTGCCCCATGGACCGCGAGGCGTACGAGCGGTTCCTGGACGCGCTCCTCGGGGCGGACGCGTACCCCGGCCACGCCTGGGAGGCGATCCCCTACTTCGAGGGGTGCCTCCCGATCGAGGTCATGGCGGCGCGCGGGCGCGAGACGCTGCGCTACGGCCCCATGAAGCCCATCGGCCTCCAGGACCCCCGGACCGGGGAGCGGCCGCACGCGGTCGTGCAGCTCCGGCGGGAGGACAGGGCCGGGCGCATGTGGAACCTGGTCGGCTTCCAGACGCGGCTCCGCCACGGGGAGCAGGCGAGCGTCTTCCGGCTCGTCCCGGGGCTGGGCCGCGCGGAGTTCTTGCGCTGGGGCGGAATCCACCGGAACAGCTACCTGAACTTCCCGCGCTGCCTCACGCCCTGGGGCTCGCCCCCGGGCCGGGAGGACCTGGTCTTCGCGGGACAGCTCACCGGCGTGGAGGGCTACGTCGAGTCCGCGGCGAGCGGGCTCGTGGCGGGGATCACGCTGGACCGGCTCCTGGCCGGCCTCGAGCCCGCCCTCCCTCCGCCCACGACCATGCTGGGCGGGCTGCTCCGACACCTGCGCGAGGCCGACCCCGAGGCCTTCCAGCCGATGAACTCGAACTGGGGCCTGGTGGACCCTCTTCCCGAGCGGGTCCGGAAGCGGGACGAGCGGCGGGCGCGGCTGGCCGCGCGGGCCATCGAGGACCTGCGGGCGTGGATGGCCCGGCGCGGGATCGCGCGGGTCGACGCCCCCGGCGGGGCCGCCGCGCCCGCGTGAGCGGCACGGGCTCCGGCAGCGCCCCCGGCACGGGCTCCGGGCGCGGCGGGACGAGCGGCGCCCCCCGGCTCGTCCTCGCCTCCCGCTCGCCGCGGCGGGCCGAGATCCTCCGCAGGCTCGGCCTGGCCTTCGAGGTGGACCCGGCGGGGATCGACGAGACCCTTCGGCCCGGGGAGGGCGCCCGGGAGGCCGCCGAGCGGCTGGCCCGGGAGAAGGCCGAGTCGGCGGCGCGCGAGGGCGCGCTGGTCCTGGCCGCCGACACGATCGTCGCGCTCGGGGACGAGATCCTGGAGAAGCCCGGATCCCCCCGGGAGGCCGTCTCCATGCTGCGGCGGCTCTCGGGCCGGGAGCACCTGGTGTGCACGGGCGTGGCGGTCGCCACGCCCGAGCGGACCGAGGCGGCCGTGGAGGTCACGCGGGTCCGCTTCCGGCGGCTGTCCGACGCCGAGCTCCGGGAGTACGCGGCAACCGGCGAGCCGCTCGACAAGGCGGGAGGCTACGGGATCCAGGCCCGGGGCGCCGCGCTCGTCGAGGGGATCGAGGGGGACTTCTTTGCCGTCATGGGCCTCCCGGTCGTGCGCCTCCTGGAGGTCCTGGAGCGCTTCGGGTGGCGCTACGCCTACGGAGAGCTGCGGCGCGCGGGCTCCTGAGGGGTCTTCCCCGCCGCTTGCCGCGCCGCCCGGGATACCTTTCCTTGCCGCTGCCGGAGCGCGCTCGGCCCCGGCCCAGCCCGTCCCCGAGCCCGGAGACCCGCGTATGACACCAGGCCTCCCGCACCGCGCCCGCCGCCACGCCGCCGCCGCGGCTCTCGCGGCCGTCCTGGTCGCCGTCGCGGCCGTGCCCGCCGCCGCGCAGTCGGCGGCCGCGGACACGGCCCCGGCCGCGGCGCACTGGGAGGGGAGCATTCTGACGCCGGGCTCGCCGCTCGAGATCGCCGTCGACCTCTGGCGTCGGGGCGGGGCCTGGAGCGGGACGATCGACATCCCGGCGCAGGGCGTCACGGGACGCCCCGTCTCGGACCTGGCCGTCGAGGGCGACTCGGTGCGCTTCGGCCTGGAGGGAGTGGCGGGATCCCCGGTGTTCCGGGGCCGGGTCACGGCCGGGGGCGACAGCCTGTCGGGCACCTTCACCCAGGGCCGGCTGGACGTCCCGTTCCACCTGGCGCGGACGGGCCCGCCCGCGGCGGCGCGCGCCCTCCCCTCGCCCGAGGCCGCGCTGGAGGGCTTCGGCGACTTCGTACGGAGCAGCCTCCGGAGCTGGAAGGTGCCGGGCGCGGCGGTGGCCATCGTGGCCGACGGAAAGGTCGTGCTCGAGCAGGGCTACGGCCTGAGGGACGTGGAGGGAGGCGACCCGGTCACCGCCCACACCGGCTTCCCGATCGGCTCGACCACCAAGGCGTTCACCGCGCTCCTGGTGGGAACGCTCGTCGACGACGGGCTCCTGGACTGGGACACGCCGGTCCGCACCTGGCTCCCCTCGTTCCGGATGGAGGACGAGTTCGCCACGGAGCGCATGACGCCCCGCGACCTCCTCACCCACCGCTCGGGCCTCCCGCGGCACGACCTCCTGTGGTACGGATCCGACCTGTCGCGACCCGAGCTGATCCGGCGCCTGCGCTGGCTGGAGCCGAGCGAGGACTTCCGGACCCACTTCCAGTACCAGAACCTCATGTACGTGACCGCCGGCTGGCTGGCCGGGCAGGTGACGGGGTCGACGTGGGAGGCGCAGCTCCGCGCCCGCATCCTCGGGCCCCTGGCCATGGAGGAGACGAGCCTGTCGGTCGACAGCCTGCGGGCCACCGACGACCACGCGCTCGGCTACGAGCTGAAGCCGAGCCCGGACGACAGCTCGGTGAAGGCCCCGGTGCGCATGCCCTACCGGGACATCGACGCGATCGGCCCGGCGGGCTCGATCAACTCCACCGCCCACGACATGGCCCGCTGGCTCCGCTTCCAGCTCGGGAACGGGAGCTGGGAGGGCCGGAGCATCGTCACCCGGGCCACGCTGGAGGAGACCCACCGGCCGCAGGTGGTCGTCGACTCGAAGGTCTTCCGGCTCCTCCTCGGCCAGCCGGAGATGCCCGATCTGGACTACGGCTCGGGGTGGTTCGTCCAGACCTTCCGCGGCCACCGGTTCCTGCACCACGGGGGCAACATCGACGGCTTCTCGGCCGAGGTCGGGTTCCTTCCCGACCTCGGGATCGGCGTCGTGGTGCTCTCGAACCTGAACGGCACGGAGCTCCCCGTGGCCGTGGAGCTCACGGCCCTGGACCGGCTCCTGGGGACGGTGCCCGCCGACTGGAACGGCCGCTTCCAGGCCCTCCAGGAGCGCGCCGAGGCGGCACGGGAGCGAAGCCGCGAGGGGGCCGCGGCCGGGACGGGCGCCGCGGGGCTCCCGGCCACCCACCCGCGCTCCGACTACGCCGGGACCTACGCCGACTCGGCCTACGGCCCGCTCCGGATCTCCGCGGACTCCGTCGGACTCCGGGTCTCCTACCACTCGCTCTCCTCGCGGCTCGAGCACGTCACCCTGGACGTGTGGCGGGCCACCGACGATCCGCTGAAGGGGATCACCTTCCAGTTCGGGACCGACCTCCGGGGGCGGATCTCCACGGTGTCGGCCCCGATGGACCCGGCCGTCCCGGCGGTGAGCTTCGGGCGGCGGGCACCCGAGCGCATGAGGGATCCCGCCTGGCTGCAGCGCTACGTGGGGATCTACGACCTCCAGAGCTTCCAGGTCGTCGTGGCCCTGCGGGGGGACCACCTGGTGCTCGAGACCCCGGGCCAGCCCCTGTACGAGCTCGTCCCGCGCCGGGAGGACGTCTTCGACCTGCGCGGCCTCTCCGGCTACAGCGCGCGGTTCGTCGAGAAGGACGGGAAGGTCGCGGCGGTCCTCCTCGAGCAGCCCCGCGGCACCTTCCGTGCGGAGCGTGCCGAGCAGCCATGAGCGACGATATGCTGGACCTGGCGGTGGTGGGAGCGGGCCCGTGCGGGCTGGCCGTGGGTGCGGCCGCGCGCGGGGCGGGCCTCCGCTGCACCCTGTTCGAGCGCGGGCCGCTCACGGCCACGATCGTCCGGGAGTACGGACCCTACATGACCTTCTTCAGCACCGCCGACCGCCTCGAGATCGGGGGGCTCCCCTTCCCGATCGAGCGCGGCAAGCCCACCCGGGAGGAGGCGCTGGCCTACTATCGGCGCGCGGCGGAGTACTTCGAGCTGGACGTGCGCCAGTTCGAGGAGGTCGTCTCGGTGGAGGGCGAGGAGGGGGACTTCCGGCTCGCGAGCCGGGACCGCGCCGGCCGCGAGCGGGAGACGCGCGCCCGGGCGGTGGTCGTCGCCACGGGGAGCTTCGACGCCCCGAACCCGATCGGGGCCCCGGGCGAGGACCTCCCCAAGGTGACGCACCGGTACGACGAGCCCCACCCCTACTGGCGCCAGGACGTGATCACGGTGGGGGGCGGGAACTCGGCGGTCGAGGCCGCGCTCGAGCTGTGGCGCGCCGGCGCGCGGGTCACCTTCGTCCACTTCGCCCGGGAGCTCGACCCCGGGGTGAAGCCCTGGGTGCTCCCGGACATCCGCAACCGGTTCGCGAAGGGGCAGATCCCGGTGCGCTGGGCGACGCGGGTGGAGCGCATCACGCCCGGCACGGTGGTCCTCCGGGACGTGGACTCGGGCGAGGCGGAGGAGATCGACAACGACTGGGTGTTCGCGATGACGGGCTGGCACGCCCGCCCGGGCCTCCTGCGGGACCTGGGCGTCCCGATCGACCCCGAGACCGGGGTGCCCGAGCACGACCCCGACACGCTGGAGACCCCCGTCCCCGGCGTGTACGTGGCCGGCGTCCTCACCGCCGGGAACGACGCCAACCGGATCTTCATCGAGAACGGACGCCACCACGGGAAGCGCATCGTGGAGGCGCTCCGGGAGACCGGCGTCCGGCTGGCGTAGCCCGGGAGCCGTCGTGCAGGGCACCCTCGAGGACCTGGCGGAGCTCCTCCACGGGATCGACGGGGCGGGCTACGGCGCCTACAAGCGGTCGAGGGGGGCCTGGGAGGGCGACGGCCTCACGCTCCACATCGACCACGTGCAGGGGGATCCGTACGCCACGCCGAGCCGGGTCCGCTTCCACCTCCCGCCCGGGACGCACGGCATCCCGGACGACGCCTGGAGCGCCCCGGCCCGCGAGCGGGGCCTGCGCGACTTCGTGCTGCGGGCCTTCCGCGAGGCGTGCAGGAAGCTCCCGCCGGTCCCGGGCTCGGGGAAGTCCGGCCGGGTGCGGGTGAGCGTCGACGGCCCGATCGTGGTCGAGCGCTCGGGGTGCACGATCGGCCCCGAGGGCCTCACCCTCCGCTTCCGCGTGGGCCTCCCCGCCGGCGGACGCACCTGCTTCGGGCACTCGGCCGCCGACCTCCTCACGCGGGACCTGCCGCTCGCGGCCCACGCGGTCCGCTGGGAGCACCTGGACCGGGACCTGGCGCGGGAGTGGATCGAGACGAGCGAGGACCACGCCCACCTCCAGGAGGTCCTGGCCGGGCGCGGCCTGGTCGGCTTCATCCGGGACGGGAGCCTCCTCCCCCGCCGGAGCGGGGTGAGCGAGGAGCCCCTGGACGGCGCCGTGCCGTTCGAGGCGCCCGGCGGGCTCCGCGTCTCGCTGCCCACCCTCCACCACGGGGAGGTCGAGGGGATGGGGATCCCCGAGGGGGTGACCGTGATCACGGGCGGCGGCTACCACGGCAAGACCACGGTGCTCGAGGCTCTCCAGCACGGCGTCTTCGCGCACGTCCCGGGGGACGGCCGGGAATGGGTGGTCACCCGCCCGGACGCGGTCAAGGTGCGCAGCGAGGACGGACGCGCGGTGACGGGGCTCGACCTCCGGCCCTTCATCCACGACCTCCCGCTGGGCCGGGACACCGCCCGGTTCACGACGACCGACGCTTCGGGGAGCACGAGCCTGGCGGCCGCCATCCTGGAGGCGCTCGAGATCGGCACCTCGCTCCTCCTCATGGACGAGGACACCTGCGCCACGAACCTCATGGTCCGGGACGCGCGCATGCAGGAGCTGGTGCGCCAGGAGACGATCACGCCCCTCATCGACCGGGTGCGGGAGCTCCTGGAGGCGGGGGTGAGCACGGTCCTGGTGACCGGCGGGGGCGGCGACTACCTGGACGTGGCCGACACGGTGATCCTCATGGAGGACTACCGGCCGCGGGACGCGGGCCAGGAGGCGCGGAGGGTGGCGGACGCCCACCCGACGGGCCGGCGGACCGGCGAGCCCGAGCACCCGCTGCGGGCCTCGGACCGCCGGCCCCTTCCCGGGAGCTTCGACGCCCGGCGGGGCGGGAAGGTGAAGATCCGCACGCGGGGGACGGACACGATCCAGCTCGGCGCGACCGACCTCGACCTGTCGGGGGTCGAGCAGCTGGAGGACTACGGCCAGGCGCGCGCCATCGCGGGGATGCTCCACGGCATGCGGGAGCGCGCCGACGGCGAGCGGACGCTGGCCGAGCTGGCGCGGGAGGCGGTGGAGACGGCGCTGCGCGAGGGCCTCCACACGGTGGAGGATGCCCCCGAGCTGGCCATGCCCCGGCCGCAGGAGCTGGCGGCCGCGGCCAGCCGGCTCAGGTCGCTGCAGGTGGCCGGAGGGCGGGAGGACTGACGCCCGGGTCCGGGCCGGTCATCCGGCCCGGACCCGGGCCCCCGCCGCACCCGCATCTCCGGAGCCGCCCTCCCGCGGGCGCCCGGCCGGCGGCGCCGGCAGGTCCACCACGGAGGCCTCCTCCGGCCTCTCCGACGACGCCCGCTCCCGGAGCTTGGCCAGGAGCGGTTCCAGGGACGCCAGGATCCGCCGAGCGTCCGTGGGCGAGAGTCCCGAGAGCGGCACGTGCGTCCGGAAGGTCACCGGACCGTCGTCTTCTGGCTGAATCAGCGTGTACATCGTCCTCGAGCTCGTCTATGAGGCGCGTCTCTCCGGCCCACATGTGGGGCACGTTCCGTTCCATCACCGGGCCCGGATCGGCGCTGCGTCCCGGCCCCCCTGCCCTGCGTACGGAAGACGTCCCCCGACGGCGGGTCGTCACCTTTCCCGGCCGGCCCGAGCCCCAGATCTTCCGTGGGAGCGGCCGCGGAGCCGCGGCCGGCGCGCCGCGCCGCGGGCCCCCGAGGTGCGCCGGGAGCGCCTGGCCGCGCGCCGCCGACGGACGCCGCGCGTCGGGGCGGCGCCTCCCGCATCCGAGCGACGAACGAGGAGACGAGCGATGGTCGCCACCCACATGCCCACCCCCGAGACGGACAGGGGCGAGGCCGTCGAGCTCTGGGAGCGCTGGCCCGTCCTCGACCCGGAGGGGCGCGTGGCGGCGTTCCGGGCCCTGGCGCCCGGAGTGGCGGACGACTTCTTCCTCTCGCTCGACCCCCGGGAGCAGGCCGAGCTGGTGGTCGGGCTGCCGCGGGAAGAGCGCAAGGTGTGGATGCGCCTCCTGCCGCCCGACGACGCCGCCGACCTCGTGCAGCAGGCGGACGAGGAGGACGCGGCGTGGCTCCTGGACCTCCTGGACGAGACCACGCGGCGGGAGGTGACCGCGCTCCTGGCCTACGCGGAGGACGTGGCGGGCGGGCTCATGAGCCCGCGCTTCGCCCGGGTGCGTCCCGACATGACGGTGGGAGAAGCGTTCGCGTACCTCCGACGCCAGGCCCCCCTGCTCGAGACCATCTACTACGTCTTCGTCCTGGACCGGGAGCAGCGGCTCCTGGGCGTGCTCTCCTTCCGCGACCTGTTCGAGGCGCCCTCGGGCCGGCGGGTGGAGGACATCATGCAGCGGGACGTGGTGGCCGTCCCGGAGACGATGGACCAAGAGGAAGTGGCGCGCCTCTACCGCGAGCACGATCTCCTGGCCCTTCCAGTGGTGGACGGGGACCGTCGGCTCGTGGGCATCGTCACCTTCGACGACATCGCCGACGTGATCCGGGAGGAGCAGACCGAGGACATCCAGCGCATCGGCGGCTCCGGGACGTTCGACACCCCCTACATGGAGACGCCCTTCGGGCTGCTGGTGAAGAAGCGCGCCGGCTGGCTCTCGGTCCTCTTCCTGGGCGAGATGCTCACCGCCAGCGCCATGGGCCACTTCGAGGGCGAGATCGCGCAGGCCGTGGTCCTGGCGCTGTTCGTGCCGCTCATCATCTCGAGCGGCGGGAACTCGGGCTCGCAGGCCACCACGCTGGTCATCCGGGCGCTGGCCCTGGGCGAGATCCGGCTCCGGGACTGGTGGCGGGTGGCGTGGAGGGAGCTCCGATCCGGCCTCACGCTCGGCTCCATCCTGGGCGCGATCGGGATCGTGCGAATCCTGTCGTGGCAGTATGCGGGGCTGTACGACTACGGTCCGCACTACCCCCTCGTGGCCCTGACCGTCGGGAGCACGCTCGTGGGCGTGGTGACCTGGGGGACGCTGATCGGGTCGATGCTCCCCTTCCTCCTCCGGAAGCTGGGCTTCGACCCGGCCAGCGCGTCGGCCCCGTTCGTGGCCACGCTCGTGGACGTGACGGGGCTGGTGATCTACTTCACCGTGGCCAGCGTGGTGCTGCTGCGGGTGGTGGGGTGAGATCCGGCCGACCCCGAGCCGGCCGGGATCGCTCTCGGTCCGGCCCCAGGTGGACCACGAGCGCACCATCCGAACCCTCATCCCCGAAGATTGAAACGGCCGCGAAGGCCCTGATGAATGACAGGCTCGCGTGCGCAGGGGCGCTCGCCGCAGTCGTATCTGACGCCGGCTCGCACGTCCTGTAGTTCAGCCGCCCCATTCGCCGGCCATCCACGATGAGCAGGGGCCTGGCGCTCGCACCCATGGCCCGGAGCAGCTCCGGTCTGGCGGCCACCGCATATCGGATCGTCCGCATACGTCCGGAGCGGCCCGCGGCGTCGGCCGCGGCGTCGGTCCGGGACGGCGGTTGCCGGGGCGCATCACCCCTGCAGCCCGACGACAGGAGAATGCAGCAGATGGCTGCGAAGGCCCTCCTTGGATCCAGCACTCGACACCTAGCGTGAGTTTACGGCAGCGCGCGTCGGAGCAGAGCGCCGGAGCGGGAGCCAGCGGCACCCACTCGTATCAATCGCATATTTCCACACATCGGTCTCGGGCTCTCCGGCAGCTCGACCGGACGCTCGGGACGGGAGTGTCTGCTGCACGACGAGCACGGTGTCTCCAGCCACATGAACCTCGGGCAGCGAGACGGTATCGACCGGGATCCGCAGATCTACGCAAGCCTTCTTCAGGTTGGCGGACACGACGGACACGAAAACATCCGCACGCGCCGTCCGGGCAGACTTCGATGTGAGCGTCTCATCGAAGTACACAGCCACGAGGCTGCCGTCCGTCCCGCGGCCCAGTGCGACCAGCACGGAAGTCATCTCGAACAGCTCGCCGAGCGACCGTGTTTCCAGGGAAGCGCGATCAGCGAGATCGGCGGGGACGCCGCGTCGCACACGGGCCGGAACGGCGAACGACTCGAGCAGCTTCCCCTGTCTCGACACACCCTGATCAAGGAGTCGGCGGCAAAGGCGACGACGTACCCGTCTCGCCATGGCAGCACGCTGACAAGGCCGTACAGACCGCTTACCGTCGAGTTGCTGCTATACGCTGGAGGTAGACCCAACTCGAACCCACGCTTCCACTCGGCCTCACCCGTGACCGGGGCGTAGGTGAGTCTGTAGAGGTCGATGCGAGCCCCCTCGGTGGACCGGATGCTGCCGACCACCAGCGAGTCACCCTCGAAGAACGCCGATGTCGCTCGGCCCCGGGCATACGCCGAGCCCAGATAGCGACCGCCCCGACTCGCATAGATGTTGAGAGTCCCGGAACCCCAGTCGGCCACCGCCACGGCGGAATCGTTGGCGGCGACGATAGACCCTACATCCGCGGACTCACCGGGCCCGTGGCCTTTCTGGCCGAAGACGCGCACGATCCTGCCCGCCGCGTCGAATTCGAGCACGCGATCCAAGAAGAGATCGGATACATACAGATCGCCCGAGCGGCTCGTGTACAGCCCACCGATCCGACCGATGTAGAGCGAGTCGGACTCCCGCAGACGTAGACTCTCCGCGGCGACCAGGAGCGGGCTGTCGGAGGGGCCTCGAGGCACGCCCTGTGACGACTCGCATGCACCCACGAAGGCCGCCGCAGACGCCGAAAGAATGAGAGCGCTTCGCAGGTAAGATCGCGGCGTCCCCCCGACCTCCACCAAGGGCTATCCGCCATTGGGGCAGCATGTGCACGGGCACCTATCGCCGTGGGGACAAGAGTCGGAGCCTTCTACGGGATGGATCAGAGTATAGCAGTCGTAGCATACAGGGACTGCCTCGGTCGGCTTGGGGCGCAATATCGTGAACCAAGACACGACGGCCATAGCGACGGCTGCCAGGAGAACCCTTGCGAGTGCCTTTCCGCGATTTCCTGACACCTGCTCCTCTAGTCCAAGGGTTATCGGTAATGGACCTAGCAGTGACGAATTCTCCCGCGCCTTCCGGCCGTGCTGCTCAACTTGGGGCGCCTTCCGGACCCTGCCACATCCGACCAGGGCGCTCGGCAGGGTTTACGACTGGGGACCACGGTCCGCAATCACGGAGCCGCCGAGCTTGAGTGTACTGGTCGGGCCCTCCGCGAGATCGACAGAATCGATCAATGAGCGAGCGCTGAACAGATAAACCCGTGGCCGGGCCGCTACGGTCGCGCCTGCGGGCACTACCCCAGCGACATGCAAACGCAACATCTTTAGTTCGCGCCTCTCGTTTGCGGTGGGCTCACGCGTCAGGACGAGAACAAGCCGCCGCTCAGCCTGTGATTGCCACGTGAACCACTCAGGCAATGACGTATTGCAGCTCAAAGCCGCGGATGGATCGAGTACGACCGCAGCAGTTTCGCCACCGAATTCGACGCCCGGTTGGTACGATGCACGTGAGAATATGATGTTACCGAGCCGTTCGGCGTCGACACCGGACCTCCGAACGTCGGATGACCTGCATCCTGCCAGAACGCAGGTCAAACTGACTGGAAGGGCTACAAGAATATGAGCCCTAACGGAAAGATTCATTGGACTTCCCAGAAGCCGAATACAGCACCCCTCGGGCAGTTGCTCCACTCCGTGGCACACATGGAGATAGCCGAGGAATATCAACGTAACGAGGTGAATTTCGCCCGGTCGAGCCCAGGTAGACCTTGGCCCGCAATTTCCGATCTCGCGTCTCACAACACGGCCATTGTTACATCAATCTTCCCGTTATCGACAGGGCCGGTGAGCTGTGCTGAAAAAGGAAACTTCCAAGCAAGACGAGCTGAGAGCTGAAGGGAGCCGACAGCGCGTGAGCGGAGAGGAGAAGGCCAAATCCTCCGGTCGACCTCGCCCGTGAGGAGAAGGGAGGAGAGGCGCTCGACGTGAAGCAAGTGGCCATCCGCGTCACGGCCCGCATCCAGGATCCCGACCGGGTCGGAGAGCGGCTGGAGCTCGGTCCGGTCCTCGAGCTCGGCGTCAGCCCCGACGGCCCGCGAGCAGGTAGGCCGTCTCCCGGGCCCGGAGCTTCCCGGAGTGGCAGACGTGGGCCAGCTCCAGGCCGGCCGCCGCGAGGGCCGGTCCGACCCGGCGGGCGTCCTCGCGCCCCTCTTCGGTGAGAGGCCGCTCTCCCTACTACTTCTCGTTCACCCCCGCCGCCACCCCCTCCGGGTCCTGGCCCAGCCAGTACATGCCCGTCGGCTCGCGCTGGCGGGGCCACACCTCGTTCAGCGTCGCCGCCTCGTACAGCCGGCCGTTCTTCATGACGTAGCGGAGCGAGCTCACGTTCTGCAGGTCCTCCAGCGGGTTCCGGTCCAGGACCTGGAGGTCCGCCAGCTTCCCCGGCTCGATCGAGCCCAGGTCGCCGTCCAGCCCCAGGTCGTCCGCCCCCATGATCGTGGCCACCCGGAGGGCCTGCATGGGCGTCATGCCGCCCGAGGCGAGCATCCACAGCTCCCAGTCGTAGCCCAGGCCCTCGAGCTGCCCGTGGCTCCCCACGCCCAGCCGACCGCCCGCCTCCATGATCTTCCGCGCGTAGGTGGCGATCTCCGGGAAGACGTGCTCGTCCTCCAGGAACCACCCGCCCGGCCCCGGGCCCGGGCCGGGGCCCCGCCGGCGCGTCTTCGAGTCCAGCTCCTGGTGGGGCGTGAACCGGCGGAGCCTGGCGTCGTCGTGCGGGTTGTGGCGCGTGTACCAGTAGTTCTCCCCGAAGGGCCCGCCGTACGCGACGATGAGCGTGGGCGTGTAGGCGCTCTTCGTGTCCGCCATGAGCCGGATGACGTCCTCGTACAGCGGGAAGATCGGGAGCGCGTGCTCGTGGCCCGGATACCCGTCCAGCGCGTGGGTCATGTCCAGCTTGAGGTCGAGCCCGCCCTCGGTGGTCGGCAGCAGCTCCTGCTCGCGGGCCGCCATGATGACCCACTGCCGCTGCTGCCGGTTCCCGGTCATGTACATCTTGATGTAGCGGGTGTGGTAGTACCGGCTGTACCGCTCCAGGACGTCCCGGGCCTCGTCCAGGCTCGAGATCATCTCCGAGCTGAACACCCCCGGCCCGGTCGAGAAGATGCGCGGTCCCAGCATGCGGCCCGCCTCGACCCGGTCGGCGTAGGTGAGGACGTCGGTGGTCGACGTCTGCGGGTCGCGGGTCGTCGTGACCCCGTACGCCAGGTTGGCCATGTACTTGGGGATCTGCGTCTTGTGGAGCCCCCACACCGGCCACGGGTGGGCGTGCGTGTCCACGAAGCCGGGGATGATCGTCTTCCCCGACACGTCGATGACCTCGGCCCCGCGCGGCACCGGGACCTCGCCCCTCGCTCCCACGGCGCGGATGCGGGCGCCCTCGACCACCAGGTCGGCGTCCTCGACGACCCGGTCGCCGTCCATGGTGACCACCCGGGCGCCCCGGAGGACGACCGCCCCCCGCGGGATGTCGCGCCGGGCGCGGACGACCACGGCCCGCTCCGTGGGCTCGTAGGCGGGCTCCTCCTTCCCGGCCTCCGCGCCGGCGCTCCCGTCGGCCTCCCCGGTCGTGTCGGCGGCCATCTCCACGGCCTCGTCGGCCGCCTCCGCGGTGTCGGGCCCGGCCGCGGCCTTCGCCCGCGCCTCGGCCTTCTTAGCCGCCTCCACGCTGTCCTCGGCGGCCTTCGCCGCCACGAGGTCGTAGGCGAAGTGGGCGTTCCCGATCGACCAGTGGACGGTGCGGCCGTCCGGGCCCCACGCGACGAACTGGCCGCCCACGTCGGTGAGCTTCCTGACCGGCACGGCGGCGGTCTCCGGGCTCGCCACCGAGACCTCGGGGGTCTTCCCGCCCACGAACGGGACGGTGACCACGTAGACCTGGTGGTTCACCAGGGCCAGCGCCTTCGTGCCGTCCGGCCCCATGAGGAGGAGCCCGGCCTGCAGCGGGCGGCGCGAGCCGGGCGGCTTCCCTCCCGCGACCTTCAGGTAGCTCCTCTGGTCGGTCCCGTCCCAGCGAATCGAGACGAGCCCGTCGCCGGTGGAGTACAGGAAGATCCGGTCCGGCTCCGAGCGGCTGAAGTGCGGGTTCCCGCGGCCCTCGGCCGGCACGATCGTCCGGGCGGCGCCGCCCGACGCCGGGATCCACACCAGGTCCTCGCGGGCCCCGGGCTCGAACGGGCCCTGGTGCTCGAAGTACGTCCGGGCCGGACCGCTCACCGCGACGATCCGCTCCCCGTCCGGCGACCACGCGGGCTCCTGGTAGACGGCCGACTCGGTCGTGAGCCGGCGGGGGCTGCCGCTCCCATCCGAGCGCGCCCGGTACAGGTGGCCGCCCGCCTGGTCCGACCAGGTGGCATAGGCGATCCAGCGGCCGTCGGGCGACCACGTGGGCTCGGCCTCGATGAGGTCCTCCGAGGAGGTGAGCCGGCGCGGCTCCCCGTCCGGCCAGTCCATGACGTACAGCCGGTCGAGGGCCGTGAACGCCAGCCGCTTCCCATCGGGCGAGGGCACGGCGTCCCGGATCTGCCGGACCGTGAACTCCGCCGAGTCGGGGATCGGGTACTCGAAGTCGAGCCGCGGTCCCATCGGGACCGCCGCGTCCACCGTGAACGGGATCTCGCTCGGCTCGCTCCCGTCCACCGGGATCCGCCAGATCTTCCCGCCGTAGGTGGCCACCAGCTCCTTCGAGTCGGGCGTGAACGACATGCCGGGGTAGACGTCCCGGCTGGCCACCGACTCCTGGTCGTCGCGCTGGACCGGGTAGGCAAGCCAGCGCTCCCGGCCGTTCGAGAGGTCGCGGATGCGGAGGCCGGTCTGCGCGTCGTGGCGCGTGGCGTAGACCAGCCAGCGGCCGTCGGGCGAGAGGGTGGGGCGCATGCCCGAGCCGTAGCGGGCCGAGCGCGTGAACGTCTCCCCCGTCTTCCGGTCGTACTCCACCAGCTCGTACTGCGGGAAGATGGCGTTGTACTCCCAGGTCCCCTGCCGCTGCGCGAACCAGATGTAGCGCGGGTCGGGCCCGAAGGCCGCGCCCGTGAGCCGCTTCCCCTCGGAGCGCCCGCCGTTCCCGCCGTTCTCGTCCTCGACGAGCTGGATCCCGGTCCCTCCGTCCACGTGGAAGAGCCAGGGCTTGGCCGGGCCGAAGCCCGTCTGCTTCGAGGCGACCAGGTACTGGCCGTCCGGTGTCCACTCGGGCGACTGGAAGAGGTCGTGCTTCGTCTTCGTGACCTGGACGGTGTCCCTCCCGTCCACCGAGACGATCCACACGTTCTCCGAGCCGCTCCGGTCCGAGACGAACGCCACGCGCTTCCCGTCGGGGCCGAAGCGCGGCTGCCCGTCGAACGCCTGCCCCGTGGTGAGGGGGCGCGCTCGACCGCCGTCGAACGGGAGGAGATAGAGGTCGCCCAGGTAGTCGAAGACCAGCTGCCGGCCATCGGGGCTCACGTCGATCGAGAGCCACGAGCCCTCCGACGAGGCGACCCGGAGCGTGTCGGGCGTCGAGAGCGGCAGGGGCTCCTTCTCCTCCTCCTTCGCGGCCATCTTCCCGGCCTTCCCGGTCGTGTCCTGGAGGGCGGCCGGCGCCGGGCCATCCGGGGCCGACGCCGCAGCGGCCGGGACGGCGGGCGCCGGAGCCGGGCGCGCGGCCGCGGGGGCCGGGGGCACGGACGCCGCCAGGACGATCGAGGATGCGAGGAGGGTGGGGATCCGCATGGGCCGCTCCGGGTCGGAGTCGCTCTCGTCGGTTCGTGGCCCGGCCGGGCGGCCGGCGCCGCGGACCGGGAGCGCCGGACGGGCCGGCGCCGTGAGACCGGGCAGGATAAGGCGGACCGCACGGCGGGGAAAGCCCGCCGGCGGTACGGGAACGCGGCAGTGCGGGAACGCGGCGGTCCCGGGAACGCGGCGGTCCCCGGCTTCGGAGGAGGAGGGCGGCGCCGGGGCCGGGGACCCCGGAGGCCGGCTCGCTAGGCTTTCCCCGCCTCGCGAGGGAGGAGCCCGGGCGTCACGAACCACGTGAGCCGCCAGTCCCGCCCCTCGCCGCTCACGAAGCGCAGCACCCCGCCGGGCGGGATGTCCACGACCTCCGCGTCGGCGCTCCCGGTGAGGAGGAGCGAGCCGAGGCGCTCGACGTGGGGCAGGTGGCCGACCACGAGGACCGGGCCGACCGCGTCCCGCACCGCGTCCAGGACCGTGGTGGGGTCCGAGAGCGGTTGCAGGTCGACGCGCTCCTCGAGCTCGGCCCCGGCACCGACCGCCCCCGCCAGGAGGTCGGCCGTCTCCCGGGCCCGGAGCTTGGGGGAATGCCACACCGAGGACAGCTTCACACCGGCCGCCTCCAGGGCGCGCCCGACCCGGCGGGCGTCCTCGCGTCCCTCGTCGGTGAGCGGCCTCTCGCCGCCCCGGCTCTCGCCGGCCGCCCGGGCGTGCCGGGCCACGTACAGCTCCACCGTCGTCTCCCTTCCCTCAGGCCGCGGCGGTGCCGGCCAGCCGCCGCTTCATCCACTCGATCTGGCCGCCCTGGCGCAGGATCTCGATCTGACGCTCCGAGAGGTCGTGCCGGGCCGCGCAGGTCTCGCCCTTCGTGACGTTCGTCACCTCCACCTCCGGGCCGCGGCCCAGGGTCTCGTCCAGGCCCTCGACCCGCAGGACGTCGCCCTGCTCGATCCGGTCGTAGTCGTCCGGGTCCTGGAAGGTGAGCGGCAGCACCCCGAAGTTGACCAGGTTCTGCCAGTGGATGCGCGCGTAGTCCTTCGCGACCACGAGCCGGAGGCCCAGGTAGCGCGGCGCCAGCGCCGCGTGCTCCCGGCTCGAGCCCTGGCCGTAGTTCGAGCCGCCGACCACCGCGTGCCCGCCCGAGTCCCGGGTGTCCATGGCCTTGTCGTAGTAGTCGGGATCGACCACGTCGAACGCGAACTTCGAGATCTCGGGGATGTTGCTCCGGTACGGGAGGACCTCGGCGCCCGCCCGCAGGATCTCGTCGGTGGAGATGTCGTCGGCCGCCTTGAAGCTCACCGGCACCTCGAGCGCGTCCGGCAACCCCTCCAGCTCGGGGAGGGAGACGATGTTGGGACCCTTCACGAGCGACAGCTCGCGGGCCTCCTCGGCGGAGGGCGGCGCCTCGAGCGCCTTCGTGTTCAGGATCGGCTCGGCGGGATCCGAGACGTCCGGATACGAGAGCCCGAGCTCCTCCTCCAGGCTCCGCGGGTCGGTGATGACGCCCATGAGCGCCGAGGCGGCGGCCGTCTCGGGACTCACCAGGAAGACCATGTCGTCCTTCGTCCCCGAACGGTCGGGGAAGTTCCGCGGGACCGTCCGCAGGCTCCGCGTGTCGGTGGCCGGGGCCTGGCCCATCCCGATGCAGCCGTTGCAGCCGGCCTGGTGGATGCGGGCGCCGGCGTGGATGAGGGAGAGGAGATGCCCGTCGCGGTCCAGGTTCTCGAGGATCTGCCGCGAGGTCGGGTTCACGTCGAGGGAGACGTCCGGGTGCACCTGCCGTCCCTTCACGATCTCGGCCGCAACGGCGAAGTCGCGGTAGCCGGGGTTGGCCGAGGAGCCGACGTAGGCCTGGGAGATCTCCTCGCCCGCCAGCTCCGAGACCGGCACCACGTTCCCCGGGCTCGAGGGCTTCGCGATGAGCGGGACCAGCTCCGAGAGGTCGATGTGCTCGTCGACGTCGTACCCGGCGTCCTCGTCGGCCACGATCTCGATCCAGTCGTCCTCGCGTCCCTGGGAGGCCAGGAAGCGCCGGACCTCGTCGTCGGAGGGGAAGACGGTGGTCGTCGCGCCCAGCTCCGTCCCCATGTTGGCGATGACGTGCCGGTCCATGGCCGAAAGGCTCTCGAGCCCCGGCCCGTAGTACTCGATGATCCGGCCCACGCCCCCGTCCACGTCGTGACGCCGGAGCATCTCCAGGATCACGTCCTTGGCGCTCACCCAGTCGGGGAGCTCCCCGGTGAGCCGGACGCCCCAGATCTCGGGCATCTTCACGTAGTAGGGCTCGCCGGCGATGGCCATGGCCACGTCCATCCCTCCCGAGCCGATGGCCAGCATCCCGATGGCGCCGGCGGCGGGGGTGTGGCTGTCCGAACCCACCATCGTCTTGCCGGGCACGCCGAAGCGCTCCTGGTGGACGGGGTGGCTCACCCCGTTCCCGGGCCGGCTGAACCAGATCCCGAACTTCCGGCAGGCGCTGCGCAGGAACCGGTGGTCGTCCGGGTTCTTGTTGTCCTCCTGGATGAGGTTGTGATCCACGTACTGAGCCGAGAGCTCGGTCCGGGCCCGGTCCAGGCCCATGGCCTCGAGCTCCAGCATGACCAGCGTGCCCGTGGCGTCCTGGGTGAGTGTCTGGTCGATCTCGAGCCCGATTTCCCGGCCGGGGGTCATCTCCCCCTCCACCAGGTGCGACTGGATCAGCTTCTGTGCGACGTTCAGGCCCACGTGCCTCTCCCGTTCCGGTGAACGTGCTCGGTCCCGTCCACCGTGGCGGGCAAGGGTCGTACCGACGTCGCGCGGGCCGGCGACGCGGGCGCGGCCGCCCCCGGGTCAGCCCCCCGCGGCGGAGTCCTCCGGCGTCGTCCCCGGCCGGGGCGGAGCCTCCCAGCCTTCCAGGCCCCGCACCCAGCGCTGGAACCAGGCCAGCTCCTCCGCCATGCGGGTGCGCTGGTGGCGCGGCTCCCGGAAGCCGTGCGGCTCGCGCGGGAACTCGAGGTAGCGCTCGGGGACCCCGAAGTGGCGGAGCGCGGCGTGGAAGTTCATGGACTGCATGGGCGTGTCGGTGCGGTCCCGGGCCCCGTGGAAGAGGATCGTGGGCGTCTTCACCCGCTCCATGTGCCAGAAGCTCGAGCGCTCGCGCCAGAAGTCGCCGTTGGACCACGGGTCGCCGCCCAGGTACCAGCGGGCCACGTCGAAGTGGAAGCCCGGCCCGTACTCGGCCGGCCAGTCGGTGACCATGGCGCCCAGGCTCGCCGCCCTGAAGCGGTCGGTCCGGGTCAGCGTCCATCCGCCCAGGATGCCCCCGTAGCTCCACCCCTTGATGGCCAGGGAGTCGGGATCCGCGACGCCCCGGCGGACCATCTCGTCGACCCCGCTCATGAGGTCCCGGTAGTCCCCTCCCCCGATGTCGTGCATGTTCCCGCGGAGCCAGGCGTCCCCGTAGCCCGAGGAGCCGCGCACGTTGGGCTGGAGGACGGCGTAGCCGTGGGCCGCCAGGACCTGCGCGTCGGAGTCGAAGCGGCGCGTGAAGCTCCCGGCCGGCCCGCCGTGGACCTCCAGCACCATGGCCCCCGGCCCCGACCAGCCCGCGGCCTCCGGCGGCCGGTAGAGGAGCCCCTCGACCTCGTTCCCGTCGGAGCTCTTCCAGCGGACGACCTCGGGCGCGGCCAGGTCCTTCCCCTCCACGTCCGCGTTGGCCCGGGTGATCCGGTGCGCCTCGAACGGCCCGAGCCCGGCCACGTACAGGTCCCCGGGAACGGAGGGCGTGCTGAGCTCGAAGGCCACGTGACCGTGGTCGGCCGACCAGCTCGGCCCGCCCACGACTCCGTCCAGCCGGCTCAGGCGCTCGACCCGGCCCGAGGACGGGTCGAGGCGGTAGAGCTCGGCCGTGGTCCGCACCTGGGCGGAGAAGTCGATCTCGCCGTCGGGCGACCAGGCGTAGTCCCCGATCGCCCCCTCGAACCCCGGTGCCAGCTGGCGCACCCGCCCGCCGGCCGCGTCCAGGGCGTACAGGTTTCCCTGGTCCAGGCGCCACGTGGCGGTGTCCGGCGCCACGTACGTGAGCGTCTTCCCGTCGGGCGACCACGCCAGCCCGGACTCGGGGGCCTCGTTGTGCGTGAGCCGGCGGACCTCACCGTCGGAGACGTCGACGAGGGCGACCTCGGAGCGGAAGGCGTCGTTCCTGTGGTCCTCGGTGCGGAAGGTGAAGGCCACGCGTCCTCCGTCCGGGGAAGCCGCGAAGTCCCCCACCACCCGTTTCCCGGTGGTCAGCGCGTGCTCGACCGCCGAGTCCGGGTCGACCTCCACCCACCACAGGTTGGACCAGCGGCCCCGCCGCTGGCCGTTCGGGCCCTCGTCCACCGCCATCGCGTCCCAGCCGTCGTCCAGGGAGTCCTGCGCCGCGCCCGGGAGCGAGTCGGCGGCCACGAAGAAGATCCGCCGCGAGTCCGGCCCCCACTCGAAGCGGCCGACCGACGTGGCGTGATGGGTGAGCGGCCTCGCCTCCCCACCGTCCGTCCGGATCACGTAGAGCTGGCGGGCGCCGCCATCCTCCTCCTCGTCCCCGTCCTCCGCGCGGCGCACGAAGGCGATCCACCGGCCGTCGGGGGACCAGCGCGGCTGCGCGTCACCCTCCTCCGACGTGAAGGGCCTCGGATCGCTCCCGTCGGCCCGGACCAGCCACAGGCGGCTCTTCCGGTCGTTGTGCTCCCAGTCCAGGGTCTCGCGGGTATAGACCACCCGCGAGCCGTCCGGCGAGATCCTGGGATCCGTGACGCGAACGAGGTCCAGCGCGTCATCGATCGTGAAGAGGGCCGTGTCGCCGGCCGCCGGGGAGCCCGTGGAGGGACCGCCGGGCCGGGCCGCGAGCGGGGCCGCACCCGGGGCCGCCAGGAGGGCCGCGGCCACGACGAGGGCTCCGGCGAACCGTAGGATGCAGCGGCTCTTGATCGGGATCATGATCGGCTCCGTGGATCGTGGACAGGAACGGCGGTGCTCGCGCGAGCCCGGCGGAGGCCGGGCGGGGCCACGATAGGATCCCGTCCGCGTCCGCCGCAACGAGGCGGGCCCTTTCCCACGCACGGGCCGCGGCCCGTCTCAGGCGGGGCCCGAACCACCCGCGGGCCGGCACGGACAGGAGTCCCGCACGGAGCCGCTTGCCCGGCTCCACGGGCAGAGGGTAACGTTCCCGCGTCTCCCGCCGCTGGAGCCGCCGGGGTCACACCGCACGCAGAACAGGAAGAGGAACCCATGACACCAGTATTCGAAGGACTCTCCCGGAAGGGGAGCGACTCCCCCACCGCCAGCTCGTCGTCGACCCAGGGTCGCGGCACCGCGACGCCGTCGGTCATCGGGAGCGGGATGGAGCTGGACGGCGAGCTCAAGGCCCGCGGCGACCTCCGCATCGAGGGCCGCGTGAAGGGCTCGATCCGGACCGAAGGCGAAGTCGTGGTGGCGCCGCGCGGGATCGTCGACGGCGACATCCAGGCCCGGGAGATCCACGTCGGCGGGCGGGTGACCGGCAACGTCATCGCCTCCGAGGCCGCGCGCTTCATGGAGGGCTGTCAAGTGGACGCCGAGGTCCGGGCCTCCGTCATCCAGATCCAGGAGGGCGGCGTCGTCAACGGCCGCCTGGTGATGGAGAAGGGTGGGTCGGGGAGCTCGGGCTCCTCCGGGTCGTCGAGCTCGTCGGGAGGACCCTCGGGATCGAAGGCCTCCGGCGGCAGCGGCTCGGGCGGGTCGTCGTCCGGCTCCGGCTCCTCGGGCTCGGGCGGGAGCTCGTCCGGGTCCTCCTCCGGGAGCTCCTCGAAGTCCTGACGGGCCGGGACGCCCCGCCGCGCGGGGTCTCCCGAACGGAGCACCGGGCCTCCTGCCCGACGCGCGAGCCCTCCCGAACGAAGATCGGCCGCCCCGGCGCCCGCGAGGACGCCGGGGCGGCCGCTCGTTTCTCAGGGCACCCGCTCCCGGAGACCGGCACCGAGCCGGCCGGGAGGGGTCGGCCCTCCGACCGCTACGGGAAGCTCACCTGGATGCCTCCGTACAGCGGCACCGACCACAGGCTGCTGGTCCCGAGGGCGATGGGGAGGTTGCTGCCCGCCACGCTCTGGAACGTGTCATCGCTGTTCGAGAAGACCAGGTTGACCCGGCCGCCGGCGAACAGGTCGACCTGACGGTTCAGCGGGAACGCCAGCTTGGCGCCTCCGGTCATCGTGAAGTAGCTGTGGGTCGGTCCGCCACCGTTGAAGTCCACGGTGGTGAGGCCCAGCCCGCCGTTCACGGTGAACTTCACGTTCCCGCTCACCGGCGGTGCCAGGTTGGCCTCCACGCCGGCCGTGTAGTGCCACAGGTTCAGGTCACGATAGGTCTGCGCGCCCGGGATCTGGTTCCCGTTGAGGGACTCCAGGCTCCAGTCGGCGCGCACGGCGAAGCGGGGGCTGAACCAGTAGGCCCCGCCCAGGCCCGCGCCCAGGCCGGGATCCTCGAGGTCGCCCAGCCCGCCGAACGGGACCGCGATCCCGAGCCGTCCATCCACGGTGAAGCGCGGCTCGAACACGCTCTGCGCCTGCGCCGGCGAGCTCCAGCTCCCCAGCAGCGCCACGGCGCCCAGGGCGGCCACCAGCGCGGCGCTCCATCTACCTGCTTGCTTCATGCGTCCTCCTCTGTCGTCGGCCAACGAAAGGTGCTTCGCGTCCACTGCATCGATCTACGGTCGTGCCGTCGCCGAGGATTCGCCTCGCCGGCTCGGCCCGCTGTCCGGTCGATGGACGAACGGGCCGAGCGAAAGGTCACGCCCCGGCCCGCGTCCGTCGTCGCCGGGCGTCGCGCTCGTCAGGGAAGATGAAGCGCGATGCCTCCCTGCAGGGGGACCGACCACGTCGTGTCCCCGATGTCGCCGCCCACGGCCTGGAAGTCCTCGGGGCTGGTGAACATCAGGTAGGCCCGCGCCTGCACGAACACGTCCACGAGGGGCATGGGGCTGTAGCCCACCCGCGCGAAGCCGGTCGTGCTCAGATACGTCTTCTTGTCCGGGCTCACGGTCACGCCCCCGGACGTGAGGTCGTCGAAGGCGAAGGTCGTGGCCCCGGCTCCCACGCCTGCCGTGATGCGCCAGGGGATCAGGATCGGCCGGAGGAGCTCGACGTCCACGCCCGCCCCGTAGTGGTAGAGCTTGAGGTCGGGATAGGCGGCCAGGCCGGTCGGCCTCGGCTTGCCCAGGAGGGTCTCCAGGTCGCCGTCCGCCCTCACGCGGATCCGGTCGGCGAGCCGGTAGGAGACTCCGAGCCCGGCGCTGAAGCCGGCATCCTCCATGTCGGACAGGTTGCCCGCGGGGACGCCGATGCCCGCCCGCCCCTCGACGGACAGGTTGCGGGCCACCGAGACGGCGGTCCCCACCTGCGCGCGGGCCGGGCCGGGAAGGAGCAGGGCCACGAAGGCCGCGCCCAGGAGCGCTGTCCAGAACGAACGACTCTGTAGCATGATATCCTCCTCTGAGTCTCTCGCGGGGTCGTCACGTCGGTCGGGTCGGATCGAAAGAGCAGCCTTCGGACGGGTCCTTCCCGCCCCGGGCGCGGACGCCCGCTGCGGCTGCCGACGGGCCGGTCGGCCCCGGCCCTCACCCGATTGCAAGATACGGTCCCGGCGGGCGTCCCGGGCGGGACGTGACGCGGAGGCGGTCGGGACCCTACGATTCGGAGGCGAGACAGCCGCCCGATCGGCCGGCGCGGCGGAGCGCCGGTGGGTGGGCGGTGGACCCGGGAGGAGAACGTGCACGAAGCGGAGGATCGGGACGAGACCGGAGGCGAGCCGGTCACGAGCTACGCCGAGGCCCTGCGCCGTCTGGGGGGCGAGGGCTGGTGCGTGATCGAGAAGAGCCTCTACACCGAGACCCTGGAGGAGCAGCTCGAGCGCCTGGCCGGCCAGCCCGAGGCGGCGTCCTCCCAGACGGTCCGTCTCGTCCGCCATCCCGACCGCGTCGAGATCTTCCGGGTCCACCGCACGGGAGAGCGGGAGTACGTGGACGAGACCCCGCAGGCCGTGGTCCGCCGCGCCCCGGAGGCGTAGGAGCGCCCGTCCTCCCCGCGCGCGGTCTCTTCCCGCGCGCCGGGCCGCCTGCCGCCGGACACGCCCCGCGCGCTCAGCGGAGCACCAGGGCCCGCACGACGAAGGGGACGAGGAACAGGAGGTTGTGGAGCTCGGCCACGATCGAGGCCCCGAGGTGCTCGTTCACGAGCTCGAGCCGCCCTTCCGAAGGAGCCCTCGGCCACCAGCGCGGCGTCTCCTCCCGGAAGACGCGGTACGGCTCCCCGTAGCTCTCCTCGAGCACGCCCTCTTCGTATCGCGCGACCACCGCGTACACGGCCAGGAACCAGACCGCCGTCGGCACGACCAGCCACAGGAGCCCCGAGGTCGCCACGAGACCGGTGCCGATGAGAGTGTTGCCCACGTAGATCGGGTTCCGGGCCCACAGGTAGGGGCCCGAGCGGGTGAGCGCCGTCTCGGTCTCGAGCCGGTAGTGCAGGTGCTGCTGCGCCCACAGACGCAGGAAGACGCCCGGGGCGAACAGGACGAGCCCGAGGGCCCACGACAGGACCGGCCGGTCCGCCCGACCGACGGTCGTGAACAGCGCGAAGAGGAGCGGGGGCGCCACCAGCCACCCGCGGAAGCGATAGAAGAAGCGTTTCACGCCCACGTCCTCACCCCGGCATCCCTCGACGGAAGACGGCCCCGACGACTAAGTTGCGGCCCAAGATGGCCACCTCCACGTCTCCCCGACAGAGCGCCTTCCTCGAACGGCTTCGGCGGACCGAGCCGCTGGTCGCCGTCGAGCTCCGCCCGCCTCCCGCCGACCTCCCCTCGGACGAGGGCATGGAGACGTGGCTCGACCTCCATCACGCGCTCCGCAGGCTGGGCCGGAGGGACACGGCCGTGTTCCTCACCGACGACGCGGTGGGCGAGCGCGAGGAGGAGAATCTCCGCCACCTGGTGACCAACCTGGCCGGGGAGGTCCCACGCGATCGGCTCGTCCCGTTCCTGACCTGCAAGCACTCGATGGGCTACTGCCTCCGCTACGCCGATCGCGCCGCCTCGCGCGGCCTCGAGGCCCTGGTGGTCCTGGGCGGGGACCCCGAGGCGGGCCCGCCCCGCTGCGTGCCGCACGCCTACCAGCTCCGCCGCAGGATCCGGGACCGGGTGCCGGGGCTCGAGCTGGGCGGCTGGGCCAATCCGCACCGGGACCCGGCCGAGCAGGTGAGCTACCTGATCGACGAGGCGTTCACCGGGGAGTTCTACCTCACCCAGGTGGTCTCGCACCACACGGCCGGCCGGGTGGAGGCCTTCGTGGAGGAGGCCCGCCGGCGGGACCTCGAGATGCCGGGCGTGTTCGGGGTGTTCTACTACCGGAGCGCGACGCCCTCGACGCTGGAGAAGCTCTCGGACTTCTTCCCGGTGCCCGCCGAAGAGCTGACCCGGGAGTTCGAGCGCGGCGCGACGCCCGAGACCGTGTGCGCCCGCTCGATCCGGGCCCTGCGGGACGCCGGCGTCCGGCACGTCTACATCAGCAACCTCGGGCACCGCCGGGCGCCCGAGCGGCTGGGGCGGATCCTGGACGCCGCGGCCGCGGGCTGAGGCCGGGGGCCGCCGGGCGGCGCCTCCGCCCGACGACGTGGGCTACGCGCCCGGGGGCGACGCGCCGGAGCCGGCCGACGCGGAGTCGCCCCCCGCCGCCCCGCCCTCCGCGGAGCCGGGGCCCGCCCGGCCCGCCTCGCCGGCACCGGTCTCGCCCACCACTCGCGCGGTCTCGATGTAGTCCAGCTTCGGGAACTGCTCCTCCAGGTAGGCGTTCCCCTCGTGGAGGATGCGCGCCTGATCGGGGCCCTCCCCCTTGGGCGGACCGTCCCCGTAGCCGGAGTAGAGGGAGTCGACCGTGGCCACCCCCTCCACCACCTCCCCGAAGGGCGCGAAGCCCATCCGGTCCAGGCGGGCGTTGTCGGCCAGGTTGATGAAGATCTGGCTGGTCCGCGTATCGTTCCCGGCCGAGGCGAAGGTCAGCGTGCCGCGGGTGTTGCTCTTGGTGACCGGGTCGTCCCGGATCGGTCGGCGGCGCCACGCCAGGGCCCGGGCCGTGTCCCCCGAGATGCCGAACTGGGCCACGAACCCGGGGATCACGCGGAAGAAGCGGTTTCCGTCGAAGTAGCCGGCCTCCACGAGCCGGTAGAAGCGCGTGGCGCCCCGCGGCGCCCAGGCGCGGTGCACGAGCACGGTGAACGGCCCGGCCGAGGTCTCGAACCGGACCCTGAAGGTGTCCGGCACCGCCGGGGCCGACGACCGCTCGCCCGAGCCGCCGCCCCGGCACCCCGTCCAGGCCGCCGCCGCGGCGAGCGCCAGCCCGCCCGCCACCCCGATCCACGTCGACGTCACGCGTCCCATCCGTCCTCTCCCTCGTCGTCTCCCGCACCGTCCCCGGACCCGGCCGGGCCCCTCCCGACCGACGGACCTCCCTCGCCCTGCCGGTACATGCGCCAGGTGGGGTAGGCGAAGTCGAGCCCCGGCTCCGCCTCGACGGTCTCGAGCATCGCCCGGCCCACCCGGTCGGCCGAGCCGCGCCTTCGCCGCAGGGGCACCAGGTAGCGCAGGGTGAGCTCGATGCCCGAGTCGGCCACCGTCACGTACACGATCGGCGTCAGCGCACCGTACTTGAGGGCGTAGCGCCGTCCCATGCCGCGGAAGCTCTCGCCCGCGTCGCGGGCCCACTCCTCCCATTCCCCGCGGCCGATCGCCTCCAGCCGCTCGACGCCCAGCCGCCAGTCGCTCTCGAAGGTGAGGAGGAATCGGAGCTCCTGCCACACGTACGAGCCATCCGAGGGGGTGAAGAACACGCTCTCGTCGAGCAGCCGGGAGTTGGGCACCGAGGCCAGCCGTCCGCTCGACTGCCGCCCGTACACCAGGTTGCCGACCTCGAGGACCGTGGTCTTCAAGATGCCGATGTCGATGATCTCGCCCACCAGGCCGCCGACCTCGATGCGGGTCCCGGGCCCCAGCTCGCGGTGCCCGGTGAGGTAGAGCCAGCCCGCCGCGCTCTTCCCCACGTCCTGGAGGGCGATGGCGGCCCCGGCGCCGACCAGGCCGATCACCGTGGCCAGCTGCCCGAAGTGTCCGACGAAGAAGGAGAGGCCGAGGAGTACGAGGAAGAGGGCCCCCGCGTAGCCCACCCGCTTGGAGAGGAGGTGGCGCCGATTGACGTCCTCCACGTTGTGGGCGATCCAGCGCCGCGCCAGGCGGACGAGCCCCGCCACGACCAGGGCGACGACGATCCACAGCAGGAGGTCCCACAGGGCCGAGGCCGAGAGGCGGTCGGGCAGCGACCGCAGCAGATTCCGGATCCAGCTGGAGCCCATTCCCGCCCCCCCTCGACGAATCTCGCGGATCGCGAGCCCGGAGCCGACCGGCGCGATCCCCCCACCGCCTCCAGGATGGAGCGCCGCGGGCGCCGGCACAAATCCCGAAACGCGGGAAGCCGCGGCGGGTATCCCGCCGAGACGCGATCTGGCGGACCCCCCATCCCGAAGCACCGGAGGCGACGGCGTGAGCGACACCGAGCAGCGGATCCGGACCGAGGCCGTCTCGACCAGCGACGAGGAGATCTTCGACGTCGTCGAGGACACCCTCCTCGACCTGTGGAAGGCCGTGGACGACCTGGCGCGGATCCACGCGCCGCGGCTGCCCTACTACCGCGTGACGATCTTCGGATCCTCCCGGATGCAGGAGGGGGACCCCATCTACGGGAAGGTGCGCGACCTGGCCCGGGAGCTCTCCTCGATGGGCTGCGACATCGTCACCGGCGGCGGGCCCGGGCTCATGGAGGCGGCCAACCAGGGCTCCGAGGAGGGGGACGTGGACGGGAAGACCCGCTCGTTCGGCCTCAACATCGAGGTCCCGCACGAGCAGCAGGTCAACCCGTACGTGGAGAAGGCCTACACCCACCGGACGTTCTTCACCCGACTCCACCACTTCGTGCGGCTCTCCAGCGCGTTCGTGGTCGTGCCGGGCGGCATCGGCACCACCCTGGAGGCCCTCATGGTGTGGCAGCTCCTCCAGGTCCGGCACATCACCGACCGTCCGTTCATCATGCTCGGCCCCATGTGGCAGGAGCTGGTGGACTGGGGCCGCCGCTTCATGCTGGACGGCGGGCCCCGCCGCCTGGCCGACCCCGGTGACCTGGACCTCCCGCACTGCGTCGACGAGGTCGAGGAGGCCGTGGCGATCCTCCGGGAGGACCTGGAGCGCGTCCGGGACGGCCGAAAGCCCGCGGACGGGGATCGGGCCGGCGGCTGAGGCCGCCCGGTCCGCCCGCCCCCGACCCCATCCGGACCGTCGGCCCCGATCCCATCCGCTCGCACGTCGCCGGCGGCGAGGTCGGTCGAAACCGGGGCCGCCCGAGCCCCGTAGGGAGGACAGCGGGAGGCGGTGCGGCGGCAGGCGATGCAACCCTCGTCCCCTTCCGGACGTCCAAGATGTGGCTCTCGCAAAGGAGAGGTCCCCCGGGAGCCCGAACGGGACGAAGATGACGGAACGGGGATTCGCCGGCGTGCGGCACCCTCCTGTGGCAAGGATAGAGAGCGACCTCCTGTCGCGATCGAATCCGCGCGCCGGTGATCCCTTCCTCCGCCACGCCCCTTCCGCGCCCTGCCTCTTCCGCGCCCTGCCTCTTCCGCGCCCTGCCCGGACCCTCCCCGCACGGGCCTTGCTCTCGTAGGGCGCGACCCTTTCACGTCACGCCGGCCGGAAGGAGAGCGCATGAGCGGGGACGGAAAGCAGGGCGGCTCGGACGCATCGGACGGTTCGGGCTCGGGGGGCGTCGGCTTCCTCGAGGCCGCCTCCATCGGCGTGGGGGGCATGGTCGGAGGCGGCATCTTCGCCGTCCTCGGCCTGGCCGTGCAGCTGGCGGGAGGCGGAACGCCGGTGGCGTTCGCTATCGCCGGCGCCGTGGCGCTCGTGACCGCCTACGCCTACAGCCGCCTGTCGGTGACCTTCCCCAGCCAGGGGGGCACGGTCTCCTTCCTGAACCGGGCGTTCGGGGAGGGGACGCTCACGGGTTCCATGAACGTCCTCCTGTGGCTCAGCTACGTCGTCATGCTCTCCCTGTACGCCTTCGCCTTCGGGAGCTACGGCGCGACTTTCTTCCCGGAGGGCTCGCAGGGCCTGTGGAAGCACGTCCTCATCAGCGCCGCGATCGTCGTGATCGCCGGCCTCAACCTCCTGAGCTCGAAGGTCGTGGGCGAGGTGGAGGACTGGATCGTCGGGATCAAGCTGGCGATCCTCCTGTTCTTCGTGGGCGTGGGGATCTGGGGGGTCCAGGGCGGGCGCCTGGCGCCGTCCTCCTGGCAGCCCCCCTTCCAGCTCGCCGCGGGCGGGATGATCATCTTCCTCGCCTACGAGGGCTTCGAGCTCATCGCCAACACCGCAGGCGACACGAAGGATCCCGAGAAGACGCTGCCGCGCGCCTTCTTCACGTCGGTGGGCTTCGTGGTCGCGCTGTACGTGGCCGTGGCGATCGTGACCGTCGGGAACCTGCCCGTGGACAGGATCGTGGAGGCGAAGGACTACGCGCTGGCCGCGGCGGCGCGCCCGTTCCTGGGGCAGTTCGGCTTCACGCTGATCGCCGTGGCGGCCATGCTCTCCACCGCATCGGCCATCAACGCCACGCTGTACGGGTCGGCCCGGCTGAGCTACATCATGGCGAAGGACGGCGAGCTCCCCGCCCTCCTCGAGAAGAAGATCTGGAACGAGCCCGCCGAGGGGCTCCTCATCACCGCCGCGGCCGCCCTCCTCGTCTCCAACCTCCTGGACCTCTCGGCCATCTCGACCATGGGGAGCGCGGGCTTCCTCCTGCTGTTCGCCGGCGTCAACGCGGCCAACGTGCGGCTGGCCGACCGGACGGACTCCCGCGCCTGGGTCGGGGTCGTGGGCGCCGCGGCGTGCCTGGCCGCGCTGGCGGCGCTCCTGTGGCAGACCGTCAGGACCGACCCGAGCCGGCTGTGGGTGCTGGTCCTCCTGGTGGGCCTGTCGGTGGCCGTGGAGGTGGCCTACCGGGCCGCCACGGGGCGGACGATCCGGGTGAGCCTGTCGCCGAGCGGCGGGGCCCCCGGGGACGGCGGGAGCTGAGGGAAGCGGCGCCGGGGGCGTGGAGGGTCCCGGGGGGCGGAGCGGCCCACCCGGGACGCCGCCCGCCCGCCGCGGAGCCCGCCGGGCCGACGCGCGGCCCGGCGGGCGGCGGAACGGGGCTCAAATGTAGCGGTCGACCGCCGGAGGGGCGGGCGGCGCGGGGAGCGGCGGAAGCACGTCGAACGCGGGAACCTCCGGCGGCGCCACGTGGACCTCGGGGGGCGCCACGTGGAACGGAGGCAGGGGCGCGTCGGGGCGCACCCGAAGCCGGAACGACGTCTCCTGACCCGGCGCGGCGCGCCGTCGCTCGGGGAGGTCCACCGTGACCGTCCTCTCCTTCCGGTCGCGCATCACCTTCACCGTGATCGGACCGGCGTCGGCGTCGTGGACGGCCTCGATCACGTCGCCCGGGCCCTCGACCTTCTCGCCGCCGACCTCGACGATCACGTCGCCGGCCTTCAGGCCCGCCTTCTCGGCGGCCGAGCCGGACTCCACGCTCCCGACGAGCACGCCTTCACCGTCCTTCACGCCGAAGTAGGCGCCGAGCTGGTCGCCCAGGGGCCGCAGGCTCACGCCCAGGCGCCCGGGGCCTCCGAGCTCGAAGAGGAACCCGTGCGGACCGAGGTCGCCCGAGCGCCACGAGCGCCGCATCTCCTCGCCCGCCTTCCGGGCCTCCTCGCGGGCCTTCTCGACCTCCACCCGGAGGCGCTCCCTGGTGCTGTCGTTCACGAGGCGGCTCATGCGGAGCCGAACGTCGGGCGCGACCATGGCGCCCAGCCGTCCGAACCTCGAAGAAGCCTCGCCCGTGACGACCGTGACCTGTCGAGTCTTCCCGTCACGGACCACGCGGAGCTGGACGCTGCGGTCCGGGGGCGTCTCGCGGACCATGCGCGTGAGGGTGGCCACGCTGCGGACCGGCTCCCCATCGAAGTCCAGGATCACGTCGTCCGCCCGGAGGCCCGCCTTCGCGGCCGGCGAGCTGTCCTCCACCGAGGTCACCCTCGCCCCGCGCAGCTCCGGTAGGTCCAGGCGGGAGACGGCGGCGCTGTCGACGTCGGTGACGCGGACGCCCAGGTAGCCGGCGTCCTGCGGCCCGTTCACGATGACGCGGGTGCGCGTCGGGCGGACGACGTACGGGCTGGGCTCGCCCCCGGACACGGTCACCGTGCCGGTGTCCTGGGCGGCCGGCGCCGCGTGGGCGGGGGCGCTCAGGGCGGCGAGGCCGAGAAAGGCGGGCAGAAGACCGGTCGACCTGGCGAGACTCATGGAGATCCTCCCGACTGAGGGCCCGCCGGAGGAGGGCCCGGGCACGATCAGGGGCGAGGGATTCCTCGCTTCTTTCGAACGTTCGACAGACCGGCCGGCGGCAGGGTTGCCCGGGCTTCCGCTCGCCGAAAGTCAGGCCCGCGGCACGAGGACCGGGAGAGCGCCGGGGACCACTTCGAACGTGCGGGAGCCGGTGCCGAGATCCTCGCCGTCCCCGTTCCACGGAAGGTCCGGCTCGGCCTCCACCTCGACGCTCCGCACGCGGAGGTGGGTGACGACCGGATCGGCCAGGTGCCGGCCGCGGAGGGCCCGGCCCACCACCCGGAGGAGCGCCGGGAGCGAGACGTCGTCCAGGAGGAGGAGGTCCAGCAGGCCGTCGTCCGGGAGGGCGCCGGGAGCGATCGGGATCCCGCCCCCGAAGCGCGGGCCGCTGGCCACGACCAGGGCCAGGAGCGGGCCCGTCTGGAGCTCGCGGCCGTCGGCCCGGACGCGGACCTCGCGGGGCCTGCGTTCGAGCACCTCGTCCAGGGCGGCCCTCAGGTAGACGTGGCGCCCCCAGATCCTGCGCCGGCGGGGGGTGACGCGCTCGGCCACCCGTCCCGCGAACCCGCCCATGGCGAAGTTCACGACCCAGCCGTCGGTCCCGCCGTCGACCCGCACGAGGTCCAGGCGGCGGGGCTCCCCCTCCCCGAGGAGCGCCAGGGCCGCCCCGATCTCGAGCGGGATCCCGAGCGAGGCGGCCAGGTCGTTCCCGGTCCCGAGCGGGAGGAGCGCCACACGGAGCCCGGCGGAGCCGGCGTCGGCGCCGAGGCCGGCGGCCGCCTCGTGCAGCGTGCCGTCGCCCCCCGCGACCACCAGCGTCCCGACGCCATCCTCCAGCGCCTCGCGCGCCAGCCGGGACGCGTCGCCGGGGCCGGACGTCACCCGCACGTCGAGCCCGTGCTCCCCGGCGAGCCGGTCGGCCAGATCGGGCCGCTTCCGGGCCCCCGGGGACGCCGGGTTCAGGATGGCGCGGGGTCGCGCCCGAGAGCGGCCTCGCGCCGGTGCTGGCGCCGTCATGCCGGCCGGGTCATGCGGGTTCGCTCACGTGCGTCGGCCTCCGTGGGACGAGGTGCGGGGCGGGGACCCTGCCGCGCGCGCTCCCGCTCCGCCCTGCCCCGCCGGCGGGCCCGGCGTGCGCGCGCCGAGACACGAAGCCTATGTTGGTGCCGCCGTGCCGAACAGCCACCGCCGACAGGAGGTCCGAGCCCCACCCGTGCGCCCGCCCGAGTTCCTCCCCTGGACCGAGCCCGTCCTTCCCGCCGCCGCCCGCCTCCTGGCCCGGCGCCACGACCGCGACGGCGTCCTCGACCTGGACGGGGTCCTGGTCGTCGTGCCGATCCGCCGGGCCGGGCGGCGCCTGACCGAGCTCCTCCTCGAGGAGGCGTCGGGGCGCGGGGTCGTCCTCGTCCCGCCCGACGTCGTCACGACCGGGGGCCTCCCGGAGCGGCTGCGCCGGGCGCGGCCCGACCGTCCCGTGGCGGGCGACGTCCTGTGCCTGAGGGCGTGGGCCGAGGCCCTCCGGGACCTGGACGAGGACCGCCGCTCCCCGGTCTTCCCCGAGCCTCCCGCGGCCGACGACCTCCCCGGCTGGCACGAGCTGGCCCGGCTCGTCCGCGACCTCCACCGCGAGCTCACGGGAGAGGAGCTCGGCTTCGAGGACGTGGCCCGGGTCTGCCGCGCCGGCCCCGGCTACGACGACAGCGGCAGGTGGCGGGCCCTGGCCGAGGCGCGGCGGGGCTACGGGCGCCGCCTGGACGCGCTCGGCTACGTCGACCGGGACCGGGAGAGGTGGGACGCCATCCGTGATGACCGGGTGGGATGCGGCGGACCGATCTACCTGCTCGGCGTCGTCGAGATGCCCGGGGTGGTGCGGCGGACGCTCGAGGCGCTCGGCGACGACGTCACGCCCCTCGTCCACGCGCCGCCGGACGGGCGGGACGGGTTCGACCGGCTGGGCTGCGTGAGGCCGGGAGCGTGGGCGGAGCGTCCGATCCGGATCCCGGACGATGCCCTCGAGGTCGCGGGCCGGCCGCCCGAGCAGGCGGATGCGGTCCTCCGGCGCCTGGGCGGAGCCGGACCCCGCCTGGCGCCCGACCACGTCACGGTGGGCGTCCCGGACACCGACCTCGTCCCCTACCTGGAGCGGAGGCTCGGCGAGCACGGGGTCCCGCACCGGCACGCCGAAGGGACCCCGCTCGAGCGCACCGACCCGTGGCGGCTCCTGTCGGCCGTGGCCGACTACCTGGAGGGCGAGCGGTGGCCGGATTTCGCCGCCCTCCTCCGCCACCCGGCGGTGGAAGCCGCTCCCGGCGTCCCGGGCGCGCTCGAGACGGCCGACGAGCACTTCGGCCGCCACCTCCCGAGTCGCGTGGAGGGACCGGCGCGCGGGGCGGCCGGCGGCGGCGACTTCGGCCGGCTGGTCGGCGACCTCGAGGAGGAGCTGGCCCTGGGCCGCCTGCGCGGCGCCAGGCCCCTCTCGGAGTGGATGGCGGAGATCCTGGCCTTCCTGGTCCGCGCCCACGGCGGCCGGCCTCTCGACCGGTCCCGGGCGGGCGACCGCCGGCTGGTCGAGGCGTGCGAGACGATCCGCGACCGGGCGGCGGCCTGGAGCCGGCTGGCCGGCACGCCGCTGGACCGCGAGTGCGGGGCGCCGGCGGCCCTCCGGCTCCTCCTCGAGGAGGTCCGGCGGGAGGCCGTCCCGCCCCTTCCCGACACCTCGGCGATCGAGATGCTCGGGTGGCTCGAGCTCCACCTGGACGACGCCCCCGTCCTCGTCCTCACGGGCCTCGACGAGGCCCACGTCCCGGGCTCGATGAGCGCCGACCTCTTCCTGCCCGACGGCCTCCGCTCGCGCCTCGGGCTCGTGGACGACGCCCACCGCCTCGGGCGCGACGCCTACCTCCTCTCGGCCATGCTCGCCCCGCGGGAGGAGGCGCACCTGGTGGTGGGGCGGAGGAGCGCCGAGGGGGACCCGCTCCGGCCGAGCCGTCTCCTCCTGGCGCTGGAGGGCCCCGACCTGGCCCGGCGCGTCCTCCGGATGTTCGGCCAGGAGGAGGAGCGCGCCCCGCGGATCGCCCGTCCGGGGGTCGAGCCGGCGGACCGGAGCGCGTTCCGGACGCCGCCCGACCCCGTGCTCCGGATCGCGGAGCCGCCCCCCACCCTGTCCGTGACCTCGTTCGGGCTCCTCCTTGGCAAGCCCTACCAGTTCGCGCTGAGCCGGATCCTGGGACTGGACGCCGTCGACGACCGCGCCCGCGAGATGGACGGCCTCGCGTTCGGGGAGCTGGGCCACGCGGTCCTGCGGACGTTCGGCGAGGGGGAGCTGGCGCGCTCAACGGACCCCGACGCGATCCGGGCCGGGCTCGGGGCCCTCCTCGACCGCGCGGCCGAGCGCAGGTTCGGGGACCGGGCCCTCCCCGCGGTCCGCCTGCAGGTGGAGCAGCTCCGGATCCGGCTGGGCGCCTTCGCCGAGTGGCACGCGGCGCGGGTGCGCGAGGGCTGGGAGACCGTGGCGGTCGAGGTCGGAACCCCCGACGAGGGGACGCCCTTCGTCGTGGACGGAGAGCCGATCGGGCTCACCGGGCGCATCGACCGGATCGACCGGCACGCGGAGACGGGGGCGTGGGTCGTCCTGGACTACAAGACCTCGGCGACGCCGCGCGAGCCGGAGAAGGCGCACCGGGCGGGGGATGGGAGCTGGACGGACCTCCAGCTCCCCCTCTACCGGCACCTCCTCCCCGACCTGGGCCGGACCGGCGCCCTGCCCCCGGCCATCGCGGAGCCCGGCGCCCGGGTCGACCTGGGCTACGTGAACCTCTCCCGGGAAGGCGCGGCCCTGGCGCTGGCGCCCTGGGACGAGGCGGAGCTCGCCTCCGCCTACGAGGCCGCACGGGAGTGCGTGCGCCTCCTCCGGGAGGGCGAGATCGCGTGGCGGGAGGAGGAGATGGTGGACCGCTACAGCCCGTTCGCGACCCTCCTGGGCCGCGGTCGCCTGGTCTCCGCCGGAGCCGGGGACGACGAGGAGGACGCATGAGCGGCGGGCGCGGTGCAGGACGGGGCGGAGATCCGGGACCCGAAGGCGGCCCGGGGCGCGGAGCCGATCCGGGGCGCGGAGCCGATCCGGGGCACCGCGGCTGGCCCCACGAGCTCATCCGGGCCTCCGCGGGGACCGGGAAGACCTTCCAGATCTCGAACCGGATCATCGGACTCCTGGCCGCCGGGGTGGCGCCCGACCGCATCCTCGCGTCCACGTTCACGCGGAAGGCGGCCGGGGAGATCCTGGACCGGGTGCTCCGGCGGCTGGCCGAGGCCGCGCTCGACGCGGACGAGGCCGCGGAGCTGGCCCGGCACGCGGCCCTCCCGGGCGGCGCCGGCGGGAGCGGCGCGGCGCGCAGGCCCGAGGGGGCGGCGCCCGGCTCCGGTGGCGCCCCGCCCGACGGCGGCGGATCCGCGCTCGACCGGGAGGGGGCGCTGCGCCTCCTCGGGGCTCTCGTGCGGGAGCTCCACCGCATCGACGTCGGGACCCTGGACAGCTTCTTCATCCGGCTGGCCCGGGCGTTCGGCCCGGAGCTCGGCCTCCCGCTCGCCTGGAGCATCGCCGAGGAGCCGCTCCACGAGGACCTCCGCTCGCAGGCCGTGCAACGGGTCCTGGACGGCGGCGACCGCACGGCCCTCCTGGAGCTCCTCGGCATGATCGCCCGAGGGGACGCCCGCCGGCGTATCCACGACGCCCTGGTCGAGGACGTCGACGACCTCCGGCGGCTGCGCCGCGAGGTGGACCCGCGGGCCGCCGATCCGTGGTCCCCGTTCCGGGAGCACGAGCGGCCGGGGGACCCGGAGGCCGCCCGCGAGGAGCTGGCCGCGCGCCTGGAGGCCATAGAGCCTCCGTCGAACAAGAACGGGTCCCCCAACGCGCACTGGTCCTCCGCCCTCGAGGCCGCCGCCGCGGCCCTGCGCGAAGGGCGGTGGGAGGAGCTGTGGGGGAAGGGCCTCGGCGCGAAGCTCCTCGACGGCTCCCTCACGTACTACCGCCGCCCCTTCCCTCCCGGCCTCGAGGCCATCCTGGAGGAGGCCCGCGCGCTGGCGGCCGCCGACCTGGCCCGCGCGTTCGATGCCGAGGCCCGGGCCCTGGGCGAGATCGCGCGGCGCTACGACGAGGCGCTTTCGGAGCTCCAGGGCCGGAGCGGGAGCTACCGGTTCGAGGACGTCCCGTGGCTCATCGGCGGACCGGCGCGCGGCGGCCGGGAGGGCGCCGGGGCCGAGGGCGGGTCCGGCCCGGGCGCCGGGGCCGTCGGCGGCCGGCCCGACCTCCATCACCGGCTCGACCGGCGCTCCGAGCACCTGCTCCTGGACGAGTTCCAGGACACTTCCCTCCCCCAGTGGACCGCGCTCGAGCCCATCGCCGACGGCATCGCCCCGGACGGGACGCTGGTGGTCGTGGCCGACCCCAAGCAGTCCATCTACGGATGGCGGAACGCCGACCCCGAGCTGGTGGACCGGGTGGAGGCGCGCTATGGCCTGCCGGTCCGGGGCCTCCACGTGAGCTGGCGCTCGAGCCCCGTGGTCCTCGACTTCGTGAACCGCCTGTTCGGGGAGCTGGCCTCCAACCCCGTGCTCGCCGACGTGGAGGGCGGCCCCGAGGTCGCCTCCCGCTGGGGCGCGACCTTCGAGCCGCACGAGCCGGCCCCGGGCCACGGGAGCTGGCCCGGACGGGTGGTGCTGGAGGCCGGCCCCGACGACGGCGGTCGCGGCACGGACCGGCCGCGGCTCATGGCCCGGGCGGCCGAGCGGGTGGCCGCGATCCACGAGCGCTCGCCCGGCGCCCGGATCGGCGTCCTCGTGAGCCAGAACAAGACCGTCGCCCGTCTCATGCACGAGCTCCGGCAGCGCGGGGTGAGGGCGAGCGAGGAGGGCGGGACGCCGGTCGACGACGCGGCGCCCGTGACCGCCGTCCTCGCCCTGCTCCAGCTCTCCGACCACCCGGGCGACACGGTGGCCCGCTACCACGTGGCGCGGAGCCCGCTCGGTCCGGCGGTCGGCTTCACGGCGTTCGGGGACGACGCCGCGGCGCGGGCCCTGGCCCGCCGCGTCCGCCGGCGCCTCCTGCGGGACGGCTACGGACCCGCCCTCGCGGCCTGGGCCGAGGCGCTCGCCCCCTCGGTCGAGGAGGCCGAGCTGCGGCGGCTCGAGCAGCTCGTGGAGCTCGGCTTCCGATGGGAGGAGCGCGCGAGCCTCAGGCCCTCGGACTTCGTCCGCTTCGTCCGGAGCCAGAAGGTCGAGGACCCGTCCAGCGCCCCGGTACGGGTGATGACCGTCCATCAGGCCAAGGGGCTCGAGTTCGACGTGGTGGTCCTTCCGGAGCTGGACGTCGGGCTCACGAAGGGGGGCGGCGGGGAGACGGCCGTCCCCGAGCGCGACCCCGACACGGGGCGGGTCCGGCGCGTCTTCCCCTACGTGGCCGGGACGCTCCGTCCCCTCTTCCCGGAGCTGGAGACCGCCTACCGGCAACGCAGGGCCACCGCCCTCCGCGACCGCCTGAGCTGGCTGTACGTGGCCGTGACCCGGGCCCGGCACGCGCTCCACCTGATCGTGGCCGCCGACGGCGGGGGGAAGACGGGGAACGCCAGGTCCTACGCGCGCATCGCGCGGGCGGCGCTGGGGGTCCACGAGGACCCCGCCGCCGAGGGCGAGGTCCTGTACGAGGCCGGGGATCCCGACTGGTACCGCGAGCTCCCCCACCTCCTGGAGCGGCCCGAGGCGGCACCGGCGGCGGAGGTCGCGCTGCGCGTGGACGCGTCCGCCCCGCGCTCCCGCATCCTGGCCCGGCGGGCGCCCTCGGAGCTGGAAGGGGGCGGTCGGGTGGACCTGGCCGAGCTCCTCCGGCTCGACGCCGCCTCCGCCAGGGCCGTGGGCATCGTCGCGCACCGGTGGTGCGAGGAGATCGGGTGGATCGAGGGCGCTCCCCTGGAGGCAGTGGGAGAGGACCGGCTCCTGGAGGCGGGCCGCGAGGCCGCGCCCGAGCTCGGACGGGAGGAGCTCGGAAGGCTGCTGGAGCGGTTCCTCGGGTGGCTGGACGCCCCCGAGATCCGCGACGCCCTCTCCCGCGAGCGGTCGCTCGAGCGGGCCCGCGCCGCGCTCGCGGAGGCCGGGGAGCCGCCGGCCGCGGAGGCCGGGGAGCGGCCGGCCGGGGAGGCCGGGGAGCCCCTCGACCTCGAGCTGCTCACCGAGCGGCGCTTCGCCTCCCGCGTCGACCACGAGGTCGTATCGGGGATCATCGACCGCCTGGTCCTGGTCCGTCCCGCCGCCGGCACCGGCGCCGGGTCCGGCGGCGGTGGGCGCGGCGCGGGCGCCCGCGGTCGTCCCGCGCCGGTGGGCGCGGCCGAGGTGGTCGACTTCAAGACCGACGCGCTCCCGCCGGACGACGAGGAGGCCGCGGCCGCCCGCGTCGAGCACTACCGGCCGCAGCTCGAGGCCTACCGGGACGCCGTGGCGGCCCTGTACGGGCTTCCGGCGGAGGCCGTCCGGGCCCGGCTCGTCTTCCTCGCGGCGGGGCTCGTCCGGGACGTGTGACCCAGGCAGCGGCCCCGGCCGAGCGAGGCCGCGTGCCGCCCCCGCTCCTCGGCCCTCCCCCGCCTCGATCCGCGGCCGCTCCGCGCCCTTCCTTGGAACGCATCGTGCGCCCGCGCTCGGACGGAGCGGCGTGACCGGCATCCGGGAGGAGCCATGGCCTTCGACAGCATCGATCCGACGAGCGGCGAGCGGCTGGAGCGCTTCGAGACGATCTCCGCCCCCGCCCTGGAGAGGCGCCTGGCGCGGGCCCGGGACGCCTTCCGGGCGGAGCGCGGGACCCCGTTCCAGGAGAGGGCCGAGCGGCTCCGGCGGGCGGCCGACCTCCTGGAGGACGGCGCCCGCTCCTTCGGCCGCCTCATGACGGTCGAGATGGGGAAACCGATCGGACAGGCCGTGGCGGAGGCCGAGAAGTGCGCGTGGGTGTGCCGGCACTACGCGGAGCACGGCGCCGACTACCTGGCCGACGAGGAGGTCGAGACCGACGTCCCGCGCAGCTTCGTCCGCTACCAGCCACTGGGGCCCGTCCTGGCCATCATGCCGTGGAACTTCCCGTTCTGGCAGGTCTTCCGGTTCGCCGCGCCCTCGCTCATGGCCGGGAACGTCGGGCTCCTCAAGCACGCGCCCAACGTCCCCCAGTGCGCCCTGGCCATCGAGGGGATCTTCCGCCGGGCGGGCTTCCCCGAGGGGGCCTTCCAGAACCTCTTCGTCGACACCGACGCGGTGCCCGGGATCCTGGGCGACCGGCGGGTGCGGGCCGCCACCGTCACCGGGAGCGTGCGGGCCGGACGGGCCGTGGCCGCGGAGGCCGGACGGCACGTGAAGAAGGTGGTCCTCGAGCTGGGGGGGAGCGATCCCTTCATCGTGATGCCGAGCGCGGACCTGGACGCCGCGCTGGAGACCGCTGTGAACGCCCGCATGCAGAACAACGGAGAGTCCTGCATCGCGGCCAAGCGCTTCATCGTGGCCGGCGACGTCTACGAGGACTTCCGCGACGGCCTGGTCGAGCGGATCGGCTCGCTCACGGTGGGGAACCCGCTGGAGGAGGACACGGACGTCGGGCCGCTCGCCCGGGAGGACCTGCGGGACGAGCTCGACCGGCAGGTCCGCGAGACCGTCGAGGCGGGCGCCAGGGTCCTCCTGGGAGGCGAGGTCCCGGACCGGGACGGGTGGTTCTACGAGCCGACCGTCCTCGAGGGCATCCCGGAGGACGCGCCGGCGCGCCGTGAGGAGCTGTTCGGCCCGGTGGCCTGCCTGTTCCGCGTGCCCGACGCCCGCGCCGCCCTGGCGCTGGCCAACGACACGGACTACGGGCTCGGGGCGGCGGCGTGGACGCGGGACCCCGACGAGCGCAGGTTGTTCGTCGACGGACTCGAGGCCGGAGGCATCGCGATCGACGGCATGACCGCCTCCGACCCCCGGCTGCCGTTCGGCGGCGTGAAGGACTCCGGCCACGGCCGGGAGCTGGGCCGCCACGGGATCCGCGAGTTCGTCAACGTGAAGAGCGTGAAGATCCACGACGAGCAGCTCGCCCCGTAGCGAGACCGAAGCGAGCAGAGAGGTCGCCATGATACGATCCGAGTCCGAGCGTCCGCGCGCCGCGGGTCCCTCCGCCGCGCCTTCCCCGGTCCTCGCCGTGGCCGCGGCCGCGGCCCTCCTGACCGCCGCCTGCGGAGGGAGCGGCGGCCAGCAGGCATCGGCCGCCTCCGGGACCAGCGACTTCGGGACGTGCGCCGCGGCCGCCGACTACGACTCGACCGCCGTTCAGACCCGGGCGGACGGGCTCCGCCTCCAGGACTTCGAGGAGGGGAGCGGACCCGCGGCGTCCCGGGGAGACACGGTCAGCGTGAACTACACGGGCTGCCTCACGGACGGCACCAAGTTCGACAGCAGCTACGACCGGAAGGAGCCCTTCCAGTTCGTCCTCGGGACCGGGATGGTGATCCCCGGGTGGGACGAGGGGCTGGAGGGCATGAAGCCGGGCGGGGAGCGCCGCCTCGTCATCCCCTCCGACCTGGCCTACGGCTCGAGAGGCGCCGGCGGCGTCATCCCGCCCAACGCCACGCTCATCTTCGACGTGAAGCTGGTCTCGGTGAACGGCCGCACCGGCGCGGCGTCGGCGGACTCCACCACGGCGGACTCGGCGTCGGCGGACTCGGCGTCGGCGACGGGCGCCGACACGGGAGGGGCGTCGGGTCAGTAGATCTCGACGTGCGACTGCCACAGGGGGCTGGCCACCGTCCAGCGGACCCGGTCCCCCGGCTGCACGTACAGCGTCCTCGACAGGTAGCGTCCCCCGCCGCCGATCGGCCGGGCCAGGAGCTGGACGCTGTAGTCCCCGATGAGGATGGACTGCGGCACGGTGTAGGTGGCCGTGTCCTGGCTGGCCAGCTGTCCCAGCGAGTGGGTGGCGCCGCCGTGCAGCACGTAGGCGTGCACGGCGTTGATGTTCTGGTTCCGCACCCACACGGTGACGGGCTCCGGGGCGCCCTGCGAGCCCTTCGAGAGGGTCGCGCACCCGAATCCCGCCCCGGCCGCGGCCAGGATCGCCAGGAGCACCGTCCACCGCGCGCCTCCTCCTGAGCCGACGTTCATCACGACCACCCCCGTTCAGCGTGTGGCGCGGCGCCGACGGGCCGGTCCGGGACCGGCGCCGTCACACCTCCTCGATGTCGGCCGTCCAGCTCACCTCGACGGCCCCTTCCAGGCTCCGGGCGGTCGGGCACTTCGTCTGATGACGCTCGAGCGCCCGCTCGACCCGCTCCCGGCTCCCGCTCGGGATCCGAAGCCGGTAGTGTATGCGGATCTCGGTGAGGACGGGGAGCCCGTCGCGCACCTCGTTGACGCCCTCCACCTCCGCCACCATGTCCTCGGGATCCAGCACGACCTCGCGCACCTCCAGTGCGCCGTTGAGAGTCCCGAGCATTCACCCGCCGGCCGTGGCCACCAGGAAGTCGACCGGGAGCGGGAGATCCTCCGCATCGATCCCGAAATGCGCCTTGATCGGTCCGTGCACGCCCATGTCGAAGGTGTGGCCGGTGTCGAGCGTGGCGCGCCGATGGACGCCCTCGACCTTGCGCACGGAGCTCCTGGACACGTAGAACGGCTCGCTCATCCTCTCTCCTTCCCCGGCCGCGGGCCCGTACGGCTCACGACCGCACCATGATGCTGGACTGCGACAGCTGGTTGTGGATGGTCCATTCCACCCGGTCGCCCGCCTCGATGAGCACGGGCTCCGACATGAAGGCCGTCGTCGAGCCGATCGGGTCGGCGATCAGGCGGATCTCGCGGGCGCCGCCCAGGACCGACCGCGGGAGCGTGTAGGTGGCCGTGTCCATGCTCGTGAGCTGACCCATGGAGATCGTCTGCCCGGACGCGAGGACGTAGACGTGGACGGTCGCCCAGTTGTAGTTCTTGACGAAGAGCGTGACCGGAGCGTCGCGCCCGTCGGCCTCGTCCCGGCCGGCGCCCGCGCCTCCCGTGGCGCAGCCGGCGGCGCCCCCAGCCACCAGGCCCGCCAGGACGCCGGCGAGCGCCAGGACACGCAGGGAGGCTCCGGGGCGTCGGCGGGCGGGATCTGCGGCGGCGTACATGGGGCCTCCCGGGCGCGGGTTCGGTTTCCTCCCCCTCTCAATGCCTCAGGGTCAACTTCCGTGCCCGCCGGCGGATGCACCAGTGCGGACCGCCGGGGACGGCCCGGACCGATCGGGGGCTCCACGGCAGGCTTTCCGGCGCCGCGGCCCGCTTCCCGGCCCCGCCGCCCTCACTCCGGCGTGGTGGCGTCCAGGACGGCCAGCACCTCGTCGGGAGCCGCCATGTGGAGCCAGTGTCCACCCTGGACCCGGTGGAGGTGTACGCGGCCGGTGTCGCGCCCCGCCGCCTCGATGCGCTCGCAGGCCGCCTCGGGGAGCACCCCCGATTCGGAGGCCCGGAGGAAGTGCAGCTCCACCCCGTCGGGCGGATCCTCGACCACCGGCCACAGGTCCGAACGGAAGAAGTCCTCGAGGAGGGCGCCGAGGCCGTCCAGGTCGAAGCGCCAGACCTGCTCCCCGTCCTCCTCGATCAGGTTGGTCGTCATCCAGCGTGCCACGAACGCCGGGAAGCCGTGGCGGCGGATGGCCGCCTCGGCGTCGTCGCGGCTCGCGAACGGGCCCGGCTCGGCCCGGAGCGTCTCGAGCATCCGGACCGCGCTCCCCTCGGGCTCCCGCACCTCCGGGGTGGAGTCGACGATCCACACGACCGAGAGTCCCTCCGGGGCGCCGGCCGCCACCTGCAGGGCCACCTTCCCGCCGAAGGAATGGCCCAGGAGGCCGAAGGGGGGATGGCCGGTGGCGGAGGCCAGGTCCTCGACGTCCCTCCCGCACGCCCCGATCGTGTGCGGGGGCTCGAACCCGGTGGAGTCCCCGTGCAGCCTCAGGTCGACCAGGACGCCGGCCCGGGAGGGGCCGGCATCCACCCAGCGGCGGGCCATCGAGCGCCAGTTTCGCCCCGCTCCGAAGATGCCGTGGAGGAAGTAGGTCCACCGCAGGTCTCCCGACCCGCCGTCCCCGGGCTCGACCCGCTCGTGCGCCAGCTGCGGTGCGCTCATGTCCGGGCGGGAGTCAGGTCGGACGGGCCTGGCGCCACGGGGGCTCCTCTTCGGGTCGGGGACGGATCGACGGGGCTCGGGCCCCAGGGGATGCAGCATCCGTGCGCCGGCTGTCGGACCGCCTCGGAGGCCGCTATCCTCGGGGATCGCAGGCGGAAGGCCCGCGCCGGGACGAGGACACGGCGGACGCGTCCGCCCGGGACCCATGCGAGCGCACCGGAGGACGACGAGCCGACCATGCCCCACCGACGCCACCACCTCGCCGCGACGCTGGCCGCCCTCGTCCTGGGGGCCATCGGGCCCCGTCCCGCCGGGGCGACGCCGACGGCCGCGCCGAGACGGGGCCCGGACCCATCCGCAGCGGCGACGGCTGCGCCCGCCTTCGTCCGCGCCGACACGACGGGACCCACGTACCGCGGGGACCGGGGCCGGACGGAGGTCCGGATCCCGCGGCTCGAGCTCGAGAGCCGGGTGGACGGCCAGCTCGACGAGCCGGCGTGGCGCCGGGCCGCGGTCCTCACGGGCTTCACGCGCTACCTCCCGCAGGACGGACCGCCGGCCGAGGACTCGACGCGCGTCCTCGTGTGGTACTCGAACGAGGCCCTGCACGTGGGGATCGAGGCCTTCGAGGTGCACGGTCCCGTCGGGGCCAGCAGGTCGGCCCGGGACCGGATCGGCAGCGACGACCGGGTCCGCCTCCTCATCGACACCGAGCACGCCTCGCGGCGGGCCTACGCCTTCGGGGTGAACGCCTTCGGCGTCCAGGAGGACGGGATCCGCGTCGAGGGCACCGAGGGGAAGGCCGGGCTGTTCGACGCGGACCGGAGCGCCGAGCCGGCCGACCTCACCCCCGACTTCCAGTACGAGTCCCGGGGACGCCTCGTCCCCGGCGGGTACGTCGTGGAGATCCGCATCCCGTTCTCGAGCCTCCGCTTCTCCTCGGACAGGCGGGACTGGGGGCTCAACGTGGTCCGCCGGGTGCCCCACTCCGGCCGCGAGCTCACGTGGGCGCCCGTCCACCAGGGCGAGACCTCCTTCCTGGCCCAGGAGGGCACCCTGACCGGCCTCTCCGGGCTGCATCGGAGCTCCACCCTGGACGTCAACCCCGTGGCGACCGCCCGCATGCAGGGGGCCCCCGCGGCCGCCGGCTGGAGCTACGGGGACCCCTCGCCCGACGTCGGCCTCAACCTGCGCTACGGGGTCACCTCGGACCTCAGCCTGAACGCCACCTACAACCCCGATTTCTCCCAGGTGGAGACGGACGCGGGCCAGCTCTCCTACGACCCGCGCCAGGCGCTGTACTTCCCCGAGAAGCGGCCGTTCTTCCTGGAGGGCAGCGAGCGCTTCTCGACGCCCAACCGGCTGGTGTACACCCGGCGGATCGACGATCCGGTGGTGGCCACCAAGCTGAGCGGCAGCGTGGCCGGCTTCTCGACCGGCGTCCTGAGCGCGCTGAACCGCCCCTCGCCGGGGGACCTCCACCGCTCGGTCTTCAACGTCCTCCGGGCGCAGGCCGACGTCGGGTCGGAATCGACCGTGGGTCTCCTGTACACGGACCGCCTGCACGGCGTGGACTACAACCACGTGGCCGCCGCCGACACCCGGCTCGTGCTCGGGGACGCCTACGTGCTCTCCGCCCAGGCCGGGGGCTCGGTGACGAAGGACGGCGGGAGCCCCCGGTGGGGGCCGCTGTGGGACGTCTCCCTGGAGCGCTCGGGCCGCTCCTTCGGGGCCACGGCCAGCTTCCGGGCCATCAGCCCCGACTTCGTGACCGACGCGGGCTTCCTGAGCCGGACCGGGGTCGCGCACGCGTCCGCGAGCCCGAGGCTCACCTTCTTCGGCTCGCCCTCCTCCCCGCTCGAGAGCGCCACGACGAGCGTCGTCGTGTACGGCGACTGGCTGTACGACGACCTGTTTGGAGGCCGGGGGCCGGAGGCGCTCAAGCTCCACCTCAACGCCGACCTGGCGTTCCGGAGCGGGTGGAGGACGGGCGCCTCCGTGCTGTTCGAGCGCTTCTACTATCCACCCTACCTCTACGCCGACTACGCGATCGAGAGGACGACCCCGGCCGGGACCGACACGATCCCCTTCACCGGCACGCCCTCCATCCCCAACCTGGACGTCGTCCTCCGGACGGCCACGCCGCACTTCGACCGCTTCGACGCCGGGCTCACGCTCATCCTCGGGCGCGACGAGAACTTCTACGAGTGGGCTCCCGCGTACATCTTCATCGCGAACGCCTCGATGAACTGGAAGCCCACCGACCGACTCCACTTCGGGGTCACCTACTCGCGCCAGCAGTACCTTCGGTTCAGCGACCGCTCGAACGTGGCCATCCGCGACCTGCCGCGCCTCAAGGTGACCTACCAGGTCACCCGGGCGCTCTACGTGCGGCTCATCGGCGAGTACGACTCCAACTTCCGGGACGCCCTGCGGGACGACACCCGCACCGGGGATCCGATCCTCCGGCGCGACCCCGACACCGGGACCTACCGGCGCACGGTCCCGGAGCGCAGCGGCCGGTTCCACACGGACGCCCTGTTCGCGATCCAGCCGAGCCCGGGCACGGCCCTCTTCGTCGGCTACGGGACCGACCTCCAGGGCGCCCGACGCTTCCAGGTGACCGGGCTGGACCGGACGGCCGACGTCTTCTTCGTGAAGCTGAGCTACCTGTTCAGGATGTAGGCGAGGGTCGAGGCGCGCGGCGCCCGCGGCGGCGCGGGACCCCGGCCGGCGCCGCGGCCGGCCGGGGCGCTGGCGTGGGCGCCGCGGCCCGGGTAGCTTCGGGCGACCGGCCGCCGCGGCCGGCGCGGCGCGACGCCGCCCCAACGTGCCCCGGAGCCGCTCCCACGCGACCATGAAGCTCGCCGCCCCCGCCATCCTCGCGCTCGCCCTGGTCGCCGGCCCGGCCCCGCGGAGCCCCGCGGTGGCGCAGGAGGCCCCGTCGGCCGACTCGACGGCCATCCTGACCGGCCGGGTCTACTCCGCCACCACGGGCCGCGTCGTGGACGGAGCCCGGATCCTGGTCCCGGGTACCCGCCTCGGGGCCGTGTCCGACAGCACGGGCCGGTTCCGAATCGCGGGGCTGCCGTCCGGGGACCGCCCGTTCGAGGTGCGGCGGATCGGGTTCGCGCCCGCGACCGGGACCATCCACCTGGCCGGAGGCGCGACGGTGGATGCCACCTTCGTGCTCGAGGACACGGTGGTTCAGGTCGAGGGGATCCGGGTGACCGTCCGGCGGGCGCTGAGCGCGGCCTCGGACCGGAAGCTCGAGCGCGTGGGCTACTACCGGCGCCGGACCCGGGGCCTGGGCCACTTCCTCGGCCCCGCGGACGTGGAGCGGCGCGTGGCCGAGAGCCAGGCGGCCTCCGACGTCCTCCGCAACATCCCGGGCCTCTCGGTGAGCCGGATGGTCCTCGGCCGCGCCAGGATCGAGCTCACCCGCGGGACCGGGAGCTGCCAGCCGGTGCTCTTCCTGGACGGGAAGAAGGCCCCCGAGCTCGAGATCGACGACCTGAACCGCTTCGACCTCCTGGCCGTCGAGGTCTACCGCGGCGCCTCGGAGATCCCGCTCGAGTTCTCGTCCGCGAAGAGCGGCTGCGGGATCGTCCTCCTGTGGACGAAGAGCACCCTGCCCGGCTGACGCTCCCGCCGCGCTCTTTCTGCACGCAAAACAAAGTGGCCCTGCCCCCTCGTCGTGTGGTATACTGCATATCGTGTCCGCAGGGGCGGTGCGGGACCCGCCCGCGTCCGGCCTTCCGCGCGGCCCCGCCTGTGCGGGCCGCCCTCGCTCCCCGAGACGGAGCCCCGACATGAGACGAGAGACCCGACCGACGATCCTGGCCCTGGCGCTCGTGGCCATCGCCCTCCCCCTGGCCGCGGCCGTCACGCCCGCCGGGGCCCAGGTCCGCCTGCGCGGCGACGATCGGCTGCGGGCCGAGCGCCGGGAGACCGAGAACGCGCTGGAGGGGATCGCCGTGATCGACCGGAAGGTCATGGTTCCGATGCGCGACGGCGTCCGGCTGGCGACCGACGTCTACCGTCCCCGGGACGCCGACGGGCCGGTGCCGACGATCTTCGTCCGGACGCCCTACAACTTCAACTGGTGGGACATCCAGCTCGGCGCCCCCCGCGACATGAGCCGCGTCCTGGACGCCGTGCGGCGAGGCTACGCCTACGTGGTCCAGAACGAGCGGGGACATTTCTTCTCCGAGGGGAACTACGACATCCTGGGGCCGCCGCGCACCGACGGCTTCGACATGCTCTCGTGGATCGGCGAGCAGCCGTGGTCCAACGGCAAGGTCGGCCTCCTGGGCTGCTCCTCCACCGCCGAGTGGCAGATGGGCGTGGCCGCCACGGAGAACCCGCACCTGGCCGCCATCAACCCGCAGGGCTTCGGCGCCGGCGTGGGCCGTGTGGACGGATGGTACGAGCAGGGGAACTGGTACCGCGGCGGCGCCGTGCAGATGCTCTTCATCGCCTGGCTGTACGGGGAGCAGAACCAGGTGCGGCCGATGTTCCCGCCGGGGACCTCGCAGGAGGATCTCATCCGCGCCTCCAGGTCCTTCGACCTGGCCCAGCACCTCCCGCCGGTGGACTGGTCGAAGGCCCTCCGGCACCTGCCCGTCGAGGACATCATGGAGACAGTGGGCGGCCCGCACGGGATCTTCGCCGACTCGATGCCCGTGCCCACGGGCGGCCGCATGATCCAGCGCACGCCCGACGACCCCGCCTGGTACCGGGGCGGGCTCTACCACGACGACATGCCCTTCGACGTGCCGGGGCTGTGGTTCATGTCCTGGTACGACGTGTCGATCGGGCCGAACCTGGCCATGTTCAACCATGCCCGGAAGGCGGCCAGCCCGAAGGTCGCCGACGAGCAGTGGGCCATCGTCGCCCCCACCCTGCACTGCTCCTACACCCGGGCCACCGAGAACACGATCGTCGGAGAGCGGAGCGTCGGGGACGCGCGCTTCGACTACGCGAGCCTCACCTACGGCTTCTTCGACCGGTTCCTGAAGGGAGAGGCGAGCGCGGTGCTCGACACCACCCCGAAGGTCCGCTACTACCTGATGGGCCGGAACGAGTGGAAGTCCTCCGACAGCTGGCCGCCGGCCGGCTCGACGACGCGCACGCTCTACCTCTCGAGCGGCGGGAGCGCCAACATGCTCTACGGCGACGGGGCCCTGGCGGGCGCCGCGCCGGGCGCGGACGCGCCAGACCGCTTCACCTACGACCCGATGAACCCCGTGCCCTCCCACGGCGGCAACGTGTGCTGCACGGGGAACGCGGTGGAGGGGGGCGCCCTCGACCAGCGCGAGATGGAGACGAGGGACGACATCCTGGTCTACGCCACCCCGCCCCTGGAGGAGGGGATGGAGGTGAGCGGCCCGGTGAAGGTGACCCTGTACGTCTCCTCGGACGCCAGGGACACGGACTTCACGGTCAAGCTCCTGGACGTCTACCCCGACGGCCGGGCCTACAACCTGGACGAGACGATCCAGCGTCTTCGCTACCGGGAGGGCTACGACCGCCAGGTCTGGATGGAGCCGGGGAAGGTCTACGAGGTGGCGCTCGGGCCCCTGACGACGAGCAACTACTTCGAGGCCGGCCACCGGATCCGGATCGAGGTCTCGAGCAGCAACTTCCCCAGGTTCGGCCGCAACCTGAACACGGGGGGACACAACTACGACGAGGCCGAGGGGGTGACGGCGCACAACGCCGTGCACCACTCGCGGCGCTATCCCTCCAGGATCGAGCTCACGGTGGTCCCGGGAAGCTGACGGGGAGCGGCCTCGGGGCGGCCCCGTGGGGCCGCCCGGGCCGTCGCAGGGAAGGAGGCGGTCGGCGCGGGTCGGTGCCGGCCGCCGCGCGAGGCGGGCCGGGGAGCCGGGGGACGACCCCGGCTCCCCGGCCCGCTCGCCGCGGGGCTACGGGCCTCGCGTCAGGAGCCGTCCACCGGCTGGCAGCCGATGTCGTCGCCCAGGCCGCGCGCGTCGCACTCGTCGTCCGTGTACGGGTAGCGCGGGAAGACCCGGTCCTGCGAACGGGCCCTCGGCATCTCGTCGGGCGTGTCGGCGGTACGCCCGTACTGCCGGGCGTCCAGGTACGTGAAGCCACCCTTGTACATGAGCGAGTAGCGCTTGTTGTAGAGGATCTCGCCCAGGAGGTCCCCGCCGTAGGGATCGGAGATCGGGTCGAGCCCGCCGTCCTTCTCCCGGACCACGTTGACCGTGGAGATGGCGTCCGAGGTGTTCCCGGCGCCGTAGTCCGCCTCCGCCTTGATGAGCACGAGCTCCGCGTTCGTGATGAACGGCACCGGGTCCGCGAGGGTCATGTAGTTGTTGAACACCTCGGTCACGGTGATGTCGTTCAGCGTGTAGGCGGGCACCTGGCTCAGGTAGCGCAGCGCCCGGGCGTCCCTGTCTCCGCTGCCCTGGAGCTGCGCGTCCCGCCACAGCCTCGGGTGGGCGAACATGTTCGAGCCGCGCTGCTGCGCCAGCGTGTTGATCGCGTCACCCGACTGGGTGCTGTAGTCGAAGTAGACGCCCTCCTGGAAGTCCGCCGTCGAGTCCATGAAGGTGCTCGGCAGCGTGGTCAGCACATCGTTCCAGCGCCCCTGGTACTTCAGGACCCGCACCTTGAGGGCCCGGTTCACCATCAGGAACGTCGTCGGCGTGTCGAAGCCCGAGAACCCGGGCGGCAGGTCGAAGGGGAAGGCGCTGCCCGCCGAGCCCAGCTCCTGGGCGGCCTGGTCCAGCATCGAAAGGACCTGCTCGTACGCCTGATCGCTCGGCACGAGCGGCGCCAGGTCGCCGGCCGGGTCCCGGTCCACGTCCATCGGGACCGGCAACGGGTCGTGCATGGCGATGACCTCCCAGAAGGCCTCGGCCATGAACGTCCGCGCGAAGCCCCGCACGGCGTTCTTGTCCGCGTCGGCCAGGTCCGAGGCGTCCGCGGCGTGGAGCAGCGTGAAGCCGTTCCGGATCAGCGAGTACTGCGCGTCCCAGAAGTTGTGGTAGGTGGGGAGGAGCGGGCCCACCAGGCGCTGGGTGATCGTCCTCGGCTCCTCCGGCCTGAGGTTGTACACCTCGCGCCCCTGCACTCCCAGGTTGTCGATGAAGTCGCCCCTCCAGTTGCCGCGCTCGCTCTGCACGAGGCCGATGGCGGCCCCCGCGATGGCGGCGCGGTCCGGAGAGCTCGTGAGGTTCTGCTGGCTCGGATCGTTGAACGAGGGCGCCTCCAGGCTCTGACATCCCGCGGCCAGACCCACGAGGAGCAGGAGTCCGATCCGGGCCTTTCGTCCGGCTTGGCTGGCGAAGGTCATGATCTCCTCCTCCTCAGAGGCTCAGGTTGAGGGTGAGCCACACGCTGCGGCTCGGCGGATACGGGGCCACGTCCTGTCCGGTGCTGATGGACTCCAGGCCCCAGTTCGACACCTCCGGGTCCATGCCGCTGTAGCCGGTGAAGCGCAACAGGTCCCGGCCGCTCAGGGTGACCCGCGCGCTCCGGATCTGACCCCAGATCGAGCCGAGGAGGGAGGAGGGGACGCGCCAGGACAGCGACAGCTCGCGGAGCTTGAGGAAGGAGGCGTCCTCCAGCCAGATCTTCGTGACACGGCTCGGATAGAGCCGGAGCCGCATCTCCCCCAGCGTCTCGCCCGGCTGGCAGGCGGGGTCGTTGCAGGGATTGGCGAAGTCCCAGCGGTTCTTGCTCAGGTCGAACAACCAGCCGGTGAGGTTGGCCACCCGGAAGCCCTGCTTCCAGTCCAGGAGCGCGTGCAGGGTCAGGCTCTTCCACCGCACGTCGTTCGAGAAGCCCACCTGGAAGGACGGACGCGAGCGGCCGAGCCGCTGGTCCTGCGCGATCGAGCCGTCCGACAGCGTGTCGTTCCCGATCCACTCGGTCGGATCGGAGCCCTCCTCGATGAGGAAGGACCCGAGGCCGCCGAAGTTGTTGGGCGGCCGGAACGGGGGCACGGTGAGCTGGGTGACCTTGGAGCGGTTCAGCGAGAACGTGGTCCGCGCGGTCCAGTCCAGCGTCGAGGTGCGCACCGGCACCGCGGTCAGGTCCGCCTCGATGCCGCGCTGGCGCATCTTCCCGCCGTTGAAGAACAGGACGTTGTAGCCCGTCGAGCCCGGCAGGTTGCGCCGGACCAGGAGGTCGGAGATGTCCTGCTGGTAGGCGGTCAACGAGAGCTGCGCCCGCTCGTCCACGAAGGTGATGTCCAGCCCGCCCTCGTACTCGGTCTGCCGCTCGGGGCGGAGGTCGCTGGCGGCCGTCGAGCCGGAGAGCTGCAGGCTCTGGAGGCCGCTGTAGTTGGACCCGGCCAGCAGGCTGAACTTCTGCCCGTACCCGGGCTCGTTGCCCGACTGCCCGTAGGCGGCGCGGAGCTTGATCTCCGCCAGGGGGCTGGGCAGCCCGGTGAACCGATAGGACGCCGAGGCCTTGGGATACCAGAAGATCCTGGTCGGGTCCGCGTCACCGCTGCTCTGGTCCCCGCGGATCCCCGCCGTGAGAAGGAGCTTCTGCGAGATCAGGACCTCCTCCTGGCCGAAGAAGCCGAAGTCCTCGGTCCGCTCGCGGTACTCCGTGACGGTGGTGTTCGTCCCCTTGTCGACGTTCGAGAGGCCGTCGATGAGGTTGTTGGCCGTGTTCATGACCATGTCCGCATCGCGCCGCTGGTAGTCGACGCCCGCGGAGGTCGTGGCCTGCAGGTTCCCCCGGTACAGCGTGTGGATCACGTGCAGCCCGGCGTTCGTGAACAGGCTGGTCCCGCCCACGTTCGTGGAGGTGCCGGGCTGCCCCAGCGTCTGCTCGTACTGGAGGTCGGGCGCCGAGTAGAGCTTCCCGGTGTGGTCGAACCAGTCGATCCCGCCCGTGAGGGTGACCTTCAGGTTCTGCGTCTCACCGTCCACCGGCGTCAGGTCCAGGGTGCCCGAGCCGATGAAGCGGTTGATGAGCTCCGACTTGTCGACCAGGGCCGCCGTCTGCAGGGGGTTCGAGCGCGAGAACGGGTTGTCCGGGAAGGTGCCGTCCGCGTTCGGCCGCAGGTCCACGAAGGACGGCGACGACGGCATCGTCATCCAGTAGCTGATGCTGCGGTTGTCGTTGTTCGTGATCCCGCGGCGCGTCTTGGAGCGGATGTAGTTGCTGTTGATGGAGAGCTGGGCCAGCGATCCCAGCTTCTTGCCCAGGTTGAGGCGGACGCTCTCCTTCTCGTAGCCCGTGTTGGTGACGATCCCGCCGTCGTACTTGCCGAGGCCGGACATGTAGTAGGACGTGTTGTCCAGCCCGCCGGAGACGGAGAGGTTCGACTCGAAGCTCAGCGGCTTGTTGCCGGCCAGCTCCTGCTCGTGGTCGAAGAACGCGCCGGGCTGCCAGAAGTCGGCCGCCCGCGGACCGAAGGCGTCGACCGCGGCCGCCTGCGAGTCGAACCTGCGAAGCCCGATCTTGTTGGCCATCCAGGGCACGCCCGCCGTCTGGCTGAAGCGCCAGCGCTGGCTCCCCCCGAACTTCCCGTGCTTGGTCGTGATGAGGACGACGCCGTTGCTGGCCGCCGCGCCGTAGATCGCAGCGGCCGAGGGGCCCTTCAGGACCTGGATGCTCTCGATGTCGTCGGAGTTGAGGTCGGAGATGCGGTTGGCCGAGTTGCTCTCGTGCTCCTGGGGGCTCCGGTCGGCCGCGCGGACCAGCCCGGCCTGCCCCGACGGGAGCTGAGCGTTGTTCACGATCACCCCGTCCACCACGTACAGGGGCTGCGAGCTGCCGATGATGGAGCTCACGCCCCGCAGCTCGATGCTGAGGCCGCCGCCCGGCGCGCCGCTGAACTTGCTCACCGTGGCGCCCGGGACCTTGCCGTACAGGGCGTTCTCCACGGTGGCGGGCGCCGGCGCGTCCTCGACCAGCTGCGCCGAGCTGAGCGTCGAGACCGCGTTGGCCAGGTTCCGGCGCTCCACGCCGGTGGCGCGCCCGGTGACGACGATCTCCTCCATGCCCAGGACGTCCTGTGCCAGGCTCACGTTCACGGTCGACTGTCCGGCCGGGACGTTCACGGTCTTGCGCCGGTAGCCGATGAGCTGGAACGCCAGCTGGGCCGGGCCGTCGGGAACCCTCAGGCGGAACGTGCCGTCCTGCTCGGCGATCACGCCCACCTGGCTGCCGGCCACCGTGACCTGCACGGACCCGATCGGCTGCGCCGTGGTCGCGTCGGTGACGCGCCCCGTGATCACCCGGGTCCCCTGGGCGGAGCTCCGGGCCGGAAGCGCGATCAGGGCCAGGCCGAGCGCCAGGGCCATCATGCAACGCCATGGATCGAACGATGCTCGCATCTCTCGTCCTCCATCGTGGAGATTTCCCGCGCGGCGGGCTGGGCGGACGTCTCGGTCCGGTCTCGGAGTCGGGAAGTTCACGGACCTCGGCCGGCCGGGGGCATGCCCCCGGCCGGGATCTATGACGGTCGGCCCCGCACGGTGACCGCGGGGCGGAGTGGGCGGGAACAGGTCAAACTGTCGTCTGTATACGGCATATGGCACCCAGCGTACGGTCGGCCCTTCGGCATGTCAACCCTGCCCCCGCCATGGACCACGCCCCGGCGTCCGTCCCGCCATCCCGGGGCTCGCTGGGTGCCGCCCCCCCGGTCCCGGCCGCTTGACGCCCGGCGGGACGGCGGATAGGGTTGGTATGCCGTGTACAATCGATTATCCCTCTCGCCGCGTGGCGCGCCCGGTGGGCGTCGTCGGCCACTGGACCTCCGGCTCCACGCCGCGGGGGTGGACGGCCGAGCGCGACGGAAGGGATGCCACGGACCAAGGAGAAGAGTGGATGTGACGGAGCTCGCCGGAGGCGCGCGATGAGGCTGAGGAGCGCGGTCCCGGCACTCGTCCTGCTCGCGCTGCTCGGGCTGGCCCCGGCCGCCGCCCCGGCCACCCGCTCGGGGCCGTCAGACCCGACCTCCGCCGGAGCCGAGCACGCGCCCGCGTTACCCCACTCGCGGCTCGCGCCGGCCGCCTGCGGCGCGACGGCCCGACCCCCGCTCTACCGCATCGACCTCAAGCCGACGAGCCGGGCCGGCGGCGCGGGGGGCAGCGCCCTCCTCCGGCCGGCCTCCACGCTGTTCGGCGTGTCCGTGACGGCCGACGGTCACCACCGCTTCTCCGTCCAGGTGCAGGTGCGTGGGCTGCCCGATCCGTCGAGCCTCGGGAGCTACTCGGCCTACGTGGCCTGGGCCGCTCCGGCGGACCTCGGCTCCGTCCGGAAGATCGGCGCCGTCGGGACCGACGGCACGGCCTCGGGGGAGCTGGCGTACGAGAAGTTCCTGGTGTTCGTGACCGCCGAGCCCTCGGCGGACGTCACGGAGAAGTCCGGCCCCATCCTCCTCCAGGGACTCTCGCCCAGCGGACAGATGAAGAACATGCTCACCGAGCCCCTCCTGAACGGCGGCATGCCGCCGTGCTGACGTCCCACCCCACAGCCGAGGTGCCGTCCGCGGGGAGCGCGCTGGCGCTCGCCCTCGCGGCCGTCCTCCTGGCGCTCCCGGCCGCGTCCGGGACGCTCCGGGCGCAGGACGGGACGGCGAGCCGGGACACGGCGGAGGTCCTGCGCCGTCCGCCACCCATGCAGCACGGCATGAACATGCGGCTGGGCCTGGAGAGCGAGCGGCCCTCGGTCACACCGTGGCTCCCCGGCGAGGGCGTCGACCCGTCGACCCTCCCCGAGGCGAAGCCGAACGAGGTCCTGCGTCTCGCGGACGGCGACACGCTCGACCTCACCGCCGGTCTCGTCCGGCGCGCGCTCCGGGGCAAGACGGTCGTCATGTACGCGTTCAACCGGCAGTACCCGGGGCCCCTGATCCGCGTGAAGCGCGACGCCACCATCGTCGTCCGCTTCCACAACCGGCTGGACCTCGCCTCGACCGTCCACTGGCACGGCCTCAGGATCGACAATCCCTACGACGGCGTGCCGAACGTCACGCAGGACCCCGTGCCGCCGGGCGGCGACTTCGTCTACCACGTGCACTTCCCCGACGCCGGCGTCTACTGGTACCACCCGCACGTGCGTGGGGACATCGAGATCAACGCGGGCCTCTACGGAAACGAGATCGTCGACTCTCCGATCTACGGATTCAACAACCCGGTCAACCGGGAAGCGCCGCTCATCCTCAACGACGTCCTCTTCGACCGGCACGGCCTCTTCCCGTACGGGAAGGAGACGGCCGATTTCGCGATCATGGGTCGGTTCGGGAACCTCTTCCTGGTGAACGGCGAGCCCGACTATCGGCTGGAGGTGCACCGCGGGGACGTGGTCCGCTTCTACCTGACCGATGTCTCGCCCACGCGCACCTACAACGTGGTGTTCGAGGGCGGGAAGACGAAGCTGGTGGGCGCCGACATCGGTCCCTTCGAGCGCGAGGAGTGGGTGGAGAGCATCCCGATCGCCGTGGCCCAGCGCTACGTGGCGGAGGTGCGCTACGACTCGGCCGGCACCTACCCGATCGTGAACCGGGTCCAGGCGATCAACCACGTGAAGGGGACCTTCTTCCCCGAGGTCGACACCCTGGGCACGGTCCACGTGACCGGACAGCCCACGGACGAGGACCACGCGGACACGTTCGGCACCCTCCACTCGCGCGACTCCGTCACGGCGGACATCGAGAGCTACCGGAAGTACTTCGACGAGCCGGTCGACAAGCGGCTCGAGCTCACGGTGAACATCCAGGGTCTGCCGGGCCGGGTGCAGACTCTCATGGCGTCGGACACGATGTACTATCCGCCCGTCGAATGGAACGACGGGATGCCGAAGATGAACTGGATCTCGACCGGACACGAGGCGCGCTGGATCCTGCGCGACCCGGACACCGGCCGGGAGAACATGGACATCGGGTGGCACTTCGAGACCGGCTCGGTCGTGAAGATCCGGATCCACAACGACCCGACGTCCATGCACCCGATGAACCACCCCATCCACTTCCACGGGCAGCGATTCCTGGTGCTGTCCCGCGACGGGGTTCCGTCCGACAACCTGGCCTGGAAGGACACGGTCCTGGTCCCGGTCGGGAGCACGGTCGTCATCCTCATGGACGCGTCCAATCCGGGCACCTGGCTGGCGCACTGCCACATTGCCGAGCACCTGGAGACGGGCATGAAGATGACCTTCACCGTCGGGCCCTGACGCCGCCACGGCGCCGGGAGACCGAAGGAGGCGCGCGCCGACGAGGGCCGCGCCGGATCTTCCACCATGAACGAGAGGCTGAACCATGAGAGGAGCGCTCCGAAGCGTGGCTGTGCTGGCCGCCGCAGCGCTGGTGGCGGGAGCCCCCCGCGCCGCGCGGGCCCAGGACGCCCGGCCGGACATGGGCCTGCAGGACGGGCCCAAGGTAGGCGGCAGCCCCAACATCCACGTCCTGAGCCACGTCGCGCTGGGCGGCTACTTCGCCGCGGCCGACATCGAGATGGAGCAGGACCCGTCGCGACCCTACGTGTACGTATCCAAGATGGTGGGCTCCCCGGATGGCCCCGGCACCGACATCGTGGACGTCAGTGATCCGGCGCACGCCCGGGTGATCTACCGCTACCGCATCGAGAACCCGTCGCTCCACCAGGGCTCGGGCGGCATGGACGGAAAGTACTTCCAGCTGAACGGTCACACGTATTACGTGCAGTCCTTCCAGTTCCAGCAGGGCACGCCGGACGCGGACCTCGGAGCGGTGGTCCTGGACGTCACGGGCCTCCCCGACCCGAGCAAGGTCAAGGTGGTCGCCAGGATCCGGAACCCGGACGAGCCCGGCGGCTTCCACAACATCTTCGCCTACAAGCACTCGGACGGCCGGGCGCTCCTGTTCACGACGGTCTCCGGCGACCACGCCAACATCTACGACCTGGCCAAGGTCGTGGATGGCCATCCGGACCAGTCGCTGGTCGGGAAGATCCCGGATCCGGTGGGTCAGGCGCAGCGCGCCTTCTACCACGACTTCTACGTGGGCTACGATCCGGCCACGCAGAAGGACAAGTTCTACGGCGCCGGCGGCGGAGGCTATTTCGTCTACGACGTGACGGACCCGGCGAACCCGCAGCTCCTCACGTCCGTCCAGGGCGTGGCCGGCGTCACCTGGGGCCACACCTTCACCCCCGACCCGGCCGGCCGGTACGCGGTCACCGAGACCGAGTACCAGTACGCGCCGCTGCGGCTCTTCGACCTGAAGCCGGGCCTGGACGGCGACGTCTCCACGGTCAACCACGCGACCAGCGCGTGGACGGCCGACTGGCGCGACCTCGCGCACAACCACGAGGTCCGCTGGCCGTACGTGTTCGTGTCGGGCTACGAGGACGGCCTCCAGGTCTTCTCGATGTACGATCCCGAGCACCCGAAGACGGTGGGCTGGTACTACACCTGCGGGTGCAAGCACGCCGACGGCTACGGCGGGTGGCAGATCCTGCCGGAGCACGGCAACAGCGTGATGCAGGGCGCGTTCGGGATCGACGTCCGCAACCAGGACGGCCTGATCGTCATCAGCGACTCGAACAGCGGCCTGTGGGTCTTCCGCATGGACGGGTTCGCCGGATGGGACGGCAACAACTGGGGCATGCCGAACATCTCGAGCGCCCAGGACTGGGAGCACGGGCCGGCCTGGCAGGCCACCCACTGACCGCGGGGCGGGACGCCGGCGCCTCACCGCGAGGCCCGGCGGCCCCGCCGTTCGTCCCGGCGCCCTTCCGGCCGGCGCCGTGGCTCCCCGATCCCCACCTCCAGACCCTGGCCGGCGCCGCCCTGCGGAGGCCCCGACTGCCGGGCCTCCGCCGCGTGCGGCTCGAGACGCCCGACGGGGACTTCCTGGACCTGGACGTCGATCCGGGTCCGGGCCCGCCGGACGTCCTCGTCCTTCACGGATTGGGCGGCTCCTCGGCGTCCGGCTACGTCCACCAGCTCCTGGTCGAGCTCCGTGCGCGCGGACTCCGGGGCGCGGCCCTCAACTTCCGGTCGTGCTCGGGAGAGCCGAACCGGACGCGGCGCTTCTACCACGCGGGGGCGACGGGAGACCCGCGGCTCGTCCTCGAGCGCCTGGTCGCCCGGAGGGGCGGACGGCCCGTGGGCGTGGCGGGCTTCTCCCTGGGGGGCTCGGTCCTCCTCCGCCTCCTCGAGGAGTCCGGCGAGGCCGTCCGCCGGCACGTGGCGGCGGCCGTGGCGATCTCGGTCCCCTTCGACCTGTCCGCCGGGGCGCGGCGGCTGGAGGCCCTCCCCGGGCGGCTGTACGGGGCCACCTTCCTGAGCGCGCTCCGGACGGCCGTCGAGCGCAAGGTCCGGGAGCGGGGCCTCGACCTCCCGCTCGAGGCGGCGCGGCGGGCCCGTACGCTCCGGGAGTTCGACGAGGCGGTGACCGCCCCGATCCACGGCTTCGACGACGCGGACCACTACTACCGGTCGGCCAGCGCCGGGAGCGCCCTCGACAGGATCCGGACGCCGACCCTCGTCCTCCACGCGCTCGACGACCCCTTCCTGCCCGAATCGGCGGTGCCGAAGGCCGCGCTGGCGGAGAACCCCTGGATCACGCCGGTCCTCACGCCGAGAGGCGGCCACGTGGGCTTCGTGGAGGGAGCCGCGCCCTGGGCCCCCGACTTCTGGGCCGAGCGCACGGCCGCGGCCTTCCTGCACGGGCTCCTTGTGGCGACCTGAGGGACCCCGTATGCTGAGCCCGTCTCGTTAGATGCGTCGAAACAGGAGGCCGCGCTGGTGTCCCTGCTCAAGCGACCGGAGCCGCTCCGCGACGAGGTGCGCAGCATCCTGCGGGAGAGGGTCCTGACGGGGGAGCTCGCTCCCGGCGAGGACATCAACGAGTCGGAGCTGGCCGAGCAGCTGGGCGTGAGCCGCACGCCCCTGCGCGAGGCTCTCCTGCGCCTGGAGCACGAGGGGCTGGTGGGCTCCCGGCAGGGCCACGGCTTCTACGTGTGGCCGCTCGATCCGCACGAGGCCCTGGACCTGTACGAGGTGGCCGGGGCGCTCGAGGCCTTCGGCCTGCGGACCGTGGGCCGAATCCCCGAGGAGCAGATCGAGCGGCTGCGGAGCCTGGACTCCCGGCTCCGGAACGCCAGGAGGGATCCCGCCCGCCTGGCCCGTCTGGGCCTGCGCTGGCACGAGACGCTCGTGGAGGACGTCCACCACGGGCCGCTGCGTGAGGCCCTGCAGCTCGTGTGGAGCCGCCTTCAGCGCTACCTCCTCTACGAGTCGGAGTACGCCGTGGCCAACGGCACCGACGACCTGGCCCACGTGCTGCGCGAGCACGAGGGGATCGAGGCGGCCCTGGAGGCGGGCGACCTGGAGAGCGCCGCCGCGCTGGCGGAAGAGCACCGGGTCGGTGGCTACTCCCTCCTCCACCGGTGGCTCGAGGAGGCGGCGGCGGAGGCCTGAGGGCGCACACGGGGCTTCGACGCGCGCCGGGCCCGCAGAGCCGGCGGCACCCGCACCAACGACGAAGGGCCGGGGGAGATCCCCCGGCCCTTTCGTCATCGGGCGCGGAGCTCGAGGCTCCGGCCCTCCCGTGGCCGCCCCCCTACTGGCGGGCGTTCTGCTCGTCGAGCGGAATCGGATACTGCGTGTTCATGTAGCTCTCGTTCGGGTATGCGCTGCCCTGCGGCGCGTAGTTCGGATCGGTCAGGAGGCCATAATGCCTCAGGTCGATCCACCGGTGACCTCCCTCGAAAAGAAGGGAGTAGTGCTTCTCGTAGAGAAGCGCGTCCAGGGCCTCGTCGTGGTTGGCGAACGCCGTCGCGATCGGCGGCAGGTTCCCCGACTGCGTGCGGACCCAGTTGATGTCCTGCCGCGCCAGGTCGAGGTTCCCGAGCCCGATGTTCGCCTCCGCCCGCAGGAGGATGAGCTCCTCGTTGCGGATGATGGGAATCGGCGCGTCCAGGCTCGTGTACATGTCGAACCCGATGTGCGAGCCGGGGCCGCTGAAGCTCCGCTGGGTGATCTCGCGGATCTTCCGCATGTAGCGGGCGTCGGGGTCCCCGCTCGTCTGGTACTGGACGGCCAGCGAATCGAACGGATTCGCCCGGATGTTGGGGTCGTCGCTGGGCTGGTACAGACCGTTGGTCGCATCGCCCGACCCGGTGCCGTACACGTCGTAGATGCCCAGGTCGAAGGTCGCCGCGCTGTCCACGAAGGACTGCGACAGCGCCGTCAGCGCGTCGCTCCACGCGTCGGTGTACACGTCCACCCGCGCCGCGATGGCCCGGTTGGCCATGTCGAAGTCGGCCGGGGTGTCGAACCCGTCGAAGCCGGAGCTGAGATCGAACGGGAAGCCCGCGCCCGCGCTCGCGGCGGCCTGGAGCTCCTGGTCGGCATCGTCCAGCAGCTGCTTGATGTGGGCGAAGACCTCGTCCTTCGTGGCCGCGGGCGCGGGACCCTGGTCCACGTCGGTGCCCACGTCGATCGGGCACCCGAGGCTGCCGTCACAGTTGTCCCAGCGGGTCTCGACCACGACCAGGAAGTCGAGGGCCTGAATCGTCTTCACGAAGCCGACGGTCGCGGCCTTCTCGCCGTCCGTCATCTGGTCGGTCCCCACCGAGGCCACCCCGTCCAGCACGATGTTGGCCAGCCGGATGTTGGAGTACGGCGCGGCCCACAGGCCCGCTCCGAAGCCTCCCGCATTGAGCGGCCCCTGCAGGAGCTCGTTCACGAACCGCGGGTCGGCCACGTCCAGCACATAGGACTCCCGGCCCAGCACGCCCAGGGCGGAGACCACCCCGAGCTCGCCGGACTGATAGCCCCTGTGCCCGATCTGGAGTCCCTGCACCGCGGCGGCCAGGGACGCTCGGTCCGGGGAGTTCTGGAGCGCTCCCAGGTCACCGCCGTTGTAGTTGGGCGTCTCCAGGCCCTTGCACGCCGCCAGCCCCACCAGGGCGGCGACGGCGAGGACCCGGCTCGCACGTCCGAGTATCGAGTGTCTCATATCAGATTCCCATCCCCCTGTAGTCGTCGTGCCTCGATCGCTGTCGTGTGCGCCGGTATCCATGGCTCAGAACCCCAGGTCGACGCCGAACCAGAAGCTGCGGCTCGGCGGGTAGGGGGCCACGTCGATGTTCCGACCCACCTGCTGGTTGCCGAAGTTGCTCACCTCGGGGTCGAGGCCCTTGTAGGGGGTGACGGTCAGCAGGTTTCGCCCGCTGGCCGTGAACCGCACCGTGCGGAACACGCCGCCGAACAGGCTGCGCCGGGCGCTGGCGGGCAGTTCGTAGGAGAGCGACACCTCGCGCAGCTTGAAGAAGGAGGCCGACTGCGTGTAGCCGCGAGCGTAGCCGTCCACAGCGAAGCCGAGCAGGCGCTCGAGCCCGGAGCAGTCCGGGAAGCACTCGGTCACGGGCCGCAGGTTGTTCGGATCCGGCGGCAGGTAGTCCGGGCTGTTGCCGGCGGCGTCGTACAGGAGCTGGGTCAGGTTGACGACGCTCTGTCCCGTCCTCCAGTCGGCCAGCGCGTGCAGCCGGAAGTCCAGGAACCGGAAGTCGTTCGAGAAGGACATCTCGAAGTCCGGGTTCGAGTTCCCCAGCGTGACCAGCCTCTGGGAGCCGTCGGGGTTCTTCCCCGCCGTGCCCACGATCTGCGTGGCCGAGTGGTCCTCCTGGATGTAGAAGGCGCCCAGGGACGTGCCGAACCCGGCGTTGGACGGGATGAAGGCCGGCACCGGGAGCTCCGTGACCCGGCTGCGGTTGAACGAGAAGTTCGTCCGCGACACCCAGTTGAAGCCGCCCGTCGCGATCGGCGTGACGCCCAGGGACGCCTCGCCTCCCCACGTCCGCATCTTCCCGCCGTTGAAGAACTCGTTGGTGAAGCCCGTCGAGGGCGCCACCCGGCGCTGCAGGATGAGGTCGCTGATGGTCTGGACGTAACCGGTGAGCGACAGCGTGGCGCGACCCTGGAAGGCCGTGATGTCCGCGCCGCCCTCGAACTCGGTCTGACGCTCGGGCTTGATCGCCGCATCCCCCACGTTGCCGGGGAGCGTGAAGCCCTGGATGCCCTGGATGTTGTTGGTCACGCCCAGGGTCGTGAACTTCTGCTGGGCCTGCGGCTCGTTCCCCGTCTGTCCGAAGGCCGCCCTCAGCTTGACCTCGTCGATGAAGCTCCCGAGGTCGGGGAACCGGAAGGAGGCCGCGGCCTTCGGATAGTAGTAGACCTTGGCGGGGTCCCCGTTGGCGCCGCTCTGGTCGCCCCGGACCGCGCCGGTGACCAGGAGCCGCTCACCCATCGTGAGGAACTCCTCCTGCAGGTAGAACCCGAAGTCCTGCACCTGCGTGCGGTTCTGGAACACCGCGATCTGCGTCCCCGCATCGATCTTCCGGAGCCCGCCGTTCAGGTTCTGGCTGATCGTGCGGTCGATCCTGAGGTCGTGCGTCGAGTAGCTGGCGCCGGCCGAGGTCGTGGCCGTGAAGGCGCCCGAGGTCGGCGTGTACTTGTAGACGCCGTTGAGCTGGGCGGTGAGCGCCAGGTTGTCCGACTTGCTGAGCACCTCCGTGCCCGGCAGTCCGTCCGACGGCTCGAAGAAGATCGAGGGCGGCGAGAACACGTCGTTCGTCTGGTTGAACCAGTCCGCGCCGCCGTTGAACACGAACTTGAGGCTGTGGTTCTCGTTGGAGACGGGGTCCAGCTCGGCGTTGGTCGAGCCGAGCAGGTGCCACACGTTCTCGTCGTTCTGGAGCAGGGCCGCCGTCTGCAGCGGGTTGCTCAGGTTCCCCTGCGAGACGTTGGGGATGTAGTTCCCCTGCGCATCGGTGAGGGGCACGAAGCTCGGAGTGGCCGCCAGCACCATGTAGTAGCTGGTCTGGCTGTTGTCGTTGTTCGTGAGACCCCGGTTGGACCAGCTCCGGATCAGGTTGGTGTTCAGCGTCAGGTTGAAGATGTCACCGAACTGCTGGGTCAGGTTGACCCGACCGGACTCCTTCTCGAAGCCCGTGTTCTGGATGATCCCCTTGTCCTTCTTGGCCAGCAGGGACCCGAAGTACCTGGTGTCCTGTGTGCCCCCGCTCAGCGAGGCGGAGCCCTGCCAGGACAGGTAGTTGTGGCCCGCCAGCTCCTGCTCGTGGTCGAAGTACTGGCCGTTGTTGGCCGTGTAGACGTCCCCGAGCCCGGTGTGGGCGTCCTCCGCCTCCTGGGCGGACGTGAATCGGCGCGCGCCGATCTTGTTCGAGAGGTCGTACGTGCCCAGGTGACCGCTCATCCTGAGGCTGGGCTTACCGGCCTCGCCGTGCTTGGTCGTGATGATGATCACGCCGTTCGAGGCCTTGCCGCCGTACAGGGCCGCCGCCGAGGCGCCCTTGAGGACCTCGATGCTCTCGATGTCCTGCGGGTTGATGTCGGCGATGCGGTTGACCGGGTTGTCCTGGTTGGACGCGTTCTGGCCGCCGGAGGCCGAGGTGATCGCGTTGGCGTCGGAGGGCACGGCCTCGTTGCTGAGGATCTGTCCGTCCAGGACGATCAGCGGCTCCGCCGAGGAGTTGATCGACGAGACGCCCCGGAGCTGGATCTGGAGGCCGCCGCCCGGCGCGCCCGAGTTGGACGAGATCAGCGCGCCGGGGACCTTCCCCACCAGCGCCTTGTCCACCGTCTCCTGGGGAACCTCGTTCATCTGGGCGCCGTTCACGGTGGAGACCGCGTTGGCCAGGTTCTGCCGCGAGACGGCGGTGGCCTTACCCGTGACGACCAGCTCCTCCACCTGGAGGTAGTCCGTGTAGAGCTTGACGGTCACGTTGTTCTGGCCCGCCGGCACCCGGACCTCCCGGGACCGGTACCCGATCCGCGAGACGACCAGGGTCACCGGCCCGGCCGGGACACCTCGCAGGACGAACGTCCCGTCCTCCTCGCCGAGCACGCCGATCTGCGTGCCCTTGACCACGATGTTCGGAGCGGACACCGGCTGCGCGCTCACGCTGTCGATGACCGTACCACGGATGGTGCGCTCCTGCGCGTGCGCCGCCGTGGCGACGAGCGTCAGGAGGCACGCTACGAGCGTACCGAGCTTGTACCTCACGTGCCTTCCCCTGTTTGAGGTGAACTGGACGTGCACCGCCGGGCCGAACGGACGAGCTTCATCGAGTCGGTCCGGATGGGGCTGCTGGGGTGGAATGGCGTACCTAGCTTCTATGTGATGACAGCCGCTCGCGACCCACGGTGGGCGGGGCGGCGAATGGGCGCAGGGGCAGATGGCCGGTTGGGCACTGTCTCTCGCATTCGGTGTACACTATCGATCTTCCGTTTCATGTCAAGCACCAGACAAGGGGCCGAGACGAACGGCCCCGCGATCGAGATGAACGCGCGCGCCCGGAGAGGCCGAATTGGAGGATTTCGAGAAAGCCGGCGGGGACGCCCCCACCCGAGGGGTGACGGTAAGGTGCAACTTCTGCAGGACCTTGAACCGCGTGGACCTCGGGCGGGCCGGCGACCGACCCCGCTGCGGAGAGTGCGGCCGTCCGATGCTCCTGGACCGCCCGTTCCGGCTCGAGGGCGACGACTGGGAGCGGACCGTCGAGTCGGCGGAGGTCCCAGTGCTGGTCGACTTCTACGCCGACTGGTGCGGACCCTGCAAGATGATGGCGCCCGTTCTGGACGACCTGGCCGCGCGGCACGCCGGCCGGCTCCTCGTGGCCAAGCTCGACACCGACCGCTGGGGTGAGGTGGCCGCGAGGTTCGGCATTCGGGGGATCCCCACGCTGATCCTGTTCAGGGACGGCCAGGAGGTGGCCCGGGAGGTGGGGGCCGTGCCGGCCGAGAAGCTGGACGCCCTCGTGGAGAGCGCCGCGGCGGCCTAGACGCGGGGCGCCCGGCCCGTCAGCCCCCCCACGTCCCGGCGCCCTCCGGGACGCGGATCGAGCCCTCCAGGTAGAGGACCGCCCGTCCGCCCAGACGGACCCGGTCCCCGGCCACCTCGCACGCCACCTCCCCGCCCCGCCGGGAGAGCTGACCCGCCCGGAGCTCCGTCCGACCCAGGCGCTCGGCCCACAGCGGGGCCAGCTCGCAGTGCGCCGAGCCCGTGACCGGGTCCTCCGGCACGCCCACCTTCGGCGCGAAGAAGCGCGACATGAAGTCGAAGCTGTCGGCGCCTCGCGCGGTCACGGCGACGCCCCGCCGCTCCAGCCGCGAGACGTCCCGCATGTCCGGCTCGAGCCCCCGCACCTCCTCCTCCGAGCCCAGCACGACCACGTAGTCGAGAGCGGCCAGCACCTCGGCCTCCGGCGCCCCGAGAGCCGCCGTCACGGCCTCGCGCTCGGCGGCGTCCTCCACGGGCCCGGGCGGCAGCGCCGGGAAGTCCATGACCAGGCGCCCCTCCTCGCCCCGGCGGACGACCAGGTCCCCGCGCTCGCGGGTGTGGAACCGGACGCTCTCCCGCGAGGGCTGCATGTAGCCCAGGACCACGTGCGCCGAGGCCAGGGTGGCGTGGCCGCACAGGTCGACCTCGGCCTCCGGCGTGAACCACCGGAGCTCGAAGTCCTCCCCGTCCGGGACGAGGAAGGCCGTCTCGGACAGATTGTTCTCGGCGGCGATGGCCTGCAGGAGCCCGTCCTCCGGCCACGCCTCGAGGGGACACACGGCCGCGGGATTCCCCGCGAACACGCGGTCCGCGAACGCATCGACCTGGAACATCCGGATCTTCACGGCGGTTCCTCCCGGGCGCACGGCGGACGGCTGGTCGGTCCGATCGGCCGTGAAGCTAGGCCCACCCGTCCGCGCGGCAAGCCGCCATCGCGCCGCCCGGCCGCCGAGCCCCGCTCTTGCGGCCCGCTCGCGGCCGGACGTCTCGCCGCGCGCGCGCCTTGGCCTCCCGGGTCTCCGCGCTCTACGTTTCGGCCATGCCCGACACCACCGCTCCGGAGCAGGTCCTCGCCTCCGCCCGCCGCCCCTTCCGCGTGCTGGCGGAGACCATCCTCCCGCGCTGCCGGGGCCTCTCCGAGGAGGAATGGGCGGACGTCGAGGGCATCGCTGGGCGCGCCCTCCTCGACCGTCCGCCCGGGATGCGCCGTCAGCTCCGGCTCCTGGTCCGCGCGCTCTGGTGGCTCCCCCTCCTCCGATGGGGGCGCACGTTCGGCGGGCTCGGGCCCGAGCGCCGCGACCGCTTCCTGTCCGGCGTCGAGAGCTCGCGCTTCCTCCTCCTCCGGCGCGGTTTCTGGGGCCTCCGCACGCTCGTCCTCATGGGCTGGTACGGCAGGCCCGAAGGCGGCGCCGCCACGGGCTGGGACGCGAAGCTGCGAGGGTGGAGCCAGAAGGGACCCCGGCCGGAGGAGCCCGCGCCCGACGTCCCCCCCGCTCCGGATCCCTCCGCGCCGCGCGGGGAGGCGGCGCCGTGAGGGCGGTCTCCTGCGACGTGGCGGTGGTGGGCTCCGGGGCCGGGGGAGGCACCGTGGCCGCCGCCCTGGCCCCGCTCGTCCGGGACGGGAAGCGGGTCCTCGTCCTGGAGCGGGGGCCGCGGCTCCGGGACGACGAGTTCACCGGCCGCGAGCTGGAGATGGCCCGGACCCTGTACGCCGATGGAGGCGGCTTCCTGAACGAGGAGGGGACGCTCACCCTGGCCTTCGCGCGCGCCTACGGCGGCTCCACGGTGGTCTACACGGGGACGTCGCTGGTCGCTCCCGAGCGGGTCATCGAGGGCTGGGACGTCCCGGGCCTCGCCCACGCCGACGTGGCGGCCCGCTCCCGGCGCTACGCCCGCGAGAACCACGTGCACCTCCTCGACGGACCGGAGATCAACGAGAACAACCGGCTCTTCGTGCGGGGGGCGCGGGCGGCCGGCTACGAGGTCCGGCAGTTCCCCGTCAACGTGAAGGGCTGCCTGGGCTCGAGCCTGTGCAACCTGGGATGCCCGAACCAGGCCAAGATGGGGACGAACCGGGTGCAGCTCCCCGCCGCCGAGGCGGCCGGGGTGGAGGTCGTGACCCGGGCCGAGGCGCGGCGCGTGGAGCCCGCCGGGGACGGGGGCGGCGTCCTGGACGTCGTCGTCTCCGGGGCCGCTGGAGGCGCCCCGGGCCTCCCCTCCTCCTGGGAGCCGGGCCGCTACCGTATCCGCGCCCGGATCGTGGTGGTGGCGGCCGGCGCGGTCGGCACCCCGGCCCTCCTCCTCCGCTCGGGCTTCGGCCGCCGCCTGCAGCGGCTCGGCGAGGGCTTCACCTGCCATCCCGCGCACATCCTGGTGGGCGAGCACGACCGCCCCATCACCAACGACGTCGGCCACCCCAAGAGCTACTACGTGGACCGGGCCGAGGAGGAGGGCTGGGTGCTGGAGACGTGCATCTACTTCCCGTTCGTGACCGCCAAGAGCCTGGTCGGCTTCGGGGAGGGGAACGCCGCGCTCATGGACGCCTACCCCCGCCTGCAGATGATCCTCGTCCTGGCCTGCGACAGTGCGGATGCCGGGAACCGGGTCTCCGTGGACGGGGACGGGGCGCCCGTCGTCCATTACCGGTTCACGGAGGCGGTCGTGAGGTCGCTCACGGACGGGGCCCGCGCGGCCGCCCGGATCTTCTTCGGGGCCGGCGCCCGCCGGGTGCACGTCCCGACCGCCGACCCGCCCCTCCTGGAGCGCGGCGAGGCCGAGTGGCTGGGGTACGAGGCCCGGCTGGCCCGGCGCGTCGACCCCGGCCGCTTCCTCCCCGGCCGCACGCCCGTCTCGGCCGCCCACCTCATGGGCGGCTGCGCCATGGGACGGGACGAGGCCGACTCGGTGACCGACGCCCGCGGGCGGGTGCACGGGGTCCCGTGGCTGCGGGTGGCCGACGCCAGCCTGTTCCCGGACTCGGTGGAGATCAACCCGTACCTCACGATCATGGCGCTCGCCGACCGCGCGGCCGAGGCCGTCCTCGAGGACCTGGGCGAAACGGCGGCGGGCCGGGGGGCGGCGTGAAGCGCCGGGGCGCGGACGAGGTGATGGAGGCCCTCGAGGCCGAGGGCGTCGAGCTCGTGGCCGGGATCCCCGGCACCCACAACCTGGAGCTGTGGGACGCGATGGGGGCGTCGGGGAGCGTCCGGCCCGTGCTGGTCACCGACGAGCAGAGCGCCTCGTTCCTGGCCGACGGCGCCTGGCGCGCCTCCGGCCGCATGGCGGCCCTTGCGCTCGTCCCGGGCGCGGGCCTCACCCACGCCCTGTCGGGGGTGGCCGAGGCCCTCCTCGACAATGTCCCGATGCTGATCCTGGCGTGCGGCATCCGGACGGACACCGACCGGGCGTTCCAGCTCCACGAGATGGACCAGGTGGCCCTCGCCGGGCCGGTGACGAAGGCCGCGCTCCGCCTCGGTCCGGACGAGGACGTGGGCGGCGCGGTCCGGCGCGCGTGCCGGCTGGCGCGCGCCGGGGCGCCCGGACCGGTGCTCCTCGAGATCCCGGCCGAGCTCATGCTCGGGTGGCACGCGGCGCGGGGGGGCGGCGGGTCGGACTCGGCCGGTCCGGGGGTGGCCGGCGCCACCGCCGCGGGCCCCTCCCACGCCTCGGCCCCCGCGCCCTCGCCCGGCTCGGCCGCCGGCGGCCCTGCCCCGGGCCCCGGCGCGCCGGCCGAAGAGGACGTCGCCCGCGCCGCGGAGATCCTGGCCGGCGCCGACCGCCCCCTCCTCTACGTCGGCGCGGGCGCGGCCGGGGCCGCGGACCTGCTCCCGGCCCTGGCCCAGCGGCTGGAGGCCCCGGTCTCCACGACCTTCCAGGGGAAGGGCGTCTTCCCGGAGGCGCACCCGCTGTGGCTGTGGCCCGGCTTCGGCCGGACGGCACCCTCCTTCGTGCGCGAGGTGGCGGCGGACTGCGACGCCACGCTCGCCCTCGGCTGCCGATTTCGGGAGGTGGGCACGGGGAGCTGGAGCTTCGAGCCGCCCGGTCCGCTCGTCCACGTGGACATCGACCCCGAGGCCCTGGACCGCAACTTCCCCGCGGAGGTGGCGGCGGCCGCCGACGCCCGCGCGTTCGTGGAGGCGCTCCTCGACCGGCTGGGAGCCGCGACCGCACCGCGCGGCGGGGCCGACCCGTCGAGCCCCGGTCCGGCGCGAGAGCCCGACCGCGCGCTGCGGGAGCGGATCCGGGAAGGGCACGAAGAGGTCCGCCGGGAGCAGCTGGAGCCGACCGGGGAGGAGGGCGTGAGCCCGGGCCTCCTCCTCGACGTTCTGCAGCGCGCGCTCGGGCCGGAGGCCGTGTACGCCACCGACAGCGGGAACGGCACCTTCCTGGCCGTGGAGATGCTGCGGCTGGACGCTCCCCGGCGCTTCCTGGCGCCCGTCGACTACTCGTGCATGGGCTACTCCGTGCCGGCGGCCGTCGGCGCCGCCCTGGCCCGGCCCGGCGCGCCGGTCGTCGCCCTGGCCGGAGACGGAGCCTTCCTGATGACCGGCCTCGAGCTCCTCACCGCCGCCCGGGAGGGCGCGGCCGTGGCCGCCTTCGTCCTCCGCGACCGGGAGCTGGCCCAGATCGCCCAGTTCCAGCAGGTGGCCCTGGGCCGCCGGGAGGCGAGCCGCGTCGCCGACTACGACCTGGCTTCGCTGTGCCGGGGGGTGGGCGTCGAGTGCCTGGCCCTCGAGACCGACGACGCGATCGAGGCCACGGTCCGCGCGGCCGCCGACCGTCTGGCGGAGGGCCGGCCCGTGGCCGTGGACGTGGCCATCGACTACTCGCGGCCCACCTTCTTCACCCGCGGCGTGGTCCGAACCACGTTCGGGCGGCTCTCCTGGCCCGACCGCCTCCGCTTCGTGGGTCGGGCCCTGTGGAGGCGTGTGGGCGGCTGAGATCCGGGCCCGGTGCCGCCGGACCGGGCTCGCGGCGGCATCGCGTGTCCGCTACGGTATCGCCCGCCCGTTCGACGCCGCCATCGCACTCGCCCGAGGAGGCACGTCCCCATGTCCGGAAGCTACTGGCTCGTCAAGACCGACCCCGACACCTACGCGATCGAGGACCTGGAGCGCGACGGCACCACCGAGTGGTGGGGCGTGAGGAACTACCTGGCCCGGAACTACATGCGCGACGAGATGGAGCCGGGCGACGACGTCCTGATCTACCACTCGAGCACGAAGGTCCTGGGCGTCTACGGGCTGGCGAGGGTCGCCGGCCCGTCCCACCCCGACTCGAAGCAGTTCGAGGAGGGGCACGCCTACGAGGACCCGGACTCCGACCCCGACGACCCGACCTGGTGGTGCGTGGACCTCGAGCACGTGGAGATTTTCGACGAGCCGGTGACGCGGGACGCCATGAAGGAAGAGACGGGGCTCGAGGGGATGAAGGTGCTGCAGCGCGGGGTCCGGCACTCCATCCTGCCGGTCACGGCCGAGGAGTTCCGCATCGTGAAGGAGATGGCGGACCGCCAGGGCTGACGGGCCGGGTGGTCCGAAGGCCGTCTGCGGCCTGAGCCTCCCGCGGCGCCGTCGGCCGCTGCCCCCGTCGTCTTCGGACGCCGCGCGCCGCCGCGTTCCCTCAGCCCGGAGCCACCTCCAGCTCCCACACCCGCTCGGGGGCTTCCTCCCAAACGCCCCGGAGCTCGTCCGCCTCGGCGAACGGGCCGGGCGGGAGGTCCCGGAACGGGATCTCGAGCGTCAGCGGCCCTCCGAGCGGGAAAGGCTCGAGCAGGACCCGTCCCTCTCCGCGCCACGCCAGCCGGAGCATCCGGCCGTCCGGAGGCTCCGCCCGCCCCCGCGGCTCCAGCCACGGTGGGACCGAGTCCGGGTCGGCGCCGGCCGCCGAGAGGCAGAGGAGGAGCGAGAGCCGGTCGAGGAAGCGGAGGAGCTCCAGGGCCTCCTCGACCGGGATCCCCGGGATCGCGGCCCCGGCGCTGCCCTCCAGGCGCCGGCGGCGCTCCCGCTCGCCCTCCAGGAAGCGCTCGGTCGCCTCCGGCGCGGAGTCCGATCCCGAGCGGGCGAAGGCCGCGTAGTGGTGGCTGCCCAGGAGGCCCGCGGCCGGGTGGAGCGCCTCCGCCCGGTCCAGGCCGGCGGCGTAGGCCGCGAGCTTCCGCCCGGCCGGAAGGGACTGGAAGTCGTGCGGGCGTCCCGACGAGGCATCGAGGCTCGGCTCCCGGTCCACGGGGATCCACGCCACGTCGTGGAGCGCCACGGCCAGGACGAGCGCGAAGGGGAGCTCCGGGCGGTCGGGCGGCGTCCAGGCCCGGGCCAGAGCGCCGGAGGCCAGCGCGTGGTCGTGCTGGCGGATGAGCCGGAGACCCTCCGGACGGACCTGGACGAGCACCTGATGCCCCCTGCGGTGCGAGTCACGTCGGATCCCCACGATGAGGTCCGCCGGAGCGCCGGTCCAGGCGACCGGGAGGGCCGGGCGTCCCCGGTGCCCGGTGCGCGGAAGCCGCCGTCCGACCGCCGGCCCCTCCGCGCCCGCGGGGTTTACACCCCGGAGCGGGCCGCGTATCGTTGTGGCGCCGAGCGCGGATCGCTCACGCGTCCATCTCCCGTCCCGGAGGATCCCATGTGGTTCCTTGTACTTCTGGCGCTCCTCGTGGTCGGCGCCATCTTCGTCTACAACAAGCTCGTCCGGCTCAAGGTGCAGGCGGACAACGCCTGGGCGGACATCGACGTCCAGCTCAAGCGCAGGCACGACCTCATCCCGAACCTCGTGGAGACGGTCAAGGGCTACGCGGGCCACGAGAAGGAGACGCTCGAGGGCGTCATCGAGGCCCGCAACAAGGCCATGAGCGCGCAGGGCCCCGCCGCCCGGGGCGAGGCCGAGGGCCAGCTCACCAACGCGCTGAAGTCGCTCTTCGCCCTCTCGGAGTCCTACCCGCAGCTCAGGGCCGTGGAGAGCTTCCGCCAGCTCCAGGACACGCTGAGCAGCATCGAGGACGCCGTCCAGAACGCCCGCCGCTACTACAACGCGGTCGTCCGGGAGCTCAACACGCGCATCCAGCAGTTCCCGTCCAACCTCGTGGCGGGGATGTTCGGGTTCCACCCGCGCGAGTTCTTCACCCTGGGGGACGAGTCCGAGCGGGCGGTGCCGGAAGTCGAGTTCTGAGCGGGCCGTGAGCGCCGCTCCACGCACCCGGCCGCGCGCGATGCTCCGCCGCGGCGTGCGGGGTGTGCCGCGTGCCGCCTCGGCCGCCCTGCTCCTCGCCCTCCCGGGCCTCCTGGCGTCTCCCCCGCCGGCGGGGGCCGCCGCCCCCGCCCCGCGCCGGGGCGTCCCGGCCCACGGACCGGTGCACGCGGCGCCACCCGCCCGCACGCTGAGCATCGACAGCTTCCACGCCGACCTCAGCGTGTTCACGACGGGCGCCATGGACGTCGTCGAGACGATCCGGTTCCGCTTCGAGGGCTCGTGGCACGGGGTCTACCGCGACATCCCGATCGACTACCGGGGTCCGGGCGGATTCGGCTACCGCCTGTTCGTCGACGTGGAGGACGTCGAGGACGGGCAGGGCCGGGCGCTCGAGTACGAGACGAAGCGATCGAAGGGCAATCTGCGGCTCAAGATCCACGTGCCGGGGGCGCAGGACGCCGAGCGGACCGTGCGGATCCACTACCGCGTCGAGAACGGCCTCCGCTTCTTCGACGACTACGACGAGCTGTACTGGAACGTCACCGGCACGGCGTGGCCGCTGGAGATCCGGAGCGCCTCGGCCACGGTGCACCTCCCCACCGAGGTGGAGGGGGTGCGGGCCCAGGCCTTCACCGGGACCTACGGCACCAGGGGCCACGCCGCCTCGAAGGACGTCCAGGGCCCCCTGATCCGGTTCCACACCACCCAGGCCCTCGGCCTGCACGAGGGCCTCACCGTGGACGTGGCCTGGAACACGGGCGTGGTCGCCAGGCCCTCGTTCCTCACCAAGGTGGAGTGGTTCCTGAGGGGCAACTGGCCCCTGGGGCTCCCCCTGCTCGTCTTTCCCGCCATGTTCGGCCTGTGGTGGCGCCGCGGGCGCGACCCGCGCCGGCGGCCCATCGCGGCCCGGTACGAGCCTCCCGATGGGCTGACGCCCGGCGAGGAGGGCGTCCTCGTGGACGACTCCCCGGACATGCGGGACATCACCGCGACGATCGTCGACCTGGCGGTCCGGGGCTACGTCACGATCGACGAGCACGAGAAGAAGAAGCTCCTGGGGCTGCTCGGCAGCGAGCCCGACTACGCGTTCGACCTCCAGCGCTCCCGCGAGGAGTGGGGCGACCTGGAGGACCACGAGCGCAACCTCCTCGACAGTCTCTTCGACGACGGGGCGCGGGACCACGTGCGCCTGGAGGACCTCGAGGACAGCTTCTACAAGGACCTCCCTGGGATCAAGGACAGCCTGTTCGCCGCCCTGATGCGGCGGGGCTACTACGGGCGCCGGCCCGACCGCGTGCGCGGCATGTGGCTGGCCGTGGCGATCATCGGCGGGGCGCTCCTCCTGGCGCTGGGGCTCAAGATCGCCTCGGGCGAAGCCGTCTCCGCGCTGGCCGTGGTGCTGGGCGTCGCGCTCTCGGCGCTCGTGGTGGCCGGCTTCGGGTGGTTCATGCCGGCCAAGACCGAGGCCGGGACCCGGGCGCTGGAGGCCGTCCTCGGCTTCGAGGAGTTCCTGAAGCGGGTCGAGGAGGACCACTTCAAGCGCCTCATCAAGGGGCCCGAGGACTTCGAGCGCTTCCTCCCCCACGCCATGGCCCTGGGCGTGGAGAGGACCTGGGCGAAGGCGTTCGACGGGATGTACACGGAGCCCCCGTCGTGGTACCGGGGCACGGACCCGACGGGGTTCCGGCCCAGCCTGTTCGTGGCCAGCCTCGGAAACATGTCGGCCAGGACCGGATCGGCCATGACGTCCCAGCCTCGCAGCAGCTCCGGAAGCTCCGGCTTCTCGGGCGGCGGCGGCTTCTCGGGCGGGGGCTTCGGCGGGGGCGGGGGCGGCGGCTTCTGACGTTGGGGGGCGCCCCGTCGCGCGCCCCTGCCCGACCGGTGAGGGCCGCCGCTGCGAGGGACGCAGCGGCGGCGCCGGAACCCGCTGCGGCCGACCCGGATCCGGTACGCCCCTTGCGCGGACGTGGGCCGAGGCGCGGGCGAGGGACGCCCGCGGGAGGGCGGCCGCCGCCGGGCGGTCCGGCTCTCGCTCCACGACCCCAGGCGGAGGCATCTGCGCATGGCCGTACAGGAAGGCGACAGGGCCCCCGGCTTCTCCCTGCCCGCGGCCCCGGGCAAGACGGTGGACGTCGGCGGCCTGATCGGGCGGGAGAAGGTCGCGCTCCTCTTCATCCCGCTGGCCTTCAGCCCCACGTGCACGACCGAGCTGGGCACCTTCAGGAGTCGCTGGTCGGAGTTCGAGGGGCTGGACGCGCGGGTGTTCGCGATCTCGGTGGACAGCCCCTTCGTGACGGCCAGGTTCAGGCAGGACGAGGAGATCCCCTTCCCCGTCCTCTCGGACTTCAACCGCGACGTCTCGGAGCGCTACGGCGTCCTGTACGACGAGCTCCTCGGGCTCGAGGGCGTCTCCAAGCGGGCGGTCTTCGTGATCGGCGAGGACGGGCGGGTGGCCTACCGCTGGGTGTCCGAGGACCCGGGGGTCGAGCCGGACTACGACGCCGTGCGGAGCGCGATCCGCTCGGCCTGAGGCCCGCGGGCCGGGCCTCCACCCGGGGGGCCGGCCCACGGAACCGCTCGGGAACCCGGGCTCACGGAGCCGAATCGTGGACCTCGAACGCATCGTCCGGGCGCTCCAGGATCCCGACGCCTACCCCCATCCGGTCGACGCCCCGATCGTCCACCACACCCACATCTCGGTGGTCTTCCTGGCCGGTCCCTTCGCCTACAAGGTGAAGAAGCCGGTGGACCTGGGCTTCCTGGACTTCACCACCCTCGAGAAGCGCCGCCACTTCTGCGGCGAGGAGGTCCGCCTCAACCGCCGGCTCGCGCCGGACGTCTACCTCGACGTCGTCCCGCTCGTGGAGCGGGACGGCGGCCTGAGGGTCGGCGGCGCGGGAGAGCCCGTCGAGTACGCGGTGAAGATGCGCCGCCTCCCCGAGGAGGCCACGGCGCTGCGGCGGCTCGAGCGGGGCGAGCTGGAGGAGGAGGAGCTCAAGCGCCTGGCCGCCCGCATCGCCGACTTCCACGCGGGCGCCGCCGGGGGGGAGCGCGTGGCCCGCTTCGGCCGCTTCGAGGTCGTGGCGGGGAACGCGCGGGAGAACTTCCGGCAGTCCCGGGAACAGGCCGGTCCCGTGGTGGACCCCCCGGTCCTGGAGCGGGCCGAGCGCCTCACCGAGGCGGCCCTCGATCGCCACCGCGAGCGGATCGTGGCCAGGGCCGACGCGGGCGTCCCCCGCGACACGCACGGCGACCTTCACCTGGACCACGTCTACATCCTCCGGGAGCGGGGGCCCGGCGCCGACCTGGTCGTCATCGACTGCATCGAGTTCAACGAGCGCTTCCGCTACGCCGATCCCATCTCCGACATGGCCTTCCTTGCCATGGACCTCGCGTTCCGCGGGCGGCGCGACCTCTCGGAGACCTTCACGGCCGCGTACCTCGAGGCTTCCGGCGACCGGGAGGGGGCCGGGCTGGTCCCCTTCTACCGGGCCTACCGCGCCGCCGTACGGGGGAAGGTGGAGGGCATGACCGCCCTGGACGAGGAGGTCCCCGCGGAGACCCGCCGCCGGGCCCGGGAGCGGGCGCGCGCCTACTGGCTCCTGTCGCTGGGCGAGCTCGAGGAGCCCGGCCGCCGACCCTGCCTCGTGCTGGTCGGAGGCCTCCCCGGCACCGGGAAGTCGACGCTGGCGGCGGGTCTCGGGCGCCGTGCCGGCTTCCAGGTCCTCTCGAGCGACGAGGTGCGCAAGGAGCTGGCGGGCGTCCCGGAGGGCGGCGGCGGCGCGGCCCCCTACGGGGAAGGGATCTACGCTCCGGCGTGGACCGAGCGCACCTACTCCGCGCTCCGCGACCGGGCCCGCGAGCGCGTGGCCTCGGGCCGCCGCGTCCTGGTCGACGCCTCGTTCCACGACGAGGAGCGGCGACTGGCCTTTTTGGAAGTAGCGAAGCGGCTGTCGGTTCCCGTACTATTCCTCGTATGCGAGGCCGACCCGGAGGTGGTGGAGGAGAGACTGCGGTCGAGACGGGGCGGGGCGTCCGACGCCGGCCCGTCCGTGTACCGGCAGATGGCGCGCCGCTGGCAGGCGCCCGGGGAGCGTACCGGACGCCACGCACGGCCGGTCGACACCGCCGTCTCTCCCCAGGAGAGCCTGGACGCCGCCGTCGAGCTCCTGCGTGCCGAGGGGCTCGCCTGACCGGCCGCCGGCGCCCGCCGGCGGACCCTGTGGCCGGGCCGGCCGGAGAGCGGAGCCAGGATCCGTGAGCCGGCCTGCCTCGCTCGGAGGCCTGCACCAGGCGGCACGCCGCATCGGGCTCAGCGACGATCTCGGTGCGCTCGTCGACGAGATCCTCGTGCAGGCGCGCGACCTCATCGACTTCGAGCACGGGGCTCTCATGCTCCGGGACCCCCGCACGGGAGAGCTCTCCGTCGCCCGGGCCTACGGCTACGGCCGCCGCCGCGAGGAGATCCTCTCGCTCGTCCTCGGGCGCGGAGAGGGCATCTCCGGCTGGGCCGCCGAGCACCGGACCGCGGTCCGGGTCGGCGACGTCGGATCGGACGACCGTTACGTGCCCGGCCTGGAGACGGCCCGCTCGAACCTGGCCGTGCCCCTCCTCCTGGGCTCCGAGGTCGTCGGGGTCGTGAACGTCGAATCCGAGCGGGAGCACGCGTTCACGGTGGAGGACGAGGAGCTCCTCACGGCCCTCGGGGTCCAGGCGGCCCTGGCCATCGTCGCCGCCCGGGACCGCGCCCGCCTCCAGGATCGCATCCGGGAGCTGGACGCGCTGTACCGCATCAGCCGCGTCTCCAACGAGCGCACGGACCTGGACGAGACGCTGGAGAAGATCCTCGACATCGCCTGCGAGCTCTCGGGGGACGAGGACTGCCACATGGCCTTCCTCCTCCTGGAGCCCGAGGAGGACGTCCTGCGGGTGCGCGCCTCGCGCGGCTACGGGCCGGGCATGGACGAGCTGGAGATCCCGCTGGGCGGCGGAGTGACCGGCCGCTGTGCCGCCACGGGCCGCGAGGTGGTCGTGCACGACGTCGACCACGAGGAGGACTACATACCCGGCGTCCCGGACGGCCGGAGCGAGGTGGCCGTGCCGCTGGTCGTGGACGGAGAGGTCCTGGGCGTGCTGGACGCCGAGTCGCGGACGCCCGGAGCCTTCGGTCCGGAGCATCGCCAGACCCTGAGCGTCATCGCCCAGCAGGCGGCGGCCGTCATCCACACCGTCCGCCTGTACGAGGAGACCCGGCGGCTGGCCATCACCGAACCGCTCACCGGACTCCACAACCGCCGGTTCTTCCTGGAGCGTCTCGACACCCACCTGGGCCGGGCGGAGCGCTACCATGAGCGGCTCGCCCTCCTCCTCTTCGACTTCGACTACCTCAAGGAAGTGAACGACCTCCACGGTCACCAGACCGGCGACCGGGCCCTGTGCGCCGTGGCCGACATGCTCCGCGCGAGCCTGCGGGAGTCCGACGAGGTGGCCCGGATCGGGGGCGACGAGTTCGCGGCCCTCATCCTCCAGGCGGACGAGGCGGAGGTCGAGCGGCTGCACCGGCGCATCCGCGAGGCCATCGGGCCCCTGGACTTCCGTGACGACCAGAGCCAGCTCCTGCAGATCTCGCTGTCGGCCGGAGTGGCCTTCTTCCCCGAGGACGCGGCCGAGGCCGACGGCCTGCTCCAGCACGCCGACGAGGCCCTCTACCGGGCCAAGCGGAGGGGCCGCAACCAGATCGCGTTCTACGACCCGACACGCCCGAGGGACGGCGAGCGGAGGGCCTGACCGTCTCCTTCCCGGGACGCGGCCGGAGCGAAACTTGCTCCTCCCGGGCCCCGGAGCCACCCGACCATCCAACCACGCCGGAGGCGAGGATGCCGACACGTCTGGCCGAGAAGGAGTGCGTTCCCTGCAAGGGCGGCGTGCCGCCGCTCGAGGGAGAGGAACTCGAGGGTCTGCTCGCCGAGCTCGACGGCGGCTGGCGGGTGGTCGAGGAGCACCACCTGGAGAAGGAGTTCGCGTTCGAGGACTTCGTGGGCGCCCTCGAGTTCGTCAACCGCGTGGGCCGGCTGGCCGAGGAGCAGGGACACCACCCCGACCTCCACCTGAGCTGGGGCCGGGCGGGCGTCGAGATCTGGACGCACAAGATCGACGGCCTCACCGAGAGCGACTTCGTGCTGGCCGCCAAGATCGAGGAGCTGTAGGACCCCGCCCGCGAGCGGAAGCGGACCGCGGCCGGGCGCGGAGCGCGAGCTGAGCGCGGGGGACCCCCTCCGCATCGTCTTCCTCGACTCCTGGTACGCGGACCCGGGCCGCGGGAGCGGATCGGCGGTCGCCATCGGGGGACTCGGCGACGCGCTGCGCGCCCTCGGCCACGAGGTCACCGTCCGCGCTCCCGAGCGGCGGACCGGACGGACGCTCCCCCGGCTGGCCTTCAACCTTAGCCTCCCGCTGGAGACCCCTCCCTCCGGCGCGGACCTGGTGGTGGGCTTCGACCTGGACGGCTGCTTCCTGGGCCCGGCCCCCGGAGGCCCGCGCCGGATCACATCCCTGAAGGGCGTCATGGCCGACGAGATGCGCTTCGAGCGGGGGGCGACGAGGCTCCGCTTCGCCCTCCTCTCCCGGCTCGAGGGCCGGAACGCGCGGATCGCGGATCGTGTCGTCGTGACCAGCCGCTACAGCGCCGGTCGGGCCGTCGAGGCCTACGGGCTCGATCCCTCGCGGGTCCGGGTCGTGCCGGAGGGGATCGACCTGGCCCGCTGGCCCGCTCCGGGCCCGGGCCCGGAGCGCGACGGGGGCGCCGCGGCGGGGCCGCCCACCGTCCTCAGCGTGGCCCGGCAGTACCCCCGCAAGGACACCCGGACGCTGGTCGGGGCCATGCCGCGGGTCCTGGAGGCCCTCCCCACGGCCCGCCTCCGGGTGATCGGCGGAGGCCCCGAGCTCCCGTCGCTCCGGAGGCTGGCGGCCCGGATCGGCGTCGCCGGGGCCGTCGACTTCGCGGGCGAGGTCGACGACCGCGAGCGCATCCGCCGCGAGTACGCGCGCGCCCACGCCTTCGCCCTTCCCAGCCTGCAGGAGGGGTTCGGGATCGTCTTCCTGGAGGCCATGGCCTCGCGCCTTCCGGTCGTCGCCGCGCGCGCCGCCGCCGTCCCGGAGGTCGTCCCCCACGGAGAGGCGGGCCTCCTGGTCCCGCCGGGCGACCGGGAGGCGCTGGCGGAGGCCCTGGTCCGGCTCCTCCGGGATCCCGGGCTTCGGGATCGCATGGGAGCCCGCGGACGCGAGCACGTCCGCCGGTTCGACTGGCCGCGCGTGGCCCGCCGCTTCCTCGAGGCCGCGGGCGCGTGAGCGGCCGCCCGCCTTGTTGCGGGACGGTCCGTCGCCGACCTTTTCCCCGGCCGGACCAGGAGCAGGGCGGCACCGCCCGCGCTCCGGGCCCGACGGTCTCCCGGTCTCGCGAAGCGAAGGGACGCGCATGGGTCAGGAAGTGAACACGCCCCGGAGCGAGGCGGAGGCCCTGCGCCGGTACACCCGCGACCTCCTGCGTGACATGGAGGCGCTCGAGGCGCTCCTCGAGAGCGACCTCATCGAGCGCGGGCGGAGCCGGATCGGGGTCGAGCAGGAGACCTTCCTGGTGGACCGCCACTGGCGTCCGGCGCCGGTGGCCCGGGCCATCCTGGAGGACGTGGACGACGAGCGGGTGGTCCCGGAGCTCGGCCTGTTCAACCTCGAGTTCAACGCCCATCCCCTGACGTTCGAGGGCGACTGCCTCCGGCGGCTGCACGGCCAGCTGGCCGACCTCCTCGAGCGGGCCCACCGGGTCGCGCGCGAGCACGGCGCGGAGATCCTGCTCACCGGAATCCTGCCGACCCTGAAGCGCTCCGACCTCGGCCTCGACATGATGACGCCCCGGGAGCGCTACAGGATCCTGAACGACACGCTCACCCGCATGATGCGGGGCACCTTCGAGTTCTACATTCGCGGGACCGACGAGCTGCACCTCCGGCACGACTCGATGATGGTCGAGGCGGCCAACACCAGCTTCCAGATCCACTTCCAGGTCGACCCGGAGGACTTCGCGCGCCTCTACAACGTGGCCCAGGCCGTCACGGGGCCCGCGCTGGCCGTGGCCGTGAACTCGCCCCTCCTGTTCGGCAAGCGGCTGTGGCGCGAGACGCGGATCGCGCTCTTCCAGCAGTCGATCGACACCCGGAAGCGGAAGCCGGACCTGCGGGAGATGCCGCCGCGGGTGACCTTCGGGCGGCAGTGGGTGGACAGCTCGATCCTGGAGATCTTCCGGGAGGACGTGGCCCGCTTCAAGTCGCTGTTCGGCACCGACGTGAGCGAGGATCCCTTCGAGGTCATGGAGGAGGGACGCGCCCCCTCGCTCGAGGCGCTCCAGCTCCACAACAGCACCGTCTACCGGTGGAACCGGCCGTGCTACGGCCTCTCGGGCAACGGCCGTGCGCACCTCCGGATCGAGAACCGCGTCCTGCCCTCCGGCCCGACCCTGACCGACGAGATCTCCAACGCGGCCTTCTGGTTCGGGCTCCTGAGGGGCGCCTCGGAGGAGTACCGCGACATCCGGGAGGTCATGGAGTTCCACGACGCCCGCGGCAACTTCATCGCGGCCGCCAAGCTCGGGCTGGGAGCCACGCTCGCCTGGCCCGGCGGCGAGTCCGGCGCCGACCGGCTGGTCCTGGAGCGTCTCCTCCCGCTGGCCCGGGGCGGCCTCCGGGAGAGCGGCATCGACGCCGACGACATCGACCGCTACCTGGGCGTGATCGAGCGGCGGGCGAGCCGCAAGCGGACCGGGGCCTCGTGGCTCCTGGAGTCGCTGGCGGCCATGGGCGAGGAGGCCAGGCCCGAGGAGCGGCTCCGGGCCCTGACCGGCGGCACCGCCGCCCGGCAGCGGGACGACGATCGGCCGGTGTCGGAGTGGGAGCTCGCGACGCTGGACGAGGGCGGCGGGTGGACGGCCGGCTACCGGAGGCTCGAGGACTTCATGACCACCGACCTCCTCACCGTGAACGAGCACGAGGCGCTCGAGCTCGTGGCCAACCTCATGGTGTGGCACAAGCTGCGCTACGTGCCGGTCGAGGACGACGAGCACCGGCTGGTGGGCCTGGTGACGGACCGGACCCTGCTCCGCTACCTCACGGGCGACGAGTACCGGAAGTCCGACGGACCGGTGCCGGTCGAGACCGTGATGACGACCGACCTGGTCACGGCCTCGCCCGAGACGCCCACCCTCGAGGCCGTGGCGCTGATGCGGGAGCAGGGCGTCGCCTGCCTGCCCGTGGTGCAGGAGGGGCACCTGGTCGGGCTCGTCACCGAGCGCGACTTCATGGCGGTGGCGGCCCAGCTCCTGGAGCGCCGCCTCGAGGTCTCCGAGGGAGACGGACAGCCGCCGCGGGCGGAAGGGGACGGCTGAGCATCCGTGTTCGGTGTCAAGTGGTGATCGAGTGAAGCGAGGGGTCCCAGGGGGCGCTCAGAACCCCCGCAGCTCGATCGCCTCCCGCACGCGACCGACGGCCACCTCGTAGGCGGCCATCCGGTAGTCGACGCCCTCCTCCTCCGCGCGGTCGCACACCACCTTCCAGGCCTCCCCGAGCACCCGCTCCAGCTCCCGGTTCACGCGCTCCGCCTCCCAGCGCACGCGCTCCCGGTTCTGGACCCACTCCAGGTAGGACACCGTGACGCCGCCGGCGTTGGCCAGGATGTCCGGGACCACCGGGGTCCCCCGCTCGACCAGGAGCTCGTGCGCGTCGCACGTGGTGGGGAGGTTGGCTCCCTCCACGACCAGGCGCGCCCGCACGTCCCCGACGTTCCCGCCGTGCAGGACACCCTCGATGGCCGCGGGGACGAGCACGTCCACGTCCAGGGCCAGAAGCTCGCCGTTCGAGAGCGGCTCGCCCTCCACGTCCAGCTCGGGGAGCGGGAGCTCCGGGTCGTCGGAGGCGATCCGGCGCATGGCCTCCACGTCCAGGCCCTCGTCGCGGCGGAGCCCGCCGCTCACGTCGCTCAGCGCCACGACGCGGGCGCCCCGCTCCGCCAGGAAAGAGGCGGCATGGCTCCCCACGTTCCCGAAGCCCTGGATCGCCACCCGCGCCCCTTCGAGCCCGATCCCCTCGGCCTCGCACGCCCACGCGGTGACCATGGCCACGCCGCGGCCCGTGGCCTCCGTGCGCCCGTACGATCCCCCCAGCTGGATCGGCTTCCCGGTCACGACCCCCGGCTCGTAGCCGTGCCGCCGGCTGTAGGCGTCGAACATCCAGGCCATCTCGCGGGGTCCGGTTCCCACGTCCGGGGCCGGGATGTCCCGGTTGGGCCCGATGACCTCGTCCATCTTCTCCGTGAAGCCCTTGGTGAGGTCCTCGAGCTCGGCGGCCGAGAGCGCGTGCGGATCGCAGGCGATGCCGCCCTTGGCGCCCCCGAAGGGAACGTCGACGACCGCCGTCTTCCAGGTCATCACCGCCGCCAGGGCCCGGAAGTGGTCCATGTCGACCGACGGGTGGAAGCGGAGCCCTCCCTTGAACGGTCCTCGCGCCTGATCGTGCTGGACCCGGTAGCCGGCGAACACCTCCAGCTCGCCGTCCGCCCGGACCAGGGGGAGCTCGACCATGATCTCCCGATAGGGTCCCTTGAGGAGGGTCCGCATCTCCTGGCCCAGTCCCAGCCGCATCATGGCGCGGTCCAGGAACGTGTCGCCGCACTCGAGGGGCGAATGCCGGTCGGCGTCGGGCATGCGGGTGCCTCCTCCTGGGATCCGGGTGGGGACGAGAGGGACCTGTGCGGGACGGACGTCGGAGGGCGTCAGGTGGCGGGCCGGCGTCCGGCCTCCTCCGCGCCGCGGCCACCGGCGCCGCCCTCGCGGCGCCCGCGCAGGAGGGATGCAAGCGCTGCGCCCACCGCGGCCAGGATCGAGCCCCAGCCGACCACGTCGCCCCAGCGGTCGTACAGGGTGCGGACGTCCGACGTCATCACGGTCGCGGTGAAGGCGGCGGGGCGGAAGAGCGCGGTCTCGTGCGACACGCGGCCGAGCGGATCGATGATCTCCGAGATCCCGGTGTTCGCCGAGCGCACGGCGCCCATGCGGTTCTCGATCGCACGCATGGCCAGGTGCGCCGGGTGCTGCCACAGGGCGCTCGTCCGGCTCCACCACGGCATCTCTCGACCGAACCACGCGTCGTTCGTGATGTTGACCAGGAAGTCGGCGCCCTCGTTCCGGTAACGGCGCGGCCAATCCGCGAACACGTCCTCGTAACAGATCACGATCCCGAAGCTCCCGCCGTCGGAGCGGAAGATGGGGGCCTTCTCACCGCGCGCGAAGCCGCCGAAGAACGGGAAGCGATCGAGCCAGCTCGGCGGCACGAACGGCACGCGCTCCACCATGGGGACCAGGTAGTGCTTGTCGTAGCGGCCCACGAGCCGCCCCCCCGTGTCCATGAGGTAGGCGGTGTTGAAGTAGTTCCAGTCGCCGTTCCCGAGGTCGTGGCTGCCGATGGCTCCGAACAGGATGCGCGCGTCCGTGGCCCGCGCCACCCGGCGGATCATCCCCAGTATGTCGGGACGGCCCGCCCATCCGGTGGACGGAATCGACTCGACGTAGGCCGGGAACGCGGTCTCGGGCAGCACGATCATGTCGAGGCCGGCCGTGTCGGGGAGCACGCTGTCCGACGTCAGCCGGTAGAAGGAGGTCATGGCCGTGTCGACGGCCGCCTCCTCCTTCATCTTGAGGTCCTCCTCCACGTTCGGCTGGATCACCGCCACCCGCGCCGCCGGCCGCAGGTCGATCGTCTCGTAGCGGACCACCGAGTAGGCGATCGGGAGGGCCAGCGCGGCCGTCAGCCCGCCGGCCAGCCACCGCAGCCGGCGGCCGCGTCCGCCCTCCCCCGAGACGGCGCCGCCCCCGGGGCCGCTGTCCGCCGCCCCCGACCCCGCGGCCCCGGGCCGGCCCGCGCCGGCCGACCCGCGGCTCCGCCATGCCACCCACAGTCCGGCGCCGAGACCGCTCACGAGCGCCAGCCAGAAGGAGAGCCCCCGCGAGCCCACCAGGTCGGCGGCTCCCGCCAGGCGGGGCGTGGCGGCCAGCGAGTCGCCCAGCTGCATCCAGGGGAAGGAGACGGGTCCCAGATGCCCACGGAGCCACTCGACCGCCGTCCAGAACACCGGAAGCGCGATCCACAGCGGCCATGCCAGACGCACGCGGGCCTGCCGCATGCCCTCCGTGGCCACGGCCAGGAAGCCGGACATGATCAGGACGGGGAGGGCGAAGGCCAGGATGGCCATCGGCGTGTAGTAGATGAGCGAGGTGAGCAGCCAGTAGAAGACGAGCGTGTAGGAGACCAGGCCGAGCAGGAACCCGCCGCGCAGGGCCTCCGCCCGCCCCTCCACGTCCCCGGCCGGGAGGTCCGCCACCCACACTCCGAAGGGCACGAGCGCCACGAAGGACGGAAGGACCAGGTGGAAGGGCGGGACGGCGAGTCCCAGGAGGAGGCCGGAGAGGAGGAGCGGGGCCGGCCGCCGCGGCATGCGCGGCACCAGCCGGCGCCACCTCATACGCTCACCTCGCGCTCCTCCTCCACCGACGCGTAGCACGCCTCCACGACCTCCAGGAGGTGGATCTGGTCCTCCTGCACCTCCCGCGGGCGCTCGCCCCGCACCCTGCGGAGGAAGTAGGCCCACTCCTGCCGGTAGGCGGCCGTGTACAGGCCCGAGGGCGCCACGTCCAGCGGCGGCGTGACCTCGGTGAGCCCGGTCTCGAGCTCCTTGAGGACCCGGAAGGGCGAGGTGGACGCCGAGCCGCGCGTGCCCAGCACGTAGACCGCGTGGCGGTCCCGGTCCTCCATGAGCTCCCAGGTCACCTCGACGCTCACGGTGCTGCCGTCCTCGATGGCCATGAGGACCACCGCCGAGTCCTCGACCTCCTCCCGGCGGTGGACGCGGGCGCTCACCCGCTCCACCCGCGGATAGCCGGCCAGCCACAGGGCCAGGTCGATGGCCTGGACGCCCAGGTCCATGAGGACCCCTCCGCCGGCCCGGTTCGCCAGCCTCTTCCAGCCGCGGCGCGGGCGGTTCACGCGGCGGTTGAGCCACGAGCTCCGGACGAAGAAGACGTCCCCGAGCTCGCCGCTCGCCACGAACTGCCGGATCGCCCGGGCGTCGTAGCGGAAGCGCTGGTTCATGGCCACCATGAGCTGCCGGTCGGCCTCCTCGGCGGCCCCGATCATCCGGCGCGCCGAGGCGCTCGTGGTCGAGATGGGACGCTCGCACAGGACGTGGAGCCCCATCTCCAGGCAGGTGATGGCGTTTTCCTCGTGGACGTCGTTCGGCGTGCAGATGACCACGGCGTCCAGGCCGTCGACCGATGCCAGGTCGCCGACCTCCTGAAGGACGCCCTCCACCCCGAAGCGGTCGGCGATGGTCCTGGCCTTGGCCCGCTGCGGGTCCACGATCGCGGCCACCTCGAGGTCCGGCAGGCGCTTCAGGATGGGGAGGTGGACGACCTGGGCCACGCCCCCGGCACCGATCACCGCCACACGAATGTCTCTCGCCATCCTCGCCCTCTCTCCTTCCGCGGTCTCGCTCAGCTCCCGTCGCCTGCCGGGGCGTCACCGCCGTCCGCGTAGGCCCGGCGAAGCTCCGCCCCGGGATAGTAGGCTTCCAGGATCTCCCGGTAGCCCTGGCCCGAACGGGCCCTCCCGATCGCGCCCCACTGGCACATCCCGACGCCGTGCCCGTTTCCGCGCCCTCGCAGGACCAGGCCGGCGGCGGCGCCCGGCCCCCGCTCCACCTCGAACAGCGTCGAGCGCAGGACCCGGCCGTCCGCGCGGCGCAGGACGAAGCGGATGTCGTTCCTCTCCACGACGTAGCGTCCCCGGTCCGTCCGCACCTCGAGCGCGGCCGCCCGGCCGCTCGCGGTCCTCCCCGACACCCGGATGTGGCTCACGGTCCCCACCCTCACGGTGTCCACGCCGTAGTAGGACGCCAGGCCGGCCGAGAGTGACGCCCGCAGCTCGGCCGCCGACCAGCTCTCCTCCCAGCGGTGGTTCGGGTCGGCGTCGCCCCAGTCCGACCCGTCGGGCCGGCGGTCGGTCACCGACCGAAGGTACGGAGCGTCGGGCAGGTTCCAAACCTCGTGCACGGCCGCCGTGCGCCCTCCGCCGTCCGCGTGGTAGTAGGCCCGGATGGGCCGGCCGCGCCAGGTGAGCACCTCCCCGGCCGTGGCGCGCACGGCCTCCACCGCCTCCGGACGCTCCGCCCCGATCCCGCCGTACACCTGGTCCTGGACCGAGCCGAAGACGTCGAACCCGAGCGAGTCCCGCCGCCCGAGGTTGGCCAGCGCGTACGTCCGGGCCGCCACCGCCTGGGCCTTCACCGCCTGGGCCTCCTCCCGCCCCCGCGGGCCGATCTCCAGGGGCACCACCCCGAGGAGGTAGGCCTCGAGGGGCAGGCGGTTGATGGCCACGATCCCCCGGCCCGGCACCGCCACCACCTCGGCGCCGCCCCGGTACGCCCGGCCGTCGATGCGCACGTCGCCCGAACCGTCCCGGGCCTCCAGGAGGAGGTCCTGGCGCGCGCCGTCCAGCGTGTCGCCGTCGGCCACCGCGAGCACGCCCCCGCCCTCCGCCGGGCGCATCGTCCAGGTTTCGGCCGCGGGGGGACCGACCTCGGCGCCCGTGGCCAGATCCCGCACGCGCAGCGCCCCGCTCGACCGCACCACCACCGAGTCGGGCGCCACCTCGACGCCGACCCGGAGCCAGGGCTCCCGGCTCGGGAGGCCGCCCGCCTCCGCCGGCGCGGCGGCCGCGCCCCGGGCCGGGCCCGCGCCGCCGGGGGTCGCCGCTCCGCCGCCCGTCCCGGCGGTACCCAGCGAGGCGCACGCGGTCAGCACCGCTCCCGCGACCGCCGACGCGAAGATCCGCGCTCCCGCCCGGACGCTCCCCCTCACCCCGACGTCAGCCGGCCCGGCGTGCCACGTCCAGCGCCTCGCGCACGATCTCCAGCGTACGGTCGATCTCCTCGTCCCCGTGCGCCGTGGAGGTGAAGCCGGCCTCGAAGGCCGAGGGCGCCAGGAAGAGGCCCCGCTCCAGGCAGGCCGCGTGGTAACGCGCGAAGAGCGCCGTGTCGGTCCCGCGCGCCTCCTCATAGTCGCGCACCGGGCCCTCCCGGAAGTAGATGCCCCACATCGAGCCCATGGCCGTCCCGGTGGCGGGCACGCCCGCCTCGGACGCCGCCTCGAGGATGCCGTCCACGAGCCGGAGGGTCCTGCGCTCCAGCTCGTCGAACGGGTCCTCCCGCTCCAGCACCGCCAGCTGCGCCGCGCCCGCGGCCATGGCCAGGGGGTTCCCGCTCAGCGTGCCGGCCTGGTAGACGGGGCCCACGGGCGCCACGTGCTCCATGATCTCCCGCCGGCCGCCGAAGGCCGCCACCGGGAGACCGCCGCCGAGCACCTTGCCCAGCGTCGTGAGGTCCGGCTCGATGCCGAACCGCTCCTGCGCGCCGCCGCGCGAGACCCGGAAGCCGGTCATGACCTCGTCGAAGACGAGGAGGGCGCCGGCCTCGCGGGTGACCTCGCGCAGCCCCTCGAGGAAGCCCTCCACGGGCGGAATGACCCCGGCGTTCCCGACCACCGGCTCGACGATGACCGCGGCGATGCGGTCCCCGTGGCGCGCGAACGCGTCACGCACCGCGTCCAGATCGTTGAACGGGAGCGTGACCGTCAGCTCCGAGAGGGCCGCCGGCACGCCGGGCGAGTCCGGCAGGCCCAGGGTGGCCACGCCCGAGCCGGCCCGCACCAGGAAGGAGTCCCCGTGGCCGTGGTAGCAGCCCTCGAACTTGAGGACCAGGTCCCGCCCGGTGACGCCCCGCGCCAGGCGCACGGCGGACATCGTGGCCTCGGTCCCGCTGTTCACGAAGCGTAGCATCTCGACCGACGGGAACCAGCGCACCACCCGCTCGGCCAGCTCGACCTCGCCGGGGACCGGCGTCCCGAAGCTCGTGCCCTTCCCGGCCGCCTCCCGGACCGCTTCGACGACCTCGGGATGGGCGTGCCCCAGGATCAGCGGGCCCCAGGAGAGCACGCAGTCCAGGTAGCGGCGGCCCTCCGTGTCCACGAGCCACGCGCCCTCCCCGCGCTCGGCGAAGAAGGGCACGCCGCCCACGGCCCGGAAGGCCCGGACGGGCGAGCTCACCCCGCCGGGCAGAAGCCGGCGGGCGCGCTCCCACAGCGTCTCCAGTCCCTCCACGTCGCTCCCCATCAGCCCGAGAAGACGTCCACGCCCGCCGGGGCGTGGAAGGTGAACAGCGAGTCCGGGATGGCCGCGTCCGGCCGGAGGTCGCTCAGCGTCACCGTGCGCACCGTCTCGTTCTCCTCGGTGATCTCGAAGCGGCGGACCAGGAAGTCCCTGGTGCCCACCCACACCCGCACCTTCCGATAGGTCGTCTCGGCCCCGGGCTGCGGCACGAGGTCGACGCGGCAGGTGGCCACGCCGGCCACCTTCTCCCGGCCGGCCAGCGTGGCGTCGAAGCCCGTCCTGGCCTGGCGGAAGATGCGCCCCTCCAGATCCGCCATGGCCGTGCCGGTCGGGTCGCCCTCGAGGGACGTCCGCACGACCTGCCCCGGGTTCGTGCTCGGATAGTAGAGCCACAGGTGCGTCCCGTCGGCCACGATCAGGTCGTGGGGCGGCTCGCTGAAGTCCATCCTGAAGCGCGCCCTTCCCTCCTGGTACCAGGTCCCCCGACCCTCGCGCTTCTGGTCCAGGAGCGGGACCTCGACGACCTGCTCGAAGGAGGCCTGCAGGGAGCGCAGGGAGTCGTAGCGGGCCTCGGCCCGGGCCAGGAGCGCCCGGACGTCCTCGCCGCAGCAGGTGGCCGCGCAGGGGGACGCCGCGTGGGCACGCGCGGAGGTGTCCGCCGGCGCGGCCCGCACGACGGCGGCTCCGCTCGCGGGGGCCCACCCGGCCGCCGGGCCCGCCGCCACGGCGGCCGCGGCCGCGGCCAGGGGCACGGCCTCACGCCATCGCATCCTCGCCTCCCTCGTCCAGGACCTCGTCCAGCTGATCCAGCGTCACCAGCACCGCCCGCGGCTGTGAGCCCTGGGCCGGCCCCACGATGCCGACGTGGTGGAGCTGGTCGATGATCCGCGCCGCGCGGCCGTAGCCGATCCTCAGGCGCCGCTGGAGGAGGCTCGTGGAGCCCGAGTCGTTGGCGATCACGATCTCGGCCGCCTGGCGGAAGAGCTCGTCCCGGTCCTCGAGCACCTCCTCGACCACGTCCACCCGGGCGGCCTCCTCCTCGTGCTCGCGCACGATGTCCAGGATGTCCCGCTCCTCCCCGGGCACCTCGGCCTCGGCCGCCTGCGCGGCCCGCTCCCGGTACCAGCCGATCAGGCGCTCGGTCTCGTTCCCGTCCAGGTAGGCGCCCTGGATCCGCACCGGGTCCGCCTCCCCGGGCGGCAGGAAGAGCATGTCCCCGTTCCCCAGGAGGCTCTCGGCCCCGTTCTGGTCCAGGATCGTCCGGCTGTCCGTCTTGGACGCCACCCGGAAGGCGATCCGGCTGGGGAAGTTGGCCTTGATCAGTCCCGTGATCACGTTCACCGAGGGCCTCTGCGTCGCGATGACCAGGTGGAGCCCGACCGCCCTGGCCTTCTGGGCCAGCATGGCCAGGGGCCCCTCGACCTCGGCCTGCACGGTCATCATCAGGTCGGCCAGCTCGTCGATGAGGAGCACGACGTAGGGGAGCTCGCCCCCCTCGTACTCCCGGTCCGACGAGCCTCGCCGCCGGAGGGTGACCCCGTCCCGGATGCGCCGGTTGAACTCGCGCAGGCTCCTGCAGCCGTTGGCCGACAGGAGCTCGTAGCGGCGGTTCATCTCCAGGACCGCCCACCGTAGGATAGACGCGGCCTCCTGGTTGTCGGTCACGACGGGGTGGCGGAGGTGCGGCAGGTCGTCGTACACGCTGAGCTCGACCATCTTCGGGTCGATCATGAGGAGCCGGAGCTCCCGGGGCGTGTAGCGATAGATGAGGCTGGTGATGATCGTGTTGATGCACACCGACTTCCCCGAGCCCGTGGCGCCGGCGATGAGGAGGTGCGGCATCCGCGACAGGTCCGCGCAGTAGGGCGCCCCGGCCAGGTCCCGCCCCAGGGCGAGCGGCAGGAGCGCCCGCGAGCGCCGGTAGGTGGGCGCCTCGAGCACCTCCCGGAGGCGGACGATCTCGGGCTCCGGGTTGGGGACCTCGACGCCCACGGCGCCCTTCCCCGGGATCGGGGCCACGATGCGCACCGAGGGGGCCTTGAGCGCCAGCGCCAGGTCATCGGCCAGCGCGGCGATCTGCCCGACCTTGACGCCGGCCGCCGGGACGACCTCGAACTGGGTCACGACCGGCCCGGTGGTCCATCCCCGTATCTCCCCCTCCACCCGGAACGTCGCGAGCTTGTCGACCAGGATCTGGCCGAGCGAGCGGAGCTCGGGCTCATCCAGTCCCCGGGAGGAGCGGTCCGGCCTCTCCAGGAGGTCGATCGGGGGGAGCGCGGTCTGGCTCAGGTCCCCGTAGTCGGCCAGGTCGAGCTCGGTCTGGCCGTCCTCGTCCACGAGGGCGGCCCCCGGCTCCCCGGCCGCCTCGGCGCCGGCGGCCTCCGGTGCCCCGCCGTCCTCATCGCCGATCGCCCGCACCGTCTCCCACGGGGAGGGGTCGCCCCCGCCCGCGACCTCCCCCGCCGCGCGGGCCGCGCTCCGCGCCCGGCCGCCGGCGGTCCGGGCCAGGCGGCCCACGCCCGTCACGCCGCCCCTCACGGCCCGCAGGAGGCCCCCGAAGCCCCGGGAGGGGGACCAGCCCAGGGTGAGGACCGACAGCGCCACCAGGACGCCCAGGAGGATGGTCGCGCCGCCCGCGGTCCCGAACCCTCCCTGGAGGAGGATCCCGAACGTCCGGCCCACGGCGCCGATGGACTCGCGGTAGCCCGCCTGGCCGCCGCCGGTCAGGAGCCAGATCCCGGCCGGCACCAGGGCCAGGACCGTGGCGGCGAACGCGGACCAGCGGCCCGCCGTCTCCGCCTCGACGAGCCCGAAGCACCAGAGGCTCCAGATGACGGGGAGCGCCGCGACCAGGAAGGCCGTGGGCCCGAAGGCGTAGCTGAGCCAGCGGTAGAGGGCCGCCCCGGCGGGCCCCACCAGGTTCTCACCGGCCGGAGCCGGGGACAGGGCCGCCGGCAGGACGGCCAGGGTCAGGAGGATCCCGAGGGCCACGAGCCCCACGCCGAGGGCCTCCTGCCGGTGCGTGCCGCGATCCGCACTCACGCCGCCGCGCCCTCCAGCACCAGCCCGCTCTCCCCGAGCACCGGGACCGCGCCCGTCCTGTCCATCTCCGCGCACACGTCCAGATCTCCTCCGTACCCGATCCTCACCAGCGCGGCCCCGGCCCCGGTGGCGGCCAGGGCGTCCCGATCGGGGGTCCCGAGCGAGCGCGAGGCCGCGACGGCCACCCGGGCGCCGTCGTCCAGCTCGGGACGGGCCTCCTCTTCCGCCAGCCGATCGGCCAGGAGGCCCGCGCACCACGCATCGTCCAGCCCCACCCGGTCGTCTCGTCCCGCGCACACCAGGAGGGCGGGGGCCCCGAGCTCGCGGACGCGCCTGGCGACCGCTCCGAGGTTCCGGAAGCAGGCCACGAGGACCCGCTCCGCGCCCCGGACCCGCTCCAGGGCCCGCGTGCCGTTCGTCGTGCTGTACACCAGTGTGCGGCCGGCGACCCGCCCGGAGGCGAGCTCCCGCGGCGAGTTGCCCAGGTCCCACCCCTCGATGGGCTTGCCGCCCACCTCGCCGCACAGGAGCACCTCGGAGCGGCCGAGCCCGTCCGCGAGCCGTGCGGCTTCACCGGGAGAGGGCGCGGTCCGGACCTCGGCCGCCCCCGCCTCGAGCGCGGCCAGGACGCTGGTGGAGAAGCGGATCACGTCGATCACCACGGCCACCCGGCCCTCCACCTCCTCCTCGCGGACGGCCGATGGCAGGAGCCTGACGCCGAGCCTCATCCCCCGTCGCGCATGCGCTCCAGGAAGCCGGTGTCGATCCGGCCGGCCACGAAGTCGGGATGGCGGAGCACCCGCTGCAGGAAGGAGATCGTGGTGGGGATCCCCTCGATCACGAACTCCTCCAGGGCGTACTCGGCCTTCCGGAGCGCCGCCTCCCTGGTCTTGTCGTGGACGATGAGCTTCCCGAGCAGCGAGTCGTAGTGGGGCGGGACCCGGTAGCCCGCGTAGATGTGGGTGTCCACCCTCACGCCGGGCCCTCCCGGCGCGTGGAAGGCGGTCACGGTGCCCGGCGCGGGCCGGAAGTCGTGGTCCGGGTCCTCGGCGTTGATCCGGCACTCGATGGCGTGCCCCACCAGCTCGGACGGGGCCGAGAACGAAAGCTCCTCGCCCGCCGCCACCCGGATCTGCTCCTTGACGATGTCGGTGGAGGTGACCCACTCGGTGACCGGGTGCTCGACCTGGATCCGGGTGTTCATCTCCATGAAGTAGAACGAGCCGTCCGCGCCGAGGAGGAACTCGACGGTGCCGGCGTTACGGTAGCCGATGGCCCGAGCGCCCTTCACGGCCGTCTGGCCCATGGCCTCCCGCGTCTCCGGCGTGAGGACCGGACTCGGCGACTCCTCGATGAGCTTCTGGTGCCGCCGCTGGATCGTGCAGTCCCGCTCCCCCAGGTGGACCAGGTTCCCGTGGTGATCCGCCATGATCTGGATCTCCACGTGGCGGGGCTCCTCGACGAAGCGCTCCAGGTACACCGAGGGGTCGTCGAAGGCGGCGCCGGCCTCGTTGCGGGCCATGCTGAACGCGCTGCGGAACTCCTCGGCGTCGCGCGCCACCCTCATCCCCTTGCCGCCCCCGCCCGAAGCGGCCTTGATCATGACCGGGAAGCCGATGCGCTCGGCCTCGCGCTCGGCCTCGTCGGGGTCCTCGATGGTCCCGTCCGTCCCCGGGACCACGGGCACGCCCGCGTCGGCCATCGCACGCCGGGCCTCGGCCTTGTGGCCCATCTTCCGGATCTGCTCGGCGGTCGGCCCGATGAACGCGAACCCCGAGCGCTCGCACACCTCCGCGAACTCGGCGTTCTCGGCCAGGAAGCCGTAGCCGGGATGGATGGCGTCGGCGCCCGTGACCTCGGCGGCGGCGATGATGCGCGGGATGTTCAGGTAGCTCTCGCGACTGGGCGCGGGGCCGATGCAGACGTCCTCGTCCGAGAACCGGACGTGGAGGGACTCCCGGTCGGCCTCCGAGTAGACGGCCACGGTGGCCACGTCCAGCTCCCGGCAGGCACGGATGACGCGGAGAGCGATCTCCCCGCGATTCGCGATCAGGACCTTCTCGAACACGCCAGCGCCTCGCTCAGCCCTTACCGTCGACCTCGATGCGGAACAGCACCTGGCCGTACTCGACCGGCTCCGAGTTCTCGACGCTGATCTCCCGGATGACGCCGGCGACCTCGGACTCGAGCTCGTTCATGAGCTTCATCGCCTCGAGGATGCACAGCGTCTGGCCCTTCCGCACGCGATCGCCGACCTCCACGTAGGGAGGCGCGTCGGGGGCCGGGGCCCGGTAGAACGTGCCGACCATCGGGGAGCTGACGGCGTAGAGGTCCTCGTCCCCGCCGGCCTCCCCGGACTCGGCCTCGCCCCCTTCCATCCCGGCCCCTCCTCCGGCCGCCGGTCCACCGCCGGCCGGAGCGGCCGGGACCGGCCCGCCCGCTCCGGCATCGCCGGCGGCGGAGGCCACCCGGGCGGGTCCGCTCCCGCCGGCCACCGGCGGGCTCTTGGAGACACGCACGTGCGTGCCGAAGCGTCGGATCTCGAGCGTGTCGACGTCGGAATCGTCGACGAGCTCGAGGAGGCGCCGGATCCAGTCCAGGTCCATCATGAGCTCACCCGTTCCAGGTACTTGTCCTCCGTCCGGTCGACCCTCACCACGTCGCCCTCCTCGATGAACAGCGGCACCTGCACCACGGCTCCCGCCTCGAGCTCGGCCGGCTTCGTCCCGCCCTGGGCGGTGTCACCCCGCACCCCGGGCTCGGTGTCCACCACGCGCTGCTCGACGAACTGCGGCAGCTCGACCGCCAGCACCTCCCGCTCGCGCGTGAGGCCCTGGCACTCGAGGTTCTCGGTCAGGTAGAGCAGCTGGTCCTCTCCGATGGCGTCGCCGGAGAGCGGGACCATCTCGTAGGTCTCCATGTCCATGAAATAATACAGGTTGCCGTCCGTGTAGCTGTACTGGAGCGGACGGCGGACGAGGCGCACCTCCTGCACCCTCTCTCCCGCCCTGAAGGTACGGTCGACCACCGCACCCGTCATGACGTTCTTGAGCTTGGTGCGGACGAAGGCGCCGCCCTTCCCCGGCTTCACGTGCTGGAAGTAGGTGATGGACCAGAGCTCGCCGTCGAGCTCGATCACCATCCCGTTCCTGAAGTCCGATGTGTCCGCCATGTCGCGTGTTCCGGTCGATCCCGTGTCCAGGTTCCTCAGAGTTCGCGGAGGTCGGTGGGAAAGTCGGTCAGCAGCCGGGCTCCGCCGGCGTGCATCACGACGTCGTCCTCGACCCTCACTCCGCCGCGGCCCGGAAGATACACGCCGGGCTCGATCGTTACCACGTGGGCCTCCTGCAAGATGGCGTCCGAGCGCCGCGACAGCCCGGGGCCCTCGTGCACCTCGAGCCCGATCCCGTGGCCGGTGGCGTGCCCGAACCTCTCGCCGAACCCGGCGGCCTCGAGGCTGTCCCGCGCCGCCGCGTCCACGTCCCGGGCCTCGACCCCGGGTCGCGCCGCCTCCAGGGCCGCCTCGCGGGCCGCCAGCACGGCGGCGTGGATCTCCTCCTGCCACGGCGCGGCGGGCCCCAGGACGAACGTCCTGGTGATGTCGGATCGGTAGCCCCCGGTCACCGCGCCGAAGTCCATCAGGAGGAGATCTCCCTCGGCGAGGGGTCGGATCGACGGTCTCGCGTGTGGGAGGGCCGAGCGCGGCCCCGCGGCCACGATGGTCTCGAACGCCGGGCCCTCCGAGCCCTCGCTCCGCAGCCGGTGCTCCAGCTCCGCGGTCATCTCGAGCTCCGTCACGCCGGCCTCGACCGCCTCCAGCGTCCGGGCCAGCGCCCGGCAGGCCACGTCCGCCGCGCGCTCCAGGAGGGCCAGCTCGGCGGAGTCCTTCCGGGCGCGGAGGACCTCGACGAGGTCGTAGGTGGCCGTCCACTCCGGTCCCGGCGCCTCCTCCCGGAGCCGCTCGTGGTCCCGCACGGAGAGGTGCTCGGCCTCGAAGCCCAGCCGCAGATCCGCGGCCTCCGTCCCCAGGAGCTTCCCGAGGAGTCCGAAGCTGCCGTCGCGCGCGATCTCCAGCTCGAAGGGGGGCGAGAGCTCGGCTCCGGCCTGCTCCTCGTACCGGAAGTCGGTGACGAGGACGGCGCGGTCCGGAAGGACCGCCAGGACGCCGCTCGAGCCGGTGAAGCCCGACAGGTAGCGGACGTTGGGGGGATGGGAGGTCACCAGGCCGTCGAGCGACCCCTCGGACATGCGGCTGCGGAGCCGGTCCAGCCGGTCGTCGAAGGCGGCGCTCTGGCCCGGCTCCCCCGTCTCCCCGTCGCTCACCCGGCGTCCAGGTGGGCCAGGAGACCGGCGAGCCCCAGGAGATAGCTGTCCCCCCGAAAGCCGCAGATCACGCCCACCGCCACGTCCGAGAGCAGGGACCGCCTCCGGAACGGCTCCCGGGCGTGGACGTTCGAGAGGTGCACCTCCACGAACGGCCGGCCGCTGGCCACGAGGGCGTCCCGCAGGACCACGCTGGTGTGGGTGAGCCCGCCGGCGTTCACGAGCCAGCCCGAGACATCCGGGGCCCTGGAGCCGATCCAGTCGATCAGGTCGCCCTCGGCGTTGGACTGGAAGGAGACGATCTCCACGCCCCGCTCGGCCGCCCGCTCCTCGAGCCGCGCGTCGATCTGCTCGAGCGTCTCCGAGCCGTAGTGCTCCGCCTCGCGTCCGCCCAGGAGGTCCAGGTTGGGCCCGTGGACGACGCCCACGCGCCGGCCGCCGCCCGTCACGCCGGGAGCCTCACGCGCCGCGGTCTCCCGCCGGGCCGTCGGGGACGGCCTCTCCGCGCAGGAGCGCCAGCAGGTGCTCGCGCATGGTCGGCTCGGGCGCGTCCGTGCCGTCGGCCTCTCCCGCGGGGACCGGCTCCTCCCCGGCTTCCTCGGGCGGCCCCGCGGCGTCGTCCGTCCCTCCGAGCTCGTCCGCGGGCTCCCGTACGTCCTCTCCGGTCTCGCCCGCGGGCTCCTCCGCGTCCTCCGCGAGCTCGTGCGCGAGCTCCCCGACGGGCTCGTCGAGCTCCTCTCGGGCCGCCCGCAGCCGCTCGAACAGCGCCTCGTCGTGCGGCCGTCTGCGGACGAGCTCCTCGTAGATCGTGACGGCCTCGCGGTACAGCCCCTGGCTGGCGTACAGGCTCGCCAGCGTCTCGGTGGGCAGGTCCGAGTCGTCGTCGAGCTCCCCTTCCGCTTCCTCGCCCTCGGGCTCGTCCCATCCGTCGGAGAGCTCGTCGATCTCGGTCTCGAGGTCCTCGGGCTCGGCCTCCTCCCACTCCGCCACGAGATCCTCGCCGCGGGCCTCGAGCTCCTCCCACTCGGGCGCGGGCTCCGGCTCGGGCTCCTCCCGATCGGCGGTGGATTCGGACTCCTTCGCCCCGGAGGCGGGCTCCGCCTCTTCCCGGCCGGGCTCGGCCTCCTCCCATTCGGCCGGGAGCTCGTCCTCCTCCGTGGCGTGCGGCTCGTCCTCTGCGGTCGGCTCCTCTTCGGTGAGCTCCTCCTCGGCAGGCTCCCACCGGGCCTCCTCCTCCGCGGTCGTCCCGAGGTCCTCCGTGTCCGGGGACCCTTCGTCGTCGATGTCCACGTTTTCCCAGCCGGAGAACGGGTCCTCGGCGTCCTCCTCGGACCCCGGCCGGAGCTCCTCCTCGGACTCGACGCCGGACCCATCCCGGGAGAAGGCCACGATCTCGTCGGAGGGCGGCTCCTCCGCCGTCTCGGAGCCGGACTCCTCGTCCCAGGGCCACCGGGCCGCACGGATCTCCTCTCCCGGCTCGACCCCGAAGGCGTCGTGGGGCTCGGTCTCCCCGGTCCCGGCGGAGGGCTCCTCCCCGAACGGCTCGACGTCGAACCCCTCGTCGTCGAACCCGGCGCCGTCGAACGCCTCGTCTGCCGCGGCGGGCTCCTCCTCGGCGACAGGCTCGCCGCCGGCGGGCTCGGCCGGGGCCGTGGGCTCCTCGTCGGAGACCTCCCGTTCGAGGGACGCCCCGTCGAGGGGCTTCTCCGCGGCGGATTCGCGCAGCTCCTGCAGCTTTGCCTCCGCCTCCTCGTTCCTGGGATCGACGGCCAGAAGCCGCTCGTACCACGAGACGGCGTCCTCGCGGTCACCCCGGGCCTCCGCGGCCCGCGCGAGCGCGGCCAGCGCCACGAGGTTCTGGTCGTCCAGCTCGAGGACGCGGCGGTACGCCTCCTCCGCCTCGGTCTCGCGGCCGAGGTCCTCGAGGGCGCGCGCCCGAACGATGTGCGCGCTCAGGTACTCCGGATGGTCCTCCAGTCCGCGCTCGAGGATCTCGAGCGCACGCCCGTGATCCCCGTCCTTGCGGACCAGGTCCGCGAGCCGGGCGAACAGGAGGCTCCCCGGATGCGCCTCGAGCTGTGCCTCGAGACGGCCTATCTCTTCCTGAAGGTCGGGATGGGTCATGAGCGGGTCCCCTACGGGAGCGGAGACGAGGCGTGGCGCTTCGAGCCGAAACGGAGCGAAGATACCGGTCCGTGTCGCCATGTGTCAACGCGCGCCGGCGTTTCGGCGTCGTTGCCCGGATCCCGGACCTCCGGTAGCTTTGCGGGGTTTCCAGACGACGGTTCGGCACACGGAGGCGACGCGGTCGAGATTCTCGGCCGCTCGGCGTTCAGGGCCCCCCCGCGGGCCCGCTCCCGCGGACAAACCCAGCTCAGGAGGACACGCGCCCATGGTCATGCGCGCGATGCGCGAGAACACCAAGTGGATCATGCTCATCCTGACGGTCGCCTTCATCGGCTGGCTCGTCCTCGACTGGGTCCAGAGCCGTCAGCAGAGCACCCAGACCGGCGCCAATCCGGTCGTGGGATCGGTGAACGGGCGGCAGATCCACTACGTGGAGTGGAGCCGCTACCTCCAGAACGCCCTCGACCAGGCGCGTCAGGGCTCGACGCAGCCCCTGACCGACGAGCAGGTCTACCGGATCACCCAGGGGGCCTGGGACCAGATGGTCAACGACATCCTGGTCCAGCAGGAGCTCGACCGCCTGGGGATCCGGGTCAGCGACGCCGAGATCAGGGAGGCGTTCCGGACCAGCCCGCCGCCTTCGCTCCGCAACCACCCCGCGTTCCAGACGAACGGACAGTTCGACTACCAGAAGTACCAGGCGTTCTTCTCGCGCCCGGGCGTGGATCCGAACCTCCTGAAGCAGATCGAGGACTACTACCGGAACGTCCTCCCCAGGTCCAAGCTGCTCCAGCTGGTCTCCCAGGAGGTCGACGTGAGCGACGCCGAGCTGTGGCAGCGCTACGTGGACCAGAACGAGACGGCCCGGGTGCGGTTCGTCAGCCTCGATCCGGCCTCGGTCGTCCCCGACAGCGCCGTGACCGTGTCCGACGGGGAGATCCAGGGCTACTACGACGCGCACAGCGACCGATTCCGGCGGCCGGCCACGGCGACGGTGGACCTGGTGACCATCTCCGAGCAGCCTTCGGCCGGCGACTCGGCGGCCGCCCGCGAGCGGGCGGACTCCCTGCGCTCGATCGTCGAGTCCGGGCAGCGCCAGTTCTCCGAGGTCGTGCAGACCGCCTCCGCGGACAGCACGACCGGGCTCCAGGGGGGCGACCTGGGGTGGATCCATCGCGGCGACCTGGTGGGGGCGGCCGACTCGGCGGCGTTCGCGCTGCGGACGGGCCGCGTGTCCCGGCCGGTCCTGGCGGGCTCGGGCTACCATCTCCTCCGGGTCGACCAGCGCAGCGGGGACTCGATCTCCGTCCAGCACGTGCTGGTGCCGATCCAGGTCATGCCGGAGCACGAGGACAGGATCTTCAACGAGATGGACGACCTCGAGGGCCTGGCGCTCAGCCAGGGGCTCGGGGCCGCGGCCGACACGATGGGCCTCCAGATCCGGCGGGGCGTCGAGCTGACCAGGGGGACGCAGTTCGTCCCCGGCGCCGGCGCTCTCGGGGTGGCGGTGGACTGGGCGTTCGATCCGGGGACGGCCGCCGGGGAGGTGAGCCAATTCTTCGAGAACGACCTCGGGTACCACATGGTCCAGCTCGAGAGCCGCTCTCCGGCCGGCAGCGCACCCCTCGAAGCCGTCCGGAGCCGGATCCGGCGGCAGCTCATGGCCACGAAGAAGCGCCACCTCCTCCGTCGGCGTCTCGACAGCCTGGCGGCCGGTGCCCGCCAGCGCGACGAGGGCCTCCGGGCCCTGGCCGGCTCACAGGGGTGGCAGGTCCAGGAGAGCCCGGCGTTCACGCGCACCGACTTCGTGCCGGGGCTGGGGCGTGGGACGGAGGCGATCGGCGTGGCCTTCGGGCTCCCGGAGGGGAGGCTCTCGGGTGCGATGGACGCCGGAGAGAACGTGGCCCTGGTGGAGGTGGTCGGGAGGATGGAGCCGGATCGGGCGACGTTCCAGCGGGCCGAGAGCCGGCTCCGCCAGCAGGTGGTCTCGCAGTCCCAGCAGGGCTACCTGCAGCAGTGGCTGCAGGCGCTTCGCGACGACGCGGAAGTCCAGGACCTTCGGCAGGAGGTCAGCGCTTCTCGCGCGGCTCCGACCACCTGAGGGAACGCCGCACGCAGCCTGAACGGACGGCAGGGGCGCCTGGCGGCGCCCCTGCGTCCCCCGGAGTCCGGCTCAGGCCCGGGGCTCCTCCCGTCGCTCCCCTTCCCCGGCGCTCCCGGCCGAGCCCTCCCTCGAGCGCTCGCCCGGCGGGATCTCCCGGTTCACGTCCTCCTCGAGGCCCGACAGGGAGTCCTTGAACTCCCGGATCCCCTTCCCGAGCGAGCCACCGATCTCCGGCAGGCGGCGCGCCCCGAAGAAGAGGAGCACGATGAAGAAGATGAGGATGAGCTCCGGTACGCCGAGTCCACCAAACATGTCATGCCATCCTTGTGTGGGTCCGCCGTCCGAGCCGCACGACCGTCACGGCCGGAGGCTTCCCTCCGTCAGAGCAGGGATCGCGAGAACCAGGCCACGAGCACCACGCCCACGACGCTGAGCACGTTCACCCGAAGGACGAGCGGGCCCAGCGTCAGCGCGATCACGCGCAGGTCCACCGCCAGCGGTCCGAACGTGGCGGAGACGGTCGTCACGAAGAACTCCCGCGCCGCGCTCGGCGGGAAGGCCAGGCCGACCAGCTGGGTCAGCAAGGCCCCCACGAGCAACCCGCCCGCGATGATGAACAGGACCCGTCGTCCCGTCTTCTTACGGGTACCCCCGAACTCCATCTCGCGTGCCCTTCCTCCCGGGTGTCGTCGGTTCGAACGCGCCGGCTCGGCTCAGCTCCGGCGCGAGACCACGAAGTCCACGGCGCTCGAGAGCGCCTCGGTGGCGGGCCCCTCCGGAAGGTCTTCCAACCGACCGGCGGCCCGCTCCGCCCACTCGCGCGCCCGGCGCCTGGCGTACTCCAGCCCTCCTCGGCGGTCCACGATCGCCACGACCTCGTCGACTTGGTCCTTCCCGGGCTCCGGATCCGAGAAGAGGCCCTCCACGCGGGCCCGCTCCTCCCCCGTCATCTCGGGCAGGGCGGCGATCAGCGGCAGCGTCACCTTGTGCTCGCGAAGGTCCAGCCCCGTGGGCTTCCCGATGATCCGCGAAGAGGCCGTGTAGTCCAGGAGGTCGTCGCTCACCTGGAAGGCCATCCCGAGCTCGTAGCCGTACATCCGGAGCGGCTCGCGGAGCTCGGGGCGGCCCACGAGAGCCCCGAGCTCACACGCGGCCGCCATCAGCGAGGCCGTCTTGCACTCGCACAGAAGCTCGTAGGCCTCCTCGGTCGCGTCCAGGGCATCGTGCGCCATGAGCTGCCGCATCTCCCCCACCGTCATCCGATTGGCCGCCCGTCCGAGGATCTCGACCGCCTCCACGTCCCCCATCTCGGCCAGGCGCGTCACGGCCCGCGAATAGAGGAAGTCCCCCATGATGATCGCCACCTGGTAGGTCCACCGTGAGTTGACGGTCGGCTGGCCGCGGCGGCGGACCGAGTGGTCGACTGCATCGTCGTGGACCAGGGTTGCCACGTGCACCATCTCCACGACGGCGGCAAGGTCGATCGCTCGCTCATCGGGGCTCCCGCCGACCTCGTTGGAGAGCAGGACCAGCATGGGGCGCACGAGCTTGCCCTCGAGCGCGGTGAGGTACTCCGAGACCTCGTCGACGGCGGCGTAGCCGTCGGCGGCCATCTCGACCAGGCGGTCACGGACCGCATCGAGGCGGGTCCGGATGGGCTCTCGGATCGATCTGAGGGAGGAGCGGGCGACCTCGAGCATGGCTTCACGCGGCATGGGATCCTGTCGGCCGTCCTCTCGGACCGCCCGTCGACGGCCGCCCAATGTAGGAGGCCGTCCGCGGAAGTGTCAAAGGGCGCAGGCCCTCATCCGGTCTCCCACGTCCCGGAAGTCGATGTCGATGCTGTAGACGCGCTCGAAGCACTCGAGGGCCTGCTCGGTCTCTCCCAGCGCCTGGCGGGCCACGCCCAGCTGATAGAGGACGCCGAGCAGGTCGACCTCCCGGTGGCCCGGCTGGCGCAGGGCTCGGGTCAGAACCCGGACCGCCACGCCGTGGAGCCCCTCATCCAGGAAGCACTCTCCGAGGAGCTCGAAGGCCCGCACAGGTGGCTCGGGAGCCCGCGCCGCCGCCTGGAACTCCCGGATCGCATCCTCCAGGCGACCCATCTCGCGAAGCGTGACCCCGAACTCGCATCGGGCGGCCGGGTCGGCGTCCTCCGCCGTGGCGTCCTCCCGGGCCCGGAAGCCGACGAGCATGTCGTCGAGCGCCCGGTCGCCGGGCTCGGGCCTCGGCGGCCCGGAGGGTGCCCCGCCGGGCCGGACCGGCGCGGAAGACTGCCCCTCGACGAGCCCCTTCGGCGGCTCCCGGACCGCCCCCTCTTTCCCGGTCTCCGGTTCCGGCTCGAGGCGGTCCAGGGCCCGCCTCGCCTTCTCGTGGGCCGGCGCGCGCTCGAGAATGCGCTCGTACACGGTCCGGGCGGCCCCGGGAGACCCGGTGCGCTCCAGGCAGGCGGCCAGGCCCAGGTAGGCGCGCACGAGGACCTGCTCGTCCTCGAGCGCCAGGGCGAGCTCGACCCGCTTCCGGTGCAGGGGCACGCTGTCCGGCTCCGCCTCGAGCATCCGGGCGGCGACGGCCAGCGCGTCGGACAGGTCTCCCGCCGCCTCGGCGGCCCGAAGGGCCTCCCTCGAGGTCTCGGCCGCGGGCTCCTCCTCCGCCGGCTCCGTACCGGGCTCACCCTCGGCAGCGGACGCGGGAGGCTCCTCCGATGCACCGCGTCCCCTGGCCTCGAGCTCTCCGGGAGCCACCGACCCCAGGCGCTCGCGCACGGCTTCCTCGATGCCCTGGAACCTCTCCGGTGCGCCGCGCAGGTAGCGGAGCTCCGCCACCGCGCGCTCCCGGTCCCCCCGCTCGAGGAGGCGGTCCACGACCTCGAGGTAGAGCCCGCCGTCGTCGGTGAGCCGGGCCAGCTCGAGAAAGGCCTCGTGGGTGGCCGCCTCCTCGCCCTTCTCCTCCAGGCGCGAGGCGTACTCGAGGAAATTGACCCGGGCCTCGGCCACGAGACCGCTGGCCCCGTGGAGCCGTCCCAGGCGGCGGTAGACCTCCACCTGGTCGGGGTCGATGCGCAGCACCTTGTCGCACAGGGCGATCGCGCCGCCGTAGAGCTGCTGGTCCGCGTATCGATCGACGGCCTTCAGGTAGTACTCGATCGCGTTGGCGGGCTCGTTCTGCCGCAGGTAGAGGTCGCCGATCCGGTTGTACAGCCCCAGGTCCGGGAGCCCGTCACGCTTCTCCTCGGAGGCCTCGAGGGCGCGTCGGTAGAGCTCGACGGCGCGGGCCCAGTTCTCCCGCTGCTCCTCCCTTCGCGCCGCCGTCTTGAGCTGCTTGACCCTCGCCATCTCAGCTTCCCTTCTCGTCGGCCGGGGCCTCGCCCTCGTCGGCCGCCTCGGTCTCTTCCTCTCCGCTCCCCAGCCAGCCGAGCGACTTGAGCATGCCGGTCAGGTTCGGCACGTCCTCGTCCACCATCGGGTGCTCCTCCTCGTCGGACGCAGCGGCCGCCTCCGAGGAGCGCTTCCACGGAGCCGGGTGCGTGAGCTCCTCGGCCTGGCCCTCGTCCTCCACCTCGAGCGGAGCCTCGCTTCCGCTTCCGCCCCCGCCCAACCATCCCATACGCTCGAGCATGGAGGTCAGATCCGGATAGTCGGCGTCCCGGTCCGTGTCCGGGGTGAGGAGCGCGTCAAGGTGGGAGGCCGCCTCCTCCTCGGGAGCGCGCTCCCCCGGCTCCGGGACCGTCTCCTCCAGCGTCGGCTCGTCGCCGGCCTCGGCGGCGATCCGCGGCCCCGCCTCCGAGGGCGGCCCGGCGTCCTCGGCCGGCGGAGACTCCTCCGCCGGTGCGACCGGCTCCTCCGGCGGAGGCGCCGGAGCGTCGGCCGTGGGAGCGGACTCCGGTGTGCCGGGCGAGAGATCGGACCACCGCCGCTTGAGAATCGACGTAAGGCTCTCGCGGGCCGGCCCCTCCACCTCGACCGGTGCCTCTTCCTCGGGCTCCGGCTCGGCTTCCGCGACCGGCTCGGGCTCGGCCTCCGTCTCGGGCTCCGGCTCGTCGGCCGCCGGCTCTCCGATCGCTGCCGCGGGTTCGGCTCCGGGCTCCGGCTCCGGCGCCTCCCGCCCGGGGGGCGCTTCGAGCTCGGCCTCCGCCTCCTCGGCTTCCGCCTGCGCGGGCGGCTCCGGCTCGCGCTCGACTTCCGCCTCGGTCTCGGCGGTCGGCGTCGCCGCTTCGGCCGCGGCCTCCTCCACTTCGGCCGCGGGCTCCTCCGCCTCTGCCGGGGCCTCCTCCGCCTCTGCCGGGGCCTGCTCGGCGGCTGGCGCCGTTCCGACGGTCTCGGCCGTCTCCGCCGACGCCTCCCCAGACTCCGCGGGCTCCGGCTGCTCCGGCTCCGGCTCCGGCTCCGACTCCCACGGAGCCCTGGTCGGCGCCAGCTCCGCGGCCCCGGCGATCGTCACGTCGGACGGCCCGACCGACATCTCGATCTCGACGATGGCCTCCCGCTCGACCGGCGCCAGCGCCACCGTCCCCATCGGGGAGGGCCCGACGTTCATGTCGGGCACCGGAAGAGACAGCCCCGGGATCCGGCCGCCTCCCCCCGGAGCAGCCTCCGGGTCGGGACCCCGGTCCGCACCGCCGCCTCCCAGGAGCCCGACCCGCCGCAGGCCGCCCAGCACGCCGCCCGACCGGCCGCCGTCCCCGGCCTCGCGGTCCTCGCCGGATCCGCCCCGGGGAGCGCGGCCGACCTTCAGCGCTTCGACGCCCGCCGAGGGCTCCAGGTCCGCCGGGACCCCGACGAGCGTATCGACGTGCGCCGGCCCGGAGCCGTGTCCGTTCGGACCCGTGGCCGCGAGGAGCCGGATGACCGGGGACAGGTCCGAACGCCCCGCCGGCCCCGCCGCCGACGGGCGGGTCACGGACAGGGCCACGGTCCGGACCGCGTCCACGGAGCCTACCTCCCCGTCCGCCGGGGTCGCGAGGCCGTTCGTCAGCGGCTGGAGTCCCGCGTGATCCAAGGTGGGCGCCGGCCGCCGGAGGCGAGGATCCGCCGGCCCCACGGTGCCCACGACCGTCCCGTCCACGGAGGCGCCCGCCTCTCCGGCCGTCGCCGCGGCTCCGGTCACGGGACGCAGGCGCACGAGCGTCATGGGTGGGGACACGACCAGCGGCTCGATCCCTTGGGCCGTGCGCACCGCGCCCGCCGTCGTCCCCGCGGCGCCGGACGTCCCACCGCTCGCCGCCAGGGCGGGCTCGAGCTCCGCCGGGACCACCTCCGTCCCGACCGGCACCGCGGCCGCCAGGCTCGGGATCTTCTCCGGGAGCTCGCGCCTGTGCCGCGGAAGCTCCTCCGCGGCCTCTGCCGGCTCCGGCTCGGGCGGGGCGGCCTTCCTGCCGGGCTTGCGGGCAGAGCGCTCGCTCGACGAGCGCTTCCGGGCCCCCTTGCCCGTCGCGGGCCTGGGCCTCGGGGCCGGAGCCTCCTCCGGGGCGGCCGCCTCCTCGGGCTCCGCCTCGGGCTCGGTCTTCTCCGGCTCCGTGGTGGCGGCCGTCTCCTCCGGCTCCGCCTCGGCCTCCGCCTCCTCGGCCTCCGCTTCCTCGGCCTGCGCGCCGGCGACCGGCTTCGCGCCGGCGACCGGCTTCGCCGCCTTCCGCGCCGCCTCCGCGACGTCCGGTAGCCGGGACGCGAGGGACTGGATGCGAGCGTCGATGGGCGAGGCGTCCTCGCCCCGCTCCAGACGGGCCTCCCTCACGGCCCGCAGCTGGTCGAGGGCTTCGTGGGGGCGATTCCTCTCCTCGAGCCGGAGGGCGGCGTGCATCCGGAGCTCCTCGTCCTCCGCGGACTCGAGGAAGTCCAGGATGGCCTGAAGCGCCTCTCCCTCCAGCTCGGCGTCGTCGGCCTTGCGTACGAAGTCGAGGAGGGCCTGCCGCGCGTCGGCGACCAGCCCGGAGTCGAGGTGGAGGCGGACGAGACGGCGGCGGACGTCGTGACGGTTCGGCGCCAGACGGAGGATCTTGTTGCACATCGCCACGGCGGGCGCCGGTAGGCCCTCCTCGCCGTAGCGCTCGACCGCTTCCAGATAGGCGTCGATCGCCGCATCGGTGCGGTCCATCCGGAGCAGGAGGTCGCCGATGCGGTTGTAGAGGCCCAGCTCGCCCATGAGCTCGCCGCCCCGCTCGGCACGCTCCACGGCCTGCCAGTAATAGTCGACGGCCCGGGACCAGTTGCCCCGCTTCTCCTCTTTCCGGGCCTTGTCTTTGAGGTAGGATACGCTCGGCATCGCACGCTCCGGGGGCCGTCCGCAATGCGGCGGACGGTACGGGGACATTCCTACGGCAACCTGGAATCTAGGCCACCCCGGTGTCCAACTACAATCCCCCGGCGTCTCGGTTCGCGCAGGCCCGAACGAGGTCCGGGAGCCCGTCCTCGCGCAGCAGCGCCACCACGGACCGTATGTCGGGCGCCTGCGGCCGGTCCTCCTCGAGGTGGGAGACCCGCTCCCTGAGGCGGCGAACGCCCTCCTCCACGCCCTTCCCGGGCCGGAGCGGAGCCAGGAGGTCGATGGCCTGCGCGGCGGCCAGGAGCTCGACCGCCAGCACCCTCTCGAGGCAGATGAGCGCCGCGCGCGCCTGGTCGGCCGCGTGCATGCCCATGGACACGTGGTCCTCTTTCGAGGCGCCGGTGGGGATCGTGCCGACGCTGGCCGGTGTCGCGAGCTGGCGGCAGCGGGCCACCTGGGCGGCCGCGGTCACCTGCATCATCATCATCCCGGACCGGAGGCCCGGCTCGGGCGTGAGGAAGGCCGGGAGCCCCGAGAGGTCCGGGTTCAGGAGACGGTCGGTCCGGCGCTCGCTGATCGTGGCCAGGGTCGTGGCCGCGATCGCCAGCTCGTCGAGCGCCGCGGCCACCGGCTGGCCGTGGAAGTTGCCGTTCGACTCGATGCGGGCGGGCGGGCCCGACAGGACGAGCGGGTTGTCGGTGGCCGCGTTCACCTCGGCCTCGAGCACGCGCCGCACCCGGGCGATGGCGTCCCGGGCCGTCCCGTGGACCTGGGGCATGCAGCGGAGCGAGTAGGCGTCCTGCACCCGGGGATCCCCCTCCCGGTGGCTCTCGCGGATCTCGCTGTCGGCCAGGAGGCCCCGGAGCCGGGCCGCGCTCTCCGCCTGTCCCGGATGCGGGCGCAGGGCCTGGATCTCGGCGGCGAACGGGTCCGGCGAGCCACGCAGCCCCTCCAGGGACGCGGCGCCCGCCAGCTCGGCCACCTCGGCCAGGGCCTCGGCCCTGAGGAGCGCGAGGGTGCCCACCGCCGTCATGCCCTGCGTCCCGTTCAGGAGGGCCAGGCCCTCCTTGGGCCGGAGGACGAGCGGCTCGAGCCCGGCCTCCCGGAGCGCCTCGGCGCCCCCCATCCGCTCCCCGCCGACCGTCGCCTCCCCCTCGCCCACCAGGACGAGGGCCACGTGCGCCGCGGGGGCCAGGTCGCCGGAGGCGCCCACGGAGCCCTCGCGCGGCACGACGGGGAGCGCGTCCCGGTCGATGAGCTCGAGGAGCCGCTCGGCGACGACGGGCCGCACCCCGCTGCACCCGACCGCCAGGACGTTGGCGCGGAGGAGCATCATGGCCCGGACCTCCTCCGGCTCCAGCGGCTCCCCCACGCCGCAGGCGTGGCTCCGGACCAGGTTGAGCTGGAGCTCCGCCAGCCGCTCGCGGGACACCCGCACGTCCGAGAGCTTCCCGAAGCCGGTGTTCACGCCGTAGACGGCCTCGCCGCCGGCCAGAATGGCCTCCACGACCTCCCGCGAGGCCTCCATGCGCGCCCGGGCCTCTCCCTCCAGGCGCGGCTCCACCGGGCGCCCGCGGGCCACGTCCCCGACCTCCTCGAGCGACAGCGTACGTCCGTCCACCCTCACCGGCGTCTCGCTCATCGGCCCAGTCCGCTCCTCTCGTTGTAGTTCACGTGCAGCTGCGGAACGTCGGTCAGGGAGACCTGGATGTCGAACAGGAAGTTCCCGTTCGGCACCTTCGTGAAGTGGAAGGACGCCTGCCACCGGTGGAGCGTGCGGGTCAGGTTCACCGTCTGCTGGGCGAACTGGTGGTCGGAGAAGTTGAACGAGCTCGACCAGCTCACGCGCCAGTTCGGCGTGGGCTGCAGACTGAAGTTCCACTGAAGCGTGGAGCTGGACGATCCGAACTCGCCCGGACGGGGGCGGTTGAGCGAGTAGCTGAGCCCCAGGCTCCAGGGACCGCCGCGCCTCTCCTGCTCGCCCTCGGGCGTGCGCTGCGTCCGGGGCGGCGGCCGGCCGGTCCCGCTCCGGCCGCCGAGCCCGAAGAGCGACCCGAGGCTCGTCCCCGACGTGATGCTGAAGCTCGCGTTGAGAACGGTCAGCGTCGGGGCGAAGCGCCGGTCCGGCCCCGTCCCCTCGAACAGGTCGTGCGTCATGTTGAGGGAGAAGCCCCGGATGAGGTCCGAGCTGATCGAGTTCCTGAGCCGGTCGGTCTGGACCAGGGGCTCCCCCCGCGCGTGCGCCGCGAAGTCCAGCCGGAGGGGCGTCGTGGTGCGGATGGCGAGGAGCGTGACCTTCCGCTCGCGGGAGGAGGCGGCCGGGGCGGGCCTCCCGCCGGGGCGCGGCGAGGGGGCGCCCGGGGCGGCGCCGGCCACCGTGTCCGGCGGCGCCTCCGCCGCGGTGTCCGGTGGCGCTCCGCCGGTGGTGTCCGCCCGCGCCGCGGCGCCCGTGTCCCCCGCCGCCCCCTCGGGAACGGGCTCCCTGACCTTGGCCTCGAAGGTCTGGGAGATCCCCACCGTGAGGACGTTCTGGGCCTGGAAGCTCCCGCCCGGGAAGCCCGGCACGCCCGAGAGGGTGTCGGGCGCGGAGACGGCCGGCGAGTAGCTCCAGTCGAGCCTCGGCGAGATCTTGTGCCGGATGCGGGTGAACGGCCCGAAGCCCGGGAAGAAGGAGTAGAGGTCGGTGCTCAGCGTGGCGCCGACGCTGGCCCGCGTCGGCGCGTTCACGAACCGGTTGTTGGTGTCCAGGATCGAGTCCTGCCGGTCGAAGGCGCGGAACATCCCGCCGCCCACCCTCACCGTGGGCCGGAGGGTGGTGCTCCCCATGAGCCCCACCTGGTAGTCGGCCGACGACTGCCAGGTCACCGACGTCTGCGTATAGGCGGGGAGGTCGTTCCCGAGGCTGTCCTTGGGCGTCTGGAGCTGGTCCCGGTAGCTGGCCGAGCCCGAGAAGCTCAGGTCGCCCACGCGCAGCGATTGGTTGAGCCCCGCGGTCGTGTTCCGCGAGTCGGTGTCGAAGGTGCTCGACTGGGACTTCCGCTGGAAGCTGCCCGAGCCCGACCACGTGATGTTGTTGAACAGTCCCGCCCGGCTCCGGGGCGCCTGGAACAGGGTCACCGGGGAGAAGGAGAGGTTGAGCGAGGGAAGCGTGTACTGGAGCTGGCTGTTCGGACCCAGGAACTGCCGCCGGCTGGCCCCCAGGGACAGGTTGGCCCACGACATGGTCCGCCGCAGGGACACGTCCGAGTCGATCGTCTGCGTGAGCTGGTTCGGGTCGTAGCTCCGGTTCTGGTACGTCCCGGGCCTCTGCACGTAGTTGGCCGAGACATCCAGCGAGGTCCCGGGGCCCAGGTCCTGGTTGTGCCGCAGGTTCAGGGTGAAGTTGCGGCCGTTCTGCGCGAACTGCTCGCTCACGGCCACGTTCCCGTTCAGGTGCTTCTTGATGTCCTTGTAGCGGAAGCGCGTGTTGAGCTGCGTGTACTGGCCCGCGTACCAGTCCACGGTGAAGCGCGCGTCCATGAAGCGGTTGATGGCCCAGTAGTAGCCGAAGTCCCGGACGTTGCGACCGGTCCCTCCCGGTCCGCCGGTGCCCCCCGTCCGGATGATCGTGTTCACCCCGAACTGGGGGGGCAGGATGCCGCTCCGGCGGTCCGGGCGGATGTCCTGGGCGAAGAAGGGGAGCCACGCCACGGGGACGTTCTCGATGTAGAGCGTCACCGGCCACGCCACGATGACGTCCTGGCTCACCATCTTGATCTGCCCCGCCTGGAACCAGTAGTGGGGCTGCGGAAGGTCGCAGGTGCTGAACTGTCCGGAGCTCACGAACAGCGTGTCCGTCCCCACCGGGACGGCGTTGCCGCGCACCACCCACTCGGCCCCCTGGGCCGCGAACTGGGTGTGGGCGGCCAGCACCGTGCCCTTCTTCCGGGAGACGTCGTAGTAGAGGACCGAGTCGCTGGTGACCTGCCGCTGGTCGGGGCTCAGGAGGAGGATGTCGCCGCGCGCGGCCAGGAAGGCCAGCCGCGAGCGGTAGGTGATCGAGTCGGCGCGCAGCGCCGCGTCGCCGTAGTTGGCCTGTGCGGAGTCGACCAGCCGGATGACCCGGTCGGGGACGTCGAGCCCCACGGTCTTGCCGCGATACTCGACGATGCGGAATCCCTTGCGGCCCGCCAGGTTCCGGAAGACCGAGTCCCGCTCCGGGAAGGAGCCGCCGGCCATGCCCTCGCGCATCTGCCCGAGCCTCACGGCCCCGGACGTGTCGGCGGTGGCGCCCGACGTGTCGGCCGCCGCGCCCGCGGTGTCCCGCCTCGCTCCGGGCGTCGTGTCCGCCGCGGCTCGCCCGGTCGTGTCGACCGCCGCCCCCGGCGTCGTGTCCGCCACGGCGCGGGCGGTGTCCACGCCCTGCGCCGCCCCCCCGGCCGGGCGGGCGGCGAGGAGCAGGAGGGGCAGGAGGACCGCCCGCGCCACCGCGGCGTGGCGAGCGGCCGCTTCCCGCCCGGTCACCCCGCCGTCTCCTCCGCGGCCCCCTCCGGACGGCGACGCCGCGCCCGCGTCACGAGCCGGACGAGCCAGATCGAGGTCTCGTACAGGAGGAAGAGCGGCGTCATCATCATGAGCATCGTCCCCACGTCCGGCGGCGTGAGGAGCGCCGAGAGCGCCGCGAGGACGACCAGCGCGTGCCGGCGGTACTTCTTGAGGAACTCGGGCGTGACCACGCCCATGGCGGCCAGGACCACCATGATCACCGGCAGCTCGAAGATGATGCCGAAGCCCAGCAGCATGCGCGTGGCGAACTTGAGGTACTCGTCGATCGTGATGATCGGGCTCAGGCTCTGGCTCTGGATCCCGAGCAGGAAGCGGAGCCCCAGCGGGAGGACCAGGAAGTAGGCCATCGCGATCCCCGCCAGGAACAGGCCGAACGAGACCCAGATCGCGGGGATGACGTACTTCCGCTCCTCGTCCTTCAGCGCCGGCGCCAGGAAGCCCCACACCTGGTAGGCGACGAAAGGGATCGCGAGGACGAGGCCGACGAGGAACGCCAGCTTGAGGGTGACGAGGAAGGGCGTGGTGGGGCTGGTGAAGAGGAGCTTCTGGTCAGGGAGGAGCTGGCGGATGGGACGCTCGAGGACCCCGATCACGTCCAGCTTGGACACGATGAGGAGGCCCACGGCCGTCGCGACCCCGAGGGCCACGAGGCTCCAGATCAGTCGCCACCTGAGCTCCTCCAGGTGGTCGAGGAACGGCATCTCCGCCGGTCCGCGGGCCATCTATCCCTCGTCTTCGCCGTCGTCATCACCCCGGAACATGTCCACCTGACCGGCGGACTCGTATCCGGCCCGCCGGACCATCTCCCGGATCTCCTCCATGAACTCGGTCGTGTCCTGGAAGGCCCGGTAGACCGACGCGAAGCGGACGTAGGCCACCTGGTCCAGGCGACGCAGCCGGCGCATCACCATCTCGCCGACCACCCGGCTCTCGACCTCCCGCTCGTCCCCGGCCTCGAGCTCGGCCTCGACCTCGTCGACCAGGGACTCGATGTCGGTCCGGGAGACGGGACGCTTGGCGCAGGCGATCCGGACGCTCTCCAGGAGCTTGGAGCGCGCGAACGGCTCGCTGGCGCCGTCCCGCTTGTGGATCGTGAGGGGCTCCTCCTCGATCTGCTCGTACGTGGTGAACCGCCGCCCGCACCGGCTGCACTCGCGGCGGCGCCGGATCGCGCGACCGCCACGGCTCACCCGCGAATCCACCACCCGGCTCTCCGGGTGCCCGCATTCCGGGCACTGCATGGTTTAGGAGCCCCGGATCCGGGACCGCCTCCTCTCCGCCGACCGCCTCATCCCTTCAGCTTGCCGAGCTGCTCCCTGGCCAGGGACGCCTCGTCGCTGTCCGGATAGCCCCTCACGACGCGCGAGAAGTACGTCCTCGCATCCTGGACGTTGCCCCGCCGGAGCTCCAGGAGGCCGCTCTTGTACAGCGCCGCGGGGGCCCGCCGGGAGTTGGGGAAGAGCTGGAGGACCCGGGCGTAGGCGTCGAGCGCCTCCTCGGTGCTGTCCTGCTGCTCCCAGCTCTGGGCGACGTAGTACTGGGCGTCCGGTGCCAGGTCGTCGTTCGGGTAGCTCTTCAGGAACTCCTGGAGCCCGCTGCGCGCCGTGCCGTAGGAGCCGCGCCGGTACTGCTGGAGCGCCGCCTGGTAGAGCTGCTGGGCCCCGCTGGACCCGCCGGAGGCCGCGCCGGACGAGGGGGGCTCGCCTCCACCGCCCGCCGGCTCGCCGCCGGCCCCCGCGCCGCCCGTCGCCGCGGCGCCCGCGGCGGTGTCGACCGCGCCGCCGGCCGCCCCCGAGCCCGCCCGCATCTGCGCCAGCATGCGCTGGTTCTGCCCGACCAGCGCCGCGACCTGCCCCAGCTGGTCCTGGATCGCGGAGAAGCGCCGGTCGAGCTCGCTCCGCCCGGTGGCGGTCTGCTTCGTCGTCCGGCTCAGGGTGTCCACGAGGGAGGCGCGCAGCTGCTCCATCCGATCGGCCAGGGAGTCCTGGCGCGCCCTGAGCGCGTGCATCTCCGCCAGCATGGTCGTCTCCATGTCCTGGAGATCGTTCTTGCTGACGCAGGCCGAGAGGAGCAGCGCGCCCAGCGCCGCCAGGCACGCCCTCCCTCCACCGCCCCGGAAGACCTTCACGGCGTCACGACCTCACTGCGAGCGGATCGTCTGGGCGAGGTTCTGGATCACGAAGTCGTCGCGCCGGTTCATGGCCCAGGCCTGCTCGTCGTGTCCCTCGGCGATCGGCCGCTCCTCCCCGTAGCTGAGGGTCGAGAGGCGGTCCGGGGAGATCCCCAGGCTCACGAGGTACTGCCTGGCCGACGCGGCGCGGCGCTGCCCGAGGGCGAGGTTGTACTCGTTCGAGCCCCGCTCGTCACAGTTCCCCTGGATCTGGATCTGGAACTGGGGATACTCGCGCAGCACCTCCGCCTTTTGCTGCAGGACCTTGGCCGCCTCGTCGGTGATCCGGGACTTGTCGAACTCGAAGTGGACCCGCTGGGCGACGGTCTCGATGGCCGAGAGGCGCTCGAGCTCGGCCCCCGCCCTGTCGCCGCACTGCGTGCCGGCGTACTGGCTCCGGGCCTGCTGGTAGAGCGAGCGGGCCTGGTCGTAGTTGCCCGCGGTGACCGCGGCCAGGGCCCGGTCGCACAGCTTGGAGGCGGCGGCCTCCCGCTCCCGGGCGCGGGCGATGGAGTCGGCGCGGGCCGCCGAGTCGCGACGGGCGGCGGCCAACGAGTCCTCGTTCACCTGCGGGCCCGTCTGCGGGGGCGGATTCCCTCCGCACGCGATCAGGGCGGCGGCGGCCAGGACGAGGAGTGGGCTCAGGCGGAGGCTGCGACGCATCGGCGGCTCCTTTCGGCTCTTCTCGAAGGACCCGGCCCGCGGCGGAACCGGATCGCGGCTTCTGTGCGAACGGTGGCTCGATGGCTCAAGCTATCCGGGCCGAGCCCGCTTGCCAACCGTCCTGCGGGACCGGAATGCGGCCGTCGCGTCGGCTCACGGAGACAGGCCCGGCGACCACGCCGGCATCTGGTCCACGTGGTTCTCGACCAGCCGCCGTACGCGGCCCGTCACGGTGTCCAGGATCCACAGGGCGTGGTAGCCCTCGCGGGTGGACGAGAACACGATGTGGCGGCCGTCGGGGGCCCAGGCCGGGTCCTCGTTCGACCCCTTCGAGGTCACGATCCGGCGGTCCCCCCCGTCGGGGTTCACGGTGACGATCTGGAAGACGCCGTTCACCCATCCCTGGTAGACGATCCGGTCCCCGCGCGGCGACCAGTCGGGCGACGTCGCGTAGCCCTGCTCTCCGTACACGTACCGGCTGATGAGCCCCGGCCCCCCGCCCCCCACGTTCTGGACGAAGACCTGGGGCTCGCCCAGCGAGGTGCTCGTGTACGCGAACCGCTTCCCGTCCGGCGCGTAGGTGGCGTTGAGCGCGTCGCCGGGGTCGGTGAACGTGAGGCGCTGCGCGCAGCACAGGGGCTCGGCCTGGAGCGAGTAGAGGTCGGTGCCCTGCCCCTCCGTCGTGCGCGCCACCGCGATCCGCTGGCCGTCCGGCCGGTACACGGGCGTGAGGTTCACCCCGGGGACCGAGGAGATCGTCCGCCGCCGACCCGTGGCCAGGTCCAGCTCGTAGGCGTCGGCGCTCCCCGAGACGTAGGAGACGAACAGGAGACGGCGGCCGTCCGGAGAGAGCGCCGGCGAGTAGACGATGCTGCTGTCGTGCGTGACCCGGTGGAGGTTCCGGCCGTCCGCGTCGATCATCCAGATGTCGGAGGCCCCGTCCCCGCTCTTCCTCCGGAAGGCGATGCGGGTGGCGGCCATGCCGGACTCGCCCGTGGCCCAGCTCACGACCGAGTCGGCCGCCCGATGCACCGCCATGCGGAGCGCCTCCCCCTCCCCGGCGGGCAGCGTGAACGCCTGCACGTTCCGCAGGTTGCCGTAGACCACGTCGTGGAGGCTCACGCGCAGGAGCGGGCGGTCGGCCGAGCCGGTGAGCTGGGTGGCGACCAGCCACACGGCCCCGAGCTGGTTCCACAGGCCGTAGTTGATGCTCCGGCCCGCCTTCAGCGAGTCCGGCACCGGGATGATCTCGAATCGGTCCGAGTAGTCGAAGTCCGTACGGAGAATCGAGATGACCCGATCGGACACGTCCGCGAGGGCCCCCGAGCCGCCCCCGACCTCGACCGGGGGGACCGCCAGGCCGGGCCGGTAGCCCGGCGTATAGGTGATCCCGAGCCGGACCTCCCCCTCCTTCTCGCCTCCCTGCTGGGCGCGCGCGGGGGCGGCGGCCGCCACGAGGGCGGCCAGGAGCCCGAGAACGAGAGCGAGGACGGGCGCCGGTCCCGTGCCGCGGCCGGGCCGCCTCAAAGCGTGGAGGGGTCGAAGAAGAAGGAGACCCGCAGGCGGTCCCGCGGATATCCCTTCGGCAGGGACCCGAACGCCCGGGCCCGCCCGGCCGCCTCCACGGCGCCCCGGGCCTCCAGATCGAAGGCCATGTCGCCGGAGCGCCGCACCCACTCGATGTCGCTCACCGAGCCGTCCCGGTGGATGACGAACGAGATCTCGGCCCGGAGCACCTGCCCACCGGTCGGCGGCCTCCAGTAGCGATAGACCTGCCGGATTATGTTGTCCAGGTAGTCCGGAAAGGCGAAGGTGGCCCCGTCGAGCTGGACGTTGACCGCGTCCTCGCCCTTCTCCTCGGAGCGGGCCGGCTCCTTGGACGGCTTCGTCTCGGGCGGCTTCTTCTCGGTCTGGGTGGGTTCCGGGACCTTGGGCTTCCTCTTCGTGGTGGGCTGCGGGGTCGGCGGGCGCTCCTTCTCTTCGGCCACCTTCGCCGGTACCGGCTTCTCCCGCTCCGGGGCGTCCGGCGCGGAGGCCGCCACGAGCCGCACCCTGTAGGTGATCGGAGGCGGCGTCGCGGCCGCCGAGCGCGCCGCGTGCACGAGGAGGGCGGCCACCACGGCGTGGAGAAGGAGGGAGCCGCCGACAGCCGAGCGCGGCACTTGCCTCTCCTCGCGATCCTGGTGCCGCTCTTCCACCCGCGTCCTCCGTCACTCCCCGCTCTTCCTCGGCTCCGGCTGGGCCACCAGGCTCACCGCCTGGATGTCCGCCTCCTTCAGCTTCCCGATCACCCTGAGTACGACGCCGTAGGGCACCTTCGCGTCACCCTTCACGTAGACCACCTTCGACGCCTGCCGCTTCACCACCTGGACGACGCTGGCCTCGAACTCCTGCAGGCTCACCTTCGTGTCGTCCAGGTAGATCTGCCCGTCGGCGTCGATCGTGATGACGAGACCCTCGGACGTCTGGATGGGCGCGGCCGGCGCCTGGGGCACGTCGACCTGTACCCCTCCCTGGAGGATCGGTGCCGTGATCATGAAGATCACGAGGAGGGTGAAGGCCACGTCCACGAGGCTCGTGACGTTGATCTCGGCGCGCACGGGGAGGCCCCCGTGATCGCCCAGCCGGCCGAACTGCGGCTTCCTCACGGACGGCGCGGGCCGGAGGCCTCCGCCGCGGCCCTCATACGTGCCCCTCGCGCGCCAGCGTGCCCACGAACTCGCTCGCGAAGCCTTCCAGCTCGCTCGCGAACAGCCCCAGCTTGGCAGCGTAGTGGTTGTAGGCGATCACGGCGGGGATGGCCACGAACAGCCCGACGACCGTCGTGATGAGCGCCTCGGCGATCCCCGGGGCCACGGCCGCGATGTTGGCGCTGCCGCGTGCGGAGATGCCGATGAAGGAGTTCATGACGCCGACCACCGTCCCGAGGAGGCCGAGGAGCGGGCTCACCGACCCGATGATGGCCAGCCACGGGAGGCCGTGCGCCAGGTCGTCGCGCTCCTCGGAGAGCTCCTTCTCGAGGACCATCCACAGGGTGTCGAGCCGGGCGGGCGTGATCTCCCGCCGCGTGCCCTTCTCGTCGGCCGGGCCGGGGCTGGACAGGTCCCGGAAGAACTGGAGCCCTTCCCGGAAGACGCGCGTGTAGGGGGACTCGTCCAGGTGGAGGAGGACCCGCCGCACCTCCTCCAGGCCCGAGGCACGCTCCATCCCCATCACGAACTCGTCCCCCTCGCGGGCCACGCGGCGGAGCTCCGACCACTTCCAGAAGATGAGGACCCAGGACCAGACCGAGAACACGGCCAGGACGATGAGGATGACCTGGGTGGGCGTCGTGGCCTGCAGGGCCATCTGCCAGGGGCTGGTGGCCAGGGCCTGCCGGCCCGCCCCGGAGGCGGCACCCGCCGCGCCCCCGGCGGCGAGCGCCGTGTCCTGGGCGGCCTGGAGGAGCCCGGCCACGAGCGGAGCCGCGACGAGGCCGCTCATGCCCGCCCCCCGTCCTGCAGGGCGCCGTAGGTCGCGGCCAGCCCCTCCTCCAGGCTCCGCCCCCCGCTCCAGCCCGCCGCCTCGATGCGGCCGGGGTCGAGCGCGCTGCGCTGGAGCTCCCCCGGCCGCGCCGGGGCGTGCTCGACCTCGACCCGCCGGCCGGCCGTCTCCATGAGCGCCTCCGCCAGCTCCAGGACGTCCGTCTCCCTCCCGGTGCCGACGTTGTAGGCCGCATCGTCGATCGCCGAGGGCTCGACCAGATCGATTCCGGTGAGCAGCAGGTTCGCCTCCGCCACGTCCTTCACGAACACGTAGTCGCGCGTCTGGCGCCCGTCGCCGTACACGGTGAGCGGCTCGCCGGCGGCGATCCGGCCCGAGAAGATCGCGACCACCCCGGCCTCGCCGTGCGGGTCCTGGCGCGGCCCGTAAACGTTGGCGTAGCGCAGGGCCGCGTAGCGCAGGCCGTGCACCTTCGCGTAGTAGTACAGGTAGTGCTCGCCGGTCAGCTTCCCCACGCCGTACGGCGAGACCGGCTGCTTGGGCGCCGTCTCCGGCGTCGGCGTGGTCTCGGCGTCCCCGTACACGACGCCGCCCGAGGAGATGAACAGCACGCGGCCGACATCGGTCGCGAGGGCGGCCTCGAGCAGGTTCACGACGCCGAGGATGTTCACCGAGGCGTCGAAGCCCGGGTCGGCCACCGAGCGCCGCACGTCGATCTGGGCGGCGTGGTGGTTGAGCACGTCGAACCGTCCCTCCTCGAACACCCGACGAATCCCGTCCGAGCGGATGTCCATCTCCACGAAGCGCGCCCCCTCCGGGACGTTCTCGCGGCGGCCCGTGCTCAGGTCGTCCAGGGCCGTCACCTCCCAGCCCGCCTCCAGATACGCCTCGCACACGTGGGAGCCGATGAACCCGGCGCCCCCGGTGACCAGGACCCTACCCTCGCTCGTCATCGTCCTCGTCCATCCCCTCGTCGATCCTCGCTCCGTCCCGAGCGCGGCCATCCAGCGCGAACAGCCGGCGTGCGATCTCCAGGTGGTCTGCGCCGCCCGGCTCGCCCGCCAGCTCCCGCAGCGCCACCGTCGGGGCATGCAGCAGCTTGTGCACCACGAGCCTCGAGGCGCCGAGTATGCGCTCCCGGTCGGCCTCGCTCAAGCCTTCGATCCCCTCGAGGGCCTCCAGCATGGCCTCGGCCCTCACCTCCTCGGCGCTCCTGCGGATCTCGCGTATGAGCGGAACGGCCTGGCGAGCCAGGAGCCAGCCCTGAAAGGCCTCCACGTCCTCCCGCAGGAGGTTCTCGGCTTCGCGTCCCTCCGCCTGGCGCGCCTCCTCGGTGGCGTTCACGACCGCCTGGAGGTCGTCGATGTTGTACAGGAACACGCCCGGGAGGTCCCCCACCGCGGGCTCCACGTCCCGCGGGAGCGCGATGTCGACGATCACCAGCTCGCGCTTCTCGCCGCCCCGTGCGGCCTGCAGGGCCTCCGTCGTGACCACCGGGTGGGGGGCCGAGGTCGAGGTGAGGACGACGTCCACGCCCCTCAGCTCCTCGGGCACGTCCAGGTAGGGCGCCGCCCGCACCCGGTCCTCCCCCAGCCGCCCGGCGGTCTCGCGCGAGCGCGCCAGCGTGCGGCTGGCCACGACCGCCTCCCCGACCCCCCGGTCGAGGAGCCCCTGGAGGATGGCCTCGCCCATCTCTCCCGCCCCGATCACCAGGGCCCGGCGGCCCTCCAGGGAGCCGAAGACCTTGAGGACCAGCTGGACGGCCGCCGCGGGGACGGACGCCGCCCCCTCTCCCACCGCCGTCTCGGAGCGGACCCGTCCGCCGGCCGCGAGCGCCGACTGGAAGAGCCGGTGGAGGACGTGGCCCACCGCCCCGGGCCGGGCTTCCCTGGCCGTCCGGTAGGCGTCCTCGACCTGCCCCTGGATCTGCGGCTCGCCGACGACCATGGAGTCCAGGCCGGCGGCCACACGGAACAGGTGGAGCACGGCCTCCTCGTCGCGCCAGCGGTACACGTACCGGCCGACGCGCGACGCCTCGAGGCCGGCGCGCTCGGCCAGCAGGCGTGCCGCCGCCTCCTCTCCCGGCCCGGTGGGCGTGGCCCACAGGTAGCACTCGGTCCGGTTGCAGGTGCTCAGGAGCGCGCACTCCTCGACCGTCTCCTCGCCCAGGAGACGGTCGATGGCCCGCGGGATCTCCTCGGGAGGGACGTGGAACCGCTCTCTGAGATCGATGGGGGCGGTCCTGTGGTTGACCCCCACGATGGTCAGACCCACGCCACGCCTCCCTCGGCCATCTCCTCCTGCGGGGCGGGTCCCGGACCGACCGGGCCGCCACCCGTCCAACGCGCACGTCCGGTCACAGGAACACGCTCTCCGGCCCCACGATCACGACCCTGAGGACCAGGAAGGTCAGGACCGAGACCACGAACGCGCCCGTGCTCACGAAGGCGGCTCGCTCGCCCCTCCAGTCGGGCGACATGCGGGCCACGATCGCGACCAGGTACGCCAGCCACGTGACTACACCGAACGCCACCTGAGGATCGCCGAGGGCCAGGCCCCTGCCGTAGGTCAGCGTCCAGCTCCAGCCCGCGATGAGGCCGACCGTCAGGCCCGGGAAGCCGACGAGGAGCCCCAGCCGGTTCAGGCGGTCCAGGACGTCGAGGGAGGGAAAGAAGCGGAAGACCGAGCCGAACCGCTTACGCTTGAGGGCCCGGAACTGCAGGACGTACATGGCCCCGGCCGCCGAGGCGAGGACCAGTCCCGCGCAGCCGACGAACACCATGGCCACGTGCAGGACGAACCACGGTCCGCGGAAGGCGCTCCGCAGGAGGACCGGCTGGAGCCCGACGGAGACCGCCAGCGCCATGAGCACGACGACGACCGGGAGGACGAAGAGCGCCGCCGGACGCCGCTCTTGCTGCACGGCGGCCCCGAGCGTCAGGAGGGCGATGGCCAGGGCCAGGGTGGAGGAGGCCGGTCCGAGGCCGACCAGGGGGAAGGTGCGGTAACGGACGACGAACCAGGCCAGGCCCAGCACGTGCACGAGCACGGCGCCGACGGCCGTCCACCAGCCGACGCTCTCCTGCGACCCCCCGCCCGTGCGGAACGCGCGCGCGAGGAACCCCCAGGCGGCCGCGTAGCCGGCCAGGGCCGCCAGGTGGAGCGCGAAGATCACCGTGAGGAGGGGCCGGGCCTCCCCGACCGCGGGTCGCGCGGCCGGGGCTCAGCGCCGCGGCCGGTCCCGGAGACGCAGACGGCCCCGGGAGATCGCCGCGGACGCTCCACACGTCCCCCGGTCAGCCGCCGGCGGCGCTCGGCCGCCGGACGAGGCGCACCGGGGCGTCGGCCTCCGTGCCGACGTCGCGCGTGTCGACGACGCGCGCCGAGGCGGTGTGGTCGAACGTGCGCACCACGCGGACCACGCTCAGCCGGTCGTCCAGCGAGGCGCTCCCCACGTCCGCGATGTCCGCCGGGAACACCGCGAACTCGTCGCCGACCTCGACGCCCTCCCGGGAGCCGGCGTCCACGAAGACCATGTCCCCGGTCGAGAGGAGCGGCTGCTCGGTCTCGAAGCCCAGGAGCCGGGCGACCATCCCGTTCTGGACGGCGGTGAGCTCCGTCCCCACGTCGCCGGGGGACCCGGCGGGAACGAGGAGGTCGCCGACCTGGTAGTCGCCGTACACGGTCCGGACGACGGCGCGGGCCGAGTCGCCCTCGACCCCGGTGACCTCGACGAGCCCCATCGAGGCGTACTCCCGTCCCACCGAGCCGCGGTTCCGGCCGGGCCGGATGGCCTGCAGGAAGTCCCCCTCGGAGACCGAGAGCCCGTTCAGGGCGATCATGATCCTGTCGTGCGACCGGACCGACGATGGCAGCTCGAGCCCGAGCGGGTTCTGGCTCATGATCCGGGCGGTCACCGCGTGGGGCGAGACGCTCGCGGGCGAGGTCACGAACCCGGCCCGCAGGTAGTCGCTCATGGAGACGAGGTCCGGCGGAGTGACCCGGTCGAGCGACATCGTGTTCACGTTGACCGAGGCCTCGGGCGAGTGGTCGAAGATGCTGGGCGCGTCGAACGCGCCGGCGCGCTCGGCACCGGTCGCCGCGTGCACGTCGCCCGCGCTCGCGCCGGCTTCCGCCGCGGCGCCCCGGGCCCGCGCTTCCGCCTGGTCGCCGGAGGCGACCCGGGATCCGTCCTGCACCGCCCCCGGAAGGCGGAACTCCTGGCCCGGATAGATCCAGTGGGGATCGTCGATCATCGAGCGGTTCAGGTCGAAGATCCGGTGCCACTGGAACGGGTCGGAGAGGTAGCGCGCGGCCAGGTCCCACAGCGTGTCGCCCTTCTTGACCACGTGCGACCCCGGCGTCTCCTGGGCGACCGCGGGCGTGGCCGGGACGAGCGCCGCGAGCGCGAAGCCCGCCACGACGACCGCGATCGCGAGACCCTCCGTCCGGCTCCGGCCTCGAGCGGCCGGAGCACTGTCAGAACGGCAGGTCATCCTCCCCCATGAGGGCTTCACTGGAGAAGTCGGAGTAATCCTCGTCATCATCCCCCTCCTCGGCGGCTGTGGTCCCGGGACCGCGACCGCCGCGGCCCCCGTCGGACCTTCCGCCCAGCATGATCATCTCGCGCGCCCGAATCTCCGTGGTGTAGCGGGTCTGGCCGTCCTGGCCCTCCCACTGCCGGTACTCGATCCGGCCTTCCACGTAGACCCGGTCTCCCTTGCTCAGGTAACGCTCGCAGATCTCCGCGAGCTTGTCCCAGGCGACCACCCTGTGCCACTCCGTCTTCTCCTGGGTCTGTCCGCTCCGGTCCGTCCAGCTACGGCTGGTGGCGACCGAGAGCGTGGCCACGCGGGTCCCGGACTGCGTCGATCGGATCTCGGGATCCGCGCCCAGGTTCCCGATGATCATGGCCTTGTTGAGGCTGCGTGACATTCGACCCCTCCGACGGGTGGCTCCGGGTGACGGGTGAGCGCGAGGCGTCGTGCGGCCCGGCCGTGCCGGCGGGCCCTTCGCACAACGTCCCGGAAAGGTAGGCGCGGCGGGGGCGACCGTCAACGAGTGGGCGGCCCTCCGGCCACCGCGCCCGAGCCCGCCGCCCGCCAGCGCAGGACCAGCGCATCCTCCTTCGGAGAGCGGTAGTACGACCGCCGACGCCCGACGGGCTCGAAGCCGGCCGTGGCGTACAGGTGGCGGGCGGCGTCGTTGCTCTCGCGCACCTGCAGGTAGAGGTCGCGGACGCCGCGCTCCACCGAGGCGGCCCGGATGGCCTCGACCAGCCGCCTGCCGAGGCCGCGGCCGCGGCAGGCCGGCCGGACGGCCACGTCCGCCAGCTCGCCCTCGTCACCGGCGAACCAGGCCGCGGCGTGCCCGACGATCCGCCCGTCCTCCTCGGCCACGAGGAGGACCGCGTCCGCACGGCCCACCACCGCCCGGAAGGCCCGCTCGGACCACGGGATCGGGAAGGAGGCCTCCTCGATCGACATGACCTCGCCGAGGTCCGCCTCGTGGGCGGGCCGCACCGTGGCCGGGACGGGACGGGCCGGCTCAGACGCCACGCTCAGCCCCCGAGGCCCGCACGTACGTGGGCTCCCAGTCCCGGCGCTGTGCCACGCGTCCAGCCCCCGGGGATCGCCGGAGGAGCTCGAGCAGGCCCGAAGCGCGCGGGTAGTCGTGCGTCGGCGGGAGGACCCGCCCCCCCGCCTCCTCGATCCGGTCGCGGTATCGGCGCGCGCCCTCCCCCGCGAAGCTCCACCCCTCGAGCGGCCCCAGGGCCTCGAGCACCTCGTCCAGGGCGGCCGCCGTCGGCGGGAGGAGGTGAGGCGCCGGCGGCGGCGCCTCCCACGCCGCCGCGTACACCTCGTCCCTCCGCGCGTCGAACAGCACGCAGACGGGCACCGCGGCGTCCGCCTCCGCGGCCACGGCCGCCAGGCTCGAGTAGGCGTAGAGGTCGGCCTCGCGGGCCGCGCACAGCCCCTTGGCCAGCGCCGCGGCGATCCGGATCCCCGTGAAGGAGCCGGGGCCCGCCCCGACCACGACCCTCCCGAGCCCGCCGGGCCCCTCGCCGGCACGCTCCAGCAGCCGCTCGACCTCGGGGAGGACCGTCTCCGAGCGGGTGGCCCGCACCGAGAGCGACGTCTCCGCGACGAGCCTCCCGTCCCGGCTCACGGCGATGCCGCCCAGCCGCGTGCTCGTGTCCAGGGCGAGGGTCAGCACGTGCCCTCCGGCGCGGCGGACCTCGCGCCGGCCGCCGATTCCGGGGACGGTCCCGCCGCGGACTCTCCGGAGGCCCCGGCCGTGGACTCTCCGGACGCCGCCGCCACGGACGTCCCGGACTCCGCCCCGGCCGCGGAGGGCAGCGCCGGGAGATCGGGGGCCCGGCCCAGGGCGCGGGCCTCGATGCGCCTCCTCTCGCCCGCGCCCTCGAACGCGAGCGCGATCTCCCACCGGTCCTCCGGGAGGCGCCCGCCGGCCCGCTCCGCCCATTCGACGAAGACGGCCTCGTCGGAGGCGAGGAGGTCCTCCCAGCCCAGGTCGTCGAGCTCCCGCGGGCTCCCGATCCGGTAGAGGTCGACGTGGTGCGCCCTTCCGCCCTCCGGTAGCCGGTGCGGGTGGTGGAGCGTGTAGGTGGGGCTCCGGGCCGGCCGCGCCGCGCCCGCGCCGCTGAAGGCCGCCCGCACGAAGGTGGTCTTCCCCGCCCCGAGCGGACCGCGGAGCGCCACGAGCGTGCCGCGCCCGGCCGCCACGCGGCCCGCGGCCTCGGCCCACGCCTCCAGGGACGCCTCGTCGAGGACGGCCTCGAGCCGGCGGCTCACCGGCCGTCCCCGCCGCCGCGCTTCCCGCCGTTTCGGCCGCGGCCGGCCCCTCCGCGTCCGTCGCCGCCCCCGCGACCGTCGCCGCCCCCGTCCCGCTTGCGGATCGCCGAGATCCGGGAGCGGGGCGAGCGCTTCTCCCCGTCGTCCATCGAGGCCTTCACCTCGAACAGCTCGTCCCGGAGCCGGGCAGCCTTCTCGAAGTCCAGGGCCTCGGCCGCCTCGCGCATCTCCGTCTCGAGGACGCGGACCAGCTCCTCGGGCTCCAGGTCGCCGTACCCCTCCCGCTCCTCGGCCACCGCCGCGGCCGCCTGGCGGCGCGCGTCCGCCACCGAGGTGGAGAAGCGGATCTGGTCCACCGACTTCACGATCGAGCGCGGCTCGATGCCGTGCTCCTCGTTGTAGGCCGCCTGCACCTCCCGGCGGCGGTCGGTCTCCTCGATCGCCCGCCGCATCGAGTCGGTGATGCGGTCGGCGTACAGGATCGCCGTTCCGTTCAGGTTGCGGGCGGCGCGGCCGATCGTCTGGATCAGCGAGGTCTCCGAGCGGAGGAAGCCCTCCTTGTCGGCGTCCAGGATCGCCACCAGCGACACCTCCGGGAGGTCGAGGCCCTCGCGCAGGAGGTTGATCCCCACCAGGACGTCGAACTCGCCCAGCCGCAGCCCCCGGAGGATCTCGACCCGCTCGATCGAGTCGATGTCCGAGTGCATGTAGCGCACGCGGACGCCCCGGGCGTGGAGGAAGTCGGCCAGGTCCTCCGCCATGCGCTTGGTGAGGGTGGTGACCAGCGTGCGCTCGTTCCGCTCGGAGCGCTTCCGGATCTCGCCCAGGAGGTCGTCCACCTGCCCGCGCACCGGGCGGACCTCGACCTTCGGGTCGAGGAGGCCGGTCGGGCGGATGAGCTGCTCGACCACCACGCCCCCCGTCTTCTCGAGCTCGTAGTCGCTCGGCGTCGCGCTCACGAACACCACCTGTGGCACCACCTCCTCCCACTCGTCGAAGGAGAGCGGACGATTGTCGAGCGCCGAGGGGAGCCGGAAGCCGTGCTCGACCAGGGTGGACTTCCGGCTCCGGTCGCCCCGGTACATGGCACCTATCTGGGGGACCGTCACGTGGGACTCATCCACGATGACCAGGAAGTCGTCGGGAAAGTAGTCGAGGAGGCAGTAGGGCCGCTCCCCGGGGCGCCGGCCGTCCAGGTGGCGCGAGTAGTTCTCGATCCCCGGGCAGACCCCGATCTCCTGCAGCATCTCGACGTCGAACTTGGTCCGCGTCTCGAGCCGCTGCGCCTCGAGGAGCATGTCCTCCTGCCGCATCTCCATGAGCCGACCCTCGAGCTCGCGCTCGATCCCGTCGATCGCCCGCTCCAGGCGATCGGGCTGGATGGCGTAGTGGGTGGCCGGGAAGATGGCGGTCTGCGGGAGGCGGGTGATGACCTCCCCGGTGAGGGGATCGACCTTGGAGATCCGCTCGATCTCGTCCCCCCACAGCTCGATGCGGACCGCCTGCTCCTCGTAGGCGGGCAGGACCTCGATCACGTCCCCCCGGACCCGGAACGTCCCCCGCTGGAAGTCCAGGTCGTTCCGGCCGTACTGGATGTCGACGAGCCCCCGGAGGATCTCGCGCCGGCCGATCTCCTGGCCCTCCTCCAGGGTCACCATCATGGCGCGGTAGCCCGTCGGGTCGCCCAGGCCGTAGATGGCCGAGACCGAGGCGACCACGATCACGTCCCGCCGCTCCATGAGCGAGGAGGTGGCGCGCAGCCGTAGCCGGTCGATGTCGTCGTTGATCGAGGCGTCCTTCTCGATGAAGGTGTCCGTCTCCGGCACGTACGCCTCGGGCTGGTAGTAGTCGTAGTAGGAGATGAAGTACTCGACGGCGTCGCGCGGGAAGAACTGGCGGAGCTCCCCGTAGAGCTGCGCCGCGAGCGTCTTGTTGTGGCTCATCACCAGCGTGGGGAGGCCGGTGCGCTCGATGACGCCGGCCATGGTGACCGTCTTCCCGCTGCCGGTGACCCCGAGCAGGGTCTGCCACCGGTCGCCGTCGATCACGCCCCGCGACAGGTCCTCGATGGCCTGGGGCTGGTCGCCCGTCGGCTCGAACGGGAGCTGGAGGTCGAACACGTCCGAACGGTCCAGGCCCGTGCCCGGCGCCGGCGCTCCCTCCCCCTCGAGCTCCCTCGTTCCCGCGCTCCAGACCACTCAGCCCTCCAGCGTGAGGTCGCTCTCGCCGAAGCTCTCCTTGCGCTGGGCGCGCAGGACGCCCTTCACGCGGCGGATCTTCTTCATGACCTTCTTGAGGTGGGCCAGGTTCTCGACCTCCACGACGAACTGTCCGCGCATCCCGCCCTCGACCCCGTCGATGTCGGCCGACTGGATGTTGGTGCCGGTGTCCGAGATCGCGCGAGCGATGTCGCCCAGGAGTCCGTGGCGGTCGGTGCCCTCCAGGGCCAGCCGCACGAGAAAGCGCTGACCGCCGCCGGCGTCCCAGTCGATGTCCACGCGGCGCTCGGGCCGGTCCGAGAGGCTGAGCACGTTCGGGCAGTCCGCCCGGTGGATCGAGACGCCGCGGCCCCGGGTGATGTAGCCGATGACGTCATCCCCCGGCACGGGCTGGCAGCATTGGGAGTAGCGGACCATGAGGTTGTCCATCCCCTGGATCCGGATGCCCTTCGTGTCGCCCCGGACCCGATCTACCAGCCGGGCGAGCGGGTTCGAGGGGCGCTGCGGCTCCTCGGGCGCCTCCGCCTCGGGGAAGATGGCGCGGAGGGCCTTCGTGACGCCCACGTCGCCCCGTCCGACGGCGGCCTGCAGCCCCTCGACCCCGCCGTCGATGCCGAGGCGCCCCGCCGCCTCGACCAGGCGCTTCGTCTCCGGCTTCTCCCGGCGCTTCCGGAACTCCCGCTCCAGGATCTCCCGCCCGATCCGAACCGCCGAGTCGTGCTCCTCGCGGCGGATCCACTGGCGGATGCGGTGGCGCGCCCGGCTCGTCTGCACGAAGCCGAGCCAGTCGCGGCTGGGGCTCTGGGAGTCCGAGGTGAGGATCTCGACCGTGTCCCCGTTGCTGAGCGGCCGGGAGAGGGGCGCGATCTGGTCGTTGACCCTGGCGCCCGAGCAGTGGTGCCCGACCTCGGTGTGCACCGCATAGGCGAAGTCGATCGGCGTGGCCCCCTTGGGGAGCTGCTTCACGTCGCCGGCCGGCGTGAACACGAAGATCTCGTCCTGGAAGAGGTCGATCCGGAGGAACTCCATGTACTCCTCCGGCTCGTGCGTCTCCTGCTGCCACTCCAGGACCTGCCGGAACCACACCAGCTCCTCGTCGACCTCGTCGGCGTCCCGCTTCCCCTCCTTGTACCTCCAGTGGGCCGCGATGCCCATCTCCGCCGTGCGGTGCATCTCCTCGGTGCGGATCTGGATCTCGTACAGCCGCCCCCCGGGGCCGAAGATCGTGGTGTGGAGGCTCTGGTACAGGTTGGACTTGGGCGTGGCGATGTAGTCGTGGAAGCGCTCGGTGAGCGGCGTCCACTCGTTGTGGATGATCCCGAGCGCGTGGTAGCAGTCCCGGATGGACGGGACGATCACCCGCATGGCCAGGATGTCGTAGATCTCCTCGAACGGCTTCCCGCGCTTCTTCATCTTGCGATAGATCGACCACAGGTGCTTGGCGCGCCCCGTGATCGAGCACTGGAGACCCGCCTCTCGGAGCTCCGCCTCCAGGGGCTCCTGCAGGCGCCGGATGAGCTCCTCCCGCTCGCTCCGGGTGTCGGCCACCTTCCGGGCCAGCTCGCGGTAGGCCTCCGGCTCGAGGTGCTTGAACGCCAGGTCCTCGAGCTCCCACTTGACCCGCGCCATCCCCAGCCGGTGCGCGAGCGGGGCGTAGATCTCCCGCGTCTCCAGCGCGGTGGCCCGGCGCCGGGGCTCCGGGAGGTGCTCGAGCGTGCGCATGTTGTGGAGGCGGTCGGCCAGCTTGACCAGGATGACCCTGGCGTCTCGCGCCATCGAGAGGAGGAGCTTCCGGTAGTTCTCGACCTGCCGCTCGGCCAGCGACCCCAGCTCGACCCGCGAGATCTTGGTGAGCCCGTCCACGATCGTGGCGATCTCGCGGCCGAACTCCTGCCGGATCTCGTCCACCGACGTGCCCGTGTCCTCGACCACGTCGTGGAGGAGCGACGAGGCGATCGAGACCGTGTCGAGGTGGATCCCGCTCAGGATCTTGGCGACCTCGACGCAGTGGGTGATGTAGTCGTCCCCCGACTCGCGCTTCTGGCCGGCGTGCTTCTCCCTGGCGTACTGGAACGCCAGCGCCAGGAGCTCCAGGTCCAGTCGCCCCTCGCTCCCGCGCACGGCGCGCAGGAAGTCCGGCGGCAGGAGGGAGGCCGGCCCCGGGTCGGGGCCCGCTCCCGCCCCGTCGGCGGCGGCGGTCTGTCCGCTGGCTCTCGGCATCGTCCTCGCCTCGTGGGTGGTCGCCGCGGAACGCGCGGCATTCCCATGGTACGCACTTGGGCTCGCGGGGTGCCAGCGCGGGGTCGGGCGGTCGGCGGCACGGTCCCGCCGCCCGCCCGTCCCGCCCACCTTCAGGTCGCGTTGACGTCGCGCCGGAAGCTCGGACGGGACAGCGGACCATGGAGGACGAGGTGACGCGGACGATCCGAGAATGGCCCCGGGAGGAGCGCCCCCGGGAGAGGCTGACGGCGCTCAGGGCCGAGGCCCTGTCGGCGAGGGAGCTCCTGGCCCTGCTCCTCGGCTGCGGGGCGCGGGGCCGCTCGGCGCTCGTCCTGGCCGGGGAGATCCTCGAGGCCTTCGACGGCTCCCTCCGGCGCCTGGGCTCCGCCGAGCCGCCCGTGCTCGAGACCGTGCCGGGCGTGGGCCCGGCCCGCGCCGCCGCCGTCGCGGCCGCCTTCGAGCTCGGCCGCCGGGCCGCCTCCGAGCCCGCCCGCCGCGAGCCCAGGATCCGCGGCCCCGCCGACGTCCACCGCCGCCTGGGCCCGCGCCTCCGGGACCGCCGCCAGGAGGAGTTCTGGGCGCTCTACCTGGATACCCAAAACCGCGTTCTGGCCGAGCGCCGGCTCACCGTGGGGCTCCTCGACGCCTCCCTCGTCCACCCCCGCGAGGTCTTCGCCCCCGCCGTCTCCGCCGGCGCCTCCAGCCTCCTCCTCGCCCACAACCACCCGAGCGGCGACCCCGAGCCCTCGGCCGACGACGTGGCCGTGACCCGCCAGCTCGTCGACAGCGGCGACCTCCTCGGGATCCCCGTCCGCGACCACGTGGTCCTGGGCGACGGCCGCTACGTGAGCCTCATGGAGCGGGGGCTGCTGGGGGCGGCAGGTGATGGACCGTCCACATGAAGCCGTGGGAGCCAGGAACATGTCGACGGACGTCGCTGCTCGCGCTACGGGTCATGCCCCCGGGGAGGCGGCCGCGGCCCCTTCGACTCGCTGACGGTCGCTGATCCTCGGAGCCTCCTCGGAGCTGCGCTCCTGCGGGGTCTCCTCGGGCGACCGAAGGCTCGCTCCGGGGCCGTGGCGCGCCTTCCCGGGGGGATCGCGGTGTCGGAGCGGCGGCCAGGCGAGCCTTCGTGGCACTTCCCATACGGGTCCGGGGCCCCCTCCAAGCGTGATCACCACACACTGAGACGCACCACCACAAGGTTCCCGCCCAATCTCACCCGATACCGGGAACCCGGTGTCGGGTTAGCGTGCGGTGCTCACGTCACAACGTTCCTGACCAAGGGGACGAGCTACAGCTCATCGTCGAACTGTAGATCACCCCCTCCGGACACATTCGGGGTGACCTCCCAGCCCTTCAGAGACACGACGTACCCCGGTCCCACGATGTGTGGATAGCCGTCGGCTGCGATCGGTCCCCCTTCTCGAAGGTCGTGGAAGCTAGCATGGCCCTCTCTTGGTTCCCCCTTGAATATGAAGGCCTGTTCGGCTCCCTCTACCTTCTGGACCGGATCAACTGGTAGACAGATTGCCAGGAGGTCGCGCCCCACGACGCTTCGACCCTGTCGTTCGAGGCGGCCGCTCACCTCTCGAATCTGGTTCGAAAGCCACCGCATCACCGCACGCTGACCGGCTCGGTGGCCAAAGATGCGGCGGACGCCTCGTACTATGCGCGCCTTCTCAGGACCCGTCAGCTCGACGCCTGACCAGGCCACCGCCGTGGCTCCTTTGGGCTGGAGTGCAACTCGATGTGCGAAGGTGGGCTGCGGTTCGGAGAGAAGACGGCCTTCCGAAGTGTGGCAGTTCGAAACGAATGCTGTGCGAGGGCAGAGCGGTCCGCCTTCCTCCTTACCCCAACCTACCCCCATGAAAGTATGGGAGTAGCTAATGGCACGGAGCGCTCTGTTGGCTCCATCGAGCAGCATGCGGGTCGCCCATAGTGGAGAAGCGCTGGGAGCCATCTTGAGCTGGTCGCACATCCAGAGATCGGTTCGCCGCCCTTCGACGGTTGCCCATCCTGAGTAACCCCAAGCCATGGAGTTGAAGTAGGCGATGGCCTTGATCGCCAGGTCGTCCTTCAGCTTGAAATCGGGAAGATAGACAACCCTTCGATCAGATACCTGCACGCAGAAGTCTGGGCTGGCCACGCTAAGAACGAGAGTCATGATTCCAACCTTGTTCACTTCCGGTGGCAAGCGATAGGTGCGCCGACCCGACACGCTCGGTGGCTATGCCGGCAGTCCGGGCTCCAGGTGAGCGCCGCCATTGCGAGATGAGAGCGACGATCAAGGTGCCGATTCGGCCTGCCGTCGCGTCTGGCTCGAGGGTCGCATGGCACAGAGGAACCGTGACGAGCCCCTAGGAGTAGGCCTGTCCGAGTCGGACCGCAGAAACAGACCGGTCGGAGGAAGACCCGGAGGGCGAACTCGCCGCGGAACCCAACGGAGCCGGGAGTCCAACCTCGATAGCGTCCCCCGGCAGGCGCGCCGCGGTCCCGGAGCGAGCCTTCGGTCGCCCGAGGAGACCCCGCAGGAGCGCAGCTCCGAGGAGGCTCCGAGGATCAGCGACCGTCAGCGAGTCGAAGGGGCCGCGGCCGCCTGCCGGGGGAGGAGCCGCTGATGTGAGGTGGGGCCGCCCGCAGCCGCCCGAGATGCCTTCAGGTCGGCCGAGGTAGCCTCAGGCCACCCGAGGTCGCGTCAGACCGCTCAGCTCAGCCGCCCGTGGCACTTCTTGTACTTCTTGCCCGACCCGCACGGACACGGGTCGTTCCGGCCCGGCTCCTCGTCCACGTCCAGCGGCTCGTCCGGACGGACGACCCGCCCCGACCCCGGCGCCGCCTGCGCCTGCGCGCCCTCCGCCGCCGACGTCGCCACGCCCGTGGCCGCGTAGGCGGGCTCCCCCTCCTCGGCCCCCGCACCGTCCCGGCCCGGGACCGCGGCCGCGCCCGGGACGCCCGCCCCGACGCCCGTGGGCGGCGCCTCGTCCGGCCCCGAGAGGGCCGTCACCTGCGGCGCCCGGAGCTGCCGGCGGTCCTCCATCTCGATCTGCGCGCGGAACAGCAGGTTGGCCACGCTGCGGCGGAGAGCCGTCATCATCGCCACGAACTCGTCGAACGCCTCCTTCTTGTACTCGATCAACGGGTCCTTCTGACCCCAAGCGCGGTAGCGGATCGAGTCCCTCAGGTGGTCGAGCTCGTAGAGGTGGTCCTTCCACTTGTCGTCGATGACCGAGAGCACGATGAAGCTCAGGATACGCTCCCAGTGCTCCCCGAAGCTCTCGATCTTCTGGCGGTACGCCTGGTGGGCGTAGTCCACCACCTCCTCGACCAGCTCGGAGGCGTCCGACCAGGGAAGCTCGTGCGGGGGCACCTCCTCCTCGGGCAGGGCATCGTACAGGAGGAAGTAGTCCAGGACGAGCTTCTCCCGGAGGCCCGGCAGGTCCCACGTCTCGGGATGGCCGCGGTCGGGGAGGAAGCCCTCGGCGTCCTCGCGGAGGACGGCCTCGATCATCTCCCACGCCTCGCCCTTGAGGTCCTCGCCCCCCTCGAGGGCGAAGAGGCGGAGGTCGTAGATGACCTCGCGCTGCTGGTTCATGACATCGTCGTACTCCAGCAGCTTCTTGCGGGCCTCGAAGTTCTGGAGCTCGACCTTCTTCTGGGCGCGCTCCAGAGCCTTGGTCATCCACGGGTCGGAGATGACCTCTCCCTCCTTCATGCCCGCACGGTCGAGCCACTTGGCGATGCGCTCGGATCCGAACAGCCGCATGAGGTCATCCTCGAGCGACACGAAGAAGCGGCTCGATCCGGGGTCCCCCTGGCGCCCGGAGCGGCCGCGGAGCTGGCGGTCGATGCGGCGGGCCTCGTGGCGCTCGGTCCCCAGGATCTGGAGGCCGCACGGCGGGTCGACCTGGCAGCCCAGCTCCTCGATCTGGCCCTCGGTGAGGTCGGGCGTCTCCTCGACCTGGCCGAAGGCGGGCTCGCTCGAGGTGATGCCGCACACGTCGCACTTCACGACGCCTTCGCCGAGCTTGATGTCGGTGCCGCGGCCGGCCATGTTCGTCGCGATCGTGATCGCCGCGGGCTGGCCGGCCCCGGCCACGATCTGGGCCTCCCGCTGGTGGTTCTTGGCGTTGAGGACCTCGTGCGTCAGGCCCCGCCGCCGGAGCATGCGGGAGATCATCTCCGAGACCTCGACGCTGGTCGTCCCCACCAGGATCGGGAGCTCCCGCTCGTGGAGCCGCTCGATCTCCTCGAGGAGCGAGGAGTACTTCTCCCGCTTGGTGCGGAAGATCACGTCGTCGTGGTCGATGCGGCGCACCGGCCGGTTGGTGGGGATGACCACGACCTCGAGGCCGTAGATCTCGTGGAACTCGCCCTCCTCCGTCTCGGCCGTCCCGGTCATCCCGGCCAGCTTGTCGTACATGCGGAAGTAGTTCTGGATCGTGATCGTGGCGAGCGTCTGGGTCTCGCCCTGGACGGTCACGCCCTCCTTGGCCTCCACGGCCTGGTGGAGCCCATCGCTCCAGCGGCGGCCCGGCATCTTGCGGCCGGTGAACTCGTCCACGATGACGATCTGCCCGTCCTCGACCACGTACTCCACGTCCTTCTCGTACAGGGCGTGGGCTTTCACGAGCTGGTGGATGATGTGGATCTTCTCGGATTTCTCGGCGTACTCGCGCTCCAGCTCCGCGATCTTCTCGCGCTTCTCCTGCGCGGACAGATCCTCGGAGTCCTCGATCTTCTTGACCGTCTGGGAGAGGTCGGGGACCACGAACGCCTCGGGGTCGGACGGGCTCAGGACGTCCAGCCCCTGGTCGGAGATCTGGATCGTATGCCCCTTCTCGTCGGTCGAGTAGAGGAGCATCTCGTCGACCTCGTGGAGCCGCTTCTCGCGCATGAGCTCGCCCTCGGTCTTCTGGACGAGCTGCTTGACCCCCATCTCGTTGAGAAGCTTGAGGAGCCGCCGATTCCTGGGGTCGCCCCGCTGGGCCGCCAGGAGGAGCTGGCCGGCCTGGAACTCCTTGGAGGCGTCGTCCTCCTCGCGGGACTCCTCGAGCAGCTCCTCCCCCTCGCTGATCAGCTCGCGGACGATCCTGCCCTGCCGCCGCACCAGGTCCGCCACCTGGGCGTTGTAGCGGCCGTAGATTCCCTCGTCGCCCCGCCCCGCCGGTCCGCTGATGATGAGGGGCGTGCGCGCCTCGTCGATGAGGACCGAGTCGACCTCGTCGATGATCGCGTACACGTGGCCGCGCTGGACCCGGTCCTCCAGCCGCACGACCATGTTGTCTCGAAGGTAGTCGAAGCCGAACTCGTTGTTGGTCCCGTACGTGATGTCGCACGCGTAGGCTTCGCGCCGGGCCTCCGTGCCGGGATCCGAGTCGTCGATGCACCCGACCGTCAGGCCCAGGTACTCGAACACGGTGCCCATCCAGCTCGCGTCGCGGCGGGCCAGGTAGTCGTTGACGGTGACCAGGTGGGCACCCTTCCCGGGCAGGGCGTTCAGGTAGAGCGGCATGGTGGCCACGAGGGTCTTGCCCTCCCCGGTGGCCATCTCGGCGATCTTCCCCTGGTGGAGGACGATGCCGCCGATGAGCTGCACGTCGTACGGCACCATGTCCCAGGTCGTGGTGTTCCCCGTGACCTGGATCTCCTCGCCCAGGAGCCGGCGGCAGGCCTCGCGCACCGTGGCGAACGCCTCGGGGAGGAGGTCGTCCAGGACCTCCTGCGTCACGTCCCGGAGCTCCTCCTCCATGTCCGCGAGCTGCTGGGTGAGGTCCGCCCGCTCGTTCGGGTCCTCGCTGTAGCGCCGCTCGTCGCGGAGCTCGGCGATGCGCTCCTCGAGGTCGGCCGTGCGCTCGGCGATCCGCTCGCGGAAGAGCCCGGTCTGGGCCTTCAGCGCCTCGGCCGTCACGTCGGCCAGGCGCTCCTCGTGGCGCTTGATCTCGTCCACGATGGGCTGGAGCTTCTTCATCTCCCGCTCGAAGCGGGTGCCCACCAGGCTGTTGATGAGGGACTTCAGCATGGCTCCGTCGGCTTCTG
>DATFLN010000033.1:0-6054 GCA_035267645.1 Gemmatimonadota bacterium | reverse complement strand
ACGGCGTTACGAAGTGATTCGACACAAGAGAGGATGAGAGCATGAGTCGGACCAAGGGCAAGGTGAAGTGGTTCTCCAACGAGAAGGGGTACGGCTTCATCGAGCGAGAGAACGGTGAGGACGTGTTCGTCCACCACAGCGCGATCCAGGGCACGGGCTTCAAGAGCCTCGACGAGGGCGAGAGCGTGGAGTTCGACATCATCGATGACCCCAAGGGGCCCAAGGCACAGAACGTCGTCCGGGTGGACGCGCCCGGCGGCGGTGCGGCCGGCGGCGGCGGCGCCAGCGCCGGCGGAGGGGCGACCGGCGGAGGCGGCGGGAGCCGCTGGTAGGCGGAAGCCACGGGGGCGCCGCGTTCTGCGCGGCGAGCGGTGGAAAGAGCGAAAGCGGCGCACGGGGAGACCCGGCGCCGCTTTCGTGCTTCGGGGAGGGGCGCGGCCGGCGGGCGCGGGGCCTGCTCGGAGCCCCCGCGCCGCGTCCGGCGCCCGGCTCCGCCCCTCAACCCCCGGCGAGCCCCGCGTCCTCCGCGGCCAGGCGGCCGAGGCCGGCCCAGTCCAGCTCCCCCATCCCCCGCGCCGTGCCGGTCAGGTAGCGGTCGCGCACCAGGCTCGCCATCGGCATGGGGACCTCCTCCTCGTCCGCCGCGGCCAGGACCAGGCGTGTGTCCTTGAGCCCGAGGCGGAGCGCGAAGCCCGCCGGTTCGAACTCCCCCTTCGCGATCAGGCCGCCGTACGCACCGTACACGGGCGAGCGGAACAGGTGGTCGTTCACGATCTCCAGGAAGCGCTCGGGCTCGATGCCGCCCTTCCGGACCAGCGTCATCGACTCGGAGAGCGCCTCGATCATCGAGGAGAGGAGGAAGTTGCCGGCCACCTTGACCAGGTTGGCGGCCCCGGGCTCCTCGCCCAGCTCCAGGACGCCCTGTCCGACGGCCTCCATGAGCGGCCGGCAGCGCTCGACCGCCTCCGGCTCGCCCGCGGCCAGGACCCAGAGCGTGGCCTCCTCGGCGGCCCGGGGCCTCCCGAACACGGGCGCCGCCACGTAGCTCTGACCGGCGCGGCCGTGCTCGCGCTCGAGCCGCCGGGACAGCTCGACCGAGATCGTGCTCATCGACAGATGCACGGAGCCCTCGGGGAGGGTCCCGAGCGCCCCGCTCGCGCCGAGCACCGACTCCTCGACGGCTCGGTCGTCGGCCAGCATCGTGACCAGCGCCTCGGCGCCGCGGGCCGCCTCCGCGGGGGAGGACGCCAGCTCCGCGCCCGCGTCGGCCAGCGGCTCGGCCCGGCTCCGGGTGCGGTTGTGGACGACGAGGTCGTGGCCGGCGTCGAGCAGGTTCTCGGCCATGGGCCGGCCCATGCGGCCGGCTCCCAGGAACGCCACGCGCATGGTGTCTCCTTGGTTCGGGTGGATTCGGTTCGCTGCGGGCGAGGCTCGCGGGCACGTGGGTCGAGCGCGCCCCTCCGTCGCTGGAGCGCTTCACCTCCGTCCCGGGAGGCCGTGCCCGCACCCTGCCTCTCCCGGCCCCACGGTCGGATGCACGTGACGGTCCAGCGCTGGACAGCCGCGGCGGCCCCGGATAGGCTCGGGACCGGCGGGGCGATCGATCCGAGGGGGGGCGGCATGCGCACGATCGAGATACGGACGAACGATCGGGAGGAGATGCTCGACATCACGGGGCAGGTCGAGCGCGCGATCTCCGAGGAGGGCCTCGAGGACGGCGCCTGCGTCCTCTGGTCGCTCCACACGACGGCCGGGCTCACGGTGAACGAGAGCGCCGACCCGGACGTGGCCCGGGACATCGGCTCCTGGCTGGCCGAGGCCGCGCCCCAGGGGGCCGGCTACCGGCACCGGGAGGGGAACGCCGACTCCCACGTCAAGACGAGCCTCATGGGCCCGGGGCTGACCCTGATCGTCGCCGGGGGGCAGCTCCAGCTGGGCCGCTGGCAGGGCGTCTTCCTGTGCGAGTTCGACGGCCCCCGCACCCGCCGGGTGGTCCTGCAGCCCGTCCACGCCACCTGAGCTCCGGGCGCGGGGGGCGTCGGGACGGAGGGGACGGGGGCCGCGCGGATCGGTCCGGCGGGTCCGGTGGCGCGGGCCGCTCCGGGGACACGGAGGCCCGGGACGTCCCCCGCCTGGACGGGCTCCTGGGCGGGCGCTCGGGCGCGGCGCTCGCGCGCCTGGGCCCTCCCGCGGCCGACCGCGTGACCGGATCCGAGCGCTGGCTCCGCTACGAGGGGGAGGGCTGGTCCCTCCGGCTCCGCCTGACGGGCTCGGCCGAGGGCGAGCGCGTGGCGTCCTGGACCCTGGGGCTCGACCCGGGGGTCCCGACGCTCGACGACGCCGCCCGCCCCGCGGGCCTGTGGCCGGACGCGGCGCCGGACGCGGCGGCCGGCGAGGTCGAGGAGCCCCTCGTTCGCCGCGTCCTCCCGGATCCCGCCGGGGGCCCCGACCGCTCCCTCACCGCCTCGGTCCGGGGCGGCCGGTTCGTGGCGCTCACGGCCTTCGACGAGCCGCCCGACTGGGTGTAGGGGCTTTCCCCGCAGGGGCTCCCGGCGTGTGACGCGCACGGCCTCCGGAGCGACCGGCGTCCGCCCCCGCGGCTCGCGTCCGCGCGGCGGCCGCCCGGACCGTCGACTCGTCCCCGCCATGCGTCACTCGTCGCTCCACCCTCTTGCATTTTGCGAGGCAGCGCGTTTCCTTTCCCGGCGGTCCGCGCGACGAGCGCCGGGCCCGAGCGGGTGGTCCGTCCCTCCGGTCGGTCCGCCCCGACGATCCTGACCCGTTCCCGGGGAGACCGGAGCAGCCGTGCCGTCCAGCCTCCGCACCAGCCGTCGGGCCGCACCGGCCCTCGATGCGACGCGGATCCTCTACTGGATCTACGCGTCGCGCCTGGCCATCTGCGTGGGTGTCTACGGGTCGGCGCTCCTGGTCGGGGGCTCCTGGTCCGGCGGCGCGATCCCCTCCGCCACGAACGGCCTCCGCGTGGTGTCTCTGACCGGTCTCCTCCTCGCGGCGGTCGCCACTCCCCTCTCCTACTGGCACACGCACCTGCGCGAGCGCCCGGCCAGCCAGGAGTTCCTGTACGGGCAGGCCATACTGGACATCTTCCTCGTCACCGGGATCGTCCACATCACCGGTGGGAGCGGGAGCGTCTTCCCGCCCCTCTTCTACATCGCGCTCGCCTCGGGCTACTCGCTCCTCATGCCGTTCGCGTCGGCCGTCTTCGTCGCCGTGATGTGCGGGGCGGCCTACATGACCGAGATCGTGGCGGCCTACCCGGGGCAGTTCGGAACGCCCGTCGTGATCCAGGTCACCCTGTTCACGATCGTGACCGCCGTGACCAGCGCGATCTCGGCGCGCCTCCGTCAGACCCGGGGCGAGCTGCGCGAGGTCGAGGGCGAGCTCCACCGGCTGCGGCTCGACACGGCCGACCTCCTCCGGATCATCGACAGCGGGGTCTTCACCCTGGACGAGGGCGGAAGGCTGGCCTACATGAACCCCGCGGCCGAGGCCCTCCTCGAGGTCGATGCCGTCCAGTGGCTCGGGGGGCAGTTCGTCGAGACGCTCGAGCGCAGGTCGAAGGAGCTGGCCCGGGCGGTGCGCGAGAGCCTGAGGAGGGGGGAGCCGGTCCGGGACCGGGAGCTCGCCCTGGACCGTTCGGGCGACGACCCCCTTCCCATCGCGGCCAGCACGGCGGTCCTCCGCCAGCCCGGCAGCGAGGCGTCGGTCACCGTCGTTCTCAGGGATCTCAGGACCGTGCGCAGGCTGGAGGAGCTCCGCCTGCGCACGGGCCGGCTCGAGGCGGTGGCCGAGCTCTCCGCGTCCCTGGCCCACGAGATCCGGAACCCGCTCTCGGCCATCCGGAGCGCCGTGCAGCAGCTGGACGGGGCTCCCCGCCGGCCCGCGGGGGAGCCGGAGGACGAAGACGACCTCCTCCTGGGCCGGCTCATCATCCGGGAGAGCGACCGGCTCGACCGGCTGCTCGGCGAGTTCAACGACTTCGCCCGAGTGGACGTGAGCCGGCGGGAGGAGCTCGACATCCCCCGCCTCATGGAGGAGGCCGTCCAGGTCGTGCGGCAGCGGTCCGACGCCCCCGAGGGGGCGCGCTTCGAGGTGGAAGCGTCGGGGGACCTCTCCGACCTGTGGGGGGATCCCGACCTCCTCCACCGCACTCTCAGCAACCTGGTCCTGAACGCCGTGCAGGCGGCCGAGCCCGACCGGCCGCCCACCGTGCGCGTGGTGGCGGATGCGCTGGACCTGGACGAGATCCCGGGGGACGTGCCGCTGGGCTCGCCCGTGCGCATACGGGTGATCGACGACGGTCCGGGGATTCCGCGGGACCGGCTCTCGTGGATCTTCGAGCCCTTCCACACCGGCCGGCCCGGGGGGACCGGGCTCGGTCTCTCGATCGCGCAGCGGGCCGTCGAGGCGCACGGCGGCGCGCTGCTCGTGAGCTCGGAGCCGGGACGCGGCACCACCTTCTCGATCATCCTCCCCCGCCGCGAGTGGGCCGAGCGTGACCGGGGCGGGCCGGGGGACCGGACCGAGGACGGCGACGAGGCCGGACCCGCCGACAGCGGGGCAGCACCGGAGCAAGACGAGACCACCGGAGGCGGAAGCGCCTCCCCGATCACGCCAGGAGAAACGACATGACGGACGAGAAGCCCCTCATCCTGGTCATCGACGATGAGCAGAGCCTCGTCGAGACCCTCACCGTCCTCCTGAAGCGCGAGGGCTTCGAGGTCGCCTCCGCGCTCACCGGGGAGGTGGGGCTCGAGCGCTTCGACGAGCGCCAGCCGGACCTCGTGCTCCTGGACGTCCGGATGCCGAAGATGGACGGCGTCCAGGTGCTGGAGGCCATCCGAGAGAGGAGCCCCGGGACCCCCGTCGTGCTCATGACCGCGCAGGCCTCCCTCCAGTCGGCCATCAAGGCCGTGAACCTGGGTGCCACCCACTATGTCCAGAAGCCGTTCGAGAACGAGGAGCTGGTGGCCATCCTCCGTCGCTCGCTGGACTTCGGCCGGGTCCGCCGCGAGAACCAGGGCCTCAAGGTGGAGCTCCGCCAGACGAAGGCCCGGGTGGGCGAGCTGCCCAGGCCGATCGGGACCGCGGACCGGTTCGTCGACGCGCTCGAGATGGCCGAGTCCGTGGCCGAGAGCGAGTCGACGATCCTCATCCGCGGGGAGAGCGGGACCGGGAAGGAGATCTTCGCGCGCTACATCCACGACCTCTCGCCCCGGAGCGAGAACCGCTTCCTCACGATCAACTGCGCCGCCCTCCCCGAGAACCTCCTCGAGTCCGAGCTGTTCGGGCACGTGAAGGGCTCGTTCACCGGCGCGGTCCGCGACAAGGAGGGCCTGTTCGTGGCCGCCGGCGGCGGGAGCTTCTTCCTGGACGAGGTGGGGGAGATGGCGCCCTCCACCCAGGTCAAGCTCCTCCGCGTCCTCCAGCAGCGCGAGGTCGTCCCGGTCGGGGCCACCAGGCCCATCCCCGTCGACGTGCGGCTCATCGCCGCCACGAACCGCGACCTCGAGCGCGACATCGACACCGGCCGCTTCCGGCGCGACCTCTACTACCGCCTCAACGTCATCTCGCTGGAGCTCCCGCCGCTGCGGGAACGGAAGGACGACGTGCCGCTCCTGGCCGAGCATTTCCTCGGCCGCCTGGTCGAGGAGCGGGGCATGGAGCGGAAGACGATCTCCGGGAACGCGATGGAGATCCTGACGCGTCACCGCTGGCCCGGGAACGTGCGCGAGCTCGAGAACGTGATCGAGCGCGCCGTGGTCCTCACCGACGGCTCCACGATCGAGCCCTCAGCTCTGCCCGAGCGAGTCAAGGAGGAGCCCAGGGAGCCCCTGGTGAGCGACGAGCCCCCGCCCAACCCCTCCCTCGAGGTCATCGAGCAGGCCTACATCGCCCACGTCCTCAAGGCCGAGGGCGGGAACAAGACCCGCGCGGCCGAGGTGCTCGGGATCGACCCCAGCACCCTGTACCGGAAGATCAACCGGTACGGGATCGAGACGTAGGGGACTTCCGGCGGGCCTTTCCGGCCCG
>DATFLN010000032.1:0-60020 GCA_035267645.1 Gemmatimonadota bacterium | reverse complement strand
GGCGTTCGCCGTCCAGGTCCTGTGCACGATCGAGGCGCTGGAGAGCCGGGAGTGGCTGCGGGACGCGGCCGGCGTGGACCGGGACCTCGGGAGCTTCCCGACCGACCGCGTCAACCCGAACGGCGGGAGCATCGCGCTCGGCCACCCGTTCGGGGCCACGGGGGCGCGCATCCTCTCGCAGGCGGCCGCCGAGCTGGCGTCCCAGCCGTCGGGGAGCCGCGCGGTGGTGAGCATCTGCGCCGCGGGCGGCCTGGGCCACGTGGCGCTGCTCGAGGCGCCGTAGCGGAGGGAGCCGGCCGTTCCGGCGCGGCCGTCGGGGCCGGGCGGGCGCCCGTCCCTACGAGCCCCCGGCGCTCGCCTCGTACACGGGGGGAGAAGCCGCCGCGGAGGGCGCCCCCGAGGCCACGGTGGGCACCGGCCGGTCCCGGATCGGGACGGTGGCCGCCTGGTCCACGAGCATCGACCCGAACAGGAGGGCCAGGTAGAGGAGCGAGTAGCGGTAGAGCTTCCAGGCCCGCCCCGTGTGCTCCCGCTCGCGCAGGAGCTCGACGACCAGCCACAGGAGCCGCCCGCCCAGGAGGAGCGCCAGCACGCCGTACACGACGCCGAAGGCGCCGGTGAGGACGGGGACGAGGCTGAGCGGCACGAGCACGAGGCTGTAGAGGAGCATCTGCCGCTTGGTCTCGCGCTCGCCCCACACCACCGGCGCCATCGGCACCCCCGCCTCCGCGTAGTCCTTCTTCTTCATGAGCGCCAGCGCCCAGAAGTGCGGCGGCGTCCAGTAGAACACGATGAGGAAGAGGACGATGGCGGGGAGGTCCACGTGCCCCGCCACCGCCGCCCAGCCCACCAGCGGCGGGAACGCTCCCGCCGCACCACCGATCACGATGTTCTGCGGGGTGGAGCGCTTGAGCCAGCGCGTGTAGACGAAGACGTAGAACAGGAGCCCGGCCAGTGCGAGACCGGCCGCGACCAGGTTGGCGGCGAACGCGAACACGCCGAACGCCGCGACCGCGAGCACGATCCCGAACACGAGGACGCGCCGGGCCGGCATCCGCCCGCTCGGGATCGGCCGGCGGCGGGTGCGGGCCATGGTCCGGTCGATGTCCCGGTCCAGGTACATGTTGATCGCGTTCGCCCCGCCCGCCATCAGGTAGCCGCCCACGACCGTCCACAGGACGAGCCAGGCCGACGGCGAGCCCGCCACGAACATCGGGATCACCGTCGTGACGAGGAGGAGCGAGATGATGCGGGGCTTCGTGAGCGCGACGTAGTCGAGCAGGGCCTGCCGGGCGGAGAGCGCCCCGGCCTCCTCGGCGCCCTCCGGCGCCGGAGACGCCCCCACGCGCCCCGCTTCGGCGGGCGCCGGCCGCCGCCGGGTGAGCGTGGCCGCCCACACGAGCGAGGCGAACACGGCCGCGCCTCCGGCCACGTGCAGGGCGCGCGCCGCGAGCGGCAGCCCGCCCAGGATCATCCACGCCCCGATCGCGATCTGGGCCAGGACGACGCCCGCCACGACCACCGAGGCCGCCCGCGCCGCCCGGTCGCCCGGACGGTGCCGGCGGACGTGGAACGGGTACCACACGGCCAGGAAGGCCAGCGTGTAGGCCAGCAGGCGGTGCGTCCAGTGGAGGTGCGTCCTCCAGCCGCCCGCGGGCACCACGCTCCCGTTGCACAGGGGGAAGCCCCGGCACGCCGTCGAGGCGCCCAGGTTGGCCACCAGGGCGCCCAGCAGGACGACCACGAACGCCAGGCCGGCCAGGGCCACGGTGATCCGCGACGTGCGGTCGGGCCGGGGCGAGCGCGGGCCGGTGAAGGCGCGCGTCGTCCCGACCACGATCAGCCCCAGGAGCGCCATCGCGGTCCCGAGATGGAGCACCACGGTGGAGGGCGGGAGCTCGAGCCACACGGTGACCGCCCCGAGGAGCGCCTGCACGACGACCAGCGCGAACGCGGCCACGCTCAGGATCAGCGGCCGGCGCATGGCCCGGACGCGGCGGGCCGTCCAGCCGGAATAGACCATCATGGCCGCGACCAGGGTCACCACGGTCGCCGCGGTGAGGCGGTGGCCGTACTCGATCATGGTGGGCAGGTCCATCGGCGGGATCAGGTGACCCCGGCACAGGGGCCAGTCCGGGCCACAGCCGAGCCCGCTGCCGGTGATCCGGACCACACCGCCCAGGACCACCAGGAAGTAGGTGGCCACCAGGGTGAGGCCGGCCACCAGGCCCCAGCGCCCGAGCTCGGCCGGCTTCGATCTTTGGATTCCGGGCTCCATCGCGTCGCTCGAGAGGGGAACCGCGGGCCGCGGGCCGCGTCCGTTTGCGTCCGATTCGTGAATCGTGCGAAGTTGCCCCCGCCCGATCGGGCGCGAACATAGGGACCTACGGACCGCCGCGCCACGTGGCGCGCGGAACCGCTGGAGGATAGACGGGGATGGCCGAGCCGGACACAGCGGGGGACGAGCGTGCCGGGCAGGAAGGGGCGGAGGAGAAGAAGGAGAGCCGCCTCTCGATCTTCGCCCTCAAGAAGCTGGCCCCCCGGCTCGCACCCCACCGCCGAGCCATCGCCGGAGCCGTCACCTGCCTCGTCCTCAGCGCCGCGATCGGGCTCAGCTTCCCGCTCGTCGTCCGCTACCTCATGGACGCGGCGTTCGTCAAGAAGAACCTCGGCCACCTGAACGAGATCGCCGCCGTCCTCCTCGTCCTGTTCGCCGTGCAGGGGGTCCTCAACTACTGCGAGGTCTACCTCCTGGGCGCCACGGCCGAGCGGGTCGTCACCTTCCTGCGGATCGACCTGTTCTCGCACCTCCTCGAACTCTCGCCCGGCTTCTTCAGCCGGCGCTCCTCGGGCGAGCTCACGAGCCGTCTCACCTCGGACTGCTCGACCCTGCAGAGCCTCCTCAGCCACCAGGTGGCCGAGCTCCTCCGCCAGGTTCTCTACCTGGTGGGAGGGCTCTCGCTCCTTGCCTTCCTGCACGCGCGCCTCATGGTCACCGTGCTGGCCGTGGCGCCGCTGGTCGTGGTGCTCGGCTTCGTGGTGGGCCGCTACCTGCGCAAGCGGAGCACCCAGGTGCAGGACCGGCTGGCCGAGGCCAACGCCACGGCCGAGGAGGCCCTCACCCAGATCCCCACCGTCCAGAGCTTCGTGCGGGAGGCGTGGGAGCGGACGCGCTACGACAGCCGCATCCGCTCGGCCCTGGACGCCGCGATCGAGCGGGCCCGGGTGCGGGGCGGCTTCTTCGGAGCCATCACCTTCCTGGCCTTCGGCGGGATCGTGGCCGTGCTGTGGGAGGGAGGGCGCCTCATCGTGGCCGGCCAGATCACCGCGGGCGAGCTCGTCTCCTTCCTGCTGTACGCCGTGCAGGTGGCCGCCGCGATCACCGCGCTCGGCTCGATCTGGAGCAGCTACCAGGAGGCGCAGGGGGCGGCGCACCGGGTGTTCGAGCTCATCGAGACCGAGCCGGACATCGCCGACCCCGCCGACCCCGCGGAGCTCCGGGAGGAGGGGCCCGGACGGATCACGTTCGAGAACGTGTGGTTCCGCTACCACCCCGACGATCCCTGGGCGCTGCGCGAGGTCGACGTCACGATCCGGCCCGGCGAGATCGTGGCGCTGGTGGGGCCCAGCGGAGCCGGAAAGTCGACCTTCGCCTACCTCGTCCCCCGCTTCTGGGACCCGACCGAGGGGAGGATCACGCTCGCCGGCCACGACCTCCGGCGCCTGCGGCTCTCGGACCTCCGGGACCGGGTCGGGATCGTGCCGCAGGAGCCGATGCTGTTCGCGGGCACGGTGGGGGAGAACATCGCCTACGGCCGGCCCTCGGCCGACCGGGAGGAGATCGAGGCCGCCGCCCGATCGGCGCACGCGCACGAGTTCATCGACACCCTGCCGGGCGGATACGAGACCACGGTCGGCGAGCGCGGCGTCCGCCTCTCGGGCGGGCAGCGCCAGCGGATCGCGATCGCCCGCATCTTCCTCAAGGCCCCCGAGATCCTCATCCTGGACGAGGCGACCAGCAGCCTGGACACCGAGAGCGAGCGGCTCGTCGAGGAGGCGTTCGAGGCGGCCATGAAGGAGCGGACGACCCTCATCATCGCCCACCGCCTCCGCACGGTGCGGCGGGCGGACCGGCTCCTGGTCCTCCGACGCGGGCGCGTGGTCGAGCAGGGCTCCCACCAGGAGCTCCTGGCCCAGGACGGGCTCTACGCCCGCCTCTACCGGGGCCAAGTCCTGGAGCCGGAAGCCGCGCCGGCCGTCTGAGCGCGCGAGCCTCCCGAGGAGGGCTCGTCCCGACCCCGCGGCGTCCCGCGGGCGACCGCCCCTCGCGGCCGGCCTCCCTCCCCGCGTCCCCGGCGCGACCCGCCTTCGCGCCCGCCGTCCTCGCGTGGCTCGCCGCGGCCTCCCTCGCGGCGCTCCCGGCCGGGCTCGCCGGCCAGGCGCGGCCGGACACCGCCGGGACCCGTCCCGACACCACGCCCTCCACGCTCGAGCCCGTGCGCGTCACGGTGACCCGGGTCGAGGAGCCCCTGCGCGACGTCCCCCTCCCGGTCACGGTGGTGGACGCCGCCCGGAGGGAGGAGGGCGAGCCGGGGGTCTCGCTGCAGTCGGCCGTCGGGGGCGTCCCGGGCGTGTTCGTGGCCGACCGCCACAACCTCTCGCTCGGCGACCGCCTGGTCGTGCGGGGGTCCGGGGCCCGGGCCCAGTTCGGCGTGCGCGGCGTGCAGGTCCTGGCCGACGGCATCCCCCTCACCCTGCCCGACGGCCAGGCGGCCCTCGGGAACCTGGACCTCGGATCGGCCGCCCGCATCGAGGTCGTCCGCGGCCCCGCCTCCTCGCTGTACGGGAACGCGTCGGGGGGCGTGCTCCGCGTGGAGTCGGGGCCCTTTCCCGCCGCCCCGCTCGCCCCCTCGGCCCGCGTCGTGGCCGGGGCCTACGGCCTCCTCCAGGCCGAGGCGCGCGCGGGCGGCACGGACGGCTCGCTCTCGTGGCTCTTCCACGGGACCAGGATGCGGACGGACGGGTGGCGCGAGCACGCCGGGGCGGAGCGCTGGCAGGCCAATTTGGTGGCGCGCTCCGCGCTGCCCGGGGGCGGGGAGGTCCGCGGCGTCCTGAACGTCTACCGCCTCCCCTTCGCCCGGAACCCGGGGTCGCTGGACCGGGAGACCGCGGCGGAGGCCCCCAGGACGGCCCGTCCCTTCCTCATCGCGCAGGGGACGGGCGAGACGTCGGGCCAGGGGCAGGCGGGCGTCTCCGCCATCCTCCCGCTCGGGGACCGGGTCGAGCTCCGCGGCTCGGCGTGGGGCCTGGCCCGGGACGTGTGGAACCCGATCCCGAGCCGGATCATCGGACTCGGGCGGGCGGCCGGCGGCGTGCGGAGCGTGCTCTCCGGGCGGGCCGGGCCCGGAGGCCTCGCGCTGCGCTGGACGGTCGGCCTGGACGCCGGGCTCCAGGCCGACCACCGGCGCGAGCTCGGGAACCTGGGCGTCCCCCCGGGCGGCGAGCGGGCGGCCGAGGGCGCGCTTCTCCTGGACCAGGACGAGCGGGTGCTGCAGGCGGCGCCCTTCGTCCGGCTCGAGGCGCGGCTCCCCGGCCGCGTCGGGCTCTCGGCCGGCCTGCGGCTGGACGGCTACCGCTTCTCGGTCGCCGACCGGCTCCTGGCCGACGGGGACGACTCCGACGTGCGCTGGATGACGAGCGCGAGCCCCTCCGCCGGCGTCACCTGGTCCCCCCTCCGCTGGCTCGGCACGTACGCCCGCCTCGGGACGGCCTTCGAGACCCCGACCACCAGCGAGCTCTCGAACCGGGCCGACGGGGGCGGCGGCTTCGCGCCGGGCCTCGGGCCCGAGCACACGGTGGTGCTCGAGGCCGGGGCCCGGGGGGCGCTCGCGGCCGGCCGCCTCCGGTGGGAGGTCGCCGCGTACCGGGCCCGCGTCACGGACGCGCTCGTCCCCTTCCAGGGGCCCGGCGACCAGACCTTCTACCGGAACGCCGGCAGGCTCACGCGCCGCGGCCTCGAGCTCCGGGCCGAGGCGCGTCCCCTCCCCCGCACGGAGGTCCGCCTGTCGTGGAGCCTCGAGAGCCACGTCTTCGACCGGTTCGGGGCGGACGGCGCGGACTACGCCGGGAACCTCGAGCCGGGCGTGCCCGGCCAGCGCGCCTTCGTCTCGGCCGCCGCCCTCCTCCCCGGCCGGCTCCGGCTCGAGGCGCGGGGACGATGGGTGGACGCCTACCCGGCCGACGATGCCAACACGGCGTGGGCGGCCTCCCACCGGGTGGTGGACGTGCGGCTCGGCGTCCGGATCTCGGCGGGACCGTGGCGCTCGAGGGCCTTCGTGGGGATCGACAACCTGCTGGACGAGCGCTACTCGGGCTCGGTGGTCCCGAACGCGTTCGGGGGACGCTACTACGAGCCCGCGCCGGGGAGGAGCCTGCTGGCGGGCGTAGAACTGGGGACGTGACGTGCGGGCGGGGTCGGGCGCGTCGGCGCGGCCGGCCCTCGGGGCGGCCCGGCCCGGCCGGACGCCGCCGCGCGCGGCCCGCCGTCCCTCAGCCCGACGTTCCCTCCGCCAGCCTCCGCACGTCCGCCAGGAGCCGGTCGGCCCGCTGGGGGCCCAGGTAGCGTCGGCGGATCACCCCGTCCCCGTCGATCAGGAAGGTCGTCGGGAAGCCCATGACCTCGTAGAAGTGGACGACGCGGTCGGAGCTGGACGACCAGATCGGGTAGTTCATCGCGAAGGTGTCGGCGAAGGCCCGGATGGCGGCCGGCGTCCCGGAATCCACCGCGATCGACAGGATCGTCGCGTCCAGGTCCCCGCTCGCCTCGAGCGTGTCCTGGAGGTCGACCAGCTCGGGGATCTCCCGCCGGCAGGGCGGACACCAGGTGCCCCAGAAGTTGAGGACGACGATCTTCCCACGGTAGTCCCGCAGGGAGACCGTGTCGTGCGCCAGGCTCAGGAAGGGGACGACGGGCGCCGGGATCTCGAGCCACGCCGAGCGGGACGCCTCGCCCCTCCGGGCCTCGGGCGTCCGCGCCTCCGGCGGGAGCCCCGAGTCCGCGCCCGCCGCGGGAGAGGGGAGCGTGGTGACGGAGCCAGGGCTGAGGAGGGCCCACGCGCTCCCCCCGGCCGCCAGGACGGCCACCAGCGCCGCCCCCAGCCGCGCCTTCGTGCTTCCCTTCATCCGGCGTCCTCCGTTCGCCTCCGTGCCCGGCATCCGTCCGCGGCCTCGCGCCTACTACCCGCCCCCGGGCTCACGGGTCGGCCTTTCCCCAGCCGCCGCCCCCCGGGGTCTCGATCCGGAGCCGATCGCCCTCCTCGACCTCCAGCGAGACCTTGGCGGGGAGCTCCCGCTCCCGGCCATCCCGAACGAGGACGTTCCTCCCGGGCCGCCCCGGCCCGCCGCCGGCCAGCCCGTACGGCCCGATCCGCCGGCGCTCGGTGAGGAGCGTGACCCGGGCCGGCGCCTCGAAGGCCAGCTCCCGGACGATCCCGTCGCCTCCCGGGTGAGCCCCCTGGCCCCCCGAGCCGCTCCGCACCTCGTAGCGCGTCACCCGGAACGGATACGCGAACTCGAGCGCCTCGACCGGCGTGTTGAGCGTGTTGGTCATGTGCGTGTGTACCGCGGAGGCGCCCGGCCCCGACGGTCCCGCGCCCGCGCCCCCGCCCACGGTCTCGTAGTACGTGTAGGGCTCCCCGTCCTGGTCCCGTCCCCCGACCGCCACGTTGTTCATGGTCCCCTGGCTGGCCGCGGGGATCCGGTCCGGGCACGCCTTCGCCAGCGCGCCCAGGAGGACGTCCACGATGCGCTGGGAGGTCTCCACGTTCCCGCCCGCGACGGGGGCCGGCCGCCGCGCGTCGACCAGCGTGCCCGGCTCCGTCACGAGCTCGATCGGGACCAGGCAGCCGCCGTTGGACGGGAGGTCGAGGCCCACCAGCGACCGCACCACGTAGTACACGGCCGAGAGCGTGATCGCCCGGACCGCGTTGATCCCCGCCTCGCGCTGCGGGGAGGTCCCGGTGAAGTCGAACGTGATCCGGTCCCCGATGATCGACACCGCGACCGCGATCTCCGCCTCGCCACCACCCCGCCCGTCGTCCTCCATGACGTCCCGGAAGCGGTAGGTGCCGTCCGGGATCGTCTCGAGGAGCCTGCGGGTGGTCCGCTCCGCGTAGGCGAGGAGCTCGTCCATCGTCTCCCGCACGCGGCCGGCCCCGTACCGGGCCGCCAGCGCCCGGAGACGGACGGCGCCCCGCTCCACCGCCGCCCGCTGCGCCCGGAGGTCCCCCTCCCGCTCGCGGGGCGTGCGGACGTTGGCCAGGAGGAGGGCGAGGACGTCGGGGTCGGTCTCCCCGGCCCGCACCAGCCGGACCGGCGGGATGACGAGCCCCTCCTGGAGGAGCTCGCTGGCCAGGGGCATGGAGCCGGGCGTCATGCCGCCCACGTCGGCGTGGTGGGCGCGGGCGGCCACGTAGCCGAGGGGTCGGCCCGGGGACCCGGCCCCGACGGATCCCGAACCTCCGTCCGCTCCCTCCTCGAAGACCGGCGCCACGAGCGTGATGTCCGGGAGGTGGGTGCCGCCCCGGAACGGGTCGTTCAGCATGGCGACGTCCCCGGGCCCGAGCTGCAGGGCGTCCACGCAGGCCCGCACGGAGAGCGGCATCGACCCCAGGTGCACGGGGATGTGCTCGGCCTGGGCGACCATGTCTCCAGCACTGCTGAAGATCGCGCAGGAGAAGTCCTTGCGTTCCTTGATGTTGGGTGAGTAGGCACTCCGCCGGAGGACGCCCCCCATCTCCTCGGCCACCGAGGCGAACAGGTGCTTGAAGACCTCGAGCCGCACCGGGTCCACGCTCACCTCGCCACCTCCAGGACCAGGTTCGAGCGCCGGTCCACCCGGCCGCGGTCGCCCTCGCCCAGGAACACGGTCGTGTCGTCCCGGAGGACGACGGCCGGACCTTCGATCCGGTGGCCCGGCCGCAGGTCGGCGGCCCGGTAGAAGGGCGCCGTCGCCCGCCGCGCCGCGCCGTCCCGGCCCCGGTGGACGACCGGGCGCTCGGAGGCGAGGGCGCCCGAGGGATCGGCCGGCCCCTCCTCGCCCTCGGGCAGAGGCGGCGGGCTCACCGGGAGGACCGTGCGCAGCCGGAGGCTCACCACCTCGGTCTCCGCCCCCGGGTCGGCGTGCCCGTAGGCCTGGCGGTGGAGGCGGTGGAACCGCTCCTCCGGGCTCGCGCCACCGGCCTCGAGCGGGACCTCGAGCTCCCACGACTGGCCCCGGTAGCGCATGGCCAGCCGGCGCTCCAGCCGGAGCTCCCGGCCGGGGGCCTCCGACCGGAGCTCCGAGCGCGCCCGCTCCTCGAGCGGGGCGAAACGCTCGCGGAGCTCCTCGGGCGACGCGCTCCCCGGCAGCATGACCGTGAGGCCGTGGTCCCGCACGACGTCGGCGGCCAGCATGCCGTGCGCCGAGAGCACGGACGCCGTGGGCGGGACGAGGACCGTTCCGATCCCGAGCGCCCGCGCCAGCTCCGCCGCGTGGAGCCCGCCAGCCCCTCCGAACGCCACCATCGTGAAGTCGGCGGGGTCGTGCCCCCGCTGGACGGAGATGACCCGGAGCGCCCGCTCCATGTGGGCGTTCGCCACCCGGAGCACGCCCAGGGCCGCCGCCTCGAAGGGCTCGAGGCCAAGCGGCGTCTCGAGCCCCGCCTCCGCCGCGAGCCCGCCCAGCGCCTCCCGGGCGGCGTCCGCGTCGAGCGCGAGCTCGCCCCCCAGGAAGGCGCCCGGGTCCATGCGCCCGAGCGCCAGGTTGGCGTCGGTCACCGTGGGGCGCTCCCCTCCCCGCCCGTAGCACGCCGGGCCCGGGTCGGCGCCGGAACTCTCGGGGCCCACCCGCAGGGCGCCCCCCGTGTCCACCCGCGCCACCGACCCGCCGCCCGAGCCGACCGTGTGCAGGTCGACGACCGGGACCGCGAGCGGGAGCCCGTCGATCGTGGCCTCGGTCGTGAGCCGCGGCTCGCCATCGGCCAGCGACACGTCGGTCGAGGTCCCGCCCATGTCGAAGCCGATGATCCGGTCGAGGCCGGCGGCCCGGGCCACGTGCAGCGCGCCCACGACCCCGCCCGCCGGACCCGAGAGCACCGAGCCCAGGCCGGTGCCGCGCGCGGCCGCCAGGCTCAGGCTCCCGCCGCTCGACTGCATGACCCTCCAGCGGCCGCCGCCCGCCCCCTCCTCGATCCGGCCCAGGTAGCGGTCCACCACCGGGGTCACGTAGGCGTCGACCGCCGTGGCGCTCGCCCGCTCGTACTCGCGGAGCTCCGGGAGGACCTCGCTGGAGAGGGAGACCGAGAGGCCCTCGGCCCGGAGCCGGCGGCCCAGGCGGGCCTCGTGCTCCGGCCGGAGGAAGGAGAACAGGAGGCAGACGGCCACCGAGCGCACGCCGGACTCGAGGAGGCGCGACGTCACGCGCTCGACCTCCTCGTCGGCGAGGGGACGGAGGACCCGGCCCCGGTGGTCCACCCGCTCGTCCACCTCGAAGCACAGGTCGGCGGGGACGAGCGGCACCGGAGGTCGGGGCTCGAGATCGTAGAGGGCCGGGCGGGCCTGCCGCCCGATGGTCAGGACGTCCCGAAATCCGCGAGTGGCCACGAGCGCGGTGCGGGCCCCCTTCCGCTCGAGGACGGCGTTCGTGGCCACCGTGGAGCCGTGGACCACGACCGGCCCGGGGCCGCCGGCCACCCCGCCGCTCGCGTCGCCGGCCACCCCGCCGCTCGCGTCGCCGTCGGCCCCGCCGCTCGCCGCATCGCCCGCCGCGTCCGCGCCCAGGATCCGTCCGAGGCCCGCCAGGACCGCCCGGGACGGGTCGTCGGGGGTCGAGAGGAGCTTGGAGGTGCGGACCGCCGCCTCCCCGCCCTCGCGCACGACCACGAAGTCGGTGAACGTCCCGCCCACGTCGATCCCGATCCGGGTCGGCGGGCGGGCGGTCCCGCTGCCGGGCGCCCCGCCGCCGGGCTCGACGCTCGAGCCGCCGGCCGCCATCAGAACACCCCCGCGAGCGCGCGGACGCCGAGCACGGCCGCCAGCGCCACGACCACGGCGCCCGCCAGGTTGAGCGCCCGGCCGTTCCGCCACCGGCCCATGCGCTCGCCGTCGTTCACGGCCACCAGGAGGAAGACGGCCACCGCCGGGAGGAGGAGGCCGTTGGCCACCTGGGCGAAGAGGATGGCCGGCACCGGCCGGATCCCGAGGACCGAGAAGGCGATCCCGGCCCCGAGCACGAGGCCCCACACGGCGCGGAAGCGAGCCGAGCGGAGGTCGGCGTCCCACCCCAGGACCCCGCAGGCGGCCCAGGCGGCGGCCAGGGGCGCCGTGATGGCCGAGGTGAGGCCCGCGGCCAGGAGGCCGGCGCCGAAGAACACGCGGGCCCATTCGCCCAGGAGGGGCTCCAGCTGGCGGGCCATGTCGGCCGCGTTCTCGACGCCGGGCGCGCCGGCCCCCGCCGCCGTGACGACCACGGCCATGCTCACCAGCCCGCCCAGCACGATGGCCCGGGCCGCGTCGCGCCGCGCCTCGGGGAGGTCCCCGGCTCCCGACCAGCGCTCCCGCACGGCCGAGGCGTGGAGGAACAGGTTGTACGGCACCACGGTGGTCCCGACGAGCCCCAGGGCCAGGAGGGCGGCGCTCCCCGGCGCCTCGGGGACGAGGAGGCCGCGGAGGAGCTCGCCCGGCGACGGGAGGAGCGTGGCGGCGGTCGCGAAGAAGACGATGCCCATGACCCCCACCATGAGCGTGAGCCACCGCTGGAGGATCGCGTACCGGCCCCACCACAGGAGGGCCGCCGCTCCGAGGCCGAGGACGGGCGCCCACGCCCGCGCCGGCCCGCCGCCCAGGGCGCTCGCGCCCAGCGCCCCGCCCAGGAGGTTCCCGGTCTCGTAGGCCGCGTTCCCGATCACGATGGCCGAGAGCACGAGGAGGGCGGCGGCCGTCCGGGCCGGCCCGCGCCGGAAGCGGGCCCGAACGGCCTCCCCCAGCCCCTGCCCGGTCACGAGGCCGAGCCGGGCCGCCATCTCCTGGAGGGCCAGGGTGGCCAGGACCGAGAACAGGAGCGCCCACAGGAGCGCCGATCCGGTGCGCACGCCGGCCAGGGTGGCCGTGGTGATCGTGCCGGGCCCCAGGAACGCGGCGGCGACCATCGCGCCGGGTCCGCCCCGCGACCGCACGGGTCCGGGGCGACCGCCGGCCCCCTCTGTCCCTCCTCTCGCCATCACCCGGAAGGCCTCCTCTCCAGGCCGTTTCCACGCCGACGCGACCGCCGCGAGGGCTCAAGATGCCCGCGGCACCGGGGCTTCGCCACCGGAATGGTTAATGCTCCCTCTGTGAGGGTGCCGCCGAGGCCGTCGGCGGCGAGATCGTGCCGCCGGTGGCCGGAAGCGGCGATACATGGAGTCCGCTTTCAGGAAAGGAGGCACGAACATGAGTACTGCGAGCAGAGCGGAATCGATTTCGTCGCAGCGAGACGCGGCCCGGGTGGTGGCCGGAGGCTCCACCGTGGAGGCGGTGGCCGGAGGCGGCGCCGTCGTCCTGGCGATCCTCGGCCTGTCCGGGGTCTCCCCGGCGTTCCTGGCCGCGATAGCGACGATCGCCGTGGGTGCGGCGCTCCTCTCGGAGGGCGGCGCCATCGCGACGCGGTACTCCGAGCTGGTCTCGGAGCTCTCCGAGTCCTCGATGGACGACACCGAGCTCGGAGCCGGAATGACCACGGAGTTCCTGGGAGGGATCGCCGGCATCGTGCTCGGCATCCTGGCCCTGCTCGGCGTCAGCCGCTGGTCCCTGATGAGCGTGGCGGCCATCGTCTTCGGTGGCTCGCTCCTCATCGGCAGCACGCTGGTGTCCGAGCTCAACCACGCCTCTCTCGCCGCCCGTGCACGCAGGCACGGCAAAGAGATGCACGGCGTCGCCCGGCAGGCCGTGAAGGCCGCCGTCGGCACGCAGGTCCTCGTGGGCCTCGGCGCCGCCGTGCTGGGGATCCTGGCCCTCATCGGCCTCACGCCCCACGTCCTCACGCTGGTGGCGTTCCTGAGCGTGGCCGGAGCCACCGTGCTGAGCGGCTCGGCGGTGAGCGCCAGGTTCCAGCGGGCGGTGAGCGCCTGACGGCGCGCACCCCACGCGGTCGGACGGACGGGCCCGGCAGCCGCCGGGCCCGTTCTGCATCGGGGGCTTGCCCGGCGCCGGCCCCGGCGGCTATCTCTCGTTCGTAGACAGGCGGACGGAGCCCCCCGGAAGCCGGTGAGAATCCGGCACGGCCCCGCCACTGTGAGAGGCCCGCGATCCACGGGATCGCGGCACGGCGCGCCCGACGAGCCACTGGACCGCCCCGAGGGGCGGACCGGGAAGGCGGACGCGACCGCCTCGAGTCAGGAGACCGGCTCCGTCCGTGCCCGAGGATGAGCCCCTCGAGGGAGGGGTCGGGCGCGGCGCATCCCGTCGCGCTTCCCCCTCCCCCGCGGGGCCGAAGGCCTCCGAGGGGAGGAGCCTCTGAACGACAGCGTCACGTCCGATCCCGCGTCCGATGCGCCGGCCCGGCGCGGCCCGCGTCCGGCCCTGCGGCTCGCGTTCCTGGTCCTGGTCCTGGCGGCCTGCCTGGGCCTGGCGGTGCTGGTGGGGGCCGCCCCCATCGCCCCCGGCCGGGTGCTGGCCGCGCTGGGCGGGGGCGGCGACCCGGCCGCCCGGGGCATCGTCCTCGGCCTTCGGCTCCCGCGCGCCGTCCAGGGGGCGCTGGTCGGCGGCGGCCTGGCGGTGGCCGGGGCGGCGTTCCAGGCCCTCCTCCGGAACCCCCTCGCCGAGCCCTACGTGCTGGGCGTCTCCGGCGGCGCCGCGCTCGGCGCCGTGGCCGCCCTGGTCCTCGGGTGGAGCGCGGCCGGCGTGTGGTCCCTCCCCGTGGCCGCCTTCTGCGGGGCGCTGCTGGCCGTGGGCGCCGTGCTGGCCGTGGCCGCACGGAGCTCCCTGGCGCTCGACACGCGTGTCCTCCTCCTGGCGGGGGTCGTGGCGGGCGCCTTCTTCAACGCTCTCATCATGCTCCTCCTCAGCCTGGGACGCGCCGAGGCGTTCCGCTCGGCCATCTACTGGATGATGGGGAGCCTGTCGGGCGCCGGCTGGAGCGAGACCTGGATCCTGGCCCTGTACGTCCTCCCCTCCTCCGCCGTCCTCCTGGCCCTGGCCCGGCCGCTGAACCTCCTGGCCGTGGGGGAGGAGACGGCCCTCTACCTGGGCACCAAGGTGGAGGGGACCAAGCGGATCGTGTACGTCGCGACCTCGCTGCTCGTGGCCGCCACGGTGTCGGTGGCCGGCGCCATCGGCTTCGTCGGCCTCATCGTCCCGCACGCCGTGCGGCTGGCCTGGGGGAGCGACCACCGCCTCCTGATGCCCGCCTCGCTGCTGGCCGGCGGGGCGTTCCTGGTCCTGGCCGACACCGCCGCCCGCACGGTGGCCGCCCCCGCGGAGCTCCCGGTCGGGGTCGTCACCGCGCTGGTCGGCGTCCCGCTGTTCGTGACGCTCCTGGTCCGGGAGTCGGGCCGGGGCGGGGGGCTCGGGTGAGCGCGGCCGGACCCCCTGCGGACCGCCGGCGGGCCGGGGCCGCCGCGCCGGAGGCCCGCTCGCGCGCCGCCGCCCTGGCCGTCGAGGGGCTGGCGTTCCGCTATCCGCGGGCCGCGAGCCCCACCCTGGACGACGTCGCCTTCACGGTGGCCCCCGGCGAGCTGTTCGGCGTCCTGGGTCCCAACGGCTCGGGGAAGTCCACCCTCCTCCGCCTCCTCCTCGGGGCGCTCGGCGCGGACCGGGGCCGCATCCGCGTCCTGGGCCGCGGCCTGGAGACGTGGGGGCGCCGCGAGCTGGCGCGCCGGGTGGCCGTCGTGCCCCAGCACGAGGAGATCGCCTTCCCGCTCTCGGTGGAGGAGCTGGTGGCCATGGGCCGCTACCCCCACCTGGGCCCGTGGCGGGCCGAGGGTCCCGGCGACCGCCGCGCCGTCCGCGAGGCTCTGGCGAGGTGCGACCTCGCGGCGGTCGCGGGCCGGCCGGTCTCCACCCTGTCGGGGGGCGAGCTGCAGCTGGGCCGCCTGGCGCGCGCCCTGGCGCAGGAGCCCGAGGTCCTTGTGCTGGACGAGCCCACGGTCTCCCTGGATCTCCGCCACCGCATGGAGATCTTCGGGCTCCTGAGGGAGCTGGCGGGGCCCGAAGGGACGACCGTCGTCCTCGTCACCCACGACCTGAACACCGCCTCCCGCTTCGCCGACCGCCTCCTCCTCCTCGACGGCGGCCGGCAGGCCGCGGTGGGAACGCCCGCCCAGGTCCTGGAGCGGGAGACGATCGAGCGCGTCTACGGCTGGCCGGTCCGCGTCACGAGCCATCCCGGGCCCGGCCCCGACGCCGGGGCGCCCCAGGTCACCGCGCTGGCCACCCGAAACGAACCCGAGGAGGTCTCGTGAGCACCGCCGAACGGAGCGTACGCATTCTCGTGGCTGCGACCCTCGCGGCCGCCGCCCTGGCCGCACGGCCGGCCCCCTCGGCCGCGCAGGCCCCGGGCGACACGGCCGCGCGGTCCCGGAGCGACACCGTCCTCCTCCCGGGCCTCGTGGTCACCGCCTACCGCATGCCCGTGCCCCGGGACGCCGTGGTGAGCGACGTCACGGTGCTCGACTCCGCCCGCATCCGGGCCGCCGGCGCCCTGCACGTCCTGGACCTCCTCCGGCGCGTCCCCGCGGCGCAGGTCGTCCAGACGGGACCGTGGGGGAGCCCGGCCTCGCTGTTCCTGCGCGGCGGGGAGAGCAACTACGTCAAGGTCCTGGTGGACGGCGTCCCGGTGAACCAGGCCGGCGGCGACTTCGACTTCTCGTCGCTCACGACGACGGGCGTCCGGCGCATCGAGATCGTGCGGGGCCCCGCCAGCGTCCTGTACGGCTCGGACGCGGTCTCGGGCGTGGTGCAGATCTTCACCGACCGCGGCCGCGGGCCGCCCACGGTCCACGCCTCCGCGCGGGCCGGCTCCTACGCGAGCCTGGACGGGACCGCCAGCGTGCGCGGTGGGAGCGAGACCGTCCGCTACGGCGCGTCGGTGGGCCGCTTCTCCACGGACGGCACCCTGCCCTACAACGACGCGTACCGGAACACGACCGCCACCGGGAGCGTGCGGCTGCTGCCCGACCCGGCCACCCGGGCCACCCTCACCGCCCGCTGGGACGCGTTCACCGCTCACTTCCCGACCGATGGGACGGGCCGGGTCGTGGACCGGAACCAGTTCCGCGACGGCCGGAGCCTGTCGGCCGGGCTCACGCTCTCCCGCCGCCTCTCGGACGCGGTCGGGGTTCGGCTGCAGCTGGCCGATCACGAGGCCCGCTCGCACCTGCGGGACGCGCGGGACGGGCCCTCCGACACGACCGGCTTCTACGCCAACCACGGGGACGGGCGGCAGGCGCGCCGGTCCGCCGACCTCCGGGTCGACCTCCGCCCCACCTCGGGCACGGTCGTGAGCCTCGGCGGCACCTGGGAGCGGGAGACCGGGCGGGACTCGAGCCGGTCGGTCTCGCCCGCCGGCGCCTCGGTGAGCCGCACGGACGGCGCGCGCCGGGACGCGGGCGCCTACGTCCAGGTCCTGAGCCGGCCCGTCGCCGGGCTCAGCCTGACCGCGGGAGCGCGCGTGGACGACGACCAGGCGTTCGGCACGTGGACGACCTGGAGGGCCGGAGCCGCCTACCGGCTCCCGTGGGGGACGCGCTTCCGGGCCGCGGCGGGCACCGGCTTCAAGGAGCCCACCTTCTTCGAGAGCTTCGGGAGCAGCTTCGTGAACGGGAACCCGGAGCTGGAGCCCGAGCACAGCCGGAGCTGGGAGGTCGGCGCCCGACAGCCGCTCCTGGGCGACCGGATGGCCCTCCACGCCACGTGGTTCGACCAGCGCTTCGAGGACCTCATCCAGTTCACGTTCTCCCCGCCGTCGGCCTCGGCCCCCAACTACTTCAACGTCCCGAGCGCGGCGGCCCGGGGGCTGGAGGCGGGCCTCGAGGCGCGACCGTGGGGGGAGCTCAGCCTGCACGCCGGCTGGACCTGGCTCCACACCGAGACGCTGGACGCCGGGTTCGACTCGGGGCCCGACGCCACCTTCGTGGAGGGGGAGCCGCTCCTGCGGCGCGCCCGGCACAGCGGCGAGGCGGGGGCGACGTGGACGCCCCGGAGCGGGAGCTCCGTCACCGTCTCGGTGACGGCTGTCGGCCCGCGCGAGGACCGCGACTTCTCGGCGTATCCCGCCCGCAGGGTGGAGCTCCCGGGCTACGTCCGGGCCGACCTCTCGGCCCGGTGGCGGCTCCTGGACGGCGGACCCGGACGTCCGCCGCTCGCGGCCACCCTCCGGGTCGACAACGTCCTCGACCGCCGCTACGTGGAGGCGGTGGGATTCCCGGCCCGCGGGCGGACGATCCTGGTCGGAGCGGAGACCGGCCTGGCGTTCTGAGGGCGGCGGGCGCGGGGACGTCCGCGGCGCCGGGCCGGCTGGCCTCGGACGCGCTGGGCCCGGACGCGCTGATCCGGCTCCGCTGGCCCCGGACGCGCCAGGCCCGGCCCCGGCCCCGTTAGCCCCGGACGCGTTCCAGGCAGCTCCGGGCCGCACGCGCCGGCTCCGAGTCGGGACCGAGCGTGTCGCCGAAGATGGACAGGGCCCGCTCGTACGCCTCCTCGGCCTCTCCGGAAAGCCCGCGGCGCTCGAGGTGAAGGCCGAGCCCGAGGGCCTTCTGGCCCACCCCGGGATGGCGGGCGCCGTAGCGGCGCGTGTCCAGCTCGAGGCTCCTCCGGTAGTAGCGCGTGGCCTCCTCGGCGGAGCCCGCCTCGCCCAGCGCATCGGCCAGGATCCACGTGGCCCGGGCCGCCAGGCCGGGCGCCCGCTCCTCGTCGGCCGCCTCGAGAGCCCCGCGCGCCGCGTCGGCGGCGTCCTCCGGCCGTCCGTCCCCCAGCGCGACCTCGGCCAGCGCCAGCCGCGCCTCGACCACCAGCGGCCGGGCGGCGGGCGAATCGGCGGACTCCGCCCTCTCCAGCGCTTCCCGGAGGGCCTCCTCGGCCCCGGCCGCGTCCCCCGCCTGCCGCAGCGTGCGTCCGACGTTGAGGAGGAAGACGGGGAGCTGGGGGGCGTCATCCGGGAGGAGCTCGCGGGCCAGGGACGCGGCCCGGCGCGCCTCCCCGGCCGCCTCCCCGGGCCGGTCGAGCTCGGCCAGAACGGAGGCGTGCTCGTCGGCCAGGACGGCCCGCAGGGGACCCTCGAGCGGGCCGCCGCCCTCTTCGCCCTCGGCCAGGGCCACGGCGCGGCGGAGCGCCCGCCGCGCCTCCTCGGGCCGGCCCGAGAGCGCGCGGAACGACCCGAGACGGGCCAGCAGGTGCGCGGCGCGCTCGGTGCTCCGGCCGCCCCCTGCCACGTGCCCGGCCACCGCCTCGATCCAGGGGGCCAGGAGCTCGCAGCGGGCCACGTCCTCCTCGCGACCGACGCGGTCGGGGAAGGCCTCGTCCAGGAGGGCGAGCGCCGTCCCCACGCTCCGGGAGCGCTCGACCCCGGCGAGGGACTCCCGGCCGGCGGCGGCCACCTCCGGCTCCAGGGCCACCCCGGCGTCGGTCAGGCGTGCCAGCCCTGCGTCGACCAGCTCCCGGACGGTCGTCTCCAGCGAGCCCGTCCCGGCGTCCGCGACGGCGTCGAGGGGCGACGGGAGGTGGGCGCTCCCCTCGGCGAACAGCCACAACGGCACGGGCGAGGGCCCCAGGAAGGCCAGCACTCCGAGCAGCTCGCGCGCCTCCGGGGAGGCGGCCTCGCCGGTCCCGCCGGTCGTGTCCATCATGCCCCGATCTCGCTCCCTCCGCCGTACATCGCTAGCTTCCCCGCCGACCGATCGGTCCCAGGCGTTCCCCGAGCTCCCGACGAGACAGGATGAACGATCGCCTCCTCCGAGCCCTCCGGCGCGAGCCGGTGGACGTCACGCCCGTGTGGTTCATGCGCCAGGCGGGCCGCTCCCTGCCCCGGTACCGCCAGATCCGCGCCGACCGCTCCATGGCCGAGATCCTGGCGGACCCGCCCGCGGCCGCCGAGGTCACGGCTCTGCCGCTCGAGTACTTCCCGGTCGACGCCGCGGTGCTGTTCGCGGACCTCTCGACGCCCTTCGAGGCGGCGGGCCTCCGCGTGGACATGGTGGAGGGCGTCGGGCCCGTCGTCCAGAATCCGATCGAGTCGGAGGCCGACGTGGGCCGCCTCCGCCGCTTCGATCCGCGCGCGGACCTGGCGCACGTCCTCGAGCACGTGAAGCTCGTGTCGGGCCGGCTGGACGTCCCGGTCGTGGGCTTCGTCGGCGCCCCGCTCACCCTGTGCTCGTACCTGATCCGCGGGCCGCGCTCGCGGAACCTGGAAGAGACGAAGGCCTTCCTGTGGTCGGAGCCCGCGGCGTCCGACCGGCTGCTGGGCTTCTGGGCGGACCAGCTGGCCGAGTTCGCCGTGGCGCAGGCCGAGGCCGGGGCGGGCGCCATCCAGGTGTTCGACTCGTGGGCGGGCGCCCTCTCCCCGGCCCTGTACGAGAGCCGCGTGGCGCCGCACTCGCGGCGCCTCCTGGACCGGCTCCGCGAGGAGGGGATCCCCTCGATCCACTTCCTCACCGGCAACCCCGCGCTCCTCCCGCCGGCGGCCAGGGCGGGCGGGGACGCGCTCGGAGTCGACTGGCGGCTCCCCCTGGACGAGGCGTGGGAGGCGGTCGGCACCGACCGCGCCATCCAGGGGAACCTGGACCCGACAGCGCTCCTGGCCGGGGAGGAGATCGCCCGCCGCGAGGCGCGCGACGTCCTCCGCCGGGCGGGCGGCCGCCCCGGGCACATCTTCAACCTCGGGCACGGCATGCTCCCTGCCACGGACCCGGCGGTGGTCCGTGCGGTGGTCGAGGAGGTCCACGGCTTCGACGCGACCGCCCCCGCGGAGGAGCGATGAGGACAGCCGTACTCCTGCTGAACTTCGGCGAGCCGGCCCGAGCCACCGAGGAGGAGGTCGTACCCTACCTCGAGCGCATCTTCCTTCGGAACGCCTCGCTCGAGGACCACGACCGGGAGGCCGCGCGGCGCCGGAGCCGCGAGCTGGCCGAGCGCCGCGCCCCGGGGCTCATCGAGGAGTACCGGGAGATCGGGGGCTCCCCCCTGGCGGAGCAGGCCGAGGCCCAGGCCGACGCCCTGGGGGCCGAGCTCCGCCGCCGGGGCCACGACGCGCTCACCTTCGTGGGCATGCAGTTCACCTCCCCCTCCATCCCGGACGCGGTGGAGAGCGCCCGGGAGGCGGGAGCCGCCCGCCTGGTGGGGCTCCCCGTCTACCCCCTGTGCGGCCGGTCCACCACGATGGCGGCGCTGGAGGAGATGGCGGCCGCGGCCGGTGGGGTGGGCTGGGAGGTCGAGAGGCGCGAGATCACGGGCTGGCACCGGCACCCGGCCTACCTCGAGCTGCGGGCGGAGGCCATCCGCCGCCGCGCCGCCGGGGGAGGCGTCGACCTCGGCTCGCCGCGGACCCGGCTCGTGTTCTCCGCGCACGGGACGCCCCGCCGCTACCTGGACGATGGGAACCGCTACGACATCTACGTCGACGACTACTGCCGCAGCGTGGCCGGGCTCCTGGGGGTCGAGCGCTGGTCCCTGGGCTTCCAGAACCACGGCAACCGGTCCATCCCGTGGACCGAGCCGGAGATCGACGACGTGGTCCGCGGCCTCGGAGGCGAGGTCGACGCCGTGGTCGTCGACCCGACGAGCTTCATGCACGAGCAGTCGGAGACCCTCTCGGAGCTGGACGTGGACCTCCGCGAGGTGGCGGCCGGGGCCGGGCTCGACCTCCACCGCGTGCCCGTCCCGCACGACGACCCGGCGTTCCCGGCGCTGCTGGCGGACCTGGTCGAGGGGGCGCTCGGAGACGGCGCGCTCCCCGGAGGGGACGGCGCCCCCGCCCTCGGGGCCTGCCGCTGCCGGCCCGACCCGGCGGCGTCCTGCCTGAACGCGGGGCTGGAGCGCCGGGCGGAGTGAGCCCGGGCCTCCCCGCACCGGGGCCGCCGCACCGACGCTAGCCACCCCCCGCGACCGAGGCCGCCGTGCGCGCGGCCTCGTCGAGCCGGCCCGGGATGCCGGGCCGCTCGCTCCACGCGGCGCACATGTCGAGGCCGTCGGGGAGCTCCAGGTCGCCGATCCCGGCCCAGGTCCGGTCCCAGGCCGGCATCCACACGCGGCTCACCAGGATCGGGCGTGCCGGGAGGCCCGTGATCCGCCGGAACTCGGCCGCCGCCAGCTCGGCGACGTCCGCGTCGTCCATGGCCACGACGTCCTCCCGGCCGGCGCCCCCCAGAAACGAGGTGTGGACGCCCGCCCGGGCCTCCCTCGCCTCGCGCTCCCCGGGCGGGGTGTCAGGATGCGGCCCGAACGCCGCCGCGTTCCAGGTGAGCCCGCGCGTGGCCATGCCCCGCTCGGCCAGCGACACCTGGCATCCCAGCCCCTCCAGCTCGCCGTCGGCCAGGAGGTGGACCACCACCAGGCGGTTGTAGGTGAGACGTCCCACCCGCTCGGCGGCCGCCGGAGCCTCCCGTCGGAGGAGCGGGGCCGCCTCGGGCGCCGGCACCGTGACCACGACGCTCCCGGCCTCGATCTCGACGGCGCTTCGCGCGGCGGCCGGGCCGCGCTCGCCGTCCCCGGCGGCCGCCGCGGCGTCCTCGCCCGGACGCACCGCCGACACCCGCCACCGGCCGCCCTCGCGGCGCAGGTCCGTGACCCGGGTCCCGAACCGGATGCGGTCGCGGTGGGCCTCCGCCATGGCGCGGGGGAGCTCGGCCATGCCGCCGAAGAAGGTGGCCGGCGGGGGCGCCTCCCCGCGGCGGCCCAGCATCCCGAGGACCGCCATCCCGAGGCTCCGTCCCACCCCGAAGCGCCGCAGGATGTGCCCCAGCGACTCCTCGACCAGCATGCGGGACGGATCCGATCCGTACAGCCCGCCGTACAGCGGCCCGACCAGGTGGAGGTAGGCCTCCCGGCCGAGCTTCCGGACCAGGTAGCGGTCCACGGTCTCCCCGGGACGGACCCCGCCCGTCAGGGGCTCGGCCAGGAGCCGGAGCTTCCCGGCGGCCGACAGCAGGTCGGTGCGCACGAGCTCCCCCGCCGACAGGGGCACGAGGCCGAGCCTCCCGTCCCGGTACACGTAGAGCGGCAGCTCGCCCGGCGACACGAGGAGCCTCTCCTCGAGCCCGAGCTCGGAGACCAGCCTGCCCACGGCGCCGGAGGGCCGGATCCGCTGCGGGCCGGTCTCGAGGAGGCGCCCCTCGCGCCGCTCCGTCCAGGTCACCCCGCCCGGCCGCTCCGACGCCTCCAGCGCCAAAACGTCGACCCCCCTCGCCGACAGCTCGCGCACCAGCGCGAGCCCGCCGAGCCCGGCCCCCACCACGACCACGTCCACCCTGTCCTCAGGCATTGGCGTTCTCACCCGACGTCTCCGGTGCGTACAGGTACACGATCCAGGCCGCCACGAGGGCCAGGCCGCCCCCGATGAGGAACGGCGCCTCGAAGCTCACCACCGCCAGGAACCCGGCCAGGAGCGGCCCGACCGCGATCCCCAGGCCGAACCCCATCGTGAGGATGCTGAGCTGCCGCCCCTCGCCGCCGGCGACCGACACGTCCCCGGCCAGCGCGAAGGCGGGCGCGGCGACCCCCGCCGAGGCCACGCCCTGGGCCAGCCGGACGGCGGTGAGCTGCAGCGTAGAACCCACGAGGCCCAGGAGCGCCGTGGTCGGCATCAGGAGGACGAGGCCCGCGATGATGACCGGCTTGCGGCCGATCCGATCGGAGAGCGAGCCGAGCGGGACCTGGAACAGGAGGCGGCTCACGGTGAGGGCGCTGAACGCCACGCCGAAGCCGAGGGCCGTCTGCGCCAGGCGCGCGTTGAACTCGTTCTCGAGCGTGGACATCATGGCGATCGTCGCCGCCATCACGAAGGTGGCGCCGCCCAGCGACAGGAGCCCCGGGGTGAGCAGGCTGCGGTCGAAGAAGGCGGTGGTGCGGCCCGCCGCCTCGTCCTCCTCCCGGGGCGGGTCCTCGACCCACAGCTGTACGGCCACGATCCCCGCCGCCAGGAAGCCGGCCCCCACCAGGAAGGCCGCCTCGAAGCCCAGATGGACCAGCACCAGGCCTCCGAGCAGCGGCCCGATGGCGAAGCCGATCATCCGGAAGGTGGTGAACACGCCCATCGAGCCGCCGCGCGTGGCCCGCTCGGTGACCGCGGTCATGATCGCCATGGAGGCCGGGATCGTGCAGGCGAACCCGATCCCCTGCAGGGCGCGGATGAGCAGGAGGTCCCGGTAGCGGGTGGCCGGGATGAAGGCCAGCGTGGCCGCCCCCATGATCACGAGGCCCCACACGATGAACGCCTTCCGGCGGCCCGTCCGGTCGCTCAGGGTTCCCGCCAGGGGCTGGGCGGCGGTGTTCACGAGCCCGAAGGCCGCGATCAGGAGCCCGACCAGCACCGACTGCGGCAGGTGGAACCACGGCGACGGGAGCCGGGCCACGTACAGCGGGATCACGATGATCAGGATGCTGTTCCCGATCCCGTCCCCGAGCCTGGCCACGGACAGGGCCAGGACGGCGCGGTTGATCCCGAGCTTCCGCTTGAGCTCCTCGAGCACGCTCACCCGCCGGCCGCCGGGCCGGCTCCACCCGGCGTCAGGATCCCGGCCGCTCCCCTCCCTGGGCCCGCCGGAGCCGGCGGATTCGCCGCTCCAGGTAGGGGGAGAAGCAGCCCTCGTATCGCTCCCACAGCTCCGGGTCCTTCCAGTCTTCGGCCGTGACCCGTCCCCGGCACAGCTCGGATCCGCACCGGCACTCGAACTCGTCGTACGCGGTGACCTCGGTCATCGCGTAGTCGTAGCAGACCTCCTCGCCCGCCGCGATCGGCCGCCGCGCGACGAGGACCACCTGGCCCCGGAGGCCCGCGTTGGGATCGCAGGAGTGGTTCACGAAGTCGGCGGGGTCGGGAGGCCCGGCCGGCGCCAGGTACAGGCCCTCCTCGATCTGGAGGGTGAGCTGGCGGTCGCGGGGGGCGAGGGCGTCCAGCCCCACCCGGTCCACCACGAGGCCGCCCCACACGGCCAGCACGGTCCCCGCCTCGACCGGCCGGCCCGCGAACACGCCCCTCTCCAACGAGCTGCCGAGCGGACGGGCCTCGAGTCCGGGCGCCAGGTAGGAGGCCCTCGGGCCGTCGGGCGCGGGGTCCCGGGCGACCGGACCGCTCACGCGGTCTTCGCCAGGACGGCGATCATGCGCCGCGAGTCCGGGCCGGCGTCCAGGGGGACGTCCAGGTCGTAGTCTCCGTACCACGCGATCGGTCGGAGCCGGCCCGACAGCGCGGCCAGGAGCGCGATCTCCCGGGCCGTCAGGAAGCGCTCGCGGGCGGTGTCGTGGAGCACCTGCGGCTCACCCTCCCCTTCCACCGTGATGCGGATCTCCGTCTCGCACACCCCCGTGACCGGGTCGGGGAGCGGCTCGTTCACGGCCCAGTCGATGACGACGTGGACGCCGTCGCGACGCCCCTCGTAGCGGAACGAGCCGTAGCCGCCGTAGCCGCTGTCGCGGGGATGGGTGAGGTCGATCACGTACAGGCCGCCCGGCGTCAGGCTCTGCGCGACGGACCGCATGTGCCGGACGAGGTCCTCGTCGGTCTGGAGGGCGTCGAGCCCATCGAAGAGGCAGATGGCCAGGTCCACGGGCTCGTCGAGCTCGAGCTCGCGCATGTCCTCGGACCGCCACTCCACCTCGATGCCGCGGGCGCGGGCCTTCTCCTGTCCCAGCTCGAGCATCTCGGGACGGAGGTCCACGGCCGAGGCGCGCAGGCCCCGCTCCGCGAAGCCCAGGGCGTGGTATCCCGGCCCGCTCGCCAGGTCGACCACCGACGCCGGCGGCTGGCCGTGCTCGCGGCGGTAGAGCCCCGAGAGGAAGTCCAGGTCGCGCCCGACGTCGCGCTCGAACACGATGTCGTACCAGCGCGCCCTGCGGTAGAGCTCGTGGTGCTCGGCCATCCCGCCTCTCGCCCCCCGCCGTGGATCGCCCGGTTCGGCTCCTGCGCTCTCCCGGCCCGACCCGAATCGCAGGTTCCGTTCCGATCCCGGGTGCGGGATCGGGGCGATCAGCCGCCGGAGGCGTCCGCGGCGTACTCCACGTTCCCGCCCACGATCGTGTAGTCGACCCGCGTCGAGGCGATCGAGTCGACGGGGATGGTCATGATGTCCCGGGAGAGGACGGCGATGTCCGCGAGCTTGCCGGGGGTGAGCGACCCCTTCTCGTCCTCCTCGAAGGCCGCGTACGCTCCGTTCAGCGTGTAGGTGCGGAGCGCCTGAGCGCGCGTCAGCGCCTCGTCGGGGAAGAAGAGCGAGCCGTCGGCCAGCTTCCGGGAGACCGTGCACGCGAAGCTCGGCAGCGGATCGACGTCCTCGACCGGGGCGTCCGTGCCGTTCGTGACCACGGCGCCCGTCCCCCACAGCTTCTTCCAGGCGTAGGCTCCCTCCCGGGCGCGCTTCTCGCCGAGCCGCTGGACGACGTAGGGGCCGTCCGAGCAGGCGTGGATCCCCTGCATGGAGGCGATGACGCCCAGCCGGGCAAAGCGCGGGATGTCCTGCGGGCTGAGGTGCTGGGCGTGCTCGATCCGCCACCTGAGGTCCGCCCCGCCGCCGATGCTGTCGAACAGCGCCGCGAATGTGTCGAGAGTCTCCCGGTTGGCGCGGTCGCCGATGGCGTGCACGGCGACCTGGAAGTCATCCCGGAGCGCGATGCGGCCGATCTCGGCGATCCGCTCCGGGGACGTGACCTCGAGCCCCGTGTTGTCGGGCTGGTCGGCGTACGGCTCCAGGAACCACGCGCTGTGGGAGCCTAGCGCCCCGTCGGCCGTGACCTCCCCTATGGCGCGCACCGTGAGGTGGCCGCCCGCGTGGTCGATCATCCGGTGCGCCCGGAGCGCCGAGTCGTTGGCGGCCGTCGCCTCGCCCTGGCTCACGAGCACGTACAGGCGGAGGGGGAGCTTCCCCCGCTCGGCCAGGTCCTCGAGGAAGTCGATCGTGGCCAGGCTCTCGCCCTGGTCCTGGAGGCTCGTGATCCCCTTGGAGAGGGCGTCCCGCGCGGCCAGGTCGACCTGCCGCTCGCGCTCGGCCCGGACCTCCTCCGGCGTCCTCCCGGAGCGGGCGCTGTCGAGCGCGGCCGCCACCAGCCCCTCCGCGTTGTCGAGGAGGACCCCGGTGGCCCGGCCGCGCGCGTCCCGGACGATCGTCCCGCCCTCCGGATCGGGCGTGTCGCGGCCGATCCCGGCCGCCCGGAGCGCCGCCCCGTTGGCGATGGCCGCGTGCCCGCTGGCGTGGACCAGGTACACCGGGTTGTCGGGAGCGGCGCGGTCGAGCGCCTCCCGGGTCGGGAAGCCCCGGACGCTGGGCGAGAACGGCTCGCTCCACTTCTCCTGGTGCCAGCCCCGCCCCAGGATCCAGCTCCCCGGCCGGCGGCGGCCGGCCTCGGCGGCCACGCTGTCGACGATCTCGCTCCAGGTGCTCGTGTGCATGAGGTCGAGCTCCGTGAGGGCCCGCCCCATGCCCATGAAGTGCGCGTGCGAGTCGATGAAGCCCGGCACCGCCAGCCGCCCGGCCAGGTCGATCGTGCGGGTGTCGGGTCCGACCAGCCTTCCGATCTCGGCGTCCGAGCCGACCGCCACGATCGTGTCGCCCCGGACCGCGAGCGCCTCGGCCTCGGGCCGCGCCGAGTCCACCGTGACGATCTTCCCGTGCAGGAGGACGAGGTCGGCCGCTCCCCCACCCCGGCCGCAGGCGGCCGCCCCGAGCGCCACGACCCCGATCGCGGCCGCCGCCAGGGCCCGAGCGATCCTCCTCCCGGCCGCCTCTACGGCCCGACCGGACGGTCCTCTCCGCGCTGCGTCGCCCACCTCAGCCCTCCCCGTTCGTCTCACCCGCGTCCCCTTCCGAGCCGGCCCTCTCCCTGGCCTTCCGGGCCAGCAGCTCCTTGTCGATCCGCTTCTCCACCTCCTCGGCCGAGCCCTCGCCGCCGCTCAGCTGGCGGGGGGCGTCCTCGTCGCCCTCTCCCGACAGCTCGTCGACCCGACGCTCGGCCAGGGCGCGCGGGTCCTCGCCGCCGTCCCCCCCTTCATCGCTGCGGCTCCCTCCCTTCCCGGACCGACCGCCGAACAGGCCCTGCAGGGGTCCCGAGAACAGGTCGATCGGGAGCGGGAACAGCGTCGTCGAGTTGTTCTCCGCGGCGATCTCGGACGCCGTCTGCAGGAAGCGGAGCTGCAGGGAGGCGGGCTGCTCGCTCAGGAGGCCCGCCGCGTCGCGGAGCTTGATGGCGGCCTGGAACTCGCCCTCGGCGCTGATGACCTTGGCGCGGCGCTCCCGCTCGGCCTCCGCCTGCCGGGCCATGGCCCGCTTCATCTCCTGCGGGAGGTCCACGTCCTTGACCTCCACGCCCGTGACCTCGATCCCCCACGGGTCGGTGCCCTGGTCGATGATCTCGCGCAGGATCTCGTTGAACTTCTCGCGCTCGGCCAGGAGGTGGTCCAGGTCGGCCTGCCCGATGACCGAGCGGAGGGTCGTCTGCGCCAGCTGCGAGGTCGCGAACAGATAGTCCTCGATCTCCAGGATCGCGTGGAGCGGGTCGCTGACCTTGAAGTAGAGGACGGCGTTCACCTTGACCGAGACGTTGTCGCGCGTGATGACGTCCTGGGGCGGGATGTCCATGGCGATGACCCGCAGGCTCACCCGCTCCATGCGCTCGACCCCGAAGGGCACGAGGAAGATCATGCCGGGCCCCCGGAGCGGACGGACCCGGCCGAGGCGGAAGACCACGGCCCGCTCGTACTCCTTGAGGACGCGAAGGCTCGTGGCCAGGGCGAGAGCGCCGCCGAAGGCGATGATGGCGTACAGGATCTCCATGGTCCCACCGTCCGCGAGGGGATGCGAGGCCGGCTCCGGGCGAGCGCCCGGCCGCCGTCCGACCCCCGAAGATTAGCATGCGGGCGGCGGTCTGCCAAAGACCGGGTGCGCTGGCGAGGCCCGGAGGCGTCCGGCTACCTTCGACTCGAGTCCGGCCCGGCCGGACGGCATGCGCCGGGACCGGACGGCGCGAGAGCGAGCCACCCCGAACCGACCGCCCCGGCGCGTCGGACCCCCGATCCCCGGACCGTGGACGACGTGGAAGCCAGGACCGAGACAGGCGACGAGGGACCGGCGCCCACCGGCGGCGGGCGCCGGGTGTTGCGGCGGCTCCGTCCCCTCATCGGGCTCGCCCTGTTCGCGGCGGCGCTGTGGATCCTGGACCGGGAGCTGCGGCACTACCGCCCCGGCGAGGTGGCCCGGGCCCTGGCCGAAGTCCCGAACGGCCGGGTGGCCGCCGCCCTGGTGCTCACGGCCCTCAACTTCCTCCTCCTCGGAGTTTACGACTTCCTGGGCGTGCGCTACGCCGGGCGCGACCTCCCCTGGCGGAGGGCCGGGGTCGCCTCCTTCGTGGGATTCGCCTTCAGCCAGAGCCTGGGCTTTCCGCTTCTCACCGGCGCCCCGGCGCGCTACCGCCTGTACTCGAGCTGGGGGCTGTCGGCCGTCGAGATCTCACAGGTCATCGCCTTCTACTCCGTGACTTTCTGGATCGGCGTGGGGATGATCTCGGGCGTCCTGCTCACGGCCGGGCCGGCCCTCCTGCCCCCTCCCCTGGGCGGTACGCCCGGGCGGCTGCTCGGCATCGCCGTCCTGGCCCTGGTGGCCGGCTATTACCTGTGGACCCTGCGGGGGGGACCGGCCCTCCGGGTGCGCGACTGGGAGTTCCCCCCTCCACCACCTCGCGTCGCGGCGGCGCAGCTCGTGATCTCGCCCCTGGATTGGTCGCTGGCGGCGGGCGTGCTCTGGGTGCTCCTGCCGCGGGACCTCGGCGTGTCCTATCCGGCCTTCCTGGCCACCTTCGTGGCCGCGCAGACGATCGGCCTGGCCAGCCACGTCCCGGGCGGACTCGGCGTGTTCGAGGCCACGCTTCTCGTGCTCCTCCCGGGCGAGGGGCCGCAGAGCGCCGTGCTGGCGGGGCTCCTGGCCTTCCGGGGCATCTACTACCTCCTCCCGCTCCTGGTCGCGGGCGTGACCTACGGGGCGCTGGAGCTCCGCACCCACCGCGAGTACGTGGCCAGGCTGGGGGGCACCGTGGGTCGGTGGACGCTGTCGCTGGCCCCCTACGTGCTGGCCGTGGCGACGTTCCTGGCCGGGACCATCCTCCTGGTCTCGGGCTCCACGCCCGAGCTCGGAGGGCGCCTGGCCCGGCTCTCCGGCTTCCTGCCGCTCCCGTTGATCGAAGTCTCGCACTTCCTGGCGAGCGTGGCCGGCGCCGCCCTCCTCGTCCTGGGATGGGGCCTGTGGCGCAGGCTCGACTCCGCCTGGCACCTCACCGTGCCGCTCCTGGCCCTCGGGATCGTGCTCTCTCTGCTCAAGGGCCTCGAGTGGGAGGTGGCCCTGCTGCTGGCCCTCCTCCTGGCCGTGCTGGTCCCCGCGCGGGACCGCTTCCACCGCGAGGGCTCCCTCCTGGCCGAGGCGTTCTCGCCGGGCTGGACCGCCGCCGTGGGGATCGTCCTCATCACCTCCGTGTGGCTGGGGCTGTTCTCCTACCGGCACGTGGAGTTCAGCTCCAGCCTGTGGTGGAGGTTCGCGCTCCGCGGCGATGCCCCGCGCTTCCTCCGGGCGACGGTGGGAGCGGTGGGGCTCACGCTCATCGTGGCGCTCGTACGCCTGATGCGTCCCGCGCGGGCCGAGCCCTCCCCGCCCGGTCCCGGCGAGCTCGACCGCGGCGCCGGGATCGTGGCCGCGTCCCCGGTGGCCGCTTCGAACCTGGCGCTCCTGGGCGACAAGGCCTTCCTGTTCGCCGAGGCCGGCGACGCGCTCCTCATGTACGGGGCGGAGGGGAGGAGCCGGGTGGCCCTGGGAGATCCGATCGGCCCCGAGGAGCGCTGGCCCGAGCTGGCGTGGCGCTTCCGGGAGATGGCCGATCGCTACGACGACTGGCCGGTGTTCTACCAGGTCACCCCCCGGCGTCTCCCCCTCTACCTGGACATGGGCCTCACCCTCCTCAAGCTGGGCGAGGAAGCCCGCGTTCCGCTGGAGAGCTTCGGCCTGGAGGGGGGCTCGAGGCGCGGCCTGCGCCGGACGCTGAAGGGGGTCGAGGCGGAAGGCGCCGTGTTCGAGGTGGTGGGACCCGACGCCGTGCCGGATCTCCTGCCCCAGCTCCGGTCGGTCTCGGACGCGTGGCTGACCGGGAAGGGAACCCGGGAGAAGGGCTTCTCGATGGGGAGGTTCGACGAGAGCTATCTGTCGCGCTTCCCCGCCGGCCTGGTCCGCCGCGGGGGCGAGATCGTGGCGTTCGCCAACCTGTGGACCTCGGCCGGACGCACGGAGCTCTCGCCCGACCTCATGCGCTTCCGGCCCGACGCGCCCGATGGGGTCATGGAGTACCTCTTCGTCCGTCTCATGCTGTGGGGCCGCGAGGAGGGCTACCGCTGGTTCGGGCTGGGCATGGCGCCGCTGTCGGGGCTCGAGGCCCGGCCGCTGGCCACCGCCTGGAGTCGGGTCGGCTCCCTGATCTACCGGTTCGGCGACCATTTTTACAGCTTCCAGGGGCTGAGGAGGTACAAGGAGAAGTTCGACCCCGTGTGGGAGCCCCGCTACCTGGCCTCCCCGGGCGGGTTCGCCCTCCCCCGAATCCTCACCAACGTGGCGAGCCTCGTCTCGGGCGGCCTGACGGGGACCTTCACGCGCTGAGGCGGACGAGGCCGGCGCGACTCGTGCCGGAGGGCGGCGGCGCGGCCGCGACCGTGCCCCCGGAGGCCGCCCCGGCGGGCCCGCTCACCGCCTCACCACGTCCATCAGCCCGCTGCGGATCGACTTCCACAGGTACGCCCAGAACGACTCGTCCTCCGCCCGGCGGTGGTCGATCCGGCCGACGCGTGGGTCGCGGCCGGGCTCGGACGGGTTGGCCTTCCACACACGGCGCTGGAGGATCGAGCTCCCGATCTTCCGCAGGAGGCCGGGCGGCCCCTCCCCCTCCCCGGCCTTCTCGAGGTCGAGCCCGCCGTAGAGGACCTCGAGCCGTCCGGTCGCACGCCTGCCCTCCATGCGGAAGTCGAAGCTCACCGTGTCGACGGTCCCGGCGGTCACCCGGATCCCGGCCAGCGGGACGAGCGCCGGACTCAGCTCCGGGGCCGGCATGGACCCCACCCCGCCCGACACGTGCAGGTCGGCCGAGTCGCCGACCAGCCTCCCGGTGAGGCGGGCCCGGAGCGGCGCGCTGCCCTCCAGGCGGGCCGAGACCTCCACGTCCACGGGTCCGGGCGCGGATCCGGCCCCCTCCGCGTTGGAGAGCCCGAGGAGCCGCCCGCTCGCGTCCCGGAACAGGACGCTCCCGGCCCGCGAGGCGCCGGCGGGCGTCTCCGAGTAGCCCGCGCTCCCGTGCACCACCCGGACCGTGTCCAGGGCCAGCGGCACGTCGACCCTTTCCAGCCAGTCCCCGGGCATGCCCGGCGCGGCTCCCTCCGGGGGAGACGCCGTCCTGCGCACCGCGGCGCGGACGTCGAGGGTGTCCACCGTCACGCGGCCGATCACGATCCCGTGGTCCGAGACGAGGCGCGGGAAGTCGACCCGCCCGGCCGTGACGCCGCGCGCCGAGAGCGTGATGCCCTCGGCCTGCGCGTCCGGGTCGCCCGGCGGACCCCAGCGGACGGCCGCTACCCGCGCCGCCGAGTCCTGGGTGGAGACGGTCACGTCGTCCAGCGCCAGCTCCCGACGGCCGTCCGCCGTCACGTGACGAAAGGAAGGGACGTGGAGGCTTGCGCCCGCGGCCACCCGGAGCTCCCCTCCGTCCGGACCCGAGGAGGTCGTCCCCACCTCCCCGAGCGTCGCCCGGAGCCCCGTCACGGAGTCGACCGGGGCGCCGTCGTCGTCCGTGAGGACCACCACGGCGCCGCGCACCTCGACCTCGCCCGCGGACAGGCGCGGAAGCAGCCGTCCCGGGCGCTCGCGCGGCGGCGCGGCCTCCCCTCCCTCCCGGGCGCGCCGCGTCAGGGAGTGGAGTCGGATCGTGGCCCGGGCGCTGTCCGCCCGGATCGTCCCCAGCTGCCAGGGCCCTCCGCCCAGGAGGGCCAGGCGGTGGATCCCACGGAGCTCGAGGGACGGCACCTCGATCCTCGGGACGCCCCGCCCGCCCGCGGGGCCGACCCGCCAGAGCTCCACGCCGCGCAGGTCCAGCGAGCCCCTCAGGAAGCTGAAGCCGGCGTCGCCGACGTCGAGCGCGAACCGCGGAGGAAGACGGCCGGCCAGCCGACGGGCAACGAAGTCGGCGTCGACCACCCCGTGGAGGACGACCTCGGCCGCGACGGCCACCGACACGACGCCCACCGCGATCCACGTGAAGACCCGGCGCCAGCGCTCCGGCTTCCGGTCGGACCCGCGAGACCTCACCCTCCGCTCCTCCCGCCGGCGTCCCACACGCGGGTCGGAACCACGACCACGCCGCCGGCCGGCACGTCCACCGGGCCCAGGTCGAGCGTGCGAGCCCGCTGCCGTCCCGCCGCCTCCAGGAGGACGGTGAGGCGCTGCGCGCCGGCCGGGACGTCGAGCCGGAGGAGGCGGACGCGGGCGGGGAGGAGGTTCCAGCCGCGCGTGTCGGCCTGCTCCAGGAGGGCGGTGGCCACGTTGGCGGCCAGGCCGGCCACCTCGCCCAGGTCCTCGTCCTTCTTCGAGACGGCCTCCTTCACGGCCTTCACTGCGGCCCGCTTGGCCACCGCGCGGACGAGCGTGCGGGCCAGGATGCCCGGGGCGTCGCGCCGGAACTCGGCGCGCACGGACGCGGAGAGGTCGGCGGTGGCGTGCGCCCCCTGCGCGGAGGGGTGGGCCGGAGCCGGCCAAGCCGGCTCCATCGGCGCCGTGCCCCGCACGGGCGCGCCGTCCGCCCGGAGCGGGCCGGTCGCTCCGGGCTCGCCGCCCGACGCGAGCGGCGGCTCCCCGGACACCGGCCCGGCCCGCACCCGCAGCCTGGCGTCCGGGACCAGGCCGCCCACGAAGGCGGGCCACGCGACCCGGAAGATGTAGGGGTCGCCGCGGTCGCCGTCGTTCCGGAGTCGGCTCGACCTCCGGTCGAGAGGCGAGAGGCCGAGCCCGCGCCGGGCCACGTCCAGGGCGACCTCGTCGGCCGTGTCGCCGGTGGCGTCACCCCGGGCCTCCGACGCCCGGGCCGTCCGCTGCAGCGTCCGCACCTCGTCGGGCCACAGCGGCACCGTGAGTGAGCGCTCGACCCGGTGGGCCACCCAGCCCTCCTCCAGCGCCACGACCACCGTGCCGCGGCCGGAGCGGGGCGCGGCCGTCCCATCGGGACCGCCGCCGGGCTCCGCGGCGGCCCCGGCCCCGGCGGCCGGCCCCGCGCGATCCGCCGCGCGCGCCGAGTCCGCCGAACCCACGGGTTCCGCCGGCTCGAACGGGTCGGGGGCCACGGCCGGGTCGGCGCCCGCCCGGCGCGCCAGCCGGTAGGCGACCGCCGCCTCCTCGGGCCTCCCCGAGGCCTCGAGCACCGTCCCGTCGAAGGCGTGGAGCGTGGCCGCGACGCCCCGCACCGCCGGCTCCTCGAGGAGGTCCGGATCGGCCCGCGTCAGCTCCTGCTCGATCCGGCGTGCCTCCACCGCGGCGCCGTCCCGCTCGCCCGCGGCCAGGTAGTCCAGGGCCCCGTAGTAGTGGAGGAAGAGGCGCTCGGTCAGCGGAGGCCGGTACGGCCGCGTCCGGTCGCTCGAGACGAAGGAGAGGACGATGCGGGCCAGGCTCCGCGTGTACCGGTCCTCCGCCATGTGGCCCGCGGCCTCGAGCGCGGCGCGGCTCCGCTCGAGGTCCCCGGCGTAGTGGGCGGCCAGGCCCTCGTACTCCAGGCGGAGGAGGTCGTCGCCCGCGTCCGATCGGTCGGGCGCGGTGAGGGCCAGCGCCGAGTCGAAGCGGCCGGCCGCGGAGAGCGTCCGGAGGCTCTCGTCCCAGCCCGAGAGCCCGGAGGGCGTGCGGGCGCCGAAGGGCCGCAGGAGAGCCGCGCACCCGGCCACCGCCACGCACGCGGCCGCCGCCAGCGCCGCCCGGCCCCGGCTCCTCGCGCTCCGCCGGGGGCGGGAGGGGGTCCCGCCCGGCATCGCCTCCCCCTTACTTGGTCTGCTTCTCGAGGACGATCACCCGCTCCCGCGCCTGCGCGATCGCGTCGGCGAGCTTGGCGTACTGGTCGCCGACGGCCTCGATCTTCTCCAGCTCGAGCTGGTGCAGGAAGAGCTGGTACTGGATCAGCGCCTCGATCGGCCGGAGCTGCTTGTCCAGGACCGTCGCGATCCGGTAGGTGATCATCGGGTCGTCCGGCCGCAGGACATCCGCCCGGTCGTACCGGTTGAGCGCGCCGTCCAGGTCGCCGGCCGCGACCAGGTCGTCGCCCTGGCGGAGGAGCTGCTCGGCCAGCGCCGAGGCCCGGCCCTCCGTAGTGGCGTCCGAGGGTCGGCTCACGAGCCTGAGCCCCGTGGGCTCGCGGTAGGCGTACCCGGCCACCCGGCCGGCGTCCAGCCGCACCATGGCCACCGGTGCCACCGCGTCCGCGGGCACGTCGTTCAGCGACCGGGGCATGAGCACGACCGCCGGCCCCGAGCGGCGGACCCGCCACGCGGAGGCGGTCGTCCCCGTGGCCGCCAGCACCTGCGTCTCCGACATCCCGAGCGCGACCTCGCCCCGGACCAGGGCGTCGCACACGTCGCCGCTGCACGAGGCCAGCGCCTCGGCACGGATCGAGTCGGCCCGGCCGCGCTCCGCCGCCATGCGGGCGGAGGCGGCGGCGTCGGTCGACGCGGTCTGCGCCGACTCCACGGAGACCCGGTCCCCGTTCTCCATGATGGGCTCCTCGTGGACCTGCTTGGGCGAGCAGGCCTGGACCGCGAGCAGGGCCAGCCCCCCGACCAGCGGGAGGCGGAGCGGCGTCCCGCCCCGCCGGGCGCGGACATCGCGGACTCCGGAGCGTCCCACGTTCCGTTCGCTCATGGTGTCCCTCCCTCTCAGAAGCCGAACCGACGGCGCTCGATGTACTTCTTGATCCGGTGCTGTCCCGTCCAGACCTTCACGTTCGACTCGAGGTCGATGAGCGTGGCGTCCACCTGGTAGTAGACGATCTTCTCGCCGCCCTCCTCGTCCTCGATGGACTGGATCTGGCCCTGGAGCACGTAGTCGGCACCCAGCTCCTGGGCCAGGCGCGCCCGGGTGTCCTCGCGGGCGTGCTCCTGCTGGTCCTCCCGCTCCGTGCGCACCTCCTCGCGCTCCTCCGGGCTGGCCACCACCTGCACCTGGCCCGAGGACACGAAGGCGCGCTCCAGGTCGTTCACGAAGGTGGCGACCGGGATGTGCTCGTAGCTGTCGTTCCTGAACCGTCCAACGATCACGGTGGGCGGCTGCCCGCCGTGCGAGCCCGAGTAGCGCTCGGCCCAGCCTCCCCCCAGGCTCTGCTCGATCAGCGCCCCCGCCACGAGGCGCGAGTCGGTGTCGTTCCAGCGCCCCGACAGGTCGGTGACCGAGTTCGGGTCGATGCGCGAGACGTGCTTCGGCGCGCAGGCCGCCAGGAGGAGCGCCGCGGTGACGACGGCGCCCGCGCCCATGCGCCGGGCGGTCCCCCGCGCCACGCTCGCGCGCACCGAGCTCCTCCCAACCGTGCTCCGACCTCCCCGACTCCCATCACGCATGGCTCCCCCTTCTTCGTGCAGGGTCCTGTGTGGATCAGACGATCCGCGACGCGCCGGTGTCACGCGCGCCCCGGACGGGTCCTCACTGGCTTGCGCCCTCCGGACGGACGCCCGGACCCGTGACTTCGACGTCGAGACGATGGTTCACCCGGAGGCCGACGATCCCGTCCGTGGGCCCGGCAGCGTCCCGAGAAACGGAGCCGACCCGCCGGCCGTCGACCAGGAAGAGCACCGATTCGGCGCCCACGCTTACGGCCAGCGCGTGGGACACCTCCCCTCCCTCTCCCGCCTCGGCCACGGCCTCCGAGTGCTGCCATCCGCCGCTCAGGGTGCCCGTCTCCGCGCCCGTCCGGCGCTTGACCAGCCAGCTTCCGTCGCCCCGAACCAGGAAGTAGAGGTACGCCTGGTCCGGGCCGGCCAGGTCCCTGCCTCCCACCAGGAGCCCGTACCCCTCGCGCCGCGAGCTCCCGGCGCGGGCGTGGAAGGTCGCGCGGGCCGTGAAGGTCCCGGAGGCCGTGTCGGCGGGCCTCCAGAAGATCGCCGCCGCCCGAGTGGAGATGTGCGCTCCGTCCTCCGCCGGCTCGAGGTGGACCCGGTCGACCGACCCGGACGGGTCGTCCATGCGCATCCGCCAGGCCGCAGACTGGGGGCCAGACGGGGGCACGGGGACGACCTGCGGCTCCTGGCCGTGGGCCGCCAGCGGGAGGCCCAGCATCAAGAGAACGGCGCAGGCGGACGACGTGCGCATCGAGACCTCCGTGCAAGGGATCGGGCGATGGGCGGGGCGGCGTCACCCCGCCCGTCACCGGGAGCGGTCATCGCCGTGCTTTCAAGATAACCTCCGCGGCCGCCTCCGACACGTCGGCCCCGCTGGCCGGGCGGCCCGCGCCCCCCGACATTGGGACCCCGCGGCACCCGGTGGGCGGGAGCCGCGTCGACGCGACCCAGGGGGAGACAGGATGGACCGGATCGAGGAGAGGACCGTGCTCGTCACCGGGGCGAGCGCCGGGATCGGCCGGGCGTGCGCGCGCCGCTTCGCGGCCTCCGGGGCCGGGCTCGTCCTCTGGGCCCGCCGCCTGGACCGGCTCGAGGAGCTGGCCGACGAGCTCCGCTCGGCGCAGGGGGCGGAGGTGCGGGTCGCGGAGGTGGACGTCCGGGACCGGGAGGCCGTCGGCCGCCAGGCTTCGCGCCTGGCCGAGGAGGGCGTCGTGCCGGACATCCTGGTCAACAACGCCGGGCTCGCCTCGGGCCTCGATCCGATCCAGGCGGGGGACCCCGAGGACTGGGACCGGATGATCGACACGAACGTGAAAGGACTCCTCAACGTGAGCCGCGCCTTCCTGCCCCGCATGATCGAGGCGGGGCGGGGGCACGTGATCAACCTGGGGAGCACGGCCGGGCATCAGGTCTACCCGCGCGGGAACGTCTACAACGCCAGCAAGTTCGCCGTGAAAGCCCTCACCGAGGGCATGAACGTGGACCTGTCCGGGACGCCCGTCCGGGTCTCCAGCGTGGATCCCGGCTTCGTGCACACCGAGTTCTCGAAGGTCCGCTTCCACGGGAACGAGGAGCGCGCGGAGGCGGTGTACGACGGCTTCCATCCCCTCACCGCCGAGGACGTGGCGGACACGATCCATTACGTGGCCTCGGCCCCCGACCACGTCAACGTGTTCCAGGTCATCCTCCTGCCGGCCGCCCAGCGCAACGTCTACGTCCTGGACCGCCGGGAGAGCTGAGCGGGGGCTCCGGCGCGCGCGTGCGTCCGGGAGGCGCGAGCGTCCCCCGGCCCCCGGGGCGCGCGCTCGCGGCCTCCGGGAGGGTCGGCCTCAGTTCGCCGCCACGGTCCGGCCGGAGGCCCAGCTCCGCAGCGACGCGACGCGCTCGGCCATGACCCTGGAGAGCGGGCGGGTCCTGCGCATCTCGCGGACGATCGTCTCCGTCGTGAGCTCGTCGCCCGACGAGAAGGAGGCGTAGAGCCCGGCCACGACCGCGCCCTCCAGCTCCGCCCCGCTGAACCCCTCGGACGCCGCGGCCAGCTCCTCCAGGTCGAAGCGCGCCGGGTCCCGGTCCCGCCTCCGCAGGTGGAGGGCGAGGATGGCCTCGCGGGCGTCCCGGTCCGGGAGGTCCACGAAGAAGATCTCGTCGAACCGTCCCTTCCGCAGGAGCTCGGGCGGCAGGCGCGACACGTCGTTCGCGGTGGCCACCACGAACACGTCCCCCTCGCGGTCCTGCATCCAGGAGAGGAAGGTCCCGAGGACGCGCATCGAGACCCCGCCGTCCCCCTCCCCCGCGGACGCGAACGCCTTCTCGATCTCGTCGATCCACAGGACGACGGGGGCCAGCCGCGAGGCCGTCTCGGTCGCCCGGCGGAGGTTCCGCTCCGTCTCGCCCACGTACTTGTTGTACAGCCTGGAGGGGTCGAGCTTGAGGAGCGGGAGGTCCCACGCCCCCGCCACCGCCCGGGCGCTGAGGCTCTTTCCGCAGCCCGGCACGCCCAGGAGGAGGATCCCGCGGGGCGCCGGGAGCCCGAACTCCCTGGCCCGGGCCGGATCCTCGAAGAAGGCGCGGCGCTCCTCGAGCCACGCGCGGAGGGAGGCCAGGTCGGCCACGTCGTCCATCCCGCCCCCGCTGGGCCGGAACTGGAGGAGCCCGTCGCGCTCGACCAGTTCGCGCTTGGCCCGGACCACCTGGTCCACGTCCTCGGGCCCGAGCCTCCCGTCCTCCACGATGGCGCGGGTGAGCACCTTCTCGGCCTCGAGCAGGGTGAGTCCGCCCAGCCGCTCCAGGAGCCGGCGGCGGTCCGCGGGGCCGAGGTCGACCTGCACCCGCCCCCGCTCGCGCATGTCCTCCACCAGGCGATCGAGGAGCTCGGAGAACTCGCGGACGTCGGGAGGCGGGAGGCGCACGCGGGCGGCCATGGCCTCGAGCCGGGGCGGCAGCTCCAGATCGGCCCCCGTGAGCACGACCGCACCGTCCGTCTCCGTGTAGGGGCGGACCGCGTCCTCCAGGCGCCGGCCCACCACGTCGTCCGCGAGGTAGGGGCCGAGGCCCCGGAAGTGGTAGACGGCCGCGAAGTCCGCCGCCTCCACGTGCGCCAGCGCCTTGCCGGGGTCGGTCGAGCCGTACACGGCCCCGTCCGCCCCCTCGCGGCGGAGGCCCTTGGTGCGGGTCCAGGTGAACAGCGGCAGGTCGAGCGCGTCGGCCAGGTGCCGGAGGAGCGTCCCCGCGCGGTCCTCTTCGTCGGTGGCGAGGACGACCAGGCCGTAGCGGGCGCGCAGGAGGAGCTCGAGGTCGTCGAGCGGGTCCTGCCGGGCGTCCCGCCCCGCCGGGCTCCCGCCGCCCGCCGGGGACCGGTCCGGATCGCCGGCGCCGGCGCCGCGTGTCGGCCTCTCCGTCATCGCCCTCCTCCCTCGCCCCGTACGCCTCCCTCGCGCCGCCGCAAGCTAGCCGCGGCGCGGCTCCCGGCCAACGGCGGGGGCCGCCTCCAGGAGCGGGCTCCGGGCCCCCGCGCACGCCGGCCCGGGTGGAGCCCTTCTTGCACCCGGGCGGAGCGGAAGGGCTCCGGCCGCCGGCCGGAGACCACGCGAGCCCGAGCGAGGGACGACGATGAACTTCCACGACCTCCCCTCCGGCCCGGACGCCCCATCGGTCATCTACGTCGTCGTGGAGATTCCGCGCGGCAGCCGGAACAAGGTCGAGTTCGACCCGGAGCTCGAAGCCTTCCGGATGGACCGGGTCCTGTACGCCTCCGTCCACTACCCGGGCGACTACGGCTTCATCCCGGGCACGCTGGCGCCGGACGGGGACCCCCTGGACGTCCTCGTCCTCGTGAACGAGCCGACCTTCCCGGGCTGCGTCCTCCCGGCGCGACCGGTCGGGATCCTCGAGATGCGCGATGAGAAGGGGCAGGACGAGAAGGTGCTGGCCGTGCCGCGCCGGGATCCCCGCTTCGAGGAGACCGACGACCTGCAGGACCTCCCGGCCCACCTCCTCGACGAGGTCAGGTACTTTTTTGATATTTACAAGACGCTCGAGGGGAAGGAGACCGCGACCACCGGGTGGCTCGGGGCGGAGCGCGCCAGGGAGATCGTCGAGCGCGACATGGCCACCTACCGCGAGGAGCACGGAGGCTAGGTCGCGGCCGCCCACGCGGCCCGGCCGGCCGGCCCGCTCGAGCCCCCCGTGGGCCCGGGCGAGCCGCCGCCGTCCCGGCCGACCCGCCGCCTCAGGGCAGCTCCCGCCGCGCCACGCCGGGCGGCCGCACCGCCCGCACCACGGGCAGGGCCGCCACCGCCTCCGAGCCGTACACCAGGCCCGAGAGCACGCCCTCCTCGCTCCCCAGGAGCCGGTCGAAGACGTTCCACCGGTACAGGCCGTAGCCCTCGGGCTCGAGGAGGACGAAGGCCAGCCGGCCCAGGGGCTGCGCCGTGGAGACCCAGTACGTGCCGGCCGGGAGCGTGCGCTCGACCCGCACGTAGTCCCCCTCGATGCCGAGGAGGTGGTGTCCCTGGAACTCCCGGTCGGCCCAGGCCAGGCTGTCCGCCCGGAAGACCTCCACCGTGTCCGTCCACGCCGACGAGAGCTCCGAGACCGAGAGGCCGTGGAGCCGCAGGAGATGGGCGACCTCGCCCTCGGCCGCCGGCAGGAAGTAGCCGGCCGGGAGCGTCCGGGTCCGGGTCGCGGCGAAGCGGTCGCGGACGGGGAGCCGGACGGTGCGGATCTCCCCCGTGGGCTCGAGGGCGGGACGTCCCCGCGCGGTGTCCCCCGTGGGGCGCATGACCTCCAGGCGCACCGGCTCGACGCCCCGGCTCGCCGGCTCGAAGCGCACGCCGAGCTCGGGGCGCGGCAGCTCGCCCGACCCCTCGAGCGCCGTGCGGCGGTCGGCCTCCCGCACCAGCTCGCGGATCCGCCCGGCGTGCCCGGCCGCGTACTCCAGGATCTCGGCCACGAAGTCGTGCGTGGCCCTGACGCGCGTCCGGAAGTCGGCGTGGGAGTAGGCCTCGCTGAGGACGGACATGCGGCCCCGCATCCCCACGTAGTTCGTGCCGTACCAGGCCAGCGGCGCGTACGTCGTCCACGCCTCCGGATGGAGGGGATCGCGCACGTTGCCGTAGACGAAGACCGGCTCGTCGTGGTCGCGCTCCATGGCGGCGCGCACGGCCGGGAGCAGGGAGTCGCGCACGAAGGCGAGGGGCCCCGGCGGCGCGTCGGGCTGCAGCGGGGGCGAGTAGGTGAGGAGGTAGCCGTGGTGGGTTCCGTCCGTGGCGTGGAGGTCCACCATGAGGGCCGGGTCCCAGGTGTCGTAGACGCGCGCCAGGGAGGCGCGGGTCTCCGGGGCCTCCGCCTTCAGGTAGTCACGATTGAGATCCAGGTTGAGGCCATCGGGCCTTAGTCCCACCATGGCAGGACCTTGCTGCTCGCGCCTGTTGCGCTCCTGCGGGCCCAGCGCGTCGTTCCCGTCCGGGTTGTAGACCGGCGCCACGAGCACGACCAGGCGGTCGAGGAGGCCCCGGCGGGGGCCGGCCAGCTCGCGCAGGAGCTGCTGGACCGCCTCCTTCCCCTCCACCTCGCCGCCGTGGATGTTCGCCTGCAGGTAGACCACCAGCTTCCCCGACGCGGCGGCCTCCGAGGGAGAGGTGACCGCCGGGTCCGAGGCGACCACCAGGAGGAGCGGCTTCCCGAGGGTGCTGCGGCCCATGCTGCCCACGCGGATCGGGGCGCCGATGGCCTCCAGGCTGTCCACGAAGGCCGCGACCTCGGCCGTCGTCGAGGTGCGCGAGTAGTCCGAGCCCTCGGCCGCCGTGCGCGGAGCGGCGGCCTCCTGCGCCGTCGCCCGGCCCGCCCCGCCGGCCGGGCTCACGGCCGCGAGTGCGGTCATCCCGAGCGCCGCCGCCAGCGCACGCGAGCGCGCCGCGCCGGCCGGAGCCATCCGATCCACGTTCCTCCGGCTCCTGCGCGACCCCGCCCGTCCCGTCCTTCTCACGCCCATGCGCGGCCTCCCGATTCGAGTCTTCCGGCGTCGCTAGCGCACAAGGGAATCTCCCGGCGACCCGCCGGCAAGGCCCGGCGCGTCGGGCCGTTCCGGGACGGCGGAGTGCACGGAACGCCCTATGCATGCCGTGGAAAACGAACCACTGACACTCGGCAATCGAAGCGAGGGGGAACCATGGCTAACGGATGGATTCTCGGAATCCTGGGCATCTGGATGGTCATCACGCCGTTCCTCGGCTTCGCCTCGGTCGCCAACTCGTGGATCGACTGGATCGTCGGCGTGATCGTCGCGATCTCGGCCTTCACGATGGCGCGGGAGAAGCCGGGACAGGGCTGGATCGCGGGCATCGTGTCCATATGGCTGTTCGTCGCCGGATTCATAGGAGGCATCGTCTCCGGGGCCGGGGTGTGGTGGAACGACATCCTGGTCGGTCTCGTGTTCATCGTGACCGGATTCACGGCGCTGCCGCAGACGCAGACGCACAGCCCGCAGACCGCGTGATCGACGCGCGGCGGGGAGAGCGAGCGTGAGCCCCGGGTCCGGCCCGGGGCCGCTCCTCGCCCTTGCGGCGATCGTGGCGTTCGGCGGTCCCGGCCATCCGCCGGGGCCGCCCGCCGTACATCCCGGCCCGGCACCGGCGCCGGCCACCCGCTCCGGGAGGTCACCGATGAGCCTCGACGTCTCGAGCCCCGCCTTCGGGGAGGGCGAGTCGATGCCCTCCCGCTTCACCTGTGATGGAGAGAACGTGTCGCCTCCGCTGGCATGGCGGGGGGTCCCGGACGGGGCGGCCGCCCTGGCCGTCATCGTCGACGACCCCGACGCGCCGGCGGGCACCTGGGTGCATTGGGTGCTGTACGGCCTCGATCCGGGCACGAGCGAGCTTCCCGAGGGCGTCCCCGCCCGCGACACCGTGCTGGGCGGAGCCCGCCAGGGACGCAACGATTTCGAGGACATCGGCTACGGGGGACCCTGCCCGCCCGGCGGGCAGGAGCACCGCTACAGGTTCGAGGTCTACGCGCTGGACGCCGTGCCCGGTCTCGCGCCGGGAGCCACGAAGGCCGACCTGCTCGAGGCGATGGAAGATCACGTGCTGGCCGAGGGACGCCTGACAGGAACCTACCGCCGCCGCTGACCTCCGGCCCGGGGGCGGCCGGACCCGCGGCCGGTTCCCGGGACCGCCCGGATCCGCGACCGGAGGACCCGCCCCGCTCCGGACCCTGGATCCGGCCGGATCCGGGCGCCAGATTGAACCCATGTCGTACGCACGCCCCCTCGGGCCCGGCCGCGCGTGCCCCCGAGCGGCGGCGGCGTGGTTGGCGCTCGCCGCGCCGGCCACCGCCGCGTCCGCGCCCGTGACGTCGGGCTCCGCCCTGCCCGCCGACACCCCGGCACGGGCCTCCGCGAGCTTCCCCCGGGTGTTCGATCGCGCCCGACAGGCGGCCGATTCCGCCCTCCGGGCCGCCGACGCGGTCGGGCACGCCGCCGACTCCGCCGGCACGGAGGACGACCTGCGAGCCGCGCAGCGGCGGTTCGAGCGCCGGCGTCGCCGTCGGCTCCCGCGAACGCTCTCGGGAGCGGACTCCTGCGACCGGCCCCTGGGCCGCTTCTGTCACTGGTTCGAGCATCCCTCGCCCGAGCCCAGGCCCGAGCCTCCGGCCGTCGCGGCCGAACGGCGGGAGCTCCTGGACCGGCTGGCGGACGGCGCGCGTCGCCTGCCCGGCTCCGCCTGGATCGCCGGCCAGCGGGTGCGCTACCAGATCGAGGCGGGACGCCCCGACTCGGCGCTGGCCGCCGCCCGCGCCTGCCGCGCCGGGGGCGGCTGGTGCCGCGCCCTGGCCGGCTGGGCCCTCCACGCCGCGGGCCGGGAGGCCGAGGCGGAGCGGGCGTTCGACCGGTGGCTCGAGGCGCTCCCGGCCGGCGAACGGTGCGAGGCCACGGACCTCTCGGACCTCCTGGAGGGAGACCTCCGCAGCCGCTTCCGCGACCTGCCCTGCCCCGATCCGCGGCGGGACGCCTTCGTGCGGCGCTTCTGGTGGCTGGCCGACCCCCTCCGCCTGGTCGAGGGGAACGAGCGGCGGGCGGAGGACCTTTCCCGCCGGACGCAGGACCGGATCCTCTCGTCCTCCGCCTCCACGTTCCTGGCTTCCTGGGGCCCCGACCTCTCGGAGCTCCTCCTCCGTTACGGCGCTCCCACCTGGTGGGAGCGCCGCCCGGCCGACCCGCTGCGCCCGGGCAGCCGCGCGACCGTGGTCGGCCACGACGCGGGGCACGCCCGGTCTTTCCTCCCGCGCCGCGACGTGTGGATGAGCTCGGGCTCGCTCGAGACCGACGTCTGGGATCTCTCCGACGACGAGCCCCCGACCTCGTACGCCACGGCGTACGCCGACACCTTCCTGGCCCTGCCCCACAGGACGGCGATCTTCCGCCGCGGCGACAGCGTGCTCGTCGCGGCCCCCTACGCGTTCCCCGACAGCGGGACGGCCCCCGTCGAGGCGCTCCTGGAGCTCGGACCGGGCCCGGAGATCGAGCCCGCCCGTCGCGTCCGGTACGGCGCGCCCCGCGCCGGGACGCTGACGCTCCGGGCTCCGGCCCGTCCCGCCCTCCTGTCCATCGAGCTCCTGGACCGCTCCGAGCGCGCGGCGGCGCGGGCCCGGTACGGGCTCGACCCCGGCCTCCCCGACCGCGGCATCCCCGCGATCTCCGGCCTCCTGGCGGGCCCCCTCCGCCGGGGGCGGCCGCCCACGTCGGGGTCCGCCCCCGGAGGGGGCGTCTCCTCTCCCGAGGACCGAGCCGTGGCCGCGGCCCGGCGCCTCCGGCTGTCGGGGCCGGCCGCCCGCGCGGCGCCGAGCGTGGCCGCGGGCGACTCGGTCGGCCTCTACTGGGAGCTGTACGGACTCCCGCCGGGCCGGGCCGCGTACGAGGTGCAGGTGGCGCTTGGCGACCGGGACGGGCACCGGAACGTCCGTCTGGTCTGGTGGGAGGAAGCGACGGGAGGTTCCGGCTTTTCGGCCCACGAGCTCACCCTGGGGATCCCGGACGACGCCCCCGCGGGAACCCTGGCGGTCGAGATCCGGGTTGACATTCCCGGCTGGACGCCGCTCGAAGCCGTCTCGCCCCTGGAGATCGGGCCTCCGCCTCCCCGGTCGCGAGCCGGTCCCCACGGCCCGCAGGACGGAGGCGCGCCGCATCGAGGGGGTGGAACCCTCGGGGGGTCACCCGTATATTAATAATGTGAAAATTCCCCGCATGGGGCCCGCGAGGTCGCGGGGCCCGGGCACGGCGGGGAGCCACCCCGACCCGGAGGACGCCATGTCGAACCGGACCCGAAGCAGCGCGCGGAAGCTGGCCGCCGCTCTCGTGACCGGAGCGATGGCCGTCTGTCTGGCCGTCGGGCCGGCCCCGGCGAGCGCCCAGGACCAGGCCACGGGCCAGCCTCTGCGGGTGAACATCTCCACCGCCGCCACCTGGGGCTACGTCCGCCCCTATGCCGACGTGTCGGTTTCCCCGGCCGCCTACGTGGCGGTGTTCGAGGTCGAGCCGGACATCGGCGCGGTCATGCTGTGGCCCGACGGGAGCGGACGGTCCCACGGCCTCGCCCGGGGCCACGTCTCCGTCGAGCTGGCCGGGCCGCGGCAGGCCCGGTACCGCCAGATGTTCTACGACCGCCTGTACCGGCGCTTCCTGATGGCCTCGGAGATCCGTCCGCGGGCCTACTACGTGGCCATCGCGTCCCGCCATCCGCTGGACCTTTCACGGCTGGAGTCGGGCAGGATCTTCTCCTACCCCCGGAGCTACGGAACGGGATACGACGTGGCCAGGGCCCTGGTCGACGCCGTGGTGAGGGGCCCCCGGTCGGACTGGGACTACGACGTCACGAGCCTCGTGAAGGGACGGGACCGGATCGTCACCCTGGCCGGGTACGCGCCCTACACGACCCCGTACTCCTTCTCGGCGCTGTGCACGAGCGCGGGCCAGTTCGGCTTCTTCCCGGCCTTCGGCCTGTACACGCCGTGGACCGGCTGCGGCCCGACCTTCTACGGCAACCCGTACGGGTTCGCGTGGTGGTGGCCCTTCCGGAACCGGCCGCCGGTGAACAACGGGCCGGAGCACGTGGCGGACGGGACGCCCGGCGTGGTGAAGGCCGACAGCATGCGGGTGGACAACCCGCGGCCCGTGAATCCGCCCAGGATCCTCCCGGACGCCCCGACGGCGGCCGGCCGTGACCAGCCGGTGAAGGTGGCCGGGCTGAACGTCGGCACCTCGCGACCGGCGGACGGGGCCGAGGTCGCCCCGGAGGCGCCCACCGCGGGCAGGGACGGACCGAAGGTGCTTCCGCCGGTGGAGATCTCCGTGCCGGGCCGCGAAAAGAGGCAGGAGCGGCAGAAGGAGATGGACCCGGAGAAGGTCCGCCAGGTCCTCCACCAGCTGGCCGACGCCACGAGGACGGCCCGGCTCGATCCGGGCGTGCTCGCCCGCGATCGGCAGGAGTTCCGGCGCGCCGGGCTCTCCGACCCGGGCCGCGTCTCCATCGACATGGTCCGGCAGAGGGTCGCGACCTCGGAGCGGCTGTTCACCCGCCTCCGGGACCTGGGCGTCCCGGCCGACCAGGCGCTGCACGCGGCCACCGCTTCGGGCAGGGCGCCGGAGATCCGGCTCCGCTCCCGTGGAGCATCGCTGGTCGGAGCGCCCCGCTCCGGTGGCGCGCCGGCGCGGTCCAGCGGCTCGGGCGGCGCCTCGGCGCGGTCCAGCGCAAGGAGCGGGAGCGGGAGCGCGCACGCTACCGCCCGCGCGCGGCCGGCGCCGCACCCCGCGCCTCGCAGGCCGACGCACGTCTCGAATTCCCCGTCGTCGTCGCACTCGCGTCCGGCCAGGCCCAGCCGGCCCTCGAAGCCGGAGAAGGGCGGCGGGTCGGGACACCACTAGTCCCGCACACGCAGCGGCCGGCGCGGCCGCGGGGGATTCGGCGTACGGGCGGCCTTCGGGCCGCCCGTCGCGCATCAGGGGCCGAGCGTCAGCGTCTGTCCGTGCCGGAGGACCTCCAGCGACGCGGGAGCCGCCCCCGAGGCGCGCCAGGCGGCTCTCAGCCGCCGGGGAGGCTCGTCCATCGGCTCGTCGGTGAGGCGGAAGGTGCCCCAGTGGATCGGGACCAGGACCCCCTCCCCACCGGGGCTCCCGCTCCCCGTCCCCAGCTCCCGCCACGCCTGCACCGCCTCCTCCGGCGTCATGTGCACGGGCCTCATGAACCACCGCGGCTCGTAGGCCCCGATCGGGAGGAGCGACGCGTCGAAGGGACCGAGGCGACCGCCGATCGTCCCGAACGCGGGATGGAAGCCACTGTCGCCGGCGAAGAACACGCGGCGGCCGGAGCCCTCCAGGGCCCAGCCGCACCACAGCCTCCGGTTCCGGTCCAGGAAGCCCCGGGAGGCGAAGTGCCGGGCGGGCGTGCAGGTGACCCGGACGCGCCCGGCGGAGGCCTCGATCCCGGCATCCTCCCACCAGTCGAGCTCGCGCACGGATCCGATTCCCCACCCCTCCAGCAGCGCACCCACGCCGAGGGGGACGAGCCATCGTGCCCGCGGATGGCGCGCTCCGAGGTGGCGGACCGTCTCCGCGTCCAGGTGGTCGTAGTGGTCGTGCGAGACGACCACCACGTCGATCGGCGGGAGGTCGGCGAATCCGACGCCGGGATCGACCCACCGACGCGGCCCCAGGAAGGAGACGGGCGAGGCGCGCTCGCTCCAGATCGGATCGGTGAGCACGTTGACCGGCCCCAGCTGCACGAGGGCCGTCGCGTGCCCGACCCAGGTGACGTGGAGGTCGCCCTCGCGGGCACGAGGACTCGGAAAGTCCGGTGGCTCCAGGGGAAACAGCTTCGAGTCGCGGCGCTCCACGAGCGCGTGCAGCTTTCGCCGGGAGAACGCCCAGCGCAGGAACTGGACGAAGCCGTGACGACCGGTCCCCGGCCACGGGTTCCGGAAGCGTCCGTCCGGCCTGCGGTGGGGCCGCGTCGATCGGGGCTCCGGCGGCGGCGGGGCGGCTGGAGAGGAGCCGGCGCCCGACAGCGGCGGCGGGTCGAGACGGCGTGGAGGCATGCGTCAAGTATGCGCCGCGAGCGACGGAGCCGACAGGGAGGCGGGGACGCGGCACCATCCTCGGAACTCCCTCCGCGGAACGCACGTTGCGCACGCGGGTGATCAACACAGCGAAGGCTCCGCTCTGCGGGTCGGTGGGCAGGGCGGTCGCCGGTGAGCGCGGACTCCCACACGAGGCGGTGGAGCATGTCCTCTGGCGAGGCACGGATGATGGGCGCCCTGACGGTCCTGGCCGCGGGCATGGCCCTGTCGACACCCCAGGCTGCCCAGGGGCAGTACTTCGGCCGGAACAACGTCCGGTACGAGGACTTCGACTTCCGGGTGCTCAAGACCGAGCACTTCGACGTCTACTACTACGGCCGCGAGGACTCCGCCGCGGTCGATGCCGGACGCATGGCCGAGCGCTGGTACGCCCGCCTCTCCCGGCTCATCGATCACCAGCTCCGTGGCCGGCAGCCGCTCATCCTGTACGCCAACCACACCGACTACAACCAGACCAACATCGCGCAGGTCGCCGGGAGCGAAGGCGTCACCGAGCCGCTTCGCCGGCGGGTGGTCCTGCCGATGGCCGGACCGCTGGCCGAGACCGACCACGTCATCGGCCACGAGCTCGTCCACGCGTTCCAGTACGACATCTCGGGCATCGAGCCGCAGACGCCCCTGTTCGGCGTGCCGGCCATGTCGGGCCTGCCGGGCTGGATGGTCGAGGGCATGGCCGAGTACCTGTCCAAGGGACCTCGGGACCCGCTGACGGCGACCTGGGTCCGGGACGCGCTCCGCAGCGACAAGGTCCAGCTCCCCAGCGTCCACGACCTGGCCAACCCCTACAAGTACTTCCCCTACCGGTGGGGCCAGGCGCTGTGGGCCTACGTCGGAGGCGTGTGGGGGGACGACGCCGTCGAGAAGGTGTTCAAGGCCGGGGTGAGGATGGGGAGCCCCTATCAGGCGCTCCAGTCGGTCCTGGGCATCCCGGCCGACACCCTCACCGACCGCTGGCACGCCGCCATCCAGAGGGCGTACGGGCCGCTCATCGACCGGACCGGCCAGCCGACCGACTTCGGCGAGACCGTCATCCGTGGGCCCGGCGAGACCATGTACAACATCGGCCCGGCCCTGAGCCCGGACGGGAAGAAGATCGCCTTCCTCTCCGAGCGAAGCCGCTATTCGATCGACATCTACCTGGCCGACGCCGAGACCGGCGAGGTCATCCGGCAGGTCACCAAGACGGCGGTGGACCCCCACTACCAGAGCCTCGAGTTCACGAGCTCGGCGGGAGCGTGGGCCCCGGACGGCCGGCGTTTCGTGCTGGGCGCCGTGAGCGGCGGCAAGCCGATCCTCTCGATCCTCGACATGGACAGCGGCGAGGAGGTCCGGAAGATCAAGTTCGACGACCTGGGCGCCATCCTCAATCCGACCTGGTCGCCCGACGGGAGCCGGATCGCGTTCGTGGCCAACGACGGCGGCCTCGTGGACCTGTTCGTGGTGGACGTCGCCTCCGGGAAGCGGACCCGCCTCACCCATGACGCCTACGCAGAGCTGGAGCCCGACTGGTCGCCGGACGGAAGCCGCCTGGCCTTCGTCACCGACCGCTTCGGAGCCGACCTGAACGAGTTGTCCGCCGGGCCCTATCGCCTGGCCGTGATGAACGCGGACGGCGGGGACGTCCAGGCTCTCCCCTCCTTCGCCGGGGCCACGAACATCAACCCGACGTGGTCGCCCGACGGAAAGAGCCTGTACTTCGTGTCGGACCCGAACGGGATCCCGAACGTCTACCGGCTGGACGTCGGCAGCGGATCCTTCCACCGGCTCACGAACGTCCTGGGCGGCGTGGGAGGGATCACCACCCTGAGCCCGGCTCTCACGGTGGCCACGAAGTCGGGGACGCTGGCGTTCAGCGCCTTCGTGGACGGGGCCTTCGGCATCTACCGGATCGACCCGGGAGCGGGCCTCGAGGGCGACCCGGTGCCGGCGTCCGCGGCACGGACGGCCGGCGCCTTCGGTGCCGACGGCGGCTCGTCGCTGTCGGACCTCTCGCTGAGCTGGGCGTCCGGGTCGGACGGCGCGGCGCCGGCCGCGGCGACGCTCGCGACGTCCGAGCTCGACGCCGCCATGCTGCCCGCCGCCGACACGACCGCCGCCGACACGACCGCCGCCGGGCAGGCGCAGCAGCAGGCCCAGGAGCAGGAGGACGCGGGCATGCTGCCGCCCGGGCGTCGGGAGACGTCCGCGGTCCAGTCGCTCCTCCGGGACCCGGGGCTGGGTCTTCCGCAGTCGGCCACCTTCACCCGCCACGACTACCACGCGGGGCTCGGGCTGGACTACATCTCCCAGCCGACCCTCGGGGCCGGGTTCAGCTCCTTCGGCAGCTACATCGGGGGCGGCGCGGCCCTGCACTTCAGCGACATGCTGAACTACCACCAGCTCGTCACGATCCTCCAGCTCCAGATCGTGAACGGGAACGTGTGGGACGGCATCGGGGCCATGGGCATCTATCAGAACCTGTCCCACCGCCTGATCTGGGGCATCCAGGGCGGGCAGATGCCCCAGTACACCGAGTACCCGGTCGCGGGCTACGGGGACTTCAACGGTGACGGGCGGCTGGACCTGATCACGCAGACCCTGCGCATCTGGCAGACGAGCCGCCGCGCGCTGGCCCTCGCGCAGTACCCGCTGAGTACGGTGATGCGGCTCGAGTTCGCGGGCGGCTTCGAGCAGATCCACTACAAGGTCGAGGCCCAGACCCGAGCCTTCGACCTCGGTTCGGGGACCAGGCTGTTCGACCAGACCCAGTCCGCCCCGGCGTGCGCCGACTCGCTATCGTTCCTGTTCGACCTGTGCGAGCCGGCCGACCTCAACGAGGGCACGGGCTCGGCCGCGCTGGTGTACGACGCGTCGATCACCGGCCCGACCGGTCCCATCATCGGTCACCGGTTCCGGATCGAGGCCTCGCCGGCGTTCGGCACCCTGAACTACGTGTCGGCCCTGGCGGACTTCCGCGAGTACCTGATGCCCGTCCGTCCGATCACGCTGGCGGGCCGCATCCTCCACTACGGACGCTACGGGTCGGGGGCCGACGACGACCGGCTGGGACGACTCTTCCTGGGCTATCCGTCCCTCGTCCGGGGCTACGACTACGGCTCCTTCGACCTCACGAACTGCCCGTCCAACCTCCCGAGCATCGACCAGTGCTCCGAGGTCCAGGTGTACAATCGCCTGTTCGGGAGCCGCATGGCCGTGGCCAACGCCGAGCTGCGGATCCCGCTGACCGGTCCCCTGGGCGTGCTGACCAAGGAAGGCCAGGTGCCGCCCCTGGACCTGTTCGGGTTCTTCGACGCGGGCGTGGCGTGGGGCGCCAAGCTCAGCAGGACCGCGGCCCGGCAGTCCTTCGACGTCGACAAGAACGCCGTGACGAGCGCCGGGTTCGGGGGGCGGCTGAACCTGTTCGGATTCGCCGTCGCCGAGGTCTACTGGGTGCACCCGTTCGACCGGCCCGACAAGGGGAACTACGTGGGCTTCGCGATCACGCCGGGGTTCTGAGGAGAGCCGAGCCAGGTTGCCGACGCGCCCCGGGGGCGGGCGCCCGCTCTGGACGGGAGCGGCGTGCGCCCCCTTCGCCGTGCCTCCTCAGCCCGCCTCGTCCGGGGGCGGATCGCCCGGGCTGCGCGTCAGGGCCCCGACCTCGCGCAGGACCTCCATCACCTCCCGCCCCTCGACCTCGACCCTGGTGTGGAGGTCCCAGGCGCGCCACGTGAGCGCGTCGTTGAGGTGCGCGCGAAGCTCCGACTGGTGCTCTCCGCCCTGGAGCTCGGGATCGGCCATGAGGCCCTCCAGCTCCTCGATCCACGCCTCGATCTCCGCGCGCGGGCTGAACCGGCCCACGGGCGGCTGGAGGTTCACGGCTCCGGCTCCCAGCGGTCGTTCCCCGGGCGCACGTCCGGGAGCCGGCGCTCGGGATCCAGCGTCACCGAGGCCAGCGGCCGCGTGGAGGCGTAGCGGAAGGTGAACGTCCCGCCCGTCTCCCAGATCTCGACCGGGAGCCGGACCGTTCCGGTGCGCCCGCCCTCCTCCTCGATCCTGAGGGTGGGCGGCATCGGGAGGCGCCCCAGGTTGGCGATCGTGATCAGGGCCCCCTTCGACGGATCGCCGTCCACGTAGCTCACGCCCTCGACGGCCTGGTCCAGGCGCCACCTCTCCAGGAACCAGCCCTTCCAGAACCACCCCAGGTCCTCGCCGGCCACGTCGTCCATGGTGCGAAAGAAGTCCTCGGGTCGGGGATGCCGCCACGCCCAGCGCCGGATGTAGGCGCGGAACGCCCGGTCGAACCGGTCCGGGCCCAGCACGTACTCGCGCAGGATCACCAGGCCCAGCGCCGGCTTGAAGTAGGAGAGGGGGTGCCGGTAGGGCCCGGTCACCGCGTCGGCCGGCGACTCGATGGGCGGGGCGTCCGGGTCCATCATGGCCGGCACGATCTCGCGGGCCGGGTCCCCGCCTCCGGGCGCGTACTCGCCGTCCCGCTTGGGCGCGTACTCCCCGCCGTTGAACTCCTCCGACGCGTAGATGTCGATGAACGTGTTCAGCCCCTCGTCCATCCAGGCGTGCCGCCGCTCGTCGGAGCCGACGATCATCGGGAACCACTCGTGCCCGAACTCGTGCGCGGTGACGCCCCACAGCCCCTTCCCCGTCGCCCGCCAGTGGCAGAAGGTGAGCCCCGGGTACTCCATGCCGCCCACCGGCCCGCCCACGTTCACGGCGGTCGGCCATGGATACGGGTACCAGTGCCTCGAGAAGATCTCGATGGCACCCTTCACGTATTCGGTCGAGCGCCCCCAGGCGGAGTCGCCCGCGCTGGCCGGCGGATACACGGACATGGCCAGGGCGCTCTTCCCGCCCGGCAGGTCGATGCGCGCCGCGTCCCACACGAAGGCGGGGGAGGCGGCCCACGCCACGTCGCGCGTGCGCTCCATGCGGAAATGCCAGGTGAGGGGTCCCCGCCCGGCCGGCCGCGTGTCCGGGTCGTCGACCTCGTCGGGGCTCCGGACGTACACGGCCGTGTCGCTCCCCCGCGCCCGGTCCAGCCGGGCCCGCTGCCGGGCCGTCAGCACCTCCTCCGGGTTCAGCAGCTCGCCCGAGCCCGCGACCAGGTAGCTGCGCGGCACGGTGACCGAGTAGTCGACGTCCCCGTAGTCCAGGTAGAACTCGCCCGTCCCCAGGAACGGGAGGGTGTTCCAGCCGCGAACGTCGTCGTAGACGGCCATGCGCGGGAACCACTGGGCCACGTCGAACCACCGGCCGTGGTCGGTGTGCATCCAGCCGGTCCGCCCGCGCCCTCCCTCGGGCACCACGAACGAGTATCCGATCACCAGCCGGAGGGAGCCTCCCCGCGGCCCGAGCGCCTCGGCCAGGGGGACCTGCATGCGCGTGCCGTAGGTGCGCGCCTCGACGCGGCCGCTCCGTCCGCCGCGGACCACGACCACCGAGTCGATGCGGTAGCCCCCCGTCCCGGCGGGCGTCGTCCCGCCGTCCGGGGTCAGCGCCGTCCCGCCGCGTCCCCCGGCGGCCATCCTCTCCGACCGCGAGCCCGCCCGGCGCACGTTCTGGTCGAGCTGCAGCCACAGGTACGCGAGGGAGTCCGGGCTCCGGTTGGTGTAGGTGATGGCCTCCCACCCCTCCACCCTCCGGGCCGCCGTGTCGAGGCGGACGTGGATCTCGTAGTCCGCGCGGTTGGTCCAGTAGTCGGGTCCGGGCGAGCCGGCGGCGCTCCGGGTCGGCGAGGAGGGCGAGGCCAGGAAGCCCGGGTCGAAGGCGGCGTGCGGATCGTAGGGACCGATCCGCGCGGTCGTGTCGGCCGCCGTGTCGCGCGCCGGGGCCCGCCCGACGCCGGGCGCCGCCGCGCGACTCCCCGCGGCCGCCCGCGCCGACCCCGACCCTCCCCCGAGGCCGATCGCGCAGAGGAGGAGCGCGAGAAGGGCCCTCCGGCCCCACCCGGCGGCGGTCCGGCGCTCGTTCGACTGCGAGGGGGGCGTCAGGTCCATGGCTCGGCTCTCTCTCCCGTTGGTCCGCCCCGGCGCCCCGTGCGCCGGGCCCGAGCATGGTAGGCACGACGCCCTCCCCTGCCAAGCCGCGGGTGGTCCGGGCGCCGCGCGGCGACCGGCCGACCGATGCACGGACGCCACAATCGATCCGGTCGACGCCGGCGCCGCGCTCGCGACCCGCACGTACAACCGCATGTGCCACAGAAAGATGAGCCGGCTCGCACCGGGACGTGGATCGGCACGGGGCTTGAAATTCCGTGGGAGCGGGACAGGAGACTCCGACCTGGAGGGCACCATGGATGTTCTGGCGTCGACGCCCCGCGACCACGAGGAGTGGATCGTGGCGGAGATCACGGCCGCGATCGTCCGGCTCAGGCAGCGGATGACCGGCGAGCACCTGGACCTCAGGCGGGCCTCGACCCCGTCCGAGCTGAAGGTGGGGGACCTCCTCCGGATGCCGGCCCGCGGGACCATCTGATCGCGGGGCGGCCGCGGCGCGGGACCTCCGGGCCGCGGCCGTCGGAAGCGGCGGCCGCCCGGCCCCCGCCCCCGTGCGCCCCGCCGGGCCCGGGAGGCCCGCGCGTCAGCGGACGAGCAGGACCGGCGTCTGCGCCAGGATCGCGACCTTGTGGCTCAGCGTGCCCAGGTTGCGGGTCGGGTCCTCGAGGTCCTGCCGGTGGGAGCTGAGGAGGATGAGGTCGTTGTCGTTCTCCTCGGCGAACTCCACGATCTCCCGCGCCCGGTCCCCGTACACCACCTGCTGGCGGTACTTCACGCCCGCCGAGCGCAGCGTCTCGCTCATCGCCTCCATGGCGCCGGCGGCCTTCTCCTCGAGCTCCTCGTAGAAGTCCTCCAGCTCCTCGAACGGCAGGTCCAGCGGCTCGATGACGTGCAGCAGGGTCACCGAGCCTCCGCTCCAGCCCGCCAGGCTGGCGGCCCATTCCAGCACGTCCCGGTTCTTCTCGGTGAGGTCGACCGGGACGAGGATCCTCTGGAAGACGGCCCGGACCGGGCCCTCCGACGCGTTCGCCATCGCTTCCCTCCTCCGGTTCGTGCCAATGTGCCGGTCGGCGGGCGCTGGGGCTGTCGGGAGGATCCGGGCGCGGGGCGTGGGGAGCCTCCCGTCCCGTGGGCGAGCGGCGGGAGGCAAGCGAGCAGGCGCCGCGCCGGGCTGATCGGCTGGCACGGGCCTCGCAGCCCCGGTATGAGCGTTTCGAAGGAGACCCGCCCACGGAGAACGAGGACCCGATCCGGAGGTCCATGGCCATGAGGCTCCTGGTGGTGCTCGAGCCGGGCGAGGCGTCCGTGGAGGACGCGCTCGCCCCGCTTCACTGGTCCCTGGAAAGATGCGCCGAGGGGCGCGTCGAGCTCACCGTGATCCTGGTGGGCCACACGGACGGTCCGGAGGCCGGGTCGGCCGAGTCCACCGCCAGGACCCTCCTCCGGGGCGCCGGGCGGCCGGAGGACGTGACCCGCCTGCCCGGCCCGCCGGACAAGGAGGTCCTCCGCCTCCTGGGCCGCGAGACGTTCGACGAGGTCGCCGTCTCGGGCGGCGCCAGGACCCCGGCCGGGAAGATCCGACCGAGCCGCCTGGCCGAGCGCCTCCTGATCAACGCACCGGTCACGCTCACCCTCGTGCGATGACCCGCGGAGGCCCCACCACGGACGGTCTGTTCGTCCCGCCGTTCACGCTCACGGACAGGACCGGTCGTCACGTCGAGTTCCGCCCCTACGACGGGGAGCGGGACGCGGTCGAGGCCATGTACGAGGCGTTCGATCCGGCCGACCGCGCCCAGGGCATCCCCCCGGCCACCGCCGAGGCCCGGGAGGGCTGGCTCGACGTCCTGCTGCCCGGACCGGGCGTGCTCGCCTGGCACGAGGAACGGGTCGTCGGCCACGCGGCCCTCGTCGACGACATGGCGGGGGGCCACGAGCTCGTGGTCTTCGTCCTCCAGGGCTACCGCGGGACCGGGATCGGCACGGCCCTCGTCCGGTCCCTCCTCGGCCTGGCTCGCGTGCGCGGTCTCGGCCGCATCTGGCTCACCGTGCAGCGCTGGAATCACCCGGCCATCGCCGTCTACCACAAGACCGGCTTCGAGCTGGAGGGCGAGGAGGGCCTCGAGATCGTCATGTCGTGCTCGGTGGCCGGGGAGGGCTGACCGGGCTCCGCCGCCGCCCGGGAGCGGGACGGCGCCGCACGCCCCGCGGTCCGCCCGGCGACCCTTCGCCTACCGCGCGCCCTCTCCACGTCCTACCATTGGGATGAATCGACCTGGACACTCCACCGGAGCCGTTGGAGCGGGCCATGAGCGTACGACCTCGTGACCTCCTGTCCGATGACGAAGGGGTGTGGTACACCGCCCTCCTGACCCCCGAGGGCACGACGCTGGCGGACTACGGAGGCTCGGCCGAGAGCTACCGGGAGCATCCGGACATCCCCATCGTGGAGCGCCTCGGCGAGCCGGGCCGGGACCTCCCGGGCGACGACGCCGCCATCCGGGTCGCGCGTCGCCGGTTCGGGGAGCGGCTCATCGAGGTCCGTCTCGAGCCCGAGGGGGTCGTCCTGTGGGAGGCGGGCGCCGGAGAGTCCGCTTCCTGAGCCGCCGGGAGCGCGGGGCCCGAACTCGGGAACGTGCTTGCACGAAGGGCCTTTCCGCCCCAGCTTGACTCGGACGCTTCGTACGGTCGCGGCGCACGGGTCGCGGCCAACCGCAGGCACGCTCACGGCTGAACAGAGGGACGCATCGGACGCATGGCGACCTCGCCGCAGCTCGTCTCGCTCGAGCTCACTCCCTCCGCGCGCTTCGACGTCATCGACGTGGCCGAGCGGGTCCGGGAGCGGCGTCCCGACTTCTTCGAGGAGTTCCCCCGCAGCCTGTGCTGCTCCCTGCACACGACGGCGGGCTACCTCGAGCAGGGCCTGTGCGCCCGGCTGGGCCACAGCCAGGGACGCGTGGGCCGGCTCGTCGGGCTGTTCCGCAGGCTCTTCCCGCACGACGCCGGCTACCACCACGACCGGCTGGAGCTGCGGAAGGAGCTGAGCGCCGCCGAGCGCGAGCAGGAGCCCGTGAACGCGGACTCCCACCTCACGTTCATGAGCGCGGGGCTCAGCAACTGCGTCACCTACCGCAGCGAGCCCGACGCGCCCATCTATTTCATCGACCTGGACGGGATCAACGAGCATTTCCGACGGGTGCGGCGCACGGCCGTGCTGGGCTACGCGGCCGAGGAGGAGGTCTTCCGGGCCACGGTCGAGGTCCCCGCCTCCGGTCACGCCATCGACTCCTTCAACCTGAAGGACCCGGCCCTGGGCCTGTTCGAGCGCATCGAGCAGGTCCTGTCCGAGCGCGGCGTCGAGATCGGGCGTATCGACATCGGCCTCGCGCCCGGGGAGCGGCACGCGGGGCTCACGGTGAACGAGGCGGAGACGCTCCTGATGCGCGACGACCTGCCCGAGGCGCTGAGGGACCCCCTGCGCTGGGCGCTCCGCCACGGCGGACGGCTCCTGCGCCACCCGACCTCGATTCCGGGCAAGACCCGGGAGTACGCCGTCTACGACCTCGTCCACCTCTACAACGAGGTGATGGACGTCCTCGGGGTGGGCCGGGCCGTGGCCGACCGGATCCTGTCGCGCCTGGCCGGACCGGCCTGGAGGCTGTTCCGCCTGAAGCGCCACGTGAGCTTCCCGGTCACGGACGGTGCCGGGCCGGGCGGCGAGCGGATCATCCAGGGACGCTACCAGAGCCCCATCCTGATCCAGCACCGCGCGGCCGAGAGCGGCGCACGGCGGCTCGAGGTCACGGTGTGGCGGTTCGAGTGAGCTCCGCAGGGTCCCACGTCCGGTAATCGAGGGCCCGAGGACCATCCCGGCGTGCCAGGCTCCGCCATTCCGATCTCCATCCGCAGCGCGCCCGTCACTTCCGGGTCTTGATCCCGCCTCCCTTCCCCCGCACACTCCGGCCGGCTCCGGAGGGCCGCCGGCACCCGGCGGCCCTCCCCCACCCCGACCCGGGAGCGAGAGCGGGATGTCGGATTCCGACCCATCGATCGAGACCATAAGGCGGCTGGAGCGCGCCGCGGCTCCGCTGGAGCCCGGCCCGAGCGAGCGGCGCGCCCTGCGCGAGGCCGTCGTGGAGCACGCCGAGGCCTTTCTCGAGGGCCTCACGACCGCGCCGGCCTACGTGGCCGACAAGGAGGCCGCCGCAGAGGTCGGACGCCGCGCCTTCGGGGAGGGGCCCACGGAGATCGGCGAGATCCTCGACCTCTTCCGGAGGGGAGTCGAGGAGACGGGCCTGAAGCCCTCCTCGGGCGGCCACCTGGCCTACATCCCCGGCGGCGGGCTGTACGCCTCGGCCCTGGGGGACTACCTGGCCGACGTCACGAACGAGTACGCCGGCATTCGCTTCACCGGCCCCGGCGCCGTGGAGATGGAGAACGCCCTCCTGGCCTGGATGGCCGGCCTGGTGGGCTACCCGGAAGACGCCGCCGGCAACCTGGCCTCGGGCGGCAGCATCGCCAACCTCATCGCGGTCGTCACGGCGCGCGAGGCCCACGGCCTGCGGGCGCTCGACGTCCCCCGGGCGGTGGTCTACCTCACCGACCAGGCGCACCACTGCCTGGAGAAGGCGCTGAGGATCGGCGGCCTCGGGGAGTGCGGCCTCCGCCGGGTGTCGATGGACGCGCGCGGGCGCATGGACCCGGCGGCCCTGGAGGCGGCGGTGGCGGAGGACGAGGCGGCGGGCCTCCGCCCCTGGCTCCTCCTCGCCTCGGCCGGGACCACGGACGTGGGGGCGGTCGACCCGCTCGAGGCCCTGGGGAGGGTGGCCCGGGAGCGGGGGCTCTGGTACCACGTCGATGCGGCGTACGGCGGCTTCTTCGCGCTGTGCCCCGAGGTCCGGGATCGGCTGGCCGGGATCGAGCTCTCGGACTCGGTGGTGATGGACCCGCACAAGAGCCTCTTCCTCCCCTACGGGCTCGGGGCGGTGCTCGTGAAGGACCGGGAGGCCATGGTGCGGGCCCACCACTACCGGGCCGACTACCTCCAGGACGCCGCCGCCGAGGAGACGCCGCTCCCGGACTCTCCCGCGGAGCTGTCGCCCGAGCTCACCAAGCATTTCCGGGGCCTCAGGCTGTGGCTCCCGCTCCTCCTCCACGGCGTGGCGCCGTTCCGGGCGTGCCTCGAGGAGAAGCTGGCGCTGGCCCGCTGGTTCCACCGTCGCGTGGGGGAGCTGGGCTTCGAGACCGGCCCCGAGCCCGAGCTCACCGTCGTGACCTACCGGTGGGTGCCCGAGGAGGGGGATCCGGACGCCTTCAACGAGGCCCTGGTGCGGGCCATCCACGAGGACGGCCGCATCTTCGTGTCGTCCACGCGGGTGGACGGGAACTTCGTGCTCCGCCTCGCGGTGCTCACCTTCCGGACGCACCTCGAGCACGTGGAGCGGACGCTCGAGGTGCTCGAGGAGAAGGTGCGGGAGCTGGAAGGGCGCTGACGGCCCGGGGCGGCAGGCGGAGGCCGCGCCGCGGGAGCGCGGATCCGGCGGGCCGTCTCAGTCCGGCCCGAACCGGGGCTCGCGCTTCTCGAAGAAGGACGCCAGCCCCTCGGCGAAGTCCGGCTCGTCCGCGATCCGGGCCAACTCCTCGAGCTCCCGGTCCAGGTGGTAGTCCAGCCGGTCCACGCCGGCCGCCTGGTGGATGAGCGACTTGGCCACGGCATACGCCTTCGTGGGGCCGCGGGCCAGCCGCGCGGCGATCTCCGCCACCTCCTCGTCGAACGTCTCGTCCGGGAAGACGTCGTTGATCAGTCCCATCTCGAGCGCCCTGTAGGCGTGGAGTCGGGGGTTCAGGAGCACGAGCCCCAGCGCCGTCCGCAGCCCGACCAGGCGCGGCAGGAAGAAGGTGGAGCTCTCCGCCCCCGTGAGGCCGGTCTTCCCGTAGGCCCACTCGAACCTCGAGCGCTCCGAGGCGAACACGAGGTCGCACGCCATCGCGATCCCGAACCCGCCGGCGGCCGCCACGCCGTCCACCGCGGCGATGAACGGCTTGGGGGCCCGCTTGATCTCGGAGATCGTGCTGTGGATGTACTCGAGGATCTC
>DATFLN010000031.1:0-5873 GCA_035267645.1 Gemmatimonadota bacterium | reverse complement strand
CGGTCGTAGAACTGCACGTACACGGAGCCGTCCACGGGGTCGACGGCCATCCACTGGAGGAACTGGTCGGCGCCGTCGTGGACCGGGTCGTCGTTCACCCGGAGCATGGGCGACCACGTCTTCCCGTGGTCCTCCGAGCGGCGGAGGAAGACGTCCACGTCCCCGTTGCGGAAGTCGCTCCAGGTCACGTACAGCGTGCCCGTCCTCCCGTCGACGCCGACCTGCGGGAAGCCCATGGCGCGCGACAGGCCCGGGATGGAGACGGCGCCCCCGAAGTAGGGCGGTCCCACCTCGAAGATGGGACGGGAGGGCTCGAAGGTCCGTCCTCCGTCCCGCGACACCGCCATCGTGACGTCCAGGCCCGTATTCCACACGACGTACTGGGTGCCGTCGGGGGCCACCGTGCCGATGACGCCCACCACCGCGCCGTTGTCATCGCGCGGCCAGCCCGGCTGCGTGCTGATCTCGATCGGGTCCGACCAGGTCCGCCCGTGGTCGGTCGACCGGCTGAACAGGATGACGGACTCGGTGAGCCGCCACTCGATCCACGCCGCGTACAGGTTCCCGCGGTGGGGACTCTCCGGGCGGGTGTCCGCCCAGATCCTGGGCATGTCCTCGAGCCACACGGTGTCCTCGGTCCCCGTCCACGAGCGCTCCGAGGTCTCCCGCGCGTCCCAGGTCTTCCCGCCGTCGGGGGAGCGCCGGACGAAGATGCCGTTCGCCCCGGGTCCGTGGCCCCAGTAGCCGGGGAGGCCGTTCCTCCGGATCCACAGGAAGGAGAGGTAGACGCTCCCTCCGTCGTCGAAGGCGAGGGAGCAGTCGCCGCCCGCGCGCCCGCCCTCCCCCGCCGGCTCGACCGGGGTGAAGCTCCGCCCGCCGTCGTCCGACCATGCGGCCCACCGCCCGCCGGCCGCGGCCACGACCCGGTCGGGGTCGTTCGGGTCGACGGCGATGCACGGCTCGCTGCCCGTCTCGCCGCGCGGCGTGATCGTCACGACCCGGGCGCCGGGGGCGCGGGGGAGGGACGGCTGCGCCTGGGCGGCGACGCCGGCGGGGGCCGCGGCCAGGAGCGCCGCGGCGAGGAGGGCCGGCCCGAGCGGGACGGCCGCCGACTGCAGCGCGGTATCGAGGGAGGGGACGGTGAGCTCGGCCATGGGGTCTCCTGTCGGTCGAGATGACACGGCGCGGAGAACAGTCTACGCGGCGGGCCGGGCGAGAGGCCAGCGCTCGGCGGGCGATGGACCCGGACGTCTCCGCTCCGGGAGCTGAGCCGCTCACCTCCCGCCGACATCGGTGCGGGCGTCCCCGGCTTCTGGCACGATCCCGGCGGTCACTACGGGACGCGGCCGGGAGCGTCGCGCGCCCTCCGCGGCGGCGGGCTCCCGCCGCCTGCCGCAGGCTCCGAGCGTTCCACGAGCGGGGACGACCATGGAGATCGAGCTTCGCCGCATGGACCGGGTACGCTGGAAGATCCCGAGGAACGGCGAGATGCGGGTCGACGGCCTGGTCTACGCCGACGACGGGATCATGGAGACCCTGCGCGAGGACCAGGCGCTCCGCCAGGTGGCCAACGTGGCCACCCTGCCCGGGATCGTGAAGCACTCGCTGGCCATGCCCGACATCCACTGGGGCTACGGCTTCCCCATCGGCGGCGTCGCGGCCTTCGACGAGGACGAGGGGGTGATCTCGCCCGGGGGCGTGGGCTACGACATCAACTGCGGCGTCCGGCTCCTGCGCTCGGACCTCGAGGCGGAGAGCGCCCGGGAGAAGATCGAGACGCTGGTCGAGGGGCTGTTCCACGCGCTCCCGAGCGGGGTGGGCTCGCACCGCTCCGACGTCGTCCTGGACCGGGACCAGCTGACGGAGCTCCTGGTCGAGGGCGCCGGCTGGCTGGTCGAGCGGGGCTGGGGCCGCGAGGACGACCTCGAGTCCATCGAGGCCGGCGGCCGGCTCCCGGGCGCGGACCCGGGGGCGCTCTCCGAGCGGGCCCTGTCCCGCGGGACCGACCAGGTGGGCACGCTGGGCTCGGGGAACCACTTCGCCGAGGTGCAGGCGGTCGAGGAGATCTACGACGCGGACACCGCCCGGGCGTTCGGGCTCGAGCCCGGAAAGGTGGCGCTCATGATCCACTCGGGCTCGCGCGGCCTGGGCTACCAGGTGTGCGACGACTACCTGGAGACCATGCTCGACGCGGCCGGCCGCTACGGGATCGAGCTCCCGGACCGCCAGCTCTGCTGCGCCCCCCTCTCGTCCGAGGAGGGGAAGCGCTACCTGGGGGCCATGGCGGCGGCGGCCAACTACGCCTTCTCCAACCGCCAGATGATGGCCCACAAGGCACGGAACGTCTTCGGCCGGCTCTTCGGGGACGAGGTGGCGGAGTCGATGCGCACCGTCTACGACGTCTGCCACAACATCGCCAAGCTCGAGGAGCACGAGGTGGACGGGGCCAGGCGGCGGCTGTGCGTTCACCGGAAGGGTGCGACCCGGGCGTTCCCGGCGGGCCACCCCGAGCTCCCGGAGCGCTACCGGGAGACCGGTCAGCCCGTGCTCGTGCCCGGGGACATGGGCCGCTACTCCTACGTGGCCGTCGGCACCCCGGGGGGATTCGGGGAGACGTTCGGCTCCTCCTGCCACGGAGCGGGACGGCTCAAGAGCCGCACCCAGTCCAGGAAGGACACGAGGGGGCGGAGCCTCTTCCGCGAGTTCCGCGACCGGGGAATCTTCGTGCGCTCGGACGAGCGGAGCACCGTGGCCGAGGAGGTCCCCGAGGCCTACAAGGACGTGAAGAGCGTGATGGCGGTGGTCGAGGCGGCCGGGATCGGCCGTCCCGTGGCCCGGCTGCGGCCGCTGGGGGTGGTGAAGGGGTGAGCGCGCCCGCGCGGCTCAGACGGGCCGCGCCGCCACGATGAGACGCTCCGCGTCGGGCGTCCAGGGGCGCCGGTCGTAGTCGCCCCACACCTCGCGGATGGACAGGCCGGCCGCCTCGAACCGGCGGTCCACCTCCTCGCGCGTCCAGTACCGTCCGCGGAAGGTGGTGGAGCGGGTCCGACCCTCGGCCCGGACCTCGTACCGGGCCCGGCACAGGCCGGTGTCGGGGTCGCAGCGCCAGGTGTGCCGGACCTCCACGACGGGCGTGTCCGGCCCGCCGCCCGAGACGTGGCGCGCCGATCGTCCCTCCGGGGAAGCGGCCTCTTCGAGCCACGCGTCGGAGAACCACAGGGCATCGAGCGTGAAGGTGCCGCCCGGGGCCAGGTGCTCGGCGACCCGTTCCAGCGCCCGGTCGCGGCCCTCGTCCGAGCGCAGGTGGGAGAAGGGGTCGTCGGCGGCGACGATGTGGGGGAAGCGCCTCCCGAGCCGGAAGGTCCGCATGTCCGCCAGAACGTAGCGGACGGGCGCGTCGTCCGAGAGGCGGTCGCGCGCCATCCGAAGGGCCTCGAGGTCGAGGTCGAGGGCCACGACGGCCCCGGCTTCGGGGGCCAGGGCCCCGGTGACCCGTCCGGTCCCCGCGCCGAGCTCGAGCACGGGCTCGCCGCGCCACTCCCGGGCGAGCTCCCTCCAGAACGGAAGGTCGCCCCGGTCCTCGAGCGTGAGGTCCCAGTAGGGGAGGAGAGGGCCATAGTAGTCGCGAAGCTCGTCCCTGAGCCGGGTCTCGCCCTTCACCACGCTCACGCTCCGTTCTCCGAAGGCCCCGCACCCTACACGAGCGAGGCCGCCGGCGTCCAGGGGAGGACGCCGGCGGCCGATGCGGGGGCCGGCGGACGGCCGCCGGCCGCGAGCCCCGAAGGCGGGCCTAGCTCTGCACGTTCATGGAGATCTTCTGGGAGATCCACACGCCGATCCGGGCGTCCCGGTTCAGCGCCGGCTTGAACCGCATGGCGTCCACCACCCGCATCGCGGCGGCGTCCATGTCCTGGTAGCCGCTCGAGGCCTTGACCAGGGTCCGCGTCACGTTGCCGTTCTCGTCGACGTACGCCCACACGAGGACCGTGCCGCCGATGCCGGCCGCCCTCAGGGCGGGCGGATAGTAGCGTACGACGAGCTTCTCGATCTCGCCGCGGTTCAGCAGACGGGGCGCCACGTCGTACGGGATGAACGTGGGCCGGTCCTCCGGGTTCATCTTCGCGCCCGGGGGCGGGGGCGGCAGCGCGGACGCCGGGTTCGCCTCCAGGGTCGTGGGAGCGATCGTGAGCTCGGGGCTCACCTCCGCCTCGGCCACCCTGGGCGTGGCGGGCCGCGCCACGGCCTTGGGCGGCGGCGGGATCTTGACGTCGGGCGGGAGCTGGATGGACTCCATCGCCTCGTTGCTCGTTCCGAGGTCGGCGGTGTGGAAGGAGGGCGTCCACACGAACAGGCCGAAGTGGACGGCCACCGAGGCCACGAGCCCGATCCCGAGGAGCGTGCGCTCCTGGTTCCGTATGCGCTCGTGCCGCCGGCTCTCCGCCGCTGAGGTGCTCCGGGCGCTCCTTTCCGACGCCTTCTGGCGCGTCCGGTCTCCCGGCCTCCCCGGCGCCGGCCGCGTCGCGGGCCGCGGGGACTCGGGCGCCACGACCGCGCCTCCCGTCCTCGTGGCCAGGGTCCCCTGTCCTGCACTCGGCGCCCGCATGGTCCACCTCCTCCGCATGTCATCCGCATCACCGCAACCTCATCCTCGCGAGGAAGCCACCCGTTCGCCGTCGGGAGGATGCGGAGGCCCGCGTGGGGCGGAGGCACTCCGGGGATGTGGGGAAATGTCCGCGCGCGAAGCGGGATCCGTGGCGCCGCGGGCCTCCCGACGGGGTGCGGCTCGGAGTCGTGCGCGGACGCCGGGAGGCGTCCGCCGGGTCCTTCAGGGGATCGCGGTCAGGGTCAGCGTCTGGGACACCCACACCCCCACGGTCCGGTCGCGGTTCAGCGCCGGGGCGAAGCGCATGGCGTCGGCCGCCCGCAGCGCCGCGGCGTCCATGGACGGGTACCCGCTCGACCGCCGGATCAGCGCCCGCGCCACGTCCCCGCGCTCGTCCACGTAGAGCCACACCAGGAGCGAGCCGCCGACCGCCCGCTCGCGCAGCTCGAGGGGATAGGAGACGAGGAGGATCCGTTCGATCTCCGCGCGGTTCAGGAGCCGGGGCGGGACCTCGTAGGGGATGTAGGTGGGCCGCTCGGGGATGGTCTGGTCCAGGGGCCGCGCGGCGGGGATGGCCTCCAGGGTGTTTCGCGGGATCGTGAGGTCGGGGCTCACGGCCTCCACGATCCTCGGCCTGGCGGGCCTGGGCACCACGGGCGGAGGGGGCGGGATCGAGACGTCCGGCGGAAGCTCGACCACCCGCAGGGGCTCCCCGGCCGCGCCGAAGGCCGTTCGCGGGAAGGAGGGGGAGAGGGCGAAGATCGCGAAATGGAGGCAGACGGAGGCCAGGAGCCCGATCCCGAGCCGCAGGAGCTCCGGGTTCCGCCTGCCACCGCTCCTCGGCATGACTCGCCACCCCCGAAGCACGAGAGCCGCATCACAGGGTTTCTATTCTACTAAATCGTTCCTTCCCTCACCAGTCCGGGGGCGCTCCGGGCCGCGGTCCCCACCCGGATGTCGCGCGCCGTCCGGGCGGGGGACCGCCGCGATCGCCGGCGGGCCGCCTCCGGCGCCTACTGCTGGCAGCGCCCGTTCGGATCGGGCTTCCCCTGGTCGACCCGGGGGCGGTGGTCCAGGTCCGCCACGTGCACGGCCACGTCCTTCACCAGCTTCGCGACCCTCGCCATGTGGTCGTAGTCGATGTACTCGGGCTCGTCGGTCACCTGGTGGTAGTCGGCGTGGAGCCCGGTGGTGAAGAAGGCGATCGGGATGCCGTAGCGCGCGTACTCGTAGTGGTCGCTCCGGCAGTAGATGTTGCTCGGGTGGCCGT
>DATFLN010000030.1:0-50206 GCA_035267645.1 Gemmatimonadota bacterium | reverse complement strand
CAGGAGGCCCGTGAACGTGATCGCGATCCACAGGAGCCCGGCCCCCAGCCGGCGGAGGAGGGCGGCGTCGGGCCCGATCGCGAAGCTGAAGATGAAGAGGACGAGGGCCGCGAAGAACGCCATGGCGTTGAACGTCCCCTTGGTCCGGATCTCGATGAGGATGTCCTTCCAGAGGATCGCCCAGGTCCGGAGCCACGTCTCCACGTCAGCCCTCCCTTCCGGTCCCGGCCACCGCCTCGCCGGCGCCGCGGCGCTCGGCCCAGGCGGCCGGGGCTCCGGTCCACACGATCCGGCCCCGCTCCATGACGACGAGCCGGTCGGCGTCCCGGATGGCCCGCTCCCACCGGTGGGAGGCCAGGAGGATCGTCCGGCCGCTCTCCCGCAGCTCGTCGATGATCCGGTCCACGAGGTCGATCCCGTCGGCGTCCAGGCTCGCGTACGGCTCGTCCATGAGGACCAGCGGCGCAGGCCGCAGGAGGAGGCGGGCCAGCGAGAGGCGCTTCATCATCCCCGAGGAATACCCGCCCACGCGCTCCCCGGCGGCGCGCACCAGGTCCACCCTCGCCAGGACGTCCAGGAGCTCCTCGCGCGAGGGCTTCGTCCCGGCCATGAGCCGGGCGAAGCGCAGGTTCTCGAGTCCCGTGAGCTGCTCGTACAGGAAGCCGTGCGGGGGGAGGAGCGTGCTCTCCCGCCGGACGAGCTCCTCATCGCCGGGGATCTCGAGACCGAAGATCTCGGCGCGTCCGGTCGTGGCCCTGTGGAGCGCCCCGACCAGGCGGAGGAGCGTGGTCTTGCCCGCTCCGTTGGGCCCCGCCAGGGCCACCAGCTCGCCCTGCGCGACCTCGAGGCTCACGTCCCGAAGCGCCCACGTGTGGGCGAACCGCTTCCCGATCCCCTCCAGGCGGAGCGCCGGCCCGGAGCCGACCCCGACCTCCGGCTCAGACGCCAAGGGCGTCTCCTTCCCGGGACGCATCCGCGGCCGCCGGGGCGAGGCCGGATGGGCCGGGATCCGGGTTGGCCGGCACGGAGGGTGCGCATACCTTCCATGGCCGCCGGCCCTCCGCCGGCGACCGGAGATCTCCCACAGCCAGAGGAGGGACATGGAACCGCGGGACCTGGCGGAGCTGTCGCAGCCGTCCGATGCGAAGGTGCTCCTCCTCGTCATGGACGGGCTCGGCGGGCTCCCGGCGGAGCCGGCCGGGCGCACGGAGCTGGAGACGGCACGGACCCCCAACCTGGACCGTCTCCTGCGCGAGGGGGGCGGCGGCCTCCACGATCCGGTCTCGCCGGGGATCACCCCGGGCAGCGGGCCGGGCCACCTGGGCCTGTTCGGCTACGACCCCCTCGAGTACCGGATCGGCCGGGGCGTCCTCGAGGCGCTGGGGATCGACTTCGACCTCCGGCCGGGGGACGTGGCCGCCCGCGGCAACCTGGCCACCGTCGATGACGACGGCGTGATCACCGACCGGCGGGCCGGCCGGATCTCCTCGGAGGCCGCCGCGCCGCTGTGCGAGCGGCTGGACGGCCTCGAGGTCGAGGGCGCCGAGGCGATCGTGCGGCCCGTCAAGGAGCACCGCTTCCTCCTCGTCCTCCGCTTCTCCGAGCGCCTCGAGGCCGACCTCGAGGACACCGACCCGGGCCGCGAGGGAGCCCGGCCGCTCGACCCCGAGCCCCGCACCGACGCCTCCAGGCGTGTGGCCGGCGTCGTCCGGAGCTGGCTCGAGAAGGCGAGGGAGGAGCTGGCCGGGGAGAGCCCCGCCAACGCCGTCCTCCTGCGCGGCTTCGCCACGCGGCCCCACTGGCCCACCTTCCCCGAGGTCACGGGCATGCGCGCCTTCGCGGCCGCGGCCTACCCGATGTACCGGGGCGTGGCCCGGCTCGTGGGCATGGAGGCCACGACCGTCGAGGACGGCACGGGCCCCCTGGCCTCCGCGCTCGAAGAGCACTTCGACGCGCACGACTTCTTCTTCCTCCACGTGAAGGGGACGGACAAGGCGGGCGAGGACGGGGACTTCGACCGCAAGGTCTCGATCATCGAGGACGTGGATTCCGCCATACCCCGGCTCCTCGAGGCCGGTCCGGGCGTCGTCCTCGTCACCGGGGACCACTCGACGCCGGCGCGGCTGGAGCGGCACAGCTCCCACCCCGTGCCCTTCCTGATCTGGGGCGGCGCGGGGCGCACGGAGCGCGCGCAGGAGTTCGGGGAGACGGGGTGCGCCGGGGGCGCGTACGGGAGGGTCCGGTCGTGTCACCTTCTTCCCCTGACGCTGGCCAGGGCCGGACGCCTGGCCAAGTTCGGGGCGTGAGCGGACCGTCCCGTCAGGCCGGATGCCGGGAGCGTCCCCCGTACTCGATGGCGGCGCCCGACAGCGCGACCCCCGAGGCGACCGTGAGGATCCCGAACACGAGGTCGTTCCAGTACGGATCCGACCACATCAGGTATCCGAAGATGAACGGCGAGAACATGCTGAACGCGCCCACGGCGATGAGCAGCCAGCCGGCGATCCGGCTCCAGCCGATGAGGAAGGAGCCGGAGAGCACGAGGACGGCTGCGCCGATGATGATGTCCAGCCACCAGTTGAGCTTCCAGTCCGCCGAGTATCCCCACGCGAACGGGGCGACGATGTACCAGACACCTATGGCCATGGCCAGGAACCGCGATTTCATCTCCTGCTCCCTCTTCTCCTCGGACCCCGGTATCCCTCCTGCACGGGTGCATGATATGGCCGCCCGTGGCCTCGCCGGCAAGCCGGCCGGGAGGACCCCGTGAAGTGCCCGAGGTGCGGAGCCGAGGGCGACGGCAACTTCTGCGCGCGGTGCGGGACGGCGCTGCCCGGCGGCGGTGAGCGCTTCTGTCCCGCCTGCGGGGCCGGGGTGGCCGCGGACGACCTGTTCTGCGGCGAGTGCGGCGAGCCGCTGCGCGAGCGGCCGCGCAAGGGGATGGCGGCCTACCTGCCGTGGATCCTCTCGGGCCTGGCCCTGGTGGCCTTCGCCATCGGGATCGTCCTCCTGGTCCAGCGCAACAATACGCCGCGCGGCCAGGGCGGGACGATCACGGGCGGCGTGATCGAGCCCTCGAGCGACGCCGCGGGCGCCGGGCCCGGCGGCGGTAGCGCCTCGGGCGGCTCGATGCCCACCGCCCAGGAGCTGGCGAACATGCCGCCGCGCGAGGCGGCCGACCGGCTCTTCAACCGGGCCATGGAGATGCAGGAGCAGGGCGCGCCCCGGGCGTCCTTCTTCGCGAACATGGGCGTCCAGGCCTACCAGAGAGTCCCGGCCGACCAGGTGGACGACGACCTCCGCTTCCACGTGGGGCTCCTGCAGCTGGCGGCGGGCAGCCCGGAGGCCGCCCGCGCCGAGGCCGACACGATCCTCGGATCGGCCCCGCAGGACCTGTTCGGCCTCCTCCTGGCCGCCCGCTCGGCGCGCGCCGAGGGGAACGCCGGGGAGGCCGGGAGCTTCATGAGCCGCTACAGGAAGGCGTTCGGCCAGACCGACCTGAGCTCCCGGCCGGACTACGAGGCCCACCAGGACCTCCTCCGGAAGGCGGCCGGCGAGGGCGGCTGATCAGGCGGCTGCGGCCCTCCCCGCCGGCGCCTCGCGTCCGCTCGCCGGGGCGGGCGCCGCCCGGTCCTCCGCCGGGGCCCGCCGCGCCCCGATGTCCGCCTTCCGCAGGCGGTTGGCGTTCGCCACGACGTTGATCGAGCTCATGGCCATGGCGGCCTCGGCGATGAGCGGGTGGAGGAGGCCCGCGAACGCCACCGGGATCGCGATCGTGTTGTAGAAGTAGGCCCAGAACAGGTTCTGCCGGATCTTCCGGAACGTGGCTCGCGCCAGGCGGACCGCGCTCACCACCGCCGAGAGGTCGCCCTTCACCAGGGTGATGTCCGCGGCCTCGATCGCGATGTCGGTCCCGGTCCCGAGGGCGAGCCCCACGTTCGCCTGCTTGAGGGACGGGGCGTCGTTGATCCCGTCCCCGACCATGGCCACCGTGTGCCCCTCTCCCTGCATCTCGCGCAGGAGCTCCACCTTGCCGTCCGGAAGGAGGCCGGCGTGGAAGCGCCGGATCCCCACCTGCTCGGCCACGGCGGCGGCGGTGCGCTCGTTGTCGCCGGTCAGCATCACGGGCTCCAGGCCCAGCTCCCGGAGCTCGGCCACGGCGGCGGCCGAGGTCTCCTTGATCGGGTCGGCGATGGCCAGGAGGCCGACGACGGTCGGGGGCGCCCCGGGGCCGCTACCGTCCGCGGCCGCCTCGACCCCGCCGCCCGCCGCCACGTACACCACCGTGTGCGCGCGCTGCTCGAGCTCGCGGGCGTCCCCCGCCAGCGAGGACACGTCGACGCCCTCCTCCTCCATGAGGCGGGGCGAGCCGACCAGGACGCCGGCCCCGTCCACGCGGCCGCGCACGCCGCGGCCCGTGATCGCCTCGAACGCCTCGGCCTCCGGGAGCCCGAGCCCCCGGTCCTCCGCCTCGCGCACCACGCTCTCCCCCAGCGGATGCTCGGAGCCCCGCTCGAGGGCCGCGGCCAGCCGGAGGACGTCCTCCTCGGAGCGGCCGGGGGCCGGACGGACCGCGGTCACGCTCGGCTCGCCGCGGGTCAGCGTCCCCGTCTTGTCGAAGGCCACGAGGTCGGCGCCCTCCAGGACCTGGATGGCCGCCCCGTCCCGCACCAGGATCCCGTGCTCGGCCCCGAGTCCCGTCCCGACCATGAGGGCGGTGGGGGTGGCCAGGCCGAGAGCGCACGGGCAGGCGATCACCAGCACCGCCACGGCCGCGAAGATGGCCAGCGACAGCGTCCCGAGGCCCGGCTGCACCCAGGGCAGGAAGCCCGACGCCCACGCCGCGATCCCGCGGAAGAAGTCCGGGAACACGAGCCACGACACGAACGAGGCCGCCGCCACGACCAGGATCGTCGGCACGAACACCGCCGTCACCCGGTCGGCGAACTCCTGGATCGGGACCTTGGAGCCCTGCGCCTCCTCGACCATGCGGACGACCTGGGAGAGGAACGTGTCCTCGCCGACCCCCGTGGCCTCCACGCGGAGGACGCCCTGCCGGTTCACCGTGGCGCCGATGACCTGGTCGCCCGCCGTCTTCTCCACGGGCATCGACTCGCCGGTGGCCAGCGACTCGTCCACGGCGCTCGCGCCCTCGAGGACCACGCCGTCGGTCGGGATCTTCTCGCCCGGCCGCACGACCATGACGTCGCCGACCCCGACCTCGCTCACCGGGACCTCGACCTCCCGGCCGTCCCTCAGGACGCGGGCCGTGCGGGCCTCGAGGGAGAGGAGCTTCTGGATGGCCGAGGACGCCCGCCCGCGCGCCTTCGTCTCCACGAAGCGCCCGGTGAGGTGGATGGCCATGATCATGGCGCCGATCCCGGCGTAGTTCATGATCGGGATCCCGGCGCCCAGCTCGTGGAGGACCGCCCCCACGCCCGTGAGCACGGCCACGCCGCTCCCCATCGCGATGAGGACGTCCATGTTGGGGACGAGCCCCCGGGCGGACTTCCACGCCCCCTTCAGCGTCTGGCGCCCCGGGCCCAGGAGGACGGGCAGGGCCAGGAGGACCATCCCCAGGTCGAAGGCGAGCTCGGTCGGCCAGGCGACCCCGAAGAACATCTCCGGGACCATCCACGCCATGATCGGGACCGTGAGGCCCCAGGCGATCCACATGCGGCGCCGGGCGGTGACGAGCTTCTCGCGGTCCTCCTCCAGCCTGCGGCGCTCGCGCTCGGCCCGGTCCTCGCCCGTCTCGGGAGGCGCCTCGAGCTCGTAGCCGGCGTCCTCGACGGCCGCGCGCAGCTCCTCGAACGTGATCCCCTCGCGGAAGGTGACGGTGGCCGATTCGGACGGCAGGCTGACGGCCGCCTCGACGCCCTCGAGCGAGTTCAGCTTCCTCTCGACCGCCGAGCTGCAGCCCGCGCAGTGCATGCCGCCCACCCGGAACGTCTGGCGGCGGCGACCGTCGGCTCCGCTCGCGTCCTTCGTCATCGTATCCATGGTCCGTCTCCTCGTCCTCAGCGGGCGTGGCGGTACATGAGGCTCACCAGCTCGTCGTACATGTCCTCGGCCTCCTCGCCGCCGGCCTGGATGGCGCGCGTGGCGCAGTAGGCCAGGTGGTTCCGCATGAGCTCGCGGCCCACCGAGCGCAGCGCCTCGTGGACCGACGAGACCTGCGTGAGGATGTCGGCGCAGTAGCGCTCCTCCTCGACCATGCGCTGGAGCCCGCGCACCTGGCCCTCGATCCTGCGCAGGCGCCGGAGCGCCCCCGCCTTGAGCTCGGGGTCGACGCCGACGGCCTTCCGCGGGCCGTCGCCGTTCTCGTCGCGGGCCTGGCACCCGCAGGCGCAGGCCTCCGCGTGCGTGTTCGTCCCGGTCGTCATCGCGCCCTCTCCCACGTGCTCGCTCATACCCCCTCCCCCTATCTAAGACGTCCAGTCTAGCATACCCCCACCCCCTATGTCAAGCCCGCCCGGCCACGGCTCCCGCGGCCACGGCGCGGGGCGGGGCCCGCCGCCCCGGTGGACGCCCGCGCGGCCGCCGGGTTACACTGGAGGCGTCATGTTCGAGGGACTGAAGAAGCGGCTGGAGCGCGCGCTGGACGCGCTGGAGAGGAAGGGCCCGGGCCCCTCCGAGGACGAGATCGACCGCCTCCTGTCCGGGATGCGGGAGGAGCTGATCGACGTGCGGGCCCGGGTGAAGGCGCTCGAGGACGAGGAGGCGTCCGTGACGCGCCGCCTGGAGCGGGCTTCGTCCGGCTCCGAGGTGGAGGCCCGCCTGCGCCGGAAGCTCGAGGACGTCCGGAAGGTGCTCGCCGAGATGCGCGCCGAGGCCTCCGAGCTCACCGCGCGCTTCAAGGAGGCCATGGGTAGCCGCGACGCCCTCGCGGCCCGCGGCCGCCGCACCCGGGCTTCCGAGCATCTCCGCGAGGAGGCGGGGGGCGCCGTGCGCGAGTTCGACCGCGCCGCCGAGCACATCGAGGACGAGGAGCGCCTCTCCCGCGCCGAGCGCGACCTGGACGAGGAGCTGGATCCCGGCGGCACCGCGGACGTCTCGGGCGAGGCGTGGGACCGGGGTGCCCGCGAGCGCCACGCCGAGCGCCTGCTCGACGAGCTGAAGCGGCGGATGGGAGTGGACGAGGAGGAGGGCGGCGGCGAGGGCTCCGGGAGGGAGGACGCCGCGGACTAGCCCGGGCGCCGACCTCGCGAGGCGGTGGCCGCCGGTGCCGTATCGGCCGGTGCCGTGTCTGCCGGAACCGTGTCGATCGCACCGGTGTCGGGCTTCGGGAGCGCGCCGGGTGCCGCGCCCGTGGTGTCCGGCGCCGTCGTCGTGTCCGCCGGCCCCACCGTGTCCGGTGACGGCAGGCCCGTTCCGGGCGCCGCCGGCGTCCCGAGCCCCGCCGACTCGGCCGCCGCCGCCAGCGAGTCCGCCCGGGCCGTGTCCGGCCGGAAGGCCCGTCCCCCGATCAGCCCCACCCTCCAGCGGAACTCCCGCGTCCCGGTGTCTGGGTTGTCGTGCAGGGGGGAGGGGATCGATGCGGCCAGCCGCACCGCCTGGTCGGGTCCGACCAGGCCGACGGGCAGGCCGAAGTAGCGCTCGCTGGCGGCCTCGACTCCGAAGATGCCCGGCCCGAGCTCGATCACGTTGAGGTAGAGCTCGAAGATCCTCCGCTTGGAGAGCGCGTGCTCCATGCGGACCGCGATCATGGCCTCCCGCAGCTTCCGCCACAGGTTCCTCTTCGGAGAGAGGTACAGGTTCCGCGCGAGCTGCTGGGTGATCGTGCTCGCGCCCCGGGGCGCCTCCTCCTCCCTCCACGCCTGCTGGAGGGCCGCCCGCAGCTCGGTCCAGTCGAAGGCGCCGTGCTGGTAGAACCCCGCGTCCTCGGCCACCCGGACCGCGCGGCGCACGGTCTCCGGGATGCGGCGCATCGGCACCGGGTCGTAGCGGATCCGGAGCTTCCGGCCCTCCTCGCGCGCCTGCCGGACCCTGAGCTCCATGTAGGCCGTTCGCTTCGGCCAGGCGTCCCGGTACTCGGAGCCGTCGGGGAGCGTGGCGTACACGACCGCGAGGACGACGAGGAGGAGCGCGGCCCCCGCGAGGAGGACGAGGAGGACCCGCTTCCAGCGCGAGGAGGGCCAGCGGAAGGTCGCCGCCAGCCGGGCGGAGAGCCCGTGTCTTCGTCGCCAGCGGGGCCGCCCCTCGCGGGATTCCTCCGGGCCCGGATGGCCTCCTTCCGCGGCGCGGTCGTCCCGCAGCGCCCCGCCGTCCTCGGCGGCCGGCTCGCGCGGCTCGCCGCTCACGCCGCCACGATCCCCCGCAGCCGGTCGATGCGGTCGGGCTCGCCGAGCGCGATCAGCGTGTCGCCCTCGCGGATGCGCTCCTCCGAGCCGGGGTTGTAGACGAGATGCCGCTCGCCGGTCTCCGTGCGGTGGTAGAGCGCGATGACGATGAGGCCGGTCTTCTGGGGGATCCGCGCCTCCGCCAGCGACTGGCCGGACAGTGGAGAGCCTTTCGGCACGGCGACCTCCTCCAGGCGCAGCGTCAGCCCCTCCTCGCCCATGACGACGTCCAGGAAGCTCACGACCTGCGGCCGCAGGAGCATCGACGCCATCCGCACCCCGCCGGTGATGTTGGGGCTCACGCAGTGGTCGGCGCCGGCCCGGTAGAGCTTCCCCATCGCCTCCTCGTCGAGCGCGCGGGCTACGATCGTGAGGGAGGGCGAGAGCGCGCGGGCGGAGAGGCAGACGAAGAGGTTGTCGGTATCGGCGCTCAGGGCGGTCACCAGGCCGCGGGCCCGCCGGACGCCGGCCTGCACGAGGGTCTCGTCGCGCGTGGCGTCGGCCTGGAGCGCGAGCGCGTCCGGGTCGATCTCGCGGATCATCTCCGTCCGCTCCGGATCGCGGTCCAGCGCCACGTAGGGCACGCGCGCCGCGGCCAGCTCGCGGACGACCTGGCGGCCCGAGCGGCCGGCTCCGCAGACGATGACGTGGTCCGAGATGTCTTCGAGCTTCTTCATGGTCCTCCGCGTGCGAAACGCGTGTGCCAGGTCCATCTCCACGATGGCCGAGGTGAGGAGGGCGAACCAGAGCCCCATGGACGTGATGCCTCCCGCCAGGAGGAAGGCGGCCAGGGTGCGCCCGGCGTCCGTGAGGGGGTGGACCTCCTGGTAGCCCACGGACGTGAGGGTGATCACGGTCATGTACAGGGCGTCCGAGAAGCTCCAGCCGGGGAACTGGAGGAACCCGGCCGTGCCCGCGATCAGCAGGATCGCGAGGAGGGCCAGGAGGAGACGGACGCGCCGGAGGAAGAGGGCGCGGCTCACGAGAGCGCCCCGCGGAGCTCCCCGGCGGGCGCTCCCGGGAGCGCCCGGGGGGGTCCCCGGCGTCGCCCTCCGGGCGTCCCCGGCGGCCTCCGGGGAACGGATCGGCCCGGCACGCCTGAATTCTCGGCCACTCCGGTCCCTTGACGGCCCTCAATGCCGCTCATACACTTGGACGTGTTGACAGCCCGCGTCTCGTCTGCGCTTTCGTCACCACTCTCACCAAAAGGAGTCACCGTGAACAAGACCGAGCTCACCGAGGCCCTGGCCAAGGCCACCGACTTCACCAAGGCCGACGCGCAGCGTGCGATCGACGCGCTGTTCGACACCGACAGCGGCATCATCTGCAAGACGCTCAAGAGGACCAAGAAGGTCCAGATCACGGGCTTCGGCACTTTCGAGACCCGCCATCGCAAGGCTCGCATGGGCCGCAATCCGCAGACGGGCGAGAAGATTCGCATCGGTCCGAGCACGGCGGTGAGCTTCCGGGCGGGCAAGGGACTGAAGGACGCCGTCAACTGACCCGATGACAGCCGGGCGGGCCGACAGGTCGGCCCGCGACACGGGGGGCGGGACCGCGACGACGGTTCCGCCCCCCGCTCGATTTCGGAACCTTCCGCCCTCACCCGGCCTCAGGACTCCCTGTCCGGCCGCGCCACGACCTGCCGGCCCTTGATGCTCGCCCCCGACAGCCCGGCCATCACCTGGTCGGCGATCTGGGAGTCGACGTCCACCAGCGTGAAGCTGCTCCTCACGTCGATGCGGCCGATCTGGGCGCCCACGGCGCCCGTCTCCCCGGTGATCGCTCCCACGATGTCGTTCGGCCCCACTCCGTCGCGCGAGCCGGCGCTGATGTAGAGCCGGAACCAGGTGCCGCGGGTGCCGGGCTCCTCGGAGCGCTCCGCCGCACGCTTGCGCGCGGCCGCGCCCCGGGCCTCCCGCCCGCCGCCCGCCGGCGTTCCGCTTCCGGGGCCCGCGGACGCCGTGCGCTCGCCGGCTCCCTCGCGGCCCGCCGACGGCGCGGCGCCGGCCGCCGCTCCGGCCGCCGCTCCGGCCTCCGGCGCCGGACCCCGCTGCCGGAGGATCGCGCCCAGCGCTGCGGCGACGCGCGCCGCCCCGTGCTCCTCGAGGAGCGGCTCCAGGACCAGGAGCTCGGCGGCGTCGTCCCAGCCGTCGATCCGGCGCCGCACCGCGTCCCGGAAGCGCTCGACGGCGTCGCGGGCGTCGGCCGGGGGCGGCTCGGGGACGGCCTCCAGGCTCCAGCCGGCCCGCTCCGCCAGGATGCGGAGCTGCGGGAGCTCGGAGGGGCCGATCACGGCCAGCCGCACCCTCGCCGGCCCCAGCCGCGCCGTGAGCTCGGCAAGCCCCGACGGGAGCCCGACCAGGGCCGCCGCGCCGCCGGCGGTCTCCTCCTCGCCCCACGCCACCAGCACCCCGGGCTCGCCCGGCTCGTCGGTCAGGGCGAATCCGCGCGCCGCCAGGCCCGCCGCCACCCGATGGGCGGTGGCGGCGTCGGGGCAGTGGACGAAGGCGGACTCGGCCCCGCCGCCCTCGGCGGCGTCCCGGAGGCCCTCGGCCAGGAGGTCGATCCGCCGCTCGCCCGTCTCCGCGGCCGCCGCGAGGAGCCGGCCGCCCCCGTCGGCGCCGCCCCGTCCCTCCGCGGCGCTCCGCCCGGCCCCCGGCTGGAACAGCTCGGGGGGCCACTTCTTCCCGCGTCCGAGCTGATGGGTGACGAGCGCCTTCAGGCGGTCGGAGAGGCGAACGTCGACGGCGATCTTCTGGGCGTCCTCGGGCAGCGTGTCCAGGATGGCCTCCACCGATTCCCACTGGCCGGTGTCCTCCAGGGCGCTCACGCCGTCCAGGACGAGGAGCCTCAGCTCCCCCAGCTTGAGCCGGCCGGAGCGGACCTCCGGGAGGAGCTCGATCGGGCGTCCGGCCACGAGCTGGGCGAAGGGGCGCTCCTCGGACCCATCCGCCGCCTCGCTCCACGGAAGCCAGGCCAGGGCGGCGAGCCCGCCCTCGAGCCCCAGGGCGTGCAGGGCCTCGGCGGCCCGCAGGGCGGCCTCGCGAGTGGGGGAGAGGACCAGGGCCTGGAGCGCCGGCGACTCGGGGTCGCAGCGGTCGGCCGCGGCCAGGCCGTACAGGAGCTCCTTCCCCGACCCGTCCCCGGCGATCGCGGCGATCGGATTGCCGCGGCGGGCGACGGCCTCCAGTTCCTCGACCATCTCCGGCACCCGGGCGTACCCGAGCCTCTCGAACGCATCGCGCTCCACTTCGTCCAAGCTTCCTCCCCGATGTGACGTCCGGTCACGCGGCCCCACGTGTTGACGGCCACGGCGGACCGGCTCTACCCTGTTCCGCCGTCGCCGTGATTCGCGTCCGCGGTCCTCCGTTCCACCCAGACGAGCGCAACGACCATGCACGAGCTCGCGGTGCTCCCGCTCCGACTTCTCCCCCTCCTCCAGGCGTCGGAGGCCGGAGGGGTGATCCCGTTCCTGGATCGCGTGTCGGGCTGGGTGTGGGGGCTCCCCCTGATCATCCTCCTGGTCGGAACGGGCCTATATCAAACCCTGCTCCTCAGGGGTCTGCAATTTCGCCGCCTGTGGCACTCCCTGTGGCTGGCGCTGGTCAAGCGGAAGGAGGAGGGAGCCGAGGGCGACATCTCCCACTTCCAGGCCCTGATGACGGCCCTGGCCGCCACCGTGGGCACGGGGAACATCGTGGGCGTCGCCACGGCGATCACGGCCGGCGGGCCGGGGGCCCTGTTCTGGATGTGGATCACCGGCCTCGTGGGCATGGCGACCAAGTACTCCGAGGCCGTCCTGGGCGTCCACTTCCGGGAGACCGACGCCCGCGGCGAGAAGGCCGGCGGCCCGATGTACTACCTGGAGCACGGCATCCGCTGGGGCCCCCTCGGCAAGGTCCTCTCCCTGGCGTTCGCCCTGTTCGCCTCGATCGCGGCCTTCGGCATCGGGAACGGCGTCCAGTCGCAGGCGGTGGCCGACGCGGTGCACCAGTCCTTCCACGTGCCCCAGGTCGTGACCGGGATCGTGGTCGCGCTCCTGGCCGCCATGGTGATCCTGGGCGGGATCAAGTCGATCGGCCGCTTCACCGGCGTGTTCGTGCCGATCATGATCGTGGCCTACCTGGGGTGCGCGGGGCTCATCATCATCCTGAACCGGCACGGCGTGGGGCACGCCTTCGCCCTCGTGTTCGAGGGGGCGTTCAGGCCGATCTCGGCGGCGGGCGGCGTCCTGGGCTACGGCGTCCTCCAGGCCGTCCGGTTCGGCGTCGCGCGCGGGATCTTCTCGAACGAGTCGGGGCTCGGGACCGGTGGGATCGCGGCCGCGGCCGCCCAGACCGAGGAGCCCGTCCGCCAGGCGATGGTGTCGATGACGCAGACGTTCATCGACACCATCGTGGTGTGCACGTTCACCGGGATCGCGATCCTCTCCACCGGCGCGTGGCAGGAGCCCGGCCTCAACGGCGCCAACCTCACCCAGCACGCCTTCCGCACCGGACTGCCGGGGGAGTGGGGCGGCTACATCGTGGCCTTCAGCCTGGCCATCTTCGCGTTCAGCACGATGCTGGGCTGGTCCTACTACGGCGAGCGGAACCTCGAGTACCTGTTCGGCGAGAAGGTGATCATGCCCTACCGGCTGGTGTTCGTGGCCGTGATCGCGATCAGCGCGGCCCGCCCGATCCAGGTGGTGTGGCTCCTGTCGGACATCATGAACGGGCTGATGGCGTTCCCGAACCTGATCGGGCTCCTCCTCCTCTCGGGCGTCGTGTTCCGCGAGACGAGGAGCTACTTCCAGCGCCACCCGGACGGGGGGTGAGGCGCCGCGGGCCGGCGGCGGAGCGGCCGACCTAGCCCGCGAACCTCGGGTAGTGGCCCAGGTCGTAGGCGCGGATGGAGAGGATCTCTCCGTCCTCGACGCCGATCTCGCCCAGGGTGCGCGACTCGTCGGGGACCTGCTGCTCGGCGTACTCGACGTAGAAGTCGTCGGGGCGGTCGGTGTCGCGCTGCAGGAGCTCGCGGAGGCCCATCTCCTTGGCCTCCGCCAGCGTCGTGGAGAGCGGGAGGCGCGTCACGTGCTCCAGCCACCGGTCGGGCATGACCAGCCGGAGGACCACGCCGCCGTTCTCGCGGCCGCCGCCGTCCCGTCCGCCGCCGTCCGCCTCGCTCATACCTTCTGCCCCTCGGTGCGCAGCGTGTAGAGGAAGCGCCGCGTGACGTCGGTCACGTCGAGCCCGACCACGCGGTTGGTCGTCGCGTGGACGTTGGTGCGTCCGTGCTCGCGGTCGACCCGGAGGACCGATCGGCCGATCTCCCCCTCGAACGTGAGCGAGTCCCCGGTCTCCTCGACCAGCTCCATGCGAGTGTTCTCCTCGAAGAACCGCCTGGCCCGGGCGAGGACGTCCTCCGGGAGGAGCGCGGTCAGCGTCACGTAGCGCATGTGGTGCCCATCGGCTGTAGCGACCTGCTGGAGGCCGGATGCGGGCGAGCCGGGTCGCTCCCGGCTCGCGGGCGGTCAAACTCGCCGGCCCCGGGGGGCCCGTCAACCCGGCGCGACCCGTTTTCCGCGCCCCGGCCGGGCCCCAGTTTGTCGGCCGTACGGTGCCTGCACGAGGCAGGCCACCGGACGGGACCGGGTGTGCGGATACGGACGAGAGGAGGGAAGATCGCGGACCGAGCGGGCGGCCCGGAGGATGGCTTCCGCGACCCGGGGCACCGGGCGGACGGCACGGGTTCCGGGGGGCATCGGAGGGGGCAGGCGCCGCGCGCCGCGTCGGGGACCCCGACGGCGGCCATCGCCCTCAGCGCCGTGGGCGCGCTCGCCCTCGCGGCGTCCACCCTGCTGGCCGCGCGCGGGGTCGAGTCCCTGCGGACATGGTACTTCCAGGCCGCCTGGTACTCGACGATCGCGCTCCTGGACGGAGGCCTGGCCCTCCGGACCGGGCGCTCGCCCCTGCTCCGCCGCCCGCGATTCGCCCTCTCGCTCTTCTTCTGGTCGGCGCCGACCTGGTACGTGTTCGAGCTCCTCAACCTGCGGATGGCCGACTGGTACTACGTGTTCGTGCCGGCGTCCCTCCCGCTCCGCTGGGCCGGCGTGATCGCGGCCTTCGCGACGGTGCTTCCCGCCCTGTACCTGGCGCATCGCTGGATGGCGAGCCTGGGGCTGGCCCGCGGCTGGAGCCGCCCGAGGTTCACGGTCCGCCGCCGCCATTACGCAGCGTGCGTAATCCTCGGGGCCGTCTTCCTCGTCCTGTCGCTGTGGCGCCCGGACGCCTTCTTCCCGCTCATCTGGGGCGCGGCCACGCTCCTCCTCGAGCCGTTCAACCACGCCCGCGACCCCACGACCTCGCTCCTCGGCGACCTCTCGCGGGGAAGCTGGACGAGGATCGTGCGGCTCCTGGCCGGAGGTGCGGCGATCGGCCTCCTGTGGGAGGGCTTCAACGCGCTGGCCGGCGCCCGCTGGATCTACACGGTCCCCGGCCTCGAGCACCTGAAGCTGTTCGAGATGCCGCTCCCCGGCTTCCTGGGCTTCCCGGTGTTCGCGCTGGATGGATTCGTGATCTATCACGCCCTGGCGCACCTGGGCGCGGCCGTGCCGGGGTGGACCACGGCCGACGTGGCGGAAGGGCCGGCCGCCGGCGGGGAGCGGGCCGCCGTCCGGAGCCCGTCCCGCGGCCCCCGCCTCCGCCCGTCCCGCGCGGTCCCGGCCGTCCTCGTCGCGCTGGCCTTCTGCGCGGCGGTGCAGTCCGGCGTCGACCGCCTTACCATCGACTCCACGGCACCGCGCGTGTCCGACCTCCCGGGCCTTCCGCGGCCCGCGCTCGAGCGGCTCCGGGCCGCCGGTGGGGAGGATGCCCGCGATCTCGCGGAGGCCGACCCCGGGGAGCTGGCCCGCCGCGCCGGCCTCCCCGAAGCGGAAGCCCGCACCGCCGTCCGCGCCGCGCGACTCGCCTCGCTCCGCGGTCTCGGCACGGTCAACGCGGGGGCCCTGTGGAAGGGCGGCGTGCGGAGCGTCTGCGAGCTGGCCTCGTCGGCCTCCGCGCGGGTGCGCGCCCTCGTCCGCGCGGTGCGGGACGACCCGAGGGCCGGCCGTCCGGCCCGGGTGCGCGTGTGGCTCCGCGCCGCGCGCGAAGCCTGTCCCGGCGGAGGAGGCGGGCGGGCGGCGACCGGCGGCCGATCCGACGGCGCGGACCTCGACCGGGACTGACACGAAAGGAAGAGCCACATGGACGAAGCCACGCTGGAGCGCTGCGGCCAGTACATCGAGAGCCTGTACGCGCCCGAGACCGAAGCCATGCGCTGGATCCGGAAGGAGCTCGAGGTCAGGGACCTCCCCCTCATCCAGGTCTCGGCGCTGCAGGGCCGGCTGATGGCCGTCCTGGCGTCGATCGCCGGCGCGCGGAGGCTCCTCGAGATCGGGACGCTAGGGGGCTACTCGGGGCTGTGGCTCCTCTCCCTCCTCCCCGAGGACGCGCATCTGGTCACCCTCGAGGTCGAGGCCGTGCACGCCGACCTCGCCCGCGAGGCGTTCGCGCGGGCCGGGGAGGAGCGGCGGGCGGAGGTCCGCCTCGGCGACGCGCGCGAGACCCTGCGCGACCTCTCGGGCCGCGCGTCCTTCGACCTCGTGTTCATCGACGCGGACAAGGAGAGCTATCTCTTCTACCTGGAGCAGGCGTCGAGCCTCCTCGGCCCGGGCGGCCTCCTCCTGGCCGACAACACCCTGCGGCGGGGGAAGGTGGCGGAGGTCCCGGAGGACGGGGCCGCGTCGGTCTCGGACGAGGAGCCGGATGCCGAGACCCGTGCGCTCCGCCGCTTCAACCGCGAGCTGGCGGACGACCCCCGCTTCGAGACGATCCTCGTCCCCATCCGCGACGGCCTCACGGTCGCGCGCCGGAGCGGCTGAGGCCGGGGGCGGGCTGCGCGCCGCCGCGGGCGGCAGATCCGGCTCACGGATCGGCGCGACGCTTGCAGCCGTGGCGAGCCCGGCGGGGAGGCGCCGCGGCGCGCCGGACGGCCGCCGCCCGCACCGACGTCGACCACTCGCAGCAGGGGAGAGCACGAGGATGGCAGCCGAGGCCCGGAAGCTACCGTTCGGGAGGTTCTTCCTCCCGGGGCCGACCGAGGTCCACCCGGAGGTCCTGGAGGCGCAGGCCCGCCCCGTGGACGGCCACCGGAGCGCCGCCACGAAGGAGCTCCTGGCCCGCCTGCAGCCGGTCCTGGGCCGGCTGTTCGGGACCTCGCGGCCCGTGTACCTGTCGACCTCCTCGGCCACGGGCCTCATGGAGGCGGCGGTCACGAACCTGAGCCGCCGGCGCATCCTCTGCCTCGTGTGCGGAGCGTTCAGCGGACGCTTCCACGACATCGCGCGCCTCACCGGGCGGCCCGCCGACCGGCTGGAGGTCGAGTGGGGCTCGCCGAACCTCCCCGAGCGCCTGGCGGAGCGGCTGGCCGACGAGCCGGGCCGCTACGACCTGGTCACCGTCGTGCACTCGGAGACTTCGACCGGGGTCCTCAACCCCGTGCCCGGCCTGGCCGAGGTGGTCCGCGACTTCGACGACGTCCTCCTGGCCGTGGATGGCGTCTCCTCGGTGGCCGGGGCCCCGATCGCGTTCGACGAGTGGGGGGTCGACTTCCTCCTCACCGGCTCGCAGAAGGCGCTCGCCCTACCGCCGGGCCTCGCCCTGGGCGCGGCCTCGGGGCGGGCGCTGGAGCGCGCGGCGTCCGTCGAGGCCCGGAGCTGCTACTTCGACCTCGTGGACTTCGAGCGCAGGGCCGTGGAGCACCAGACGCCGAACACCCCGGCGCTCACGCTTCTCTACGCCCTCGAGCGACAGCTCGGGCGCATCGTGGCCGAGGGGATCGAGGCGCGCTTCGAGCGGCACGAGGCCATGGCCCGGAGGACCCACGCGTGGACCGAGTCCGCGGCGGGCCGGACCGGCGAGCCGCTCGAGGTCCTCGCGCCGCCGGGCTACCGCTCGCCCACCGTGACGGCCATCCGTCTCCCCGAGCGGCTGCGGGGTCCCGACGTCGTGGCGGGAATGCGGGAGCACGGGTGGGTGATCGGTGCGGGATACGGGAAGCTGAAGCGTTCCACGATCCGGATCGGGCACATGGGGGACCACACGCCCGGGCAGCTCGAGGAGCTCCTCCAGGTCCTCGACCGGGTCCTGCAGGAGACGCTGGCGGCGTGAGCGGGGAAGGGCGCGGGGCCCGGCATCCGGCGCCTGCGGGGGACGGGGCGCCGACGGAGGGCGGGGCGCCGGCGGGGACCGGGGCCGGCGCGCACCCCTCGCGCCTCCGGGTGGTCCTCTCCGACCCCCTCGAGCCCGAGGGGATGGCCGTCCTCGAGGGCGAGCCCCGGCTCGAGCTCGTGGACGTCTCCGCCGCCGGTCCCGACGCGCTGCGCCGGGCGCTCGGGGACGCCGCCGGGCTCGTCGTGCGCGGCGCCACCTCCGTGGACGAGGCCCTCCTCGGGCGCGCGCCGGAGCTCCGGGTCGTGGGCCGCGCCGGCGTCGGCGTCGACAACGTCGACCTCGAGGCCTGCGCCCGGCGCGGGATCGCCGTGTTCAACGCGCCCTCGGGGAACACGCGCTCGACCGCCGAGCTCACCTTCGGCCTCCTCCTGGCCGCCGCCCGCAGGATCCCCGAGGTGGACCGGAGCGTGCGCGAGGGCCGCTGGGAGCGGCGCTCGCTCCGGGGCGTGCAGCTGGCCGGCCGGAGGCTGGGCGTGGTCGGGGTGGGGCGGATCGGCTCGGCCGTGGCGGCGCTCGGGCGGGCGTTCGGGATGGACGTGCTGGGGGACGACCCGTACCTGGCCGACGAGCGGGTGGCGGAGCTCGAGCGGGACGTGGGCGTGGAGATGACCGACCTGGACGGGGTCCTCGGGCGGGCCGACTTCGTGACCCTCCACGTCCCCCTCACCGACGAGACGCGGGGGATGATCGGGGAGGCCGAGCTCGGCCGCATGAAGCCGGGGTCGTTCCTGGTGAACGCCTCGCGGGGCGGGGTGGTCGACGAGGCGGCGCTGGCGGAGGCCCTCCGGGACGGCCGCCTGGCCGGCGCGGCGCTGGACGTCTACGGGGAGGAGCCCCCGCCCTCCGGGAGTCCGCTCCGCGGGGCGCCGAACCTCGTCCTCTCGGCCCACCTGGGCGGCGCCACGCCGGAGGCCCGCCGTGCGGTGGCGGTGGAGGTGGCGACGGCGGTGCGGGACGCGCTCGTGGAGGGGGACCTCGAGGCCGCGGTGAACGCGGCGCTGCTGTAGGGACGGGCCGTCCTCCGGGACGGCCGCCCATCGGGACGCCGCCGGCCGCCGGCGCTCCCGCCGTCCTCAGTCCCTCGCGGCCGCCTGCGGCTCCCAGGCGGCGGCCGCGTCCTGCGGCGGCGCCCCGAAGCGGTCCGGGTGGAGGAGCCCGGCCAGGATCTCGACCCCGGTCACGGCCCGCGGTCCCGAGCGGTTGAAGTAGGAGGAGCCGTCCACCACGAAGGCCCGTCCCCCGGAGACCGCCCGCGGCGCCACGTCCAGGAGCCGGCCGGCGTGCCCTTCCGCCTCGCGGCGGGAGGCCTCGAGGCCGTAGCCGCACGGCATGACCACCAGGACGTCCGGGTCCAGGCCCGAGAGATCCTCCCACGCCACCTGCCGCGAGGGCGCGCCTTCCTGGCCGGCCAGGTTCCGGCCGCCGGCCATCCGGACCATCTCGGGCACCCAGTGGCCGGGGGCGAAGGGCGGGTCGAGCCACTCGATGGCCAGGACGCCGGGGCGGGCCGCGCCGCGCACGGCGGCCCCGACCGCGTCCAGCCGGCCGGCCAGGCGCTCCCGCACCTCCCCGGCCCGGTCGGGCACGCCGGCCGCCCGGCCCAACTCCTCGACCGAGTCCAGGATGTCCTCCATCGTGTGCGCGTCGAGCGAGAGGACCTCGGCCCCGAGCCCGCGCTCGCGCACCACCTCCCGCACGCCCGGCGTCGGCACCGCGCACACCTCGCACACCGCCTGGGTGAGGACGAGGTCGGGCTCGAGCTCGGCCAGCTTCTCCCCGTCCACCTCGTACACGCTCCCGTGCTCGGCCATGGCCCGACGGACGGCGCGGTCGATCTCGCCGCTCGACAGGCCCTCGGGGTCGAAGCGGGTGCGGCTCACGCGCGGCCGGTCCAGGACCCGCGGCGGGTGGTCGCATTCGTGCGAGATCCCGACCAGGGCGTCCTCGAGGCCCAGCTCGCACACGATCTCGGTGGCGCTGGCCAGCAGCGAGACGATCCTCATCGGCCGCGCCTCAGTACGTCGGCATGTCGGGGTCGATCTCCTCGGCCCACGCCGCGATCCCGCCCATGAGGTTCCGGGCGCGGACGAAGCCCTCCTGGCGGAGGTAGCGGACCGCGAGAGCGCTCCGGCTCCCCGTGTGGCAGTAGACCACGATCTCCCTGTCCTCGTCCAGCTCGTCCAGGCGGCCCGGGAGCTCGGAGAGGGGGACCAGGCGCGCGCCCTCCTCCTCCAGGTTGCAGATCCGCCACTCGAAGGGCTCGCGCACGTCCACGAGGACCGGCGCCTCCCCCTCGTCCAGCTTGTGGCGGAGCTGCCAGACCGTGATCCGGTCGGAGGTGTCGCCCGCGCCGTCGGCGGACGCGCCGTCGGACCCGCCCCCGTCCGCCCCGGCCGCCGCCTGTTCGCCCGGCATCCCGCAGAACGCCTCGTAGTCGATGAGCCCGGTCACGGTCGGCGCGTTCCCGCACACCGGACACTCCGGGTCCCGCGCGATCTCGACCTCCCGGAAGTCCATCCCCAGCGCGTCGACGAGGAGGAGGCGCCCGGCCAGCGTGCGTCCGAGGCCGAGGACGAGCTTCACCGCCTCGGCGGCCTGGATCGTCCCGACCAGCCCGGGGAGGATCCCGAGGACGCCGGCCTCGGCGCAGCTCGGGACCGCGCCCGGGGGCGGGGGCTCGCGGAAGATGCAGCGGTAGCACGGGCCGTCCGACACGCCGAACACGGACGCCTGTCCCTCGAACCGGAAGATCGCGCCCCACACGTTCGGGATCCCGAGGAGGACGCAGGCGTCGTTCACCAGGTAGCGGGTGGGGAAGTTGTCGCTCCCGTCCACGACCACGTCCCATCCCCCCAGGACGCCGAGCGCGTTCTGCGAGGTGAGCCGCGTCCCGAACGCCTCGATGGAGACCTCGGGATTGAGGTCGAGGAGCCGGTCGCGGGCGGAATCCAGCTTGGGGCGCCCCACGTCCGCGGTGCCGTGCAGGAGCTGGCGGTGGAGGTTGCTGAAGTCGACCTCGTCGAAGTCCACCAGGCCGAGCGTGCCGACGCCCGCCGCGGCCAGGTACATGGCCGCCGGCGAGCCGAGCCCCCCCGCGCCCACGAGGAGGACGCGCGCGGCCTTGAGCCGCTTCTGCCCCTCCTCGCCCACCTCGGGCATGGAGATGTGGCGGCCGTAGCGGCGGAGCTCGTCGGTGCCCAGCTCCAGCGCCTCGGCCCTCCGGAACAGGCCCGGGATCCGCTCCGCGGCGTCCGCCACCTCAGCCCCCCGCGATCGAGGGGACGAGGCGCACCTCGTCACCCTCGCCCAGGGCCTCCGACGCCGGGTCGTCCACCCGGCGCCCGCCCACGAACACGTTCACGTGGCCGCGCACCCGGCCGGCGTCGTCGAACAGGTGGGCCCCGAGCGCCGCGTGCCTCCCGGCCAGGCGGCGGAGCGCCTCCCCGACGGTCGACGCCTCGACGCGCGCCTCCTCGCGCCCCCCGGCGTGGGGACGCAAGGGGGCCGGGAGCTTCACGGTGACGTGGGGAGCGGCGGCGGTCTCTTCCATCGTCTGCGTCCTACCCCGCAGGGGGCCGTGTCGTTCGGCGGCCGGCGCGGCGCCGGAGCGCGTGCGGCCGCCCGCGGGTCGTCCGTCTCACACTTCGACCGCCACCGCCCGAAGCAGCGCGCGGTAGTTCTCGGCGATCGTCCCCGCCCCCCGGAAGACCGAGGAGCCCGCCACGAGGACGTCGGCCCCCGCGTCGACCGAGAGGGCGGCGGTGTCGGGATCGATCCCCCCGTCCACCTGGACCCGGAGGCCCTGCAGCCCGAGCTCCCCCGCCATGTGCCTCACCTGCCTCACCTTGCGGAGCGCGGCGTGGATGAAGGACTGTCCGCCGAAGCCGGGGTTCACGGTCATGACGAGGACGAGGTCCACGAAGGGGAGGATCTCCGAGAGCGTCCCGGCTGGCGTGGAGGGGTCGATCGCCACGCCCGCCTTGCAGCCCAGCCGCCGGATCTCGTGCACCTCGCGATGGAGGTGGGGGCACACCTCCTGGTGGACCGTGATGAGGTCGGCGCCCGCCTCCGCGAACGGCTCGAGGAAGCCCTCCGGGTTGTCGATCATGAGGTGGACGTCCAGGAAGGCGTCGGTGACCGGCCGCAGCGACGCGAGCACCGGGAGGCCGATGCTGAGGTTGGGGACGAAATGGCCGTCCATGACGTCCACCTGGAACCACGCGGCCCCCGCCTCCTCGGCCTCGGCCACCTGCTCGCCCAGGCGGGCGTAGTCGGCCGCGAGGATCGAGGGCGCGACGACCGTGCCGCGCGGCATGGGGCGGCGGGCGAGACGCGCGCCCCCCGACCGGCCGCCGGCCGCCGCGCCGCCCGTGCCTCCCTCAGGCACCGAAGTCCTCGAACATGGCCTTGACCTCGCGGGTGATCGCCAGGGCGTCGTCCATGGGCCGCTGCCACATGTTCCGGCCGAAGATGAGCCCGGTCGCGCCCGCCTCCATGACCGTGCGCGCCTTCTCGAGGAGGTCCTCGTCGCTCACCTTGCTCCCGCCCGAGAACAGGACCGGGGTGTGCTGCGCCGAGTGGATGACCCTGCGCGCGCCGTCGGCGTAGTCCCACTCGATCTCCCGGTACTTCTTCGGCATGAGCTCGTCCCTGTCGCTCTTCTGCGGCGCGTTGAGCTTCACGACGTCGGCGCCGAGCTCCATGGCCACACGCGCCGCGTAGTCCACCGCGTACAGCGAGTCCCGTCCACCCTTCGCCTCGACCGCCGAGCCGCGCGGGTAGGCCCACATCACGATCGGGAGCCCGTAGCGCTCCGCGTCCCGCCGGACCTTCCGGAAATCCTCCTGGTGGCGGGACTGCTGCGGGGAGCCCACGTACAGGGTGTAGCCCACGGCGTGTGCCCCGAGCCGGACGGCGTCCTCGACGGTGGCGTTCAGCGGCGAGTGCGCCTCGTCGTCGGAGGGGATGTTCGTCTTGCCGTTCAGCTTCAGGACGAGCGGCACCTTGCCCGCGAAGCGGCGGAAGTACTTCTCGGCGAAGCCGATCTGGCAGGCGATCCCGTTGAAGCCGCCCTGAACGGCCAGCTCGAACTGGTAGGTCGGGTCGGCCGCGTCGGGATTCCCGAGGAAGTCCACCGGCCCGTGCTCGAGCCCGTGGTCGATCGGGAGGATGAGGAGCGTCCCGTTGCCCACGCCGTGGCGGTAGGCCATGTCGTACAGCCGGGCCTTCTTGCCCGGCGCGAGGTCGAGGTCCTCCAGCGTCGGACGCCGGATCGTCGGGGGGGCCTGGCTCGCCATATCGGTCATCCTCTCCTGGACGTTTCGGGGATCGTGCTCGCGCCGGTCGCGCGGGCCGCGCCGCGGGTGCTCGCGCGGCGCTGCGTTCGGGCCACATCGCGACGCAAGGGCGGTGCGAGCCCGCCGGGATCCGTCAGCGCTTCCCGCCCTCCGCCGCCAGGGCCCGGATGTCCTCCAGCAGCCGCTCGTCCGGGATGCGGTCGGCCTCCGCGTAGTAGCGCCGGATCCGGCCGTCCCGGCCCACCAGCGCGAGCCGGTCGTTGTGCACCACGTCGTACGAAACGGACGCACTGTCGGCAAGCGCGTTCTCCACCTCGGGCTGTGGCGCGAGGTCCGCGCCCGTGGAGGTCGCGCCCCCGGGGCCGGCAGAGGTCGCGCCGACCGGTCCCGCGGTCCCGGAACCGGCGTCGGCCGCGCCCCGGTCCACCTCCTCGACCCTCCGGTAGTCCACGTGGAAGCCGTCGCGGACCGCGCGCCGCACGTCCTCCGGGCTCCCGGTCACGTACTCCATGCGGCCCGTGTCGGGATTCCAGCCGTACTGGCGCAGGAACGAGCGCATCTGGTCGGGGCCGGTGTGGTCCGGATCCACGTTGAACGCCACGAACTGCACGCGGTCGGCCAGCCCCGCCGCCCGCAGCGATCCCTCGAGGCCCCGCAGGTGCGCGGCGATGAGCGGGCAGTAGGTCCTGCAGTAGGGGAAGAGGAACGTGACGACCTGCACCTTTCCCTCGAAGTCCGAGGAGCGGACCGTGCGGCCGCGCTGGTCGGTGAGCTCCCAGCTCGGCGCCGGGCCCAGGTCCCGCGCGACCACCGGACCGCCGGGGCCGACGGCGGCCGACCCCGCCCGCGCGTCCGCCGCGCCGGGACCGCCGCCGGAGCCCCCGAGCGCGCCCGACCGCGTCAGGGCCACGCCGGCCACGAGCCCGGTCGCGACCGCCAGGGCGAGCCCGGCCCCGAGGGCGAGGCGCGCCGGCCATGGGGAGCGATCCCTCATCAGCGTCCTCCGCCGGAGGTCCCGGGCGCGTCCTTCCCCTCGCCCGCGTACAGGACGCGGTACAGCGTCAGGCCGTGCTCCACCGCCTTCGTCACCTGCTTCCCGGCGTAGGTCGGCATCTTCCCGACGTCGGCCGACCCGAGCCGCTCGAGCGCCTTCGTGGGCGCCTGGCCGGCGGTGAGGCCCCGGAAGTCCTCGAGGAAGCCGGTGCCGACCGCCTTCTCGACCCAGGGCCTGGTCTCCACGGTGGCTCTGGTGACGGTCACGTTCCGCACGGTCCCGTCCCGTCCCATCGTGAGCCCGACCTCGAACGGCCCGTGCTGCGTGTTCACCTGTGGGAAGAGCACGACCCCCACCGTGCTCCCCGAGCCGTCCTGTCCGTAGTAGAACTTCACGTCGGGGGACTCGGGCTCGAATCCCCCCCCGCGCTCGATTCGGGCGAGGTCGCGCTTCCCGATCGTGACCTTCTTCAGGAAGAAGCTCGACGCGCCGGGGAGCGTGGTCTTGATGACGTCGGCCTGCTTCTTCAGCACTACGGTGGGCGTGATGTGGTCGCCGGCGCCCGCCACAGCGGGCAGGGCCAGCGCCACGAGCGCGCCCGCGGCCAGCCTGCGTGGTGTGATCCTCATGGGTGTGCCTCCTCGGGTTGAGCCGCGCTCCGGGGTCGCGCCGTGTCCGGCGCGGCCGGGGTCGCTGCGGGAGGGTCTCGAGGCGTCCGCGGCGCGGACGCCCTCGGGATCGGATCAGGCCCGCGGAGGGGGGGAGGGCGGGGCGGAAAGGGTGAGGTCGCGGAGAGCGGGGAAGGCTGCGGGGTCCAGGGCGCGCAGGTCGGCCGCCGGGATCTCCGCCGGGATGGCCGCCGGCTCCTGGGGGGAGAGGGCGCGCTCGGCCGGCGCCTCCTGCGGCGTGACCTGCGGCCCGTGGTGGCACATGTCGCCGGTAAGGCGCGTGCCCCGATGCCGCTGGTGCTCGATCCGGTCGGCGTGGTGGTTCAGGAGGCAGTCGATCGGGCAGGCGTAGGCCGGATTCGCCACCAGGAAGAGGAGGAGCAGGAAGGCGCCGCCCGCCCGCCGCACCCGGCGGCGGATGGGCCCTCCGATCGTTCCCCCGCTCCCTGGATCGAGCTTCCGCACCGGCTCCTCCCTCGTCAGAGGATCCCGAGCTCGGTCCCGATCTCCTTCAGGGAGCGGAGCGCCGCGTCCAGGTGCCCGGTCTCGTGCGCCGCGGAGATCTGGCAGCGGATGCGGGCCTTCCCCTCGGGGACGACCGGGTAGCCGAACCCGATCACGAACGCCCCCCGCTCGAGGAGCCGCCGGCTGAGCGCGATCGCGTCGGCGGTGTCCCCGATGATGATCGGGACGATGGGGGTCTCGCCGGGGATGGGCCGGTAGCCCATCTCCTGCAGCCGCTCGCGGAAGTATTCCGTGTTGCGGCGGAGCTTCCCGATCAGCTCCGGGTGCTCCTCGAGGTGGTGGACCGCCGCCAGCGCCCCCTCGGCCGAGTGGGGCGGCACGGCGTTGGTGAAGAGCTGCGTGCGGGAGTTCTGCACCAGGTACTCGACCACGGCCTCGCTCGAGGCCGTGAACCCCCCGGCCATCCCGCCCAGCGCCTTCCCCAGGGTCGAGGTGACGATGTCCACCTCGCCGTGCATGCCGAAGTGCTCGGGCGTGCCGCGCCCGGTCTCGCCCAGCACGCCGGTGGCGTGCGAGTCGTCGATGACCATGATCGCGTCGTACTCGTCGCACAGCTCGCGGATCTCGGGCAGCGGCGCGATCTCGCCCTCCATGCTGAACACGCCGTCCGTCACGACCAGCCGGTGGCGGGCGTCGCCCGAGGCCGCCAGGACCTCCCGGAGCGAGTCCATGTCCATGTGGTCGTAGATCCGGCGCTCCGCCTTGCACAGGCGGATCCCGTCGATGATCGAGGCGTGGTTCAGCGCGTCCGAGATGAGGACGTCCTCCTCGGAGAGGAGCGGGGCGAACAGGCCCTCGTTCGCGTTCCAGCACGACGTGTAGGTGACCGAGGCCTCCGTGTCCATGAAGTCGGCCAGGGCCTCCTCCAGCTCCCGGTGGACCGTGAACGTGCCGCAGATGAAGCGGACCGAGGAGGTGCCGGCCCCGTAGCGGTCCACGCCCGCCTTCACGGCGTTCATGACCGCGGGCTCGTCGCACAGGCCCAGGTAGTTGTTGGAGCACAGGTTCACGACCTCGCCGTAGCCCTCGAGGTCCACGACCGGGGCCTGGGGCCCCCGGATCTCCTGCAGCTCCTTGATGGTCCCCTTCTCGCGCATGTCCTCGAGCTCCGAGGACAGCCGGCTCTCCAGTCCCTCGTTCACGCTGCCTCCTCCGCGTCTCGTTCGGGTGCCGTCGGGACTCCGGTCGACATTAAGGGTGGGAGGAAGGCCCGTGCCACGGGCCGCCCCGCCGGCGACGGGACGCCCGCCGCGTCCGGGCCCCCCGCCGTTCCGCAGCGCGTGGCCCCCGCGAGAGCGGCTCCCTCACGCGCTCTCTCCCCGCCGGAAGAGCGGGAGCCACCCCGGCTCGCGCACGCGCTCCTCCTGCATCCGGCGGAGCCGCGCCTCCAGGGTGGCCGAGCGGCCCAGGTAGCCCACCAGCCGGCCCGGGTCGTCGCGGTCCACGACCGGGAGCCGGCCCACCCCGTGGTGCAGCATCTTGAGCACCGCGTCGTGCACCAGCTCGTCCGGGGTGGTCACGATGGGGCGGCTCGAGCCCCCCTCGAGCACGCTCCGCTCCGGGTCGCCCCCCTCCTCGAGCGTCCGCAGGACGTCGCCGTGGGTGATGATCCCGGCCAGCCTCCCGTCCTCGTCCAGGATCGGCAGCCCCTCGTGCCGCTCCACGTCGGGGTCCCGCTCGGCCAGCCGGTCGGCCAGCTCCGAGATCCGCATCGAGGCGGGCACGGTCGGCGGCTCCGGGTCCATCATCTCGCCCACCGTCACCTGCTGGAGGACGTCCACCTCGAACTCCTGCGGGACCGTGAGCCCGCGCCGCGCCAGCTTCCGGGTGAGGATCGTCTGCTTCATGAGGCGGAGCGCGACCGCGTCGGCCACGACGCACACGAGCATGAGCGGCAGGATCGAGTTGAAGTCCCGCGTGATCTCGAAGGCGAAGACGAAGAGGGTGAAGGTGGCCCGCGCCGCGGACGCGAACACGGCCGCCATCCCGACCAGCGCGTAGGCTCCGGGGTCCAGGTGGGCGGCCGGGAAGATCGCGTTCGCCGCCAGCGCGTACGCGCCCCCCAGCGAGGCGCCCACCATGAACATCGGCGCCAGGAGGCCGCCCGAGGTGCCCGAGCCCAGGGAGACCAGGAAGGCCACGCCCTTGAGGAGGAAGAGCGCCACCAGGAGCCCGAGGGCGAAGTGGCCGTTCAGGATGTCGGTGATCGTGTCGTAGCCGACGCCCAGGACGCGGGGCATGAGGTAGCCCGCCACGCCGAGCACGAGCCCCCCGATGGCCGGCCACCACATCTCGTCCAGGTCCAGGTTCTCGAAGAAGTCCTCGACCCGGTAGAGCCCCTCGGTGAGGCCCACCGCCACCAGGCCGCACAGGAGGCCGAGGCCCAGGTAGAAGGGGAGGCCGGTGATGACGTCGTAGTGGGCCGGGGCCATGTCGAAGATCGGGCCGCGGCCCAGGAGCCGGTAGCGGACCTCGGTGGCCAGCGTCGTGGCCACGACGAGCGGGATGAAGGAGCGCGAGCGGAACTCGAACAGGAGGAGCTCGATGGCCAGGATGATCCCGGCGATCGGGGTCCCGAATACGGCCGCCATGCCGGCGGCGGCGCCGCAGGCCAGGAGGACCTTGCGCTCGGTGGCGGTCGACTCGATGAGCTGCCCGATGACCGATCCCAACGCCCCGCCCGTCTGGATGATCGGGCCCTCGGCGCCGAACGGCCCGCCCGTCCCTATCGCGACGGCGGCCGACAGGGGCTTGAGGAAGGCGACGCGGGGGGCGATCCGGCTCCGGTTGGCCAGGACGGCCTCCATCGCCTCGGGGATGCCGTGCCCGCGGACGCGGCTCGTCCCGTACTTGATCATGAGCCCGACCACGAGCCCGCCCAGGGCCGGGACGATGAGGATCAGCCACCCCAGGTGGTTCTGCTCGAGGCTGGGGAGGTCGATCCCGACCCGCTGGTAGAACACGGCGTTGGTGACGAGGCCGATCAGGCTGTAGAGCACCCACGCGGCGCCTCCCGCCAGCAGGCCGACCAGGACCGCCAGGACCGAGACCCAGCCCGTCCTGTAGGCGCTCTCCGGCCCGGGCGTCCGCTCCTTCGGCGCCCCCGCCCCCGCTCCTTCCTTCGGCTCTTCCGCTCCTCCCGACTCGTCCATGTCCCGGTCCCCGGCTTTCGCCCGCTTCGATCTATGTCGTCCCGGCGCCTCCGCTCATCCGGCCGGCGGGCGCGTCGGGCCCGGGACCGGAGTTAGCCGGCGCCAGGCCGGCGGGCAAGCAGCCACCGCTCGGCGCGTGCCACGAGCGCGTGGGCCGCGTACAGGGCGACGACGCTGGCCAGGATGATCCCCGCGTCGGCCGGGGAGACGAGGATGCCCAGCGAGACGATGAGGGTCGTGGCGCAGGCCGGGGCGTGCCGCGCGCCCGTCACGAGCATGAGCGCGGAGGTGAGGGCCACCGACAGCGTGCCCGACAGCGCGAGCCGCAGACCGGCCGCCGAGACCGGGGCGACGCCGGAGAGGACCACGCCCTCCGCCAGGACGTGGTAGGCGGCCATGCCGGCCACGATCGCCACGAGGTGCCCGCCGATCACCCGGTAGGCGGTGTGCTCGTCGCTCCCGGGCCGGACGGCCAGGATGAAGGCGCTCGGGCCCAGGCTCGGGAAGATGAAGGGGAGGCCGGAGAGCCACGCGGCCGCGCCCGTGACCGCCACGAGGAGCCCGGCGTGCGCCGTGGCGAGGACCGCCGAGCGAACGGGGGCGGGCGGGCCCTGCGCGCCGGGCGGCTCGTCTCCCGAACTCTCCCGCCGGTCCGCCATCCGCCCGCTTCCGGCTCAGTCGCCGGACGCGTACCAGTCCGCCGCCAGCTTCCCGGTGACCGAGGCAGAGTCGACCCGGATCACGGGCCGGGAGCCGAGCCCGCCGCAGCGGTCGAAGCCCGCGAACGGCCCGACCACCCGGACCACGGAGTCGGTGCCCGCCAGCGCCTGGACCCGGGCGGGCGCGCCCCGCAGCACGAAGGGCCGCTGGTTGGAGGCCCACCCCGGGCCGAACAGGAGGCAGCCGCCGCCGCGGCGGACCGTGCCCTCCCCGATGGAGCGCTCGGGCGAGAACGCCCCCGAGTCGAGTGCCACGACCGCGCCGAGGCGGCGCCCGTCGCCCGCGACAACCGGGTAGCGTCCCGCCGTGTCCAGGGTGAGGCCCGGAGCCTCGTAGAAGCTCACGCGGCTCTCCGAGCAGAAGACCGACCGGTACACCGAGCGGCGGGCCGCGACGACGATGGCGCCGTCGGTGACGGTCACCAGGGTGGTGTCGAGGCGGGCGCAGGTGTTCGGGCCCACCGGCCCGGCGATCTCGAAGGGGAAGGTCTGCCCGACCAGCACCGTCTCCGGGTAGGCCGCCCACGTGATCCGGGCGGGACCGGGCGTGCCCTCGCCGGGACCGCAGCCGGTCGCCGCGGCCGGGAGGAGCGCCGCGGCCAGGAGGGAGGCCCCGGCGCGGAGCCTCACGTGATCTCCAGGACGACCTTGGCCGCCTCGCCGCTCTCCATGGCGCGGATCCCTTCCTCGAAGCGCTCCATCGGGAGGCGGTGGGTGAGGACCGGGTCGATGTCCAGGAGTCCGGCGGCCAGGAAGTTCCGCATCTGGATCCACGTCCGGTACATGCGGCGGCCCACCACGCCGTAGACGTCGAGGCCCTTGAAGATGACGTCGGAGGCCAGGTCGATGGCGACCTCGTCGCGCGGGAGGCCCAGGAGGCGGACGCTCCCGGCGTTCCGGCACATGCGGAAGGCCGAGCGGATGCCGTCCGGGTGGCCGCTCATCTCGCACACGACGTCCGCCCCGTAGCCGCGGGTCGCGTCGAGGACCGCCTCCACCGGATCCGTGGCCGTGGGGTCCACCAGGTCGTCGGCGCCCATGGCCTCGGCGATGTCCAGCCGATGCGCCGCGGGCTCGATGGCCACGACCCGCGCGGCTCCCGCCGCCCGCGCCACCCCGACCGCGAAGAGGCCGATCGGACCGCAGCCCACGATCGCCACCGTCTTCCCCGCCACGTCGTCGTGGAGGACCGTGTGGAAGGCGTTCCCCAGCGGATCGAACACGGCCGCGTGCTCGTCCGCGATGGAGTCGGGGATCGGGATGAGGTTCGTGGCCGGCATGACGATCTCCTCGGCGAACGCGCCGTCCCGGTCCACGCCGATGATGGAGGTGTCGCGGCACACGTGGCCGTTCCCCGTCCGGCAGTGCTCGCAGTGGCCGCACACGATGTGGCCTTCGGCCGAGACGCGGTCGCCGACCTCGACGTTGTCGACCAGCGATCCGCGCTCGACCACCTCGCCCATGAACTCGTGTCCGAGGACGAGGGGCGGACGGATCCGGTTCCGGGACCAGTGGTCCCAGCTGTAGATGTGCAGGTCCGTGCCGCAGATGCCCGCGCGGCGGACCCGGATCCGCACCGTGTCCTGGGCGAGCTCCGGGCGCTGGACGTCCTGTATCTCGAGTCCGGGCTCGGGGCCCGGCTTGACGATGGCCTTCATCTTCCCGGCAGGCTGGAGGGACGGGCCCGAGAGGCCCCGCGCCGGGGGCCGCCCCCGGCGCGGGGGAAATCTGCCGGACCCCGAGGGGGGCGGGCAACCCGGCCGGCGCGAGGAACTCCGCGGCCGGCGGACGCTACAAGGACGGAGGACGGCAGGTCGCCGCACCCGCGGCAGGCGGCGATCCGAAGCCGTCGGCCGCACGCTCGAGGAGGCCCCCGGAGCGGGGGAGACACGGTGCCACCCACCCACCAGCTGGCCACGGACAGGAACGGACGCCGGTTCCGGCGCGCGCTGGCGTGGGGGTTCGCCGTGTCGGCCGCCGCGCACGCCGCGCTCTTCCTGCTGTGGCGCGGCCCGGGAGGCCTCACCTCCGGGAGCGACGAGGGCCGGGTCGCGGCCGAGCGGCCGGTCCGACAGGACTACCTCCGGGTCGTGAGCCTCCCACCGGCTTCGCCCAGCGCCGCTCCGATCCCCCGCCCCCCGGCCCCCGTGAGCGTCCCGTCGGCCGAGCCGACGCCCGTCGCCGTCTCGGACGGCGACGTGAGGATCACCGTGAGCCTGCGGCGTCCGGCCCGGGGCGGGGCGGGCTCGGAGGAGGGATCGGGCGCCGGAGCGGGAGGGACGTCCCACCTCACCCCGCCCGTTCCCCGATCCGTGTACCCCGAGTGGGAGCCTCCGCCCTCGGTCCGCGGCACCACGGTCACCGTGCGCGTGCGGGTCGACTCCCTGGGCCATCCGGTCGGGCCGGTCCGGCTCGATTCCCCGACCGGGGATCCCGGCTTCGACCGGCGTCTCCGGCAGCAGGTCCTCCACATGCGCTTTCGGCCCGGGATGGTGGACGGGCGGCCCGTGGAGGCGTGGGCGGCGCTCACCTTCCGCTTCTGAGGGCCGCGGGGGGAGCCGCCCCGGCTCCCCTCGCCGAGCTCCCGTGCCCGCACCCGGCTCGCGTCCCGGTCGACCGTCGTCCCCGGAACGCCCCGGAACAGGGCGATCTCCCAGTCCGTTCCCGGTTCGAGCGTCTGTTGATAGCCCGTTGACGCCGCTCCCCTACCGTTGTCGACCACGGAGCGGGAGGAGCGTCGTACATGCTGGACCTGAACCGGCCGGAGCGGCGGGCTCTCCTCCTCGCGACGACGCTGGTGCTCCTCGGCGGCGCGGTCCGGGTGGGTCTCGGACCGGGTCCCGCGACGTTCAGCTTTCAGGAGGTCGATGGTGGAGAGACGGGCAGGAGCGGGTCGGACGACGTGGAAGCGGGTGCCGGGACCGAGCGGGCCGGGGCGCCCGGCCTGGCGGGCCTCCGGAGCGCCGTCGACCGGAACCTGGACCGCTCCCGCCGCGCGGCCGAGCCCCTGGCCCCGGGGGAGCGGATCGACCTCGACAGCGCGCCCGCCTGGGAGCTCGAGCGCCTGCCGGGCGTCGGCCCGGCCACGGCGCGGAGGATCGTGATGGAGCGGCAGCGGAGCGGCGGCTTCTCGCGGGTCGAGGACCTGGAGCGCGTCAGGGGGATCGGCCCCGCGCGGCTCCAGCGGATCCTCCCGTACGTCATCACCCACTCCCGCCCCTATTACGAGCGGGACGGGGCCGGCCGCGCCGCGCGCCGCCGGCTGAGCCGGGTCTCGGACGGGCCGAGCCGGAACGGGCGCGAGGCCCCGGATGGCCCCCGGCTGGACGTGAACCGGGCCACGGCCCAGGAGCTCACTCGGCTCCCGGGCGTAGGGCCTTCCATCGCCCGGCGGATCGTGGAGATCCGCGAGCGCGAGGGGGGCTTCCGGAGCGTGGAGGATCTCCGTGCGGTCCCCGGAATCGGTCCCGCCCGCTTCGACCTCATTCGCGAGCGCGTGCGCGTGCGGTGAAGTCGGTGCCGGGAGGCGCCTCCCTCCGCTGCCCCTCTCGCTTGACGTTGCGGAACGCCCGGGGTAGGTTCATGAGCCGCTGAAGTGTCCTATGACCCCTTCCCCGAGGCATTCTCGCACTCCATGAGTACCCACGGCGTCCTCCAGAGGCCGGACATCTCGCCTAGTGAGAAGAGGATAGGCGAGCTTCTCCTCCAGGAGGACCTCATCACGACGGACCAGCTCCAGGAAGCGCTGGTCGAGCAGAGCCGCAACGGCACGCGGCTCGGCTACTGCGTCGTGGCCATGGGCTACGTGTCCGAGGCTCAGCTGACGGAAGTGCTGGCCCGGCAGTTCCAGGTCGAGGCCGTCGATCTCTCGGACGTCGAGGTCGATCCCAAGATCCTCCGCCTCGTGCCGCCGGAGTTCGCCAGCAAGCACCTCGTCTTCCCCCTCCGACGCGTCGGCCGCACCCTCACGGTGGCGATGGCCGACCCGACGGACCTCAACGTGGTGGACGACCTCAAGTTCATCACGCGCTTCGACATCGAGCCGGTCGTGGCGGGCGAGTACTCGCTGCGCCAGGCCATCGAGCGGCACTACGACATCACGACCGCTCGCCTGGGCAACCTGCTCGAGGAGCTCGAGGAGCAGGAGGTCGAGCTCGTCGAGGACGAGGAAGAGGAGGAGTTCAGCGCCAGCCAGCTCAGGGCGCAGGTCGAGGACGCTCCGGTCGTCCGCCTCATCAACGGCCTCCTCACGGACGCCGTGCGGCGGGGCGCCTCCGACATCCACATCGAGCCCTACGAGCGTGAGCTGCGGGTCCGCTACCGGATCGACGGGGCCCTGCACGAGATCATGAAGCCGCCCCGACGGATGAAGCCGGCGATCACCTCGCGCGTGAAGATCCTGGCCGACCTCAACATCGCCGAGCGGCGGGTGCCCCAGGACGGCCGGATCAAGATGAAGATCGGCAGCCGGGTCATCGACTTCCGCGTCTCGACCCTCCCGGTCATCCACGGGGAGAAGATCGTGCTCAGGATCCTCGACAAGGGGAACCTGACGCTCGACCTCGAGAAGTTCGGGATGGAGCCGCGGGCCGAGAAGGACTTCCTGTCGGCCATCATGAACCCGTACGGGATGGTCCTGGTCACGGGACCGACCGGCTCCGGTAAGACGACCACCCTGTACAGCGCCCTCCACAAGATCAACGACTCGGCCATCAACATCATGACGGCCGAGGACCCGGTGGAGTACAACCTCCACGGCATCAACCAGGTCCAGGTACGCTCGGAGATCGGCCTCACCTTCGCGGCCTCCCTGCGCGCCTTCCTCCGGCAGGATCCCAACGTGATCATGGTGGGGGAGGTCCGGGACCTCGAGACCGGCGGCATCGCCATCAAGGCGGCGCTCACGGGCCACCTCGTGCTCTCCACGCTGCACACGAACGACGCCGCCTCCACCATCACGCGACTGGTGGACATGGGGATCGAGCCCTTCAACGTGGCGTCGGCCGTGAACGTGATCACGGCTCAGCGGCTGGTCCGGAAGATCTGCAACAACTGCAAGGCCGAGGCGGAGTACCCACCCGAATACCTCGACGCCGCGGGCCTCACGCCGGACAAGCTGAACGGGATGACGTTCTACCGGGGCGAGGGCTGCGATGCGTGCGACGGGACAGGCTATTCGGGTCGGCAGGGCCTCTACGAGGTCATGCCCATGTCCCGGTCGTTGCGCCGCATGGTCCTCTCGGGCGCCTCCTCCGACGATCTCAAGTCGGAGGCCGTCTCGGCCGGGATGCTGACCCTGCGACAGGACGGGATGCTGAAGGTCGAGCGCGGGATCACCTCGCTCGAGGAAGTGATCAAGGAGACGGCGGCCTGAGGCCCGAACCCGGGTCGACCGCTCCACACCACTCCATCACGCCACGCGGATCCGGATAGACCATGGACGAGCCGCAGCCCATCAACCTGCGCGCCCTCCTCGAGGAGATGCTCGAGCGCGGCGCCTCCGACCTTCACATCACCGTCGGCGAGAAGCCCAAGTTCCGGGTCGACGGCAAGCTCATGGAGGGATCGGTCGACCACGTCCTCTCGCCGCGGGAGACGCAGACCGTGGCGTACTCGGTCCTCACCGATGAGCAGAAGAAGCGCTTCGAGCGCGAGGACGAGCTGGACTTCTCGTTCGCAGTCGAGAACCTCTCGCGCTTCCGGGGAAACGTCTTCCGACAGCGCGGGACCGTGGCGATGGCCCTGCGGACCATCCCCTTCAAGATCCTGGGCCTGGACGAGCTGGGCCTGCCGCACGTGGTCGGGCGCCTGGCGGAGAAGCCGCGCGGGCTGATCCTCGTGACGGGGCCGACCGGGTCGGGTAAGTCGACCACGCTCGCCTCGATGATCGACAAGGTGAACCGCGAGCGCCGCGGCCACATCATCACGATCGAGGACCCGATCGAGTTCGTCCACCGCCACAAGGGCTGCATCGTGAACCAGCGGGAGGTCGGGTCGGACACGCCCAGCTTCCCCTCGGCGCTCAAGTACGTGCTGCGGCAGGACCCCGACATCATCCTGATCGGCGAGATGCGGGACCTGGAGACGATCCAGGCGGCCCTCACGATCGCCGAGACCGGGCACCTGGCGTTCGCCACGCTGCACACGAACTCCTGCGCCGAGACCATCAACCGGATCATCGACGTCTTCCCGTCCCACCAGCAGTCCCAGGTGCGGGCGCAGCTGGCCTTCGTGCTCGAGGGCGTGGTCACCCAGACCCTGCTGCCGCGGGCCGGGAAGTCCGGGCGGGTGCTGGCCTGCGAGGTCATGGTGGCCACTCCGGCCGTGCGGGCGCTGATCCGGGAGGACAAGGTCCACCAGATCTACTCGGCCCTGCAGTCCGGGAAGAAGCACGGCATGCAGACCCTCAACGACAGCCTCTACCAGCTCTACGTGCAGCGGGAGATCGAGCTGGCGGAGGCCATCAGGGTGAGCTCGGATCCCGCCGAGCTGCAGCGCATGGTGGGCGGGCCGGCCACGTCCGGTGCGGGAGCCGCCGCCGGTCGTTAGTGTAGTCTTGAACCCGAGCCTGTCCGTGGAAGCGGCCCGGGGCTGCCGGGCGGCACGCGCGCGGGGGCGAAGATCCGGTTCCGCGCCGGCGCTCTCGAGGAGGTAATGAGCCATGCCGACATGGAATTACAGTGCCAGGACGGTCGAGGGCGAGATCCACCGCGACTCGGTGGAGCTTCCCAGCCGGGACGATGTCGTCGCGTATCTGCGCAAGCAGAAGCTCATCCCGATCGCGATCCGGGAGAAGCCGAAGGAGCTCTCCTTCACCTTCGGCTCGGGCGTCAAGACGCGGGACGTCGTCCTCTTCACCCGGCAGTTCGCCACCATGGTGAACGCGGGTCTGCCGCTCGTGCAGGCGCTCGACATCCTGCGCGAGCAGACCGACAACAAGGTCCTCCAGAAGGCCATCCAGGAGATCCTCTACGACGTGGAGTCGGGCCATACGCTGGCCGACGCGCTGCGCGAGCACGAGGCCATCTTCTCGGCCCTCTACGTGAACATGGTGGAGGCGGGAGAGGCGGGCGGGATCCTGGACACGATCCTCCTGCGGCTGGCCACGTTCCTGGAGAAGAGCGACGCGCTGGCCCGGAAGGTCAAGGGGGCTATGATCTATCCGGCGGTGGTGATGGTGGTGGCCATCGCAGCCATCGCGATCCTCCTCCTGTTCGTGATCCCGACCTTCCAGCAGATGTTCGCGAGCTTCAACGCGACGCTGCCGCTCCCGACCCGGATCGTCATCGCGATGTCCGGGGCGCTCCAGCACTACGGGCTGTTCATCCTGGGCGGCCTGGTCCTGGCGGGCTTCGCGTTCCAGCGCTGGGTCAAGACGCCGGGCGGGCGGCTGATCTTCGACCGCACGCTGCTGCAGATCCCCATCCTCGGGACCCTGGCCCGGAAGGCGGCCGTGGCCCGCTTCACGCGCACGCTCGGGACGCTCCTCTCCTCGGGCGTGGCCATCCTCGAGGGGCTGGAGATCACGGCCAAGACCTCCGGGAACCGCGTGATCCACGACGCGGTCATGACCAGCCGGCAGTCGATCGCCGGCGGCAAGTCCATCTCCGAGCCGCTGCGGGACACTGCGGTCTTCCCGCCCATGGTGACCCAGATGATCCACGTGGGCGAGGAGACGGGCGACCTGGACGGCATGCTCTCCAAGGTGGCCGACTTCTACGACGAGGAGGTCGACGTGGCGGTCGAGTCGCTCCTCAAGGCCCTTGAGCCGGCCATGATCGTGGTCCTCGGGACCATCGTGGGCGGCATGATCGTCGCCATGTACCTGCCGATCTTCAGCCTGGTGAACGCGATCCACTAGGAGGGCGGGCCCCTCGGGGCCCGAGGTAGATCGGACGCGGATACACGAAGGGCCCGCCGGAGCGGGCCCTTCGCGCGTTCAGGCCGTCGGTCGACCTGTCGGTCGGCTCGCGCCTACGGCAGGGTGAGCAGGAGGCCGCCGGAGATGACGAAGCTGCGGTTCTTGACCGACGTCGCGTTGGGATCCGTGGTGTCGTTGATGTCGGTGAGCCCCAGCTCGTAGCGGCCGTCGACCGTCAGGGCGAGAGGGCCGCCCACCGGGAAGTCCAGCCCGCCGCCGAACACCAGGCCCCAGGTCGTGCTCTTGGTCGCCAGGCCGTTCGAGTCGGTGCAGTCCGTGGACGCGGACGAGAAGGAGATGCTGCAGCTGCTCTGGAAGTTCGCCTGCGGGCCCGCGAACAGCCGCGGATGGATGGGGGCGGGGCCCGTCGGGATCGACAGGGTGAGGAGCAGCGGGATGTCGATGTAGTCCACGTTGTAGTTCAGGTCGGACGTGAGCCCCGACGACGAGGCGGGCTCGACCGACCCCTTCTGGACGAGACCGACGCCGGACTCGAGGCCGAGGACGCCGCCCAGCCCGATGCGGACGACACCGGCGATGCGGTAGCCGGTCCGGCTGCTGAGGTCGACGCTCGGATCGCTGACGTTGAAGTCGGAGAACGAGGCTCCGCCCTGCACGCCGATCCCGATGCTCTGGGCCTGGGCGGGCCGGGCCGTGAACGCCAGCCCGAGGGCCAGCACGACGGCGCAGATGACCGTAGCGAAACGCTTCATGGGTTCCTCCTTACGGGTGAACAGAGAAGATCGGAGATACGAAACGGTGTCGGTGGCCGTCGATGCCGCCGTGCACCGCCGATGTTCGGCCGGGATGGGTGCGGCCGTGGCGGTCGGAACGGGGCAACGGCCGTACCAGTGGTTGAACGGCACCATATCTCGTTACCGTATAGGAGCTTAGTCTCGTGCGAACGCCGGGACTCGGCCGCCGACGTCCGGAAAAGTCTGCAGAGTCCTGTGAATCCTTGTCATGCACGCAAGACACGGCACGGCAACGCTTTCTGCGAGCCGCGCCCCGTCCGGCCGCCGACGCTCCCGGCCACGGTGGAGGAACAAGCCCGGCGTCGGGCCGTACACGGGAGCGTCCCTGTGCGCCGCGGGCACCCGGCCCCGGCGGAGATCGCATGGAAATCCAGCGTGAAGGTGGAGCGGGAGTGCCTGTGGTCGTCCATTCGGAGTCGGCGAGATGAGCGACGGTAGCGGACTGGCCAGCTCCGCCCCGGGGCGTCCCCCCGCGCCTTCCGCGCTGCCCGACGAGGTCGCGCGCCGCCGGACCTTCGCGATCATCAGCCACCCGGACGCCGGGAAGACGACGCTCACCGAGAAGCTCCTCCTCTACGGAGGGGCCATCCACCTGGCCGGGTCGGTCAAGGCACGGCGGGCCCGGCGCCACGCCACCTCGGACTGGATGGCGGTGGAGCAGGAGCGCGGCATCTCGGTGACCTCGAGCATCCTGCAGTTCGAGTACGAGGGGCGCCACATCAACCTGCTCGACACCCCGGGGCACCAGGACTTCTCGGAGGACACCTACCGGACGCTGCTGGCGGCCGACAGCGCCGTCATGCTCCTCGACAACCGGAAGGGCGTCGAGGAGCGCACGCGCCAGCTCTTCGACGTGTGCCGCATGCGGCGCCTCCCGATCTTCACGTTCGTGAACAAGTGCGACCGGGTGGGCGTCGATCCCCTGCAGCTCCTGGACGACGTGGAGGCGGACCTGGGGATCCGCTGCGCGCCCGTCACGTGGCCCGTCCTGGACGGGATGGAGTGCGTGGGCGTCTACGACCGGCGGAGCGGGCTCCTCCACCGCTTCCGGCGCTCGGGCGACCACGGGGCCAGGAAGGCGTCGGACGAGACCGCGGAGCTGGGCTCCGAGGAGGCGTGCCGGCTGTTCCCGGAGGCGGCCCTCGATCGCGTGGCCGAGGAGACCGAGCTGCTGGACGCCGCGGGGGCCGACCTGGACGAGGAGGCGATCCTCTCGGGCGAGGTCTCTCCGACCTTCTTCGGGAGCGCGCTCCTCAACTTCGGCGTCGAGCCCTTCCTCCGGTACTTCCTCGACCACGCCCCGCCGCCGGTGCCCCGGGAGGCCGGAGACGAGACCGTGAGCCCCGGCGATCCCGAGTTTCGCGGCTTCGTCTTCAAGATCCAGGCGAACATGGACCCCAACCACCGGGACCGGATCGCCTTCGTCCGGGTGGTGTCGGGGCGGTACGAGGCCGGCATGACGGTGAACAACCTGCGGAGCGGGAGCCCCGTGCGGCTGGCGTCCGCCCGCCGCTTCCTGGCCCGGGACCGCTCCATGGTCGAGGAGGCGGTGGCCGGGGACGTGGTCGGGATCCACGACCGCGGAAACCTCCGGATCGGGGACACGCTCGCCGAGGACGGGGGGGCCGCCTTCGGCGATATCCCGCGCTTCTCTCCCGAGCACTTCGCTCGCATCCACACCGCGGATCCCCTTCGCAGGAAGCACCTGGACGAGGGTCTGCGGCAGCTCTCCGAGGAGGGGGCGGTGCAGGTGTTCTACTCCGAGTCCGGGCCGAGCCCGCGGCCCATGGTGGGCGCCGTGGGAGCCCTGCAGTTCGAGGTCCTCCTCCACCGGCTGGAGCACGAGTACGGGGTCGAGGCCCGGCTCGAGTCGCTCCCCTACCGGCACGCGCGCTGGGCCGTGGGCGACATGGACGAGATTCGCCACCTGGCGGCCACCTACGGCCGCACCCTGGCGTTCGACCACCGCGACCAGCCGCTCGTGCTGTTCGAGACCGAGTACTCGCTGCGGACGGCGGCCGAGGACGCGCCCGGCGTGACGCTGCACGCGGTCTCGCCCTAGGCCGTGCCGGCGGGCCGGCGAGCCGGCGTCACGACGGGCGGCCTCCCCGCCATCGTGTGGGGAGATCACCTACATCGGCTCGCCATGGTCTCCCTACAGACCCGAGGGACCCGGGAGTCCATATTGTCGGCGTCGCAGAGGTCCCGGCGCGGGACCGCCAGGTACCATCCAGAGCAGACGAGGAGTCGAGCATGCGTGTCCCGAAGTCGGTATGGATCGCCGCGGCCGTCCTGGTCGCGGGCGGCGCGGCCCTGTTCGCCCTGCGGAGTCCCGCCGAGGCGACCGGGCCCGTCGTGGAGGTCGTGAAGAGCCCCACCTGTGGCTGCTGCGAGATGTGGGTCGATCACATGAGGGACGCCGGCTTCCGCGTGAAGGTCCGGGACGTGGACTACGCCACGCTCACGGCTTCCCGTGCGGGCGCCGGAGTGCCGGGGGACCTCTCCTCGTGCCACACGGCCACGGTGGACGGCTACACGATCGAGGGTCACGTCCCCGCCGCCGACGTCCGCCGCCTCCTGGCCGAGCGCCCGCACATTCGCGGTCTGTCCGCGCCGGGGATGCCCGGCGGCTCGCCCGGCATGGAGAGCGCCCCGGCCGAGCGCTACGACGTGGTGGCGTTCGACGCGTCCGGCCGCCGGAGCGTCTGGGCCAGGCACTAGCCCCGGCCCGGCGGCGCCCGACCCGCGGACGCCGCACAGGTACCTGCCCAGAGACCCTCTTGAACTCCAGTTCAAGAGGGTCTCTCTGACGGCGTCACCCCGCCTCCGCCGGAGCCGCCCCTGAGCCCCGCGCGGCACGGGCGATGCACGTCCTCTCCCCCGCACGGTGTGATGCCCTTCCACAGCACGCGGGGGAAGCGAAATGTCAGACGATAGAGATCCGAGCGCGGCCGAGGCCGGCACCCTGACCCTGGGCGGGGACCTCGAGGTGCGGCGCATGGGCTTCGGCGCCATGCGTGTGACCGGCGAGGGGATCTGGGGACCTCCGGAGGACGAAGCGGAGGCGAAGCGCGTCCTCCGCCGGGCCGTCGAGCTCGGCGTCGACTTCATCGACACGGCCGACGCCTACGGTCCCGACGTCTCCGAGCGGCTCATCGCCGAGGCGCTCCATCCCTATCCCGAGGGGCTGGTCATCGCCACCAAGGGGGGACTCACCCGCAGCGGGCCCGACGAGTGGCATCTCGACGGGCGTCCCGAGCACCTGCGCGAGGCCCTGGAGGGGAGCCTCCGGCGGCTGAAGCTGGAGCAAATCGACCTCTACCAGTTCCACCGGCCGGACCCCGACGTCCCGCTCGAGGAGTCGCTCGGCTGCCTGGTCGAGCTCCGCGAGCAGGGGAAGATCCGCCACATCGGCGTCTCCAACGTGGATGTCGGACAGCTCGAGACGGCCGTGCGCGTGGCCGATGTCGTCTCGGTCCAGAACCGCTACAACCTCCGGGACCGGGACGCCGGGGACGTGCTCGAGGCGTGCGAGGACCGCGGCCTGGCGTTCCTGCCCTGGTTCCCGCTCGCGGCCGGCCCGCTCGCCGAGGGGGAGGGCCCCGTGGCGGAGGTGGCCCGGGAGCTGGACGCCACGCCGGCCCAGGTGGCTCTGGCCTGGCTGCTGGAGCGCTCGCCCGTCACTCTCCCCATCCCCGGCACCTCCAGCGTCGAGCACCTGGAGGAGAACGTCGCCGCCGGCGGGCTCGAGCTCTCACGGGAGCAGCTCGAGGCCCTGGAGGGCGCGCCGGTCTAGGAGCCTCCGCCCACCCGGATCCGGCGGGCGGCCCGACCGAAGTTGGCGCGTGACGGCTCGGACGCGAGCACGACGAGCCGGTACTCGCCCGGCCCCGGCGGCGTGATCCGTCCCTGGAACGTGCTGGCGCGGCCCGCGTAGGCGAGCGGGGCCTCGGCCACGACCTTCCCGTCGCGGACGAGCCGGGCCCTCACGTCGACGCTGTCGGCGTCCCACAGCCCTCCCGGGGTGATCGGGCAGCCGCACAGCATCGTGACCGTGGCCCGCACGGCCAGGGGCCCGGACCCTGCGCTCGCGGGCGCCTGCGGCGACACGGCCAGGCCGTGCAGGTCGAGGACGATCCCGTCGCCGCCCACGTCCCGGCCCGGGACGAGGAGCGTGGTGACCGACGCCCGCACGGTCGCGTCCGGGTTCCCGAGCGGACCCTCGGCGACGATCCGGACCCGAGTCGGGGCCGAGAGCGACAGGGTGGCCGTGAAGCCGGCCGCGCCCTTCGTGTCGTAGATGACGCGCCCCCGCTCGTGCGGGCTGCGCATGATGAGGTCGGTGTCCCCCGTGCCGCCCCGCTGGAGACCCGCCGCCAGCGTGTCGCCGCTCCCGGCGTCGAGGATCGCGATCCGGGCGCCGCCCACGCCGCTCCCGATGAGCTTGGCGTCGTGCGCCAGGGCCCGCACCGTGACGTGGGTCTCGGTCCCCCGGGCCATCGCCGGGGGGGCGCCCTCCGCCAGGCCGGCCCCCGCCGCCAGGCCGGCCCCCGCCGCCAGGCCGGCGGCCACCACGAGGGTCAGCCAGGAGCTCGAGCGCGGAGTCGTCGGGGCAGGGTCGGTGGGTCGCATGGGGTCCCTCCGGGTCGAAGGTGCGTTCCTCCGGGGTCGGTCCGACGGGGCTCGCCCGGAACGGACGGCCCCGCCCTTCGGTCCAGCAGGGGGTGTGCCGTTGCCGCGGCTCCGCGAGATCTCCAGCTTGAGGGGCGCGGCGGACCGGGAGGGTCCGTCCGGCACCGTGGCGAGGGGAGGCCTGGAGCGTGGCACGCCGAGCGGATGGACGGACGTTGCGCGGCGGGACCGGTCGGGCCACCGCCGTGGCGGCCGCGCTCGCCGGGCTCGTGGTCCTCTGGGGCGCGGGATGCCGGGGCGCTCCGGGCGGCACGTATCGCGCTCGCACCCGCCACCTGACCGTGACGGCGGTCCCGCTCCTCACCCGGGAGCAGACCGGCACCTACCCCTTCCTGACGGAGGACTTCGCCTCCGGAGGCATCCTGGAGGGGAAGGAGGTCTACGCCTTCGTGCCCTCGACCCTGACCGCCTACCGCGGCGACACGCTCGTCCTCGACCTGGTGAACCCGGAGGACGACCGGCACACCTTCGTCCTGGACGGCGACTCCACGGTCGAGATCCCCGGCGAGACCACGGTGACCGACACGCTCGTCCTCCGGGAAACGGGCATCCGCAAGTTCGTGTGCGACATCCCGGCCCACTCGCCCTTCATGTACGGGCAGCTCGTGGTGCTGGACCCTCCCCGTGGGAGGGAGGTCGACGACCGTTCCGAGGCCGCCGGCTCCGGAGCCGGCGCGCGCTGAGACTGCAGAACCCGAAGGAGGCAGCAGGATGGTGGAGGCAGACCGAGCGGTGGGCGCGGAGCGGAAGCGGCGGCGGAGGACCCCGGCCGGGGCGAGGGGCGCGCTCCTCGCGGCGGCGGTGGCCACGGCCCTGGCGCTGGCGGGGGGCCTCGGCGCTCCGTCCCCAGCCGCGGCCCAGGTCACCAACAAGCCCGTCCTGCACGGGAAGCACTGGGTGGCGGTCACCGGCAAGCCCCTCTCGTCCGAGGCCGGGGCGAAGATCTTCCAGGAGGGCGGGAACGCCGTGGACGCCGCCTGCGCCATGCTCGCGGCCGGGGCCACCATGTGGGACGTCCTCTCGTGGGGCGGCGAGACGCAGGCGCTCATCTACAACCCGAACACCGGCAAGGTGATCGGGATCAACGCGCTCGGCGTCGCGCCCACCGGGGCCACGCCGGAGTTCTTCAGGAAGAAGGGCCTGGACTACCCGCCCGCCTACGGCCCGCTCGCGGCCGTCACGCCGGGCACGCCGGGCGGTCTCATGACCATGCTGGCCGAGTACGGCACCATGAGCCTGGCGCAGGTGCTGGCGCCCGCCATCCAGATGGCACGCGACGGCTACCCGATGGAGGCGCAGACCGCCAACTCCATCGAGCGGGAGAAGGACCGCATCGAGGGTTGGAAGTACTCCCGGGCCCTGTTCCTCACCCATCCGGGCCAGGAGCGGGAGGCGCCGCACGCGGGCGAGATCTTCAAGCAGCCCGACCTGGCGAACACGCTCGAGAAGCTGGTGGAGGCCGAGAAGCAGGCGCTCGCCGCGGGGAAGAGCCGCAAGGAGGCCATCTACGCCGCCTACGACCGCTTCTACAAGGGCGACATCGCCGGGGAGCTGGCGCGCTCCGTACAGGAGCAGGGGGGGCTCATCACCCGGCAGGACCTGGCCAACTGGCAGGTCCACATCGAGCAGCCCGTCCACACGAACTACAGGGGCTACGACGTCTACAAGCTCACCACGTGGGTGCAGGGCCCGGTCCTCCTCCAGGTGCTCAACATCCTCGAGCACTTCGACCTGAAGGGGATGGGGCTGAACAGCGCCCGCTACATCCACACGATCTACCAGGCCATGAACCTGGCCTACGCCGACCGCGACTTCTACTACGGTGACCCGTACACGCCCCCCGACGAGCCCATCCAGGGGCTCCTCTCGAAGAAGTACGCGGCCGCCCGGGCCGAGCTCATCGACCCCGATCACAACGATCCGGACGTGAAGCCCGGGAACCCGTACGAATACCAGGCCGGGCAGAACCCCTTCACCGACCTCCTCTCGCGCTGGCACACCACCGGGCCCGAGCCGGCGGGCGGCCCCGGCGGGTCGGGCTCCGGCGGCTCGGCGGTGGGGCCCGGCGGGACACGGGCGTCGGCCGTCGCGGTCGCCTCGGACGCGCCGGTGGACAGCGCGTTCCTCGAGTCGTTCACCCGGGGCACGACCTCGATCGAGGCGGCCGACACGTCGGGCTGGGTGGTGTCCGTGACGCCGAGCGGCGGCTGGATCCCGGCGGTGGTGGCCGGCCACACCGGGGTCGGCCTCAGCGAGCGCATGCAGAGCTTCGTGCTCGACTCGGCCGAGGACCCCTACAACGTGGTCCAGCCCGGCCAGCGCCCGCGCGCCACCCTCACCCCCACCCTCGTCCTCAAGGACGGGAAGCCGTGGGTGGCCGTGGCCGTGCAGGGCGGGGACACCCAGGACCAGAACGTCCTCCAGTTCTTCCTGGACATGGTGGAGTTCGGGTTCGACGTGCAGCAGGCCGCCGAGGGGCCCAACTTCACGAGCTACCAGATGCGGAGCTCGTTCGGGGACCACTCGTCGCGGCCCGGCCACGTCACCCTGAACGCCGACACGCCCGACTGGGTGCGCTGGGAGCTCCGCCGGATGGGCTACGACGCCAGCTATCGGGACCGGACCTCGGGCCCGATCAACGCCATCTGGTTCGACTGGGAGCACGGGAGCTTCTGGGGCGGCTCGAGCGACTACGGCGAGGACTACGGCATCGCGTGGTGACCCTCCGGGCGGGGCTCCCCTGCCTGGCGGCCCTGCTGGCGGCGCTCCTGTGGAGCCCGCCGCACGAGGGGCCGGCCGCCTCCCGCCGGGAGCCGCCGCCCGTCTCCCGCACCGACCTGGGGACGCTCGGCGGCACGGAGAGCCGGGCCACGGCCGTGAACGCCCGGGGCCAGGTGGTGGGCTACGGCACGACCGCCTCGGGACGGGTGCACGCCTTCCTGTGGGAGGAGGGCCACGGGATGCGGGACCTGGGCACCCTGGGCGGAAGCTCCAGCCGGGCCTACGGCATCAACGACCGGGGCCAGGTGGTCGGCTCCAGCACCGTGCCGCCGGGCCGCGAGACGCCGGCCGCGGTCCACGCCTTCGTGTGGGAGCAGGGCCGCGGGATGCGGGACCTGGGCTCGCTGGGAGGCCGCGACAGCCAGGCCCGGGCGATCAATGCCGAGGGCCTCGTGGTGGGCGAGAGCGACGTGCCGCCCGGCCGGCTCCACGCCGTCGGCTCGCACGCCGTCCTGTGGCGGGACGGCAGGATCCGGGACCTGGGGACGCTCGGGGGCACGGAGAGCCGCGCCCTCGGCGTCAACGACCGCGGCCAGGTCGTCGGCTCGAGCCGGGTGGTCCTGGACCGGCGGGGACGCTACGTGGAGGTGGTCGTCCGCGCCTTCGTGTGGGAGGAGGGCCGGGGCATGCGCGCTCTCGGGACCCTCGGCGGGCGGAACAGCGTGGCCAGGGCCATCGATGAGCGGGGCAGGATCGTGGGCGACAGCGACGTCGGACGCGCCGCACGGGGCCGGGCGGCCGTCCACGCCTTCCTGTGGGAGGAGGGCCGGGGCATGCGGGACCTGGGCACCCTGGGCGGATCCGTCAGCCGGGCCCGCGCGATCGACGCGGCGGGCGTCGTGGCCGGCATGAGCGACCTCCCGACGTCCGGCTCCACCGTCGGGCCCACCCGGGCCGTCCTGTGGCGGGACGGCCCGGCGGTCGACCTCGGAACGCTGGGGGGGCGGGACAGCGACGCCCGCGGCGTGGCCGGGAGGCGGGTGGTCGGCGCCAGCCAGACGGAGCCGGGCCGCGGCCTCGGGGTCGACGTCCACGCCACGCTGTGGACGCTCCCGTGAGCCCGGAGGCGGGGGAGGGCGGCGCGGGCCGATCGGACCCGCCGCGGTCGGAGCCGCGGGACACCTCCCGGCCCGAGGAGCTCGAGCGGCGCGTCGCGGCCCTCGAGGAGGAGGTGCGGCAGCTTCGGCGGGCCATGCTGATCCGCCTGGGCGGGCTCTCGCCGGAGGAGGCCCGGCGGGCCGAAGCCGCGGCCGAGGCGGCGGCGGAAGCGGCCGCGGCACCAGGGTCGCCGGCCGCGGCACCAGGGTCGCCGGCCGCCGCTCCCCCAACACCGTCCGCTGCCCTCTCCGGGGATGCGGCGTCTCACGGCCGGGCGGGAGACCGCGACCTCGAGCAGTGGTTCGGCCAGCGCGGCCTCCTGGTCGTCGGCCTCATGGCGCTGGTCGTGGCCGCCGCCTTCCTCCTGCAGTACGCCTTCGACCGGGGGTGGATCGCGCCCGGGCTCCGGATCGCGGCGGGCCTCCTGGCGGGGGTGGTCCTCTGGTGGCAGGGGGAGCGGTTGGCCGGGCGGGGCATGGCCCACTTCGGCGCGGCGCTGGTGGGGGGCGGGGGAGCGCTGGCCTACCTGGCGCTGTGGGCGGCGGCCGGTCCCTACCGCCTCCTCCCCCCGTGGACGGGCGTCGTGCTCCTGGGGCTGGTGGCCATGGTCGTGCTCCTCCGCGCGGCCCGCCTGGACGGGCACCTGCTGGCCGCCCTGGCGGGCGCCGGCGCCTACGTGGCGCCGGTCCTCCTCCGGAGCTCGGCGGCCTCCGCCGACCTCCTGGTCGCCTACGCGGGGCTGGTCGCGTTCGGGACCGGCGCGGTGGCCGCGGTGCGGGGATGGAGGGCGGCTTTCGGGGTGGCGGTGGTCGGCGCGTACGGCCTCCTCGGGAGCTTCGCCGCCGAGGAGGCGAAGCCGTGGCTCCTGGCGCTCGCCTTCTCCGGCGGCGGCGCGCTGGCGGTGCTCGCGGCGCGCGTGCGCTCGTGGCCGGTCCTCCGGGGGGTCGTGGTGGCCGCGTCGTGGGCGCTCCTCGTGGAGGAGGGGATGCGCGTGGCCGGGACCGGAGCGGCGTGGGGGGTCTACCTCCTCCTCCCTCTCCTGGCCCTGCCGTCGTGGCCGGAGGGCCTGGGGCGGGCCGAGTGGTCCGGGCGCGGGGCGGCGCGCTCGAGGATGGGGACGGAGGACCACGCGGGCTGGCCGTGGCTGGTCGCCGCCGGGGCGGGGTGGGCGCTGGCCGCCCGGGCCGCGTCGCCGGCGGGGATCTCGGGTCATCCCCTCCTCGTGCTGGCCCTGCCGTCCGCGCCCTTCCTGGCGGCGGGCATCCTCCACCGCCGGTCGGTGGCGGTGACCGTGGGCCTGGGCATCCTGGCCTGGGGGGCGGTCGCCCAGTTCGAGGGCCCGGCGGCGACGGCCGCCCTCGCGGTGCTGGCCCTGGTCTCGGCGCTCCTCCTGCGGCCGCGAGCGCTGGCCGGCGCTCGCTGGGCTTCGTTCGGCGTCGCGGCCATCGGGGGTCTCCGCCTCCTCTCCTCCGAGGCCGTGGCCCCGTTCGCCTCGGGATACGGCCTCCGTGTCCTGGCCGACGGCTGGTCCTGGAGCCTCTACCTGGTGCTGGTCGTGCTGGCGGTCCTGGCCGGCCCCCTGGCCGGCGCGCGCGGGGCTGCCTCGTCCGGTTCCGGCGAGCGCGGTGGCGGCGCGAGGTCTCCCGGAGGCGTGTCGCGCCTTCTCCGCGCGGCCGGGACGCCGCCGGCCAGCTACCGGGCCGCGGCGTGGGGCGCGGTCCTCTTCCTGGGCCTGGCCGGAGGGACGGTGGAGGTCCTGAGGCTGTTCCCGCCCGAGGGCCGGGAGCTGGCCCGGCAGCTCACGGTGAGCGCGTTCTGGCTGGCCTACGCGGGCGGGCTCCTGGGGTGGGGCCTGTGGCGCGAGGAGCGGTCGGTTCGGCTCGCGGGCCTGGCCGTCTCCGCGCTCGCCCTCGTGAAGATCGGCCTGTACGACCTCACGTCCCTGGAGGCGCTCTACCGCGTCGGGTCCTTCTTCCTCCTGGCCCTCATCGCGCTCGCGGCGGCCTTCGCGTACCATCGCCGGGTGGAGAGGAGCCGGGAGGAGGGCGGGTCGCCGCCCTCCGGGAACGGCGGGACCGAGTGATTCGGAGAGCGCGGGGAGGCACGGCATGGGGACGAGGCATCGGGCGGTGACGCGGGACCGGAGGGCATCCGCCCGGACGCCTGCGGTGGCCAGGCTGGCCGTGGCCGTGGCCGTGGCCGCGGGCGCGGCCGTGGCGCCGGGGCCGTCGTCGGCCCGGGCCCAGGACGCCGACGCCTCCCGCCTCTCCGCCGTGCGGCTCCCGGCCGAGGAGGGCTACGCGCCCCTCGTCCCGCCCATGCCGGAAGGGCCCGTGCTGCTTCGCCCGGACCGCGTGTTCGACGCGACGGGCGAGGAGGCGCACGAGGGCTGGGTCGTGCTCGTGGCGGGAGACACGATCGCGGCCGTGGGGCCCGAGGCCCGGGTGGAGGCGCCCGCCGGCGCCCGCGTGGTGGACCTCCCGGGCACGACGCTCCTCCCCGGGCTCATCGACGCCCACTCGCACGTCTTCCTCCATCCCTACGACGAGACCCTGTGGAACGACCAGGTCCTGAAGGAGCCCCGGCCCTACCGGACCATCGAGGCGGTCCTCCACGCCCGGAACACGGTGATGATGGGCTTCACCACGCTGCGGGACCTCGGGACCGAGGGCGCGGGCTACGCCGACCTCTCCGTGAGGGACGCCATCGCGAGGGGGCTCATCCCGGGCCCGCGTCTCCTCGTGGCGACGAAGGCGATCGTGGCGACCGGGAGCTACGGCCCCGGTCCGCGCGGCTTCGCCTACGATTTCGACCCGCCCAGGGGCGCGCAGATGGTGAGCGGTGCGGACGAGATGCTGAAGGCCGTCCGCGAGCAGGCGGGCCACGGCGCCGACTGGATCAAGGTGTACGCCGACTACGGCCGGGGACCGGGAGGGAGGGCCGTCCCGACCCTCACCGAGGACGAGCTGAAGACCGCGGTGGCCGAGGCCCACTCCTCGGGACGCCGGATCGCCGCGCACGCCACCACGGCGGCGGGCATGGAGCGGGCGGCCGGGGCCGGGGTCAACACGATCGAGCACGGCTACGGGGGCACGGCCCGGGTGTTCGCCCTCATGGCGAAGAAGGGGATCGCCTACCTGCCGACGCTCGAGGCACAGGCCGCCTACGCCGAGTATTTCGGGGGCTGGAAGCGCGGCGACCCGCCGAACGCGGAGATCCGGAAGGCGGCGCACGCCTTCCGCCTGGCCATGGAGGCCGGAGTGACGATCGGGTGCGGGAGCGACGTGGGCGTCTTCACCCACGGGACCAGCTACCGGGAGCTGGAGTGGATGGTGCGGGACGGGATGTCGGCGCCACGCGCCCTCCTGGCCGCCACCGCCGTGGACGCGAAGATCCTCGGACTCGAGGACGAGATCGGCCGCATCCGGCCCGGTCTCCAGGCCGACCTCGTGGCCGTTGCGGGCGATCCGACCCGGGACATCTCGGCCGTGGAGCACGTCCGCTTCGTGATGAAGGGGGGGCGCATCTTCAGGGACGACTCCGGCGCGCGGTGACCGGTCGGGACCGGACGGGGTAGACAGGCCGGACGCAATCCCTTATTGTACATGGACGAGCGCCGGTTCGCCGGCCGATACGAACCCTGCCCGGAGCGCCCCTTTCAGCGAGCGTCTGCGAGGAGTTCCTTTCCGCCGCACCCCGTGAGCGAGCGAACACCTCCCCCGGATCGGATCCATCGGCCGCGTTTCGCGGAAGCGCACCGCCAAGTGCGCGGGTCGCACGTCCTGTGACGTGGCCCCGTGCCGGCCGGAGCCTTCCGACGTCGCTCGAGGCGAGCCTCGACGCTCGCCGTACCGTGTACGCCGCAGGACGGCGTTACGAAGTGATTCGACACAAGAGAGGATGAGAGCATGAGTCGGACCAAGGGCAAGGTGAAGTGGTTCTCCAACGAGAAGGGGTACGGCTTCATCGAGCGAGAGAACGGTGAGGACGTGTTCGTCCACCACAGCG
>DATFLN010000029.1:0-9332 GCA_035267645.1 Gemmatimonadota bacterium | reverse complement strand
CCTGGGGTCGGTGTAGCCGCACTGGCAGTCCTCGAGCCCGCGCGCCAGCGAGTCGTCGTAGTTGCCGCGCACCACGCCCACGTCCGCCTCGAGGAGGAGCGGGAAGACCCGGTCCGGGTTCGGGCCGAACGCGCCCAGGTCGCCCAGGCAGTAGATGGAGCGTGCGCCCCGCTCCCGCGCGTCCGCCAGCACGGCCTCCAGGGCCAGGTGGTTGCTGTACACGCCCCCGAGCACGGCCACGGGGGGCTCCACCCGCTCGGGCCCGGAAGGCAGGGAGGCCTCCGCGCCCGCGGCCCCCCGGCGGCCCGGACCCTCAGGCCCCGTCCTCACCGATCCCCCCGTAGTTGCTGCAGATAGCCCCGTGCAGCCAGCACGTGTAGCAGGCCTGGTGGGAGAGCGCGAACGGGCGGTCCGCCTCCTCGAGCGTGCTCCCGAGCAGCGAGTCCGGACGGTCCAGGAGGATCGGGCACACGTGCACGCCCCTGTCGCTCACGACGCGGCTGCTCGAGCACAGGAGCTGGCCACGGTCGTAGCCCTCGAGCATCTGCGCGGTGACCCACTCGTGGGGGTCGTAGCCCGCGCTCCGGAGCTCCTCGCGCCCGATGCGGAGGGAGGGGAGGATCTTGAGGCGGGGATGCTCGTAGCCGCGATCCCGGAGAGTCGCCACGAAGCAGCGGCGGACCGCCTCGTCCCGCTCCGGCTCCCACACCTGCGTGGCCGTGATGATCGGGAGGAAGCCGTGGTCGAGGAGGCGCTCCACGCCCTCCATGGCCCGCTCGAACGTCCCCTCGCCCCGGACCCGGTCGTTCATCTCGGGCGTGGGCCCGTCGATGCTCACGCGGATCTCGAGCGAGTAGATGGAGCGCTCGGCCGCCGCGGCCATTCGGCGCAGGTCCCCCTCCCGCAGGAGCGTGCCGTTCGTGAGGATGCTGACCGGGCCCACCTCCAGGATCCGCTCGACCATGGCGGACAGGTCCCGGTTCATGAAGGGCTCGCCGCCCGTGAGGTAGTACTCCTTCACGCCCAGCCGGCGTCCCTCCTCGACCCAGCGCACGACGTCCTCCAGCCCCAGGAAGCCGAAGTCGTCGTTCTCGGGCGCGCAGCTGATGAAGCAGTGCGAGCACCGGAGGTTGCACACGGTCCCGGCCACCTGGAACCACAGGGCGTCCAGGTGCTCGAGCTCGACCTCGGGCGGGGGCCCGGCGGGGCCCGGGGCGGAGGCCCCGGAGCGCTGCGTCGGAAGTTCCGTGGCGGACATCTCTCTCCCGATCCCGGTCACGACGGCTCGTCCCGCCGGCGCCGGCCGGCGGGCCCTCTCGCGGCAACAGTGGGCGGGCGGCAGCGCGCGGCGCAAGCGGACCCCCGGCGGCGGCCTCCCGGAAGGGCCCGGCCCGGATCTTTCGGGACACGGGTCCCGGCAGGTAGACTCCACGGACGAATTCGCGCTTCGGGTCGTCCCTCGACACTCCGCCCGACGGGAGGAGCATGCCCCCGACCACGACCTTCGCGGCGGCCACGGACGTGGGCCGCGTCCGCGAGCAGAACGAGGATGCCTGGACGGCCGTTCCCGGCGCGGGGCTGTACGCCGTGGCCGACGGGATGGGGGGCCACGCCGCGGGTGAGGTCGCCAGCCGGCTGGCCATCGAGGCGCTGGAGGAAGGCGTGGACGGCCGGGCCGCGGACACCGTGGCGGCTGCCCGGGAGGCCCTGGCGGAGGCCGTGCGCGGCGCCGCGCGGCGCATCCACGAGCAGGCCCGCGAGCATCCGGAGCGCCGGGGCATGGGGACCACCCTGACGGCGATGCTCCTGCTCCCGGGCGGCCGCGGGGTGGTCGCCCACGTCGGGGACAGCCGGGCCTACAGCATGCGGGACGAGCGCCTGGGCCGCCTCACCCGGGACCACACCTGGGTGCAGGCCCGGGTGGACAGCGGCGAGCTCACCGAGGACGAGGCCCGCAGGCATCCCGCCTCGAGCGTCCTCACCCGCGCCCTCGGGGCCGACGGCGGCGCGGAGCCCGACCTGTTCGAGATCGAGTGGCGCGCCGGCGACGTCTACCTCCTGTGCTCGGACGGCCTGACCGCGGCAGTGGGGGAGCCGGAGCTGGAGGCCGAGCTCGGGCGCGCCCTCCGGGAGGCTGACGACCTGGAGGGCGCCGCCGGGGAGCTGGTGCGGGAGGCCAACCGCAGGGGCGGACCGGACAACGTCACCGTGATCCTGGTCCGCCCCGGGGAGCGCCCGCCTCAGTAGAGGGGCCGGTTCTCCTCCAGGCGGGCCTCCGCCTCCGAGGCGGGGGCCTGGAGGAGCTCGAGGATCGGCCAGGCGTCGCGGGGCTCGGTGGCCGGCAGCGTGAAGATCCGGAACACGCGCGCCGAGTGGTGGAGGGCCCTGCTGAGGCGGGGGAGGTCCAGGAGCCCCTCCGCGCCCGCCGAGGTCAGCCGCCGCACCTCCCCGCCGCCCCGGACCAGGAGGAGCCGGAGGTCCAGCATCTCCGGGTAGGCCGGGTAGTCCAGGAGCACCACCCCGTCCCCCAGGCCCCACTCCCGGCCCAGCCGGGCCTCGAGCCGGCGCGCGAGGTCGGGCCGGTCCTGGAGCCAGGTGCCGGGCTCGGCCGGGAGCTCGTCCCCGAACAGCTCGGCGCAGCGCTTGGGGAGGCACCGGTCGACCAGCGCCCTCACCATCCCGGCCACGGCGCGGCCGGGCTCCCGCCCCGGCTCGCCCGCCGAGCCCGGCTCGCCGCGGCCCCGTACCCGCCGCAGGAGCGTGCCGAGGAGCTCCTCGTCCGTGCGGCCCGGCAGCTCCTCGGGCCCCAGCACGCCCGTGTCCAGCGCCGTCTCGACCAGCCGGCGGAAGAGGGCCGTGGCGGCCCGGACCGTGTGGTGCCAGTAGACGTTCCTGAACATCTGGTACTTGGAGAAGAGGAGCGACTCGAGGGCCGTGATCCCCTTCTCGGTCACGCCCAGCTCGAGGGGGGCGCCCGGCTCCTCCCGCGCCAGCGTGAGCGAGTCGAGGAGCCGGTCCACGTCCACCGCGCCGTAGGGGACGCCGCAGAAGAAGCTGTCCCGGGCCAGGTAGTCGATCTTGTCCAGGTCCAGCGACCCGGCGATGAGACCCTGCAGGGGATGGCCCGAGCGGCCGCGGATGAAGTCGGCCACGACGGACGGCGCGTCCGGCCGCACGTCCTCGAGCACCTCGCGGATGGGCCGGGCGTCCAGGAAGCGTCCGGCCAGCTCTTCGTGGTGGCCGGGCAGGGAGTCGGGCTCGATCTCCTCCATGGCGTGCGAGAAGGCGTAGTGCCCCACGTCGTGGAGGAGGGCGGCCAGGGGGACGAGCGGGAGGATCTCCCGCTCGCTCCCGGTCAGCTCGTCCAGCGCGCCGCCGGACTCGAGCGTTCCGAGGGCGCGGCGCGCCAGGTGGTGTACGCCCAGGGCGTGCAGGAAGCGGGTGTGGACCGCGCCCGGATACACCAGGTGGGCGAAGCCCAGCTGCTTGACCCGGCGCAGGCGCTGGAACGGCGGGGAGTCGACGACCGCGGCCGCCCGCACGCCCAGGCGGATGTTACCCCACAGGGGGTCCCTGACCGTCCGGGGACGGGCCACCGGGCTCACGGGGCCGGAGCGCCCCCGGGGCCCATCAGTAGACCGCCTCCTTGAGCTCGTCCGGGAAGGTCGGGAACCGGTCGAGCCAGGCGCGCCGCTGCTCCCTCAGCACCCCGAGCCGCTCCTCGAGCCCGGACTCCGTGAAGTGCTCGCCCAGGTGCAGCTTGGTGGCCAGGACGTCGGGTACCTCGCTCGGGATCTCCAGGCGCGAGGTCTCGTCCTCGACCCACTCGATCTCGTCGCGCGCCACCGCGCGCAGGATCGCGACGGTGTCCAGGAGGCCGATCTTGGCCGCCTGGTCCCCCTCGCCGATCTTCCCCGTGTTGAGGATGTAGCAGTGCAGGTCGGGGTTCTCCTCCAGGATCTTCCGGAAGATCTCCCCCTCCTCTCCCTTGGGTCCGACGATGAACGGGTTCGTGCCCACCACCCGGACCGGCTCGCCCGAGGCGTTCGGGTCGGCGGCCGACGTCTTGATCGACTCGCCCAGCACGAACGCCACGGCGGCCTGGTCGGAGGTCAGCCTGCCGATGGCCGGGACGAGGGGGTTCCGCGTGATAAAGAAGATGTCGGTGATCCGCTCGACGTCGATCGTGGCGTCGGTGTTGCGCACCTCGTCGATCGGGACGATGGCCCGGCCGTTCGAGGTGAGCTCGTCGTCGTAGAAGTCGACCGTGCCGTCGTCGTCGACCCACACGTTCTCGAGGATGGCCCGCTCGCTGGTGGCGGCGTCGTACAGCGCCTCCTGGTCCCGCGGGTTGAGCGCGTCGGTCTTGATGTAGAAGCCGCCGCCCTCGGTCCCCTTGCAGAAGCCGTCGTGCGAGAGGATGACCACGTCGTCCTGGCGGACCCGGACGTACTCTCCGTCGTCCTCGTCCAGGGCGAAGTCGTGGCACGTGAGGCTTGTCTTGCCCGTGCCCGAGAGCCCGAAGAACAGGAAGCCTTTCTCGGCGATGTCGCCGGTACGGGCGCTCCGGGTGTGCACCATCTTGCTGCCGGCGTGGAGCCCCAGACCCACGCCGCGGTCCTTGGCGTAGTACATGGCCTGGCGCAGGAACGACTTCTTGATCTCGCCGAAGTAGTCGGACCCGAGCACGTAGGTGACGCCCTCGTTCGGATCGACCAGGATGGCCTTGCCGTGCGGCCATTCCGGGATGTCGATCGTGACGAAGTCGGGCTCGGCGTCCGGGTCGCCCGACTCGGTGAGGCTGGCGTGGAACATCAGCGCCAGCCGCGCGAACGGCCGCGTGACGTAGAGGCGGCAGTGGAGGCAGCCGAAGCCGCTCGGCTCACCCATGCAACGGTCGACCCGGATGAGCTCGCGGCCCTCCAGGAACTCCTTCGCTCGCTCGATCGTCCGCAGGTCTTCCTCGGTGACCTCGCCGTCCACCGTCGTGCGCGTGTTCGCCGCGCTCCGGGCCCGGTGCTGCGTCACGTAGGCCGGGCTCCCGTAGTCGGTCGTGCGCTCGTCGGGCCTCGCCAGCTCCCTCAGCTTCTCGCGGTCGGGATTGTCGAGGATGCCCCGGCACTTGGGTGGTGCGTCCGTGGCGATGATCAAGCTGCCTCCTCTATGTGCGTTGGATCCTGGAGCTCGCTTCCGCTCGGCCGGAGTCGATCGCAGGCGGGCGGCCGAGGGCGCTCAGGCGCCCGGCTCGGGCGGCGCCTCCCGCGCCTGTGCGTCGACGACCGAGATCGCGGCCAGATTCGCAATGTCCGTGACGGTCGAGCCCCGTTGCAATATGTGCACCGGACGATCCATGCCCAGGAGCACCGGCCCGATGGCCTCCGCGCCGCCCAGGCGGTGGAGCAGCTTGTAGCACACGTTGGCCGCGGCCAGGTCCGGGAACACCAGCACGTTGGCCGGCTCTCCGAGCCGCGCGAACGGGTAGAGCTCGTGCAGGATCTCGGGCACCACGGCGGTGTCGGCCTGCATCTCCCCGTCCACGGCCAGGTCGGGCCTGGCCTGCCGCACCAGCTCGACCGCCTTCCGGACCCGCTCGGCGTCCGGGTGCCGCACCGAGCCGAAGTTCGAGAAGGAGAGGAGCGCCACCCGGGGCTCCACGCCCAGGCCCCGGGCGAAGTCGGCCGTGGCCATTGCGATCTCGGCCAGATCCTCGGAGCTCGGGTCGATGTTCACGGTGGTGTCGGTGAAGAAGTAGAGGCGCTCCTCGAACACCATCAGGTAGAGGCCGGCGACCCGGGAGTGGCCGGGCGCCGTCCCGATCGCCTGGAGCGCCGGCCGCAGGGCGTCCGGGTAGTACATGTTGGCGCCCGCGATCAGCGTGTCCGCCTCGCCGGAGCGGACCATCATGCTCCCGTAGTAGATCGGGCGCTCCATGAGCCACTCGGCGTCCGACCGCGTCACGCCTCGACGCTGGCGCTGGCGCCAGAAGCTCTCGGCGTACTCCGAGCGCCGGTCCGAGCTCTCGGGGTCGATGAGCTCGACCCCTTCCAGGTCGACCTCCTCGGCCGCGGCCACCTCCTCGATCCGCTCCCGGCTGCCGAGGAGGATCGGCACCCCGAACCCCTCGTCGCGGATCAGGGTCGTGCTCCGCACCACGCGCGGGTCCTCGCCCTCGGGGAAGACGATCCGCTTGGGGCGGCGCCGGGCCTTGTCCATGATCGCCCGCATGAGCTCGCGCGCGGGCCCCAGGCGCGCCTCCAGCTCCGCACGGTACGCGTCGAGGTCCAGCTCCCGCCGCGCGACGCCCGTCGTCATGGCGGCCTCGGCCACGGCCGGCGCCACCCACAGGAGGATCCTCGCGTCGAACGGCTTCGGGATAAGGTAGTCCCGGCCGAAGCGGATGCGCTCCTCGCCGTAGGCCGCGCTCACCGCCTCCGGCACGTCCTCCCGGGCCAGCTCGGCCAGCGCGTGCGTGGCGGCCAGCTTCATGGCGTCGTTGATGGCGGTGGCGCGGACGTCCAGGGCTCCCCGGAAGATGAACGGGAAGCCGAGGACGTTGTTCACCTGGTTCGGGTAGTCCGAGCGGCCCGTGGCGATGATCGCGTCGTCCCGGGCCGCCGCCACGTCCTCCGGGGTGATCTCGGGATCCGGGTTGGCCATGGCGAACACCAGCGGGTCCTCCGCCATGGACGCCACCATGTCGCGGCTCACCGTTCCGCCCACCGAGAGGCCCACGAACACGTCCGCCCCCCGCATGGCGTCGTCCAGCGTCCGCGCCTCCGTGTCGCGCGCGTACCGGGCCTTGTGGGGCGGCAGGTCCTCCCGGCCCGTGTGGATGACGCCGCTCCGGTCGGTCATCAGGATCCTGTCGGGGTCGACTCCGAGGCGCACGTAGTGGTCGGCCGTGGCCACGGACGCGGCGCCCGCGCCGACGAACACCACCCGCACCTTTCCGATCTCCTTCCCGGCCACCTCGAGCCCGTTCAGGAGCGCGGCCCCCGAGATGATCGCGGTCCCGTGCTGGTCGTCGTGGAAGACCGGGACGTCCAGGCTCTCCCGCAGGCGGGCCTCGATCTCGAAGCAGTCGGGGGCGGAGATGTCCTCCAGGTTGATCCCGCCCACCGTGGGCTCGAGCATCTCGCAGAAGCGGACGACACCCTCCGCGTCCGGCGCGTCGAGCTCGAGGTCGAAGACGTCGATGTCCGCGAAGGCCTTGAACAGCACCGCCTTCCCCTCCATGACCGGCTTGGCGCCGAGCGGACCGATGTCGCCCAGGCCCAGGACCGCCGTGCCGTTGGAGACCACCGCCACCAGGTTCCCCCGGGCGGTGTAGCGGTAGACGTCGTCCGGCTCGTCCACGATGGCCCGGCAGGCTTCCGCCACCCCGGGCGTGTACGCCATCGACAGGTCGCGCTGGGTTCGCGTGGGCTTGGTCGGAACGACCTCTATCTTCCCGGGGCGGCCTTCCTCGTGATAGCGGAGGGCCTCCCCCGTCCGGATCTTTCGCACGTTCGTCCTCCTTCCAGAAACATCGCCGCCGGGGCGACTCCGGCCCCGCGGCCGACGGCGGCCCCGCCGGCGGACCGCGAAGGGCCGCATCGTAACGGGGGAGAAGGCGCCCCGGCCAGCCGTGGCCCCGGGCGCCTTGACACCTCCCGACCACCCCGGGAAGTTACGCGCCGGGACGGCCGCTCAGGAACCCGGCCCTTCCGAATCTTCCGGGAGCCACCGCCCACCGCAGCGGAGGTGCCGTGGACATCCGAACCCGCCGCATGGTCCACCTGGGGTACGGGAAGTACTGGCGCTCCGACCACATCGTCGGCCTGCTGCCGATCGAGGAGGAGCGCGGCCCCGGCCGCCGGACCGAGGTCTACGTGGAGACGCGCCCGGAGCCGATCGTCGCCTCCCGCACGGAGAGCAGCCTCCTGGAGGACATGGCCGCCGCGCCCGGCGGCGGGTCCGAAGAGGCGCGGCTGCAGGAGGCCGTCACGGACCTGCGGGGGGTGCTGGAGAGCCTCTCGCCCGTGCTCCGGCGCATGCTCCGGAGCGAGGGGAACTTCGACGTCCAGGCCTGGATTCGGAGGATCGAGGAGCTGGTGGCCGAGGACGAGGCCGACGAGGGACAGGAGGACCTCTTCCCGGATCTCTGAGCCGGTCTCCCGGGCCCCCCGAGCCGGCTCTACCGGGTCGACGGCGCGCCCACGATCGAGCCCCCGGGGCCGGCGGCGGCCCGGTCGCGCCGGGGCCGCCGATCCGGGATGCGGATCCGGCCGTGGCCTGTCTCTTGCCCCCGTTGGTGGAGCGAGATCGCATCCAGATCCATCTTCCCCCGGCGCCGACGCCAGCGAGATGGCCCAAGAGCAGCGCACGGACGTCCTGGACCTCCTGGTCCTCCGGGCCCCCGATGAGGAGGCCTGGAGCGCGCTGCGCGAGGCCGCCCGCGAGCTGGGATGCACCCTCGAGGTCTACGCGGGCGAGGAGCCGGCCTCGGCGGCCGCCGAGGCCCCCCGGCCGACGCCCTCCGTCCCCCGTCCCGAGGACGCCACGGCCCTGTGCCGGGCCCTGCTCGAGGGGACCCGCGACGAGGTCCTGGTCGCCGACGAGTCCGGGACGATCACGTTCGCCAGCCGCGCCCTCGCGGCCCTTGCCGGCTCGGAGCCCGAGGACGCGGTGGGCCGTGCGGCCGACGACATCCTGGGCGCGATCGACCTCCCCTCCTTCGAGCAGCTCCGCGGGATGCTCTCCAGGGTGAGCAGCGCCCGGACCGAGGCCACGCTCGTGGACCGGGAGGGGCGGAGCCGTCCCGTGCTGCTCCGGGGCGTGAGCACCCGCCTCACCGGGGAGCGGCGCCGGTTCGTGTGGTTCATCACCGAGCTGAGCCGCGTGCGGAGCGTCGAGCGGGCGAACCGGATCCTCCGCTCCGAGCTCGAGACGCAGTCCCGGCTCCTGGCGCTCGTGAGCCACGAGCTGAGGACGCCCCTCAACGTGATCCTCGGCCAGCTCTCCCTCCTGCAGGCGGGCCTCCGGGGGGAGCTCGGCGCGGAGCAGAAGGACTCGGTCCAGCGCGCCTCCCGGGCGGGACAGAGCCTCCTGGCGCTCATCAACGACCTCATCGACTTCGCGCGCCTCGAGGCGGAGGAGCTGGAGCTGGAGGACACCACCTTCTCCGTGGGCGAGCTCCTGGACGAGGTGCTGGAGACCGTCGACGCGCTCCTCTCGGAGGGCGACCTGCGGGTCTCCGTCCGCCACGACCGGGCGTGGGACCGGGTGCGGGGCGACCCGTCGCGCACCCGGCAGGTCCTCACCAAGCTCCTCACCAACGCGATCAAGTTCAC
>DATFLN010000028.1:0-72320 GCA_035267645.1 Gemmatimonadota bacterium | reverse complement strand
CAGGTCGAGCAGCTCGGGACGGCCGACGCGATCCGCCTGGCCGAGCCCCACGTGGACGGTCCGGTCCTCATCGTCTTCGTCGACACGATCTTCGAGGCGGACCTCGGGATCATCGAGCGCCGCCCCGACGACGACGGTATCCTATGGGCCAGGGAGGTCGAGGACTACCAGCGCTTCGGCGTCATCGTAACCGACGAGGACGACTACGCGGAGCGCATCGTGGAGAAGCCGAGCGAGCCGGTCTCCCGGCTGGCCAACATCGGGGTGTACTACATCCGGGACGTGGACCTGATGTTCGACGGCATCGACCACGTCATGCGCGGCGAGCCCAAGCTCGGCGAGTACTTCCTCACCGACGCCTTCCAGTACATGATCGATCACGGGGACCGTCTGTACACGGCCGAGGTCGAGGGCTGGTGGGACTGCGGCAAGCCCGGGACGCTCCTGGAGACGAACCGGATCCTCCTGGAGCGAGGGCTGGCCAACGACCCATCGGGTCCGGGGGTGAGGGTCCGGGGGGCGGTCCTGGTCGATCCGGAGGCCGAGCTGGAGGACGTCGAGATCGGCCCCAACGTGAGCATCGCCCGCGGGGCGGAGGTCCGGCGGAGCCGCCTCTCCGACACCATCGTCGGCGAGGACGCCGTGGTGGAGGACTGCGCCCTGGAGGGCTCCCTGGTGGGCGACCACGCCCGGGTCCGGGGCTTCTCCGGGACCGTCGACGTGGGCGACCACTCCAGCGTGACGGGCCCGGAGGCGAGGGCGCCGGAAGCCGGCTGAGCCGGCCGGAGGGCAGCGTGGACGACAGCGTGGACGGCAGGGACCTCATCTACGATTGGAACCGGAGCCCCGGTTCCTACGACTACTCGGGAGTCCACGTCGAGCTGGACGACGAGACCCTGCGCGACGGCCTCCAGAACCCGTCGGTCGTGGACCCGCCGATCGAGCGCAAGCTGGAGCTCCTCCACCTCATGGTGGACCTGGGGATCCAGGCGGCGGACATCGGGCTTCCCGGCGCCGGCCCCAGGGCCCGGGAGGCCGCGCTCGGCCTGGCCCGGGAGATCGCCGACCAGGACCTGCCCATCGCGGCCAACTGCGCCGCCCGGACCGTCAGGGCCGACATCGAGCCCATCGCCGACATCGCGCAGGCCACGGGCCTGCGGATGGAGGTGGGGGCGTTCATCGGAAGCTCGCCCATACGGCGCTACGCGGAAGGCTGGGAGCCGGACATGATGCGGCGGGCCACCGAGGAGGCCGTGACGTTCGCGGTCGCCGAGGGCCTGGACGTCATGTACGTGACCGAGGACACCACGCGCTCCCGGCCCGAGACCCTGCGCGAGCTCTACGGGACGGCGATCTCGTGCGGCGCCCGCCGCATCTGCCTGGCCGACACGGTCGGGCACGCCACGCCGCACGGCGTGCGCGCGCTCGTCCGCTTCGCCCGGGAGATCGTCGAGGAGAGCGGGGAGGACGTCGGGGTCGATTGGCACGGTCACCGCGACCGCGGGCTCGGGATCCCGAACGCGCTGGCGGCCATCGAGGAGGGCGTGGACCGGGTGCACGGCACGGCGCTCGGCATCGGGGAGCGGGTCGGGAACGTGGAGATGGACCTCCTCCTCGTGAACCTCAAGCTCCTGGGCATGCACGACCGGGACCTCACGCGTCTCCCCGAGTACTGCGGACTCGTGGCCGACATGTGCGGCACCTCCATCCCCCACAGCTACCCGGTGGTGGGCGAGGACGCGTTCCGCACGGGCACCGGGGTCCACGCCGCGGCCATCATCAAGGCGCTGCGCATGGAGGACCCGTGGCTCGTGGACCGCGTCTACAGCGGCGTCCCCGCCTCCGAGTTCGGCCTCGAGCAGACGATCGAGATCTCGCCCGTCTCCGGCCTGAGCAACGTCCGCTACTGGCTCGAGAGCCACGGGTACGACCCCTCCGACGACCGGGTGGCGACCGCGCTGTTCGACCTGGCCAAGGGCGCCGACCACACGCTCTCCGAGAGCGAGATCGTGGCCGAGATCGGCCGCGCGCGCGGCGGCCGGACGGCGTGAGCCGGGCCGCCGGGCGCGGCGACGCCAGACGGCACGGCCGGACGGTGCGCGGGCTGGTCCCCATGACCGTGATCCTGGGGGGGGTGGCGCTCGCCTTCGCCGCGCTGGGGCTGGGCGCCAGGGGCCGCCCCGGCGCGGCCGCCGCCGCGGCGGTCGTCGGCCTGGCCGCCGTCGCCGTCGGCGTCGCGGCGCTCGGCCGGCGGTGAAGCGGCGGTGACCGGCCCCCTGGTCGTCGCCCACCGGGGCGCCGGCGCCGAGGCCCCGGAGAACACCCTCGAGGCCTTCGCGCTGGCGGCCGAGCTCGGAGCGGATGCGTTCGAGCTGGACGTGCGCCGCTCGGCCGACGGCGTCCTCGTCGTGATCCACGACGCGACCCTCGACCGGACCACGGGCGTCGCCGGCCCGGTGGGCGCCCGCGGGTCCGCCGAGCTGGCCGGACTCGGCGTGCCCCGCCTCGAGGAGGTCTTCGGGCGCTGGCGTGACCTCCCCATGACCGTGGACGTCAAGGAGCCGGACGCCACGGGCGACGTGGTCGCCCTCATCGGATCCTTCGGCCGCACGGAGCGGACGATCCTCTACGTGGAGGACGGGACCCGCCGCGAGGACTTCCGGACCTATGCGGGCGAGCGAGCCACTTCGACCTGGCAGGCGCTCCGCCTGGCGCTCCTCCGCTGGCTCCCGGGGATGCCGGGCGGGGGCTTCCCGGAGGTCGTCCACACGCCGCTCCGGCGCTTCGGGATCCCGATCGTGACGCCGGGGTTCGTGGCCGACGCCCGGGCCAACGGTCTCCGGGTCCAGGTGTGGACCGGGGAAGACCCCGGAGTCCGGCCGGCGGGCGATCCCGAGCCGGGGAGCGTGGACGATCCCGCCGTCATGCTACGTTTGGCGGAGTGGGGTGTAGACGCGATCGTGACCAACGACGTCCGGGCCGCCAGGAGGTGCCTGGACGACGTGACGGCATACGACGAGAGGGAGACGGACGCACGGTGACCACGGAACGAGAGAGGCGCGGGCTCCTGGAGCGGCGGGCGGCGGGAGCCGCGGTCCTGGTGGCCGCGGCGCTGATCGGCGCGGCCGGTCCGGGGGCGCCGGGAGCCGAGGCCCAGGAGGCGGTGAGGGGTCCCTCCCTCAACGGCTCGGCGACCATCCTCCCGCTCCAGGCCGCCTCGCCGGCGCCGTCGGGGGCGTGGCCCGGAGGGGCGCCCACCCTGCAGGCCACGGTGGACGCGTTCGACGCCGAGGTCGACTTCGCGCTCTCGGAGAGGCGGGCCACGCAGACGTGGATCGGGCCCGGCAGGGTGGTGAAGGCGACGGGGCGGAACCCGCTCCTCAAGGTCGACCCGGAGCGGCTGGCCTACCGGGGCCTGGCGACCATGAAGGACAAGGAGCTGAAGGAGATCCTGTACGAGCCCCTCGCGGGCCAGCTCCGCTCCCTCTCGGCCCTCCTGGGCACGAGGCTCGTCGTCCTCCCCCTCCGGCTCGAGTACCGGACGCCCGAGGCGGCCGATCGAACCGCCGCCGACGGGCGTGCGGCCGGGGACTCCGCTGGACGCGCTGCGAAGGGGCCGGCCGGGGACTCCGCCGCCCCGGCCGCGCGCGGGTGGCTCGCCGTCCAGCTCGCGGTCATCGACACCAGGGCGGGCCAGCCCGTGTGGCGCGGCTGGGTGGCGGGACCTCGCTCGGAGCCCGACGCGGCGGGCGCGCTTGCCGAGCTGGCCTCGCGGATCGTCGAGTGGTTCGCGCCATGAGGAGGCGTGGGAGGTCCGCGGCGGCACGGCGCGTGCTGCCCGTGGTGGTGGCGGCGCTCGTGCTCGCGTGCTCGCCGAAGAAGGACCTGAAGCTCCCGTCGGCCGCCGACCTCGAGGGCCTGTACGGGAGCGCGGCGACGGTGCAGCTCAACGGGAACGTGGTCGTGGTCCGGGTCGAGCAGTCGGCCGACCAGCTGCGGAGGGGGGGGGCGCTGTGGGCCAAGGTCGGGCCGTACATCTACCTGTTCTCGCCCCAGACGCGCGATTTGTTCGAGAAGTGGGACGGCCTGGCCGCGGCTCGCGTGACGACCGTGGACGGCCGGGGCCGGCTCGTGGCGCGGGCCACGCTGCGCCGCGACGAGCTCACGAGCGTGACGTGGAACGACGCGATCGTCCGGGTGGCCCACGCGCGCAACGAGGGCACCGAGAAGCCGGGCTACCTGGACCAGCTGGTCCAGTACGGAGAGGACCATACCACGTTCGAGTACGACTCGCGCTACGTTGATGGGCAGTGAGATCGGGCGTGGCGACCGGGAGTGGGACCGAGGCAGGCCAGTGACGGGAGCCACATGAGCCAGACGGTGACGCTGATCCCGGGCGACGGGATCGGCCCGGCGATCACGGATGCGACGGTGCGGGTGCTGGAGGCGGCCGGCGCCCCCATCGAGTGGGACCGACAGTCGGCAGGATCGGCGTCCATGGAGAAGGGGGGAGACCCCCTCCCGCAGGCGACGCTCGACGCGATCGAGCGGGACCGGGTCGTCCTCAAGGGGCCGCTCACGACCCCCATCGGAGCGGGGTTCCGGTCCATCAACGTGGCCCTCCGCAAGCACTTCGACCTGTACGCCAACATCCGCCCCGTACAGACGATGATGCCCGGCGGCCGCTACGAGGACATCGACCTCGTCATGGTGCGGGAGAACACCGAGGGCCTCTACATCGGGATCGAGCACTTCATCGGGATGGAGGACGATCCCAAGGCCGTGGCCGAGTCCGTCATGCTCGTCACCAGGTACGGCGCCGAGCGCATCGTGCGCTACGCTTTCGACTACGCGCTGAGGCACGACCGGGAGAAGGTGACCCTCGTCCACAAGGCCAACATCCTCAAGTGCACCCAGGGCCTCTTCCTCGAGGTCGGACGGCAGGTGGCCGAGGACTACGAGGGGCGCGTCGAGTTCGAGGACAAGATCATCGACAACACGGCCATGCAGCTCGTCCTCAACCCCCACCAGTTCGACGTCCTCGTGACCGAGAACATGTTCGGGGACATCCTCTCGGACGAGATGGCCGGTCTGGTGGGGGGACTGGGCCTCGCGCCGGGCGCGAACATCGGGGACGACGCGGCCATGTTCGAGCCCGTCCACGGCTCGGCGCCCGACATCGCGGGGCGGGGGATCGCGAATCCCTGCTCGTGCGTCCTCGCCGCCTGCCTGCTCCTGGACCACCTGGAGGAGCGGCCGACGGCCGAGCGCATCCGGGGCGCCCTGCGCGCCACCCTCGAGGCGGGGGAGAGCCTCACGCCGGACCTGGGCGGGGACGGCACGACGGAGAGCTTCACGGACGCGATCATCAAGCAGCTCGAGCGCGATGCCGCATCCGTCTGAGGCGCCGGCGGGCGTCGGCCGGGAGGGCGGCGCGGACGCCGGGGAGGGAGCGGGCTCCGGGGCCCGCGAGGAGCCCGGGCGGATCGCGTGCACCTCGTGCCGCGAGCTCTACCCCCACAGCGACCTGGACCGGCAGCTGTGGTGCCCGGGATGCCGGGACGAGCTGAGCCGCAAGGTGCGCTGGGGCCGCCACCTGGCGGCGCTCCTCGTGACCGTCCCCTTCGCCATCTGGATCGCGGTGGAGGGGCGCTTCGGCGTGCTCCCGCTGTACGCGTGGCTGATCCCGCTGGCCGCCGCGTACTACCTGGGCTACCGCATCGGCCGCGAGGTCATGAAGGGCTACGTTCGCACGCAGCGGGGCGAGCCCGCCGACGACTGATCCCGGACGACCGACCCGGGGCGCCGCCCGCCGCGCGGTCCGGGCCCCGGTCCGCGACGAGACGACCCATCCGAACGGGGAGATCGACCGACCCATGAGCTTCCAGGGCGTGGACTACTACGACATCGACGGCATGCTCGAGCCCGAGGAGCGGGCCGTTCGCGACATGGTTCGGGGCTGGGTGGACGACCGGGTCATGCCCATCATCCAGCGCCACTACATGGAGAAGACCTTCCCGACCGAGCTGGTGCCGGAGATGGCGGAGCTCGGGTTCTTCGGCGCCAACCTGCCCGAGGAGTACGGCTGCGCGGGCCTGAACAACGTGGCGTACGGCATCATCATGCAGGAGCTCGAGCGCGGCGACTCCGGCCTGCGCTCCTTCGCTTCCGTGCAGGGCGCGCTGGTCATGTACCCGATCCACGAGTTCGGGAGCGAGGAGCAGCGGAAGAAGTGGCTCCCGGCCCTGGCCTCGGGCGAGAAGATCGGCTGCTTCGGCCTCACCGAGCCGGACTTCGGCTCCAACCCCGGCGGCATGCTCACCCGGGCCGTGAAGGACGGGGACGGGTGGGTGCTGAACGGGAACAAGATGTGGATCACGAACGGCTCGATGGCCGACGTGGCCGTCGTGTGGGCCAAGACGGGCGACGTCGACGACGCGAGCTCGATCCGCGGCTTCATCGTCGAGACCGACCGCGACGGCTTCACCGGCAAGGACCAGGAGGGCAAGCTCTCGCTCCTCGCCTCCGACACGAGCGAGCTGGTCCTCCAGGACGTGCGCATCCCCGACGGGAACCTCCTCCCGAACAGCGGAGGGCTCCGGAGCCCGCTGTCCTGCCTCACCCAGGCGCGCTACGGCATCGCGTGGGGGGCGATCGGGGCGGCCATGGCCTGCTACGCGGAGGCCGTGAGCTACTCGAAGGAGCGCGTGCAGTTCGGCGAGAAGCCCATCGGCGCCACCCAGATCCAGCAGATCCGCATGGCGGAGATGCTGACCGAGATCACCAAGGCCCAGCTACTGGCGCTTCGGCTCGGCCGCCTCAAGGACGAGGGGACCATGCGCCCCCAGCAGGTCTCCATGGCGAAGCGGAACAACGTGGACATGGCGTGCGAGTGCGCGCGGGAGGCGCGCCGGCTGCTGGGCGCCAACGGGATCCTGGTCGAGTATCAGTCCATGCGCCACATGGCCAACCTCGAGTCCGTCTACACCTACGAGGGCACCCACGACATCCACGGGCTCATCCTGGGGCAGGACATCACGGGGTTTGCCGCTTACTGAGGGCTGAAGGGCACGCGGCCGCGGTTCCGCGGAACCGCGGCCCTCCGGTGCCGTGCGGCCCTTTGCCCCGGATCCTCCGGCGTGGCGGGTCGAGGAGGGCCCTCAGGAACCACCGACCTGGCGTTGGCCGCTGACGTTCCCGGACCCTTCCAGCACCACGAATTCGACGCGCCGGTTCTCCTGGCGCCCTTCCGCGGTGGCGTTCGAGGCGATCGGCTGCGTCTCCCCGTAGCCGCGCACCACGAACTCGCCCCGATCCAGGGAGGGGAAGTTCGCGAGCAGGTACTCGAGGACGGCACGCGCCCGGCGCTGGCTGAGCTCGAGGTTGTAGGCGGCCGGGCCCACCGCGTCCGTATGTCCCTGGATCTCGACCCGGAGCTGGCGGTTCTTGACGAGGGCGTTCCCCACCTCGTCCAGGGCGGGCCTGGACTCCGGACGGATCGTGGCCCTGTCGAAGTCGAAGTAGACGTTGTGCAGGACGACGCGCCCCTTCTCCTCGAGCTGCTCCTGCACCTTGCTCCTCGGGCACCCCGTCTCGTCCACCTCGGTGTTCGGCGCCGTGTTGGGACACTTGTCGATCCCGTCGGGCACCCCGTCCCCGTCGCCGTCGAGCGCGCAACCGGTCTTGTCCACCCTGACGCCTTCCGGCGTGCTGGGACACTGGTCGATCCCGTCGGCGACCCCGTCGGCGTCGGCGTCGGTGGGGCAGCCGGTCGCGTCCACGTGCGCGCCCTCGGGGGTGTTCGGGCACTTGTCGATGCCGTCGGCCACGCCGTCGATGTCGCTGTCGTGGGCGCACCCCTTCGTGTCGACCTGGGCGCCCATGGGCGTGCCGGAGCACTGGTCGGCGTAGTCCGGGACTCCGTCCCTGTCGGCGTCCCGGGGGCAGCCCGCGGTGTCGACCACGACTCCGTCCGGCGTGCCCGGGCACTGGTCCAGGGCGTCCTCCACGCCGTCCCCGTCCGCGTCGGAGGGTCCGCCGAACTTGAGCTTGAACCCGACGGCGACCGGGACGCTGAGCTGGGAGCCGAAGGCCTGCACCCGTCCCGCGCTGGCGTCCCGGAACACCCGGGTGTCCGCCTTCTTGAAGAAGGTCAGGTAAGCCTGGCTCTCCACGAACAGGTTGACCGAGGGGCTCACGTCGTAGCCGATGGTGAGGCCCAGATTGGCCGTCGGATAGGTCTTCGTGAAGTCGCGCGTCGATCCGGGGGCGGCCGGATCCGGGAAGGGGTCGGTGTCGAGCGTCGAGCCCCCCCCGCCCACGTTCAGGAGCACGTCCCACCCCGGTGTCTTCGGATCGGCGAGCTCGAAGGCCAGCCCTCCCGTATAGCTGTAGAGCCGTCCGTCCGGTCCAGACGCGCCCGCCAGCACCGAGCCCGCGCCCCGGAGGAACTCGAGGTCGCCTCCCAGCCTGATCGCGACCCGCGGCCCGAGCCAGAACGACAGGCCCGCGCCCGCTTCCGGCCCGAGGTCGAAGAGGTCCGCCAGATCCCGGGTCGGGAATCCGACGCCGCCGTGCGCCTCGAAGGTCGCGTCGGGGCTCTTCTGGGCAGCGGCCGAGGCCGGGACGGCAAGAAGGCTGGTCAGGAAGAGGGTCGCGCAGCGGACGGGAGTCGGGATCCGTATCAAGGCATACGCTCCTGAGCGGGGAAGGGGGAGCATTTTCCTAAAGATGGGGATTCGAGCGGGAAAAAGCTACCGCGGCCGCCCCGAACTTCGTGCCGGGCGGGCTCGGGCCGGGCCGTGCCCCCGAGGCCGTTGTCCCGAGGACGCCCCCCGCCTAGGATGTCGACCCTCACGCGCCCGTAGCTCAACTGGACAGAGCGCCGGACTTCGGATCCGGAGGCTGAGGGTTCGACTCCTTCCGGGCGCGCTCTCGGGGTTCGCGGACGGTGCCGCTGACCACTTCACCCGCCCGCGATGACCCCCACGCCCTCCACCAGCCGCTCGACCTCCCCGACCGTCGTGTAGCACGCGCAGCCCGCGCGGACGAGGCCCTCCCCGGCCATCCCCAGCCGCTCCACCACGGTGGCCGCGTAGAAGTCGCCGTGGGAGACGAAGACGCCGTGATCGTCCGCCAGGCGGCGTGCGACCTCGCGGGACGGGACGCCGCGGACCGAGAAGCCGACGGTGGGGGTGCGAGGCTCGCCGGGCGGCGGGCCGTACAGGGTGACGCCGGGGACGGCGGCGAGGCCCTCCCACATGCGGCGGAGGAGGTCCTCGCCCCTCGCCTCCAGCACGCGGTAGGCGGAGACCAGGCCGTCGCGGCGGCTCCCGCCCTCGCCGAGCGAGGCCAGGAAGTCGACGGCGGCCGCGGCCCCGGCGATGCCCTCGTGGCTCAGGGTCCCGGTCTCGAGCCGCTCGGGCGCCCGGTCGTGGGCGGGCACGAGGCGGGGGATGGGGAGAGCCTCGACCCGGTCCCGGCGGCCGTAGAGGACTCCCAGGTGGGGCCCGTAGAACTTGTAGGGGGAGCAGGCCAGGAAGTCGCACTCCAGCGCGGCCACGTCGGGCAGGACGTGGGGCGCCGAGTGCACGGCGTCCACGAACAGGAGGGCGCCGGCCGCCCGCGTCCAGCGGCCGATCCGCTCCAGGTCGTTCACGGTCCCGAGCGCGTTGGAGGCGGCGCCCACGGCCACGACGGCGGTCGAGGGCCCGATGAGCTCCCGGAGCCGCTCCATGTCCAGGGTGCCGCTCTCCGGGACCATCGGGGCGGTCCGAACGGTGAGGCCGACGTCGCGGGCCATCTCCCGCCACGGGTCGATGTCGGCGTGGTGGTCGAGCTCGGTGACGACCACCTCGTCGCCGGGCCCCAGGGTGCGGCCGATCGCCCGGGAGAGGTGGAGGGTGAGGGTGGTCATGTTGGCCCCGAACGCGATCTCGTCGGGCGAGGCGTTCAGGAAGTCGGCCAGCGCGCCGCGCGCCTCCGCCAGGATGCGGTCGGTCTCGGCGCTGCTCGGATAGGCCCAGCCGGTGTTGGCGTTGTGGCGGAGCAGGTACTCGCGGACCGCGTCGGCCACCTCCGCGGGGACCTGCGTCCCCCCCGGCCCGTCGAAGTAGGCGGCCGGCCGGCCGGCGCAGCGCCGCTCGAGGGCGGGGAAGCGGGCCCGGATCTCCTCGACGCTCGCGGCCATCTCAGCCCTCCCCGCCCTCGTCGGCGACCCGGTTCATGAGGAGCCCCACGCCCTCGATCTCGACCTCGACCACGTTCCCTGGCTCGAGCCACACGGGCGGGGTGCGCGCCTTCCCCACGCCCGGCGGCGTCCCGGTCACGATCACGTCCCCCGGCTCGAGCGTGCAGATCTCCGAGAGGAGGGAGACGATCACGGGGACGCTGAAGAGCATGTCCGAGGTCGTGGCGTCCTGCATGACGCGGCCGTCCACCCGGGTGGTGATCCGGAGGCCCGCGGCGCCGGGCGGGACCTCGTCCGCGGTGGTGAGGCACGGCCCGAAGCCCCCGGTGGCGTCGAAGTTCTTGCCGAGGGTCCACTGTCCGGTCCAGTACTGGACGTCCCGCACCGAGGCGTCGTCGAAGCAGGCGTAGCCGGCCACGTGCGCCAGCGCCTCCTCCTCGGGGACGTGCCGGGCGGTCCGTCCGATCACGACCGCCAGCTCTCCCTCGAAGTCGAGCTGCCGGGAGAGGCGCGGGCGCAGGATCGGGCGGCCGTGGCCGACCAGGGAGGTCCGGCTCCGCATGAACACGGCCGGGTGCTCGGGCGGCTCGTGCCCGCTCTCGGCGGCGTGGGCGGCGTAGTTGAGGCCCAGGCACAGGACCTTGCCCGGGTCGTGCACCGGGGGGAGGAGCCCGACGGACCCGAGGTCGCTGCGGGCCGTCTCCGGCGCGTCGGCGGCCGCCCGGCGGACCGCCTCCAGCGCCTCCTCGCCCCCGGCCAGGAGGGCCCGCACGGAGCGCGGGGGGCGGTCCATCACGAAGCCGAGGTCGACCACCTCCCCTTCCGCCGTCAGCACGCCGACGGCGGGAAGGCCCTGCCTGTCGAAAGTCACCAGCCGCACGTCCGCCTCCTCTCTTCCTCTCCGCCTCTTCGGGCCGGCCCTAACGGACCCGGCCGGACGAGCGGTGGGGCCAGCCCCCCCTCACCACGAGCGTGGTCTCCTCCGTCGTGCCTCCGGCCTCGAGCTTCACCCGGAAGGTCCCGGGCAGCACGCGGCGGAGCTCCGACGGGCTCGTGGGCCCGCCCTTCTCCCGCGGCCTCGGGTCCTCGCGCTCCAGGTTCCAGGCGAGGACGTGGAAGCCCGGGGTGCCGGGGCCCGTGAGCGTGCGGATGGTCTCCCCGCCGCCCTCGCCGGAGCCGCCGGCGGTGTCGGTCCCGGCCGCCGCAGAGCCTCCCCCGGCTGCGGCTCCTCCTCCGCCCGCCGCGGCCCCTCCCGCCGTCCCCGTCGTGTCGTCGGAGACGCGCGAGATCTCGACCTTCACGTCCTTGCCGAGGTCCTGGCCCACCCAGTAGGTGATCGCGGCCTCGGGTGGCGTGGCGCCGGCGTGGAAGAACGCGTCGCCCGGCGAGCCGTACGTGTCCATCTGCTCGAACTGGCGCGCGGGCGGCGGGTCGAACAGCCGCACCGAGTCCCCGAAGATGGCCGGCGTGGCCTGCTCGAGCGCGGCGATGTCCAGGATGTAGATGCCGCGGCCGAAGCTCCCCACCACCAGCTCCTTCCGGCGGGGGACGATGGCCAGGTCGCGGACCTCCGTGGTGGGGAGGTTCCCGCCCAGCCTGGCCCAGTGTCCGCCGCCGCGGATGCTGACGTACACGCCGTCGTGGGTCCCCACGAACAGGAGGTCCCGGTTCACCGGATCCTGCCGGACCACGAAGCTGGACCCGCCTTCCGGAAGGTCCCCGGTGATCTCCGTCCAGGTCTTCCCCGCGTCCTTCGTCCGGAACACGTACGGCGCGTAGTCGTCCCGGCGGTGGCAGTCGTAGGTCACGAAGGCCGTGCTCGCGTCGAAGTGCGACGGCTCGATCTCGCTCACCCAGCACGGGGGCGTCGGCCCGCCGCCGGGCAGGTTCGAGGTCACGTTCCGCCAGGTCCGGCCGGCGTCGGTGCTCACCCACAGGAGGCCGTCGTTCGAGCCCGTCCACAGCACGTGGCCGTCCAGGGCCGACTCCGCGACCGAGTGCAGGGAATGGTAGGACGTGTGGCCCGAGTCGGGCTCGGGGTGGAAGCGGTTGGCGCGCGTCATGTCGGGGCCCAGGATCTCCCAGTCGCGTCCGCGGCCGGTGAGGCGGAAGAGGTGGTTCCCGCCCAGATAGAGGACCGTCGGATCGTGGCTCGAGATCAGGAAGGGCGTGTCCCAGTCCCAGCGGAAGGCATAGCCGCTCTCGGCCCCCGCGTCCTCGGCGATGGGCTTGACGCTCTCCGTGTGCCACGTGTCGACGTCGGTGCGGCCGACGTTGCCGAACTGGTACTCGGCGTAGCGGATGCGCGGGCTGTCGGCCGAGACGGCCGAGTGGAAGCCGTCCCCGCCGTAGACCGTGTACCAGTCGGCGGCCGTGACCCCGCTCCTCTCCCGGGTGCGGCTCGGCCCGCACCACACGCCGTTGTCCTGCAGGCCCCCGCACACGTGGTAGGGCACCCTGGTCGTGTCGACGTCGACCTCGTAGAACTGGCTGGCCGGGATGATCTGGTGAGCCCAGGTCTCGCCCGCGTCGTAGCTCTGGTACACCCCGCCGTCGTTGCCGAGCAGCATGTGGCGGGAGTCGTCGGGGTCGAACCACAGCGCGTGGTTGTCCACGTGCACGTTCCGGTAGCGGACCGGTGAGAAGCTCCGCCCCCCGTCCGTCGAGTGGAAGAGCCGGGTGGCGCCCAGGTACACGTTCGTGCTGTCGCTCGGGTCGACCCACACCTCGTCGTAGTAGTAGTCGGGCACGGCGGAGAGGTCGTTGATCCGGTCCCAGGAGTCCCCGCCGTCGTCGCTCCGGAACAGGCCGCCGAACGGGCTCACGCTGGGGTCTTTGGCGCCGTGGGCCACCTGGATGACCGCGTACACCACGTTCGGGCTCCGCGGATAGATGGCGAGCCCGATCCGGCCCAGCTTCTCCGAGGGGAGGCCGCGGTCGTTCCCGGGCGCGGTGAGCCGGGTCCAGGTGTCGCCGCCGTCCCGGGTCCGCCAGATCCCGCTCCCCGCGCCGGCCCCCTCCATCTTGCCGCCGCCCCAGCGCAGCCGGTGCCAGCCGGCCGCGAACAGGGTCTTCGGGTGCTTCGGGTCGATCTCGAGGTCGATGAACCCGGTCGTGTCGTCCACGAACAGGATCTTCTTCCACGTCTTCCCGGCGTCCACGGTCCGGTAGACGCCGCGCTCGGGGTCGGGGCCCCACAGGTGACCCAGCGCCGCCACGTACACCACGCCGCTGTCGGCCGGGTCGATGGCGATGCGGCCGATCTCGCGGGTCTCCTTCAGTCCCATGTTCTTCCAGGTCTTCCCACCGTCGGCCGAGCGGTACACCCCGTCGCCCCACGTCTGCGAGCGGAGGGAGTTCCGCTCGCCCGTGCCGACCCACACCACGTCGTGGTTCCAGGGCGCCACGGCGATGTCGCCGACCGAGGGGCTCCCCTCGTGGTCGAACACGGACGTCCACGTGGTGCCTGCGTTGGTCGTCTTCCACACGCCGCCCGAGGCGAGGCCGGCGTAGGCCATCCGGTGGCCCGCGGAGTCGGGCACGGCCAGGGCGGTCACCCGCCCGGAGGGGTTGGAGGGGCCGATGAACCGGTACTCGAAGGCCCGGAGGAGGTCCCGGGCGAGCTCCGTCGGGGCCGCGCGCGCCGAGTCCGGGGCGGTGTCGGGGCGGGCCGCGGACGCTCCCGCCCGCCGGAGCGCGGGCCCGTCGGTCCGCGGGGCCGCGCGCGGGGCGGCGGCGCCGGCCGCGGGGATGCCTGCCGCCAGCAGGAAGGCCGCCGCCCGTATCCAGCTCCGCCTCATCGCACCTGCCGACCGCCGTCCGTGCCCCACTCGTGCCTCCCCGTGCGCAGAGTCCATGCGGAGGTTCGGGCGCCCGCGCCCGGCGCGCGAGGGCCGACCCATCGCGGCCCCAAGATGGGGCGGGAGCCACGGGCCGTCCAACGCCCAGGCGGCGGGGAGGCCCCCCGCGGGCCCCGCCGGCCTCGCGGCCTGCGAGGGATTCTCGGAATGCAAGATGCCGGGCTCGGGAGCGGCGGGGGCACGCCCGGGCAGGTGGTAGCCACCTCGCTGGCATGGAGGGAGTTACGATGTCTCCATCCGTGCTCGATCTCCGGAGCGTGTCTTGCCCCTCCTCGAGGCCCGTTCCGAGCCGTACGGGCGGCCCCGGCCGCCCGCCTTCTCCAGCCAGGAGGCACGTCCATGAGAGAGGCGGATTCGACGATCGTGTTCCGAGGCTGCCTGTTCGATGCCACGCGCATGGGCGGGGGCGGTCGGATCGCCTCGCGTCTCTATTTCGAGGTCGCCGGTCCCGCCGGTCCCTCGCGCACCGGACAGGTGGACGTCACCCAGGCGGCCGGGGTGCCGTACGGGAAGGGAGAGGTCGACGTGGCCAGGCCCGAGGGGGCTTCGGCGCCGGCCGATCCCGCTCTCTTCGCCCGGCTGGCGGCGCGCTACTATCGCCTGGTCGTGGAGCGTCTCACGAGTCCGGCGGGAAGTGCGAAGGGCATGGAGAGCCCGAAGGCCGGGGACGGGGGCCGGCTCCGGGACGTCATCGTGGCGCACACGTGGGAGGCCCATCCGGACGGGCCGTGAGCCGCTGCGCGCTCCCGCGGGGGCCGCGGCCCGCACCCGGTCCGGCGCGTCCCCCGGGGCCGGACCCCGAGTCCGCCCGCGGCGGGGCTCCGCCTCCCGCGCTGTCCTCTCCCTACCCGTTGTGCGGCCGGGATAGTAACTTACGGAAGGAGTAGTTTCGGCTCCTCATCCTCCTTCCGCGAGGAAGCCCATGAGTCTCCGCACCGAGTTTCGCGACTTCATCGCCCGCGGAAACGTCTTCGACCTGGCCGTCGGCATCGTGGTCGGCGGCGCGTTCGGCACGGTGGTCAAGTCCTTCGTCTCGGACGTCCTCATGCCGCCGATCGGCCTCCTCACGGGAGGGCTGGACTTCTCCAACCTGTTCATCAACCTGTCCGATACGCACTACGCCTCCCTGGCCGAGGCTCAGAAGGCCGGGGCGCCGACGATCAACTACGGGCTGTTCATCAACAACGCGATCTCCTTCCTGATCATCGCGCTCGCGGTGTTCATGCTGGTCAGGGGCTACAACAGGCTCCGGCGCCAGGCGGACGAGGCGCCGCCGCCCCCGTCCCAGAAGGAGTGCCCGTACTGCCGGATGAACGTGCCCATCGCGGCGACGCGCTGCGGATACTGCACGTCGGAGCTGGAGGCCGAAGCGGCGGCCTAAGCCTCGATCTCGTCGGCCGGGACGATCCAGCCCAGCAGGAACCCCTGGCCGAGGTCGCAGCCCTCGGCCGTGAGCCACTCCCGCTGAATCTCCCGCTCGATCCCCTTGGCCCTGACCTTGTGGTCCATGGCGTGGGCCAGATCGATCACGGTGCGCAGGACCTCCTCCTCGAACGGCTCGCGTCCGATCCCCTGGATGAAGGCACGCTCGAGGTTGACCGAGCAGGTGGGGAGCTCCCGTAGGAAGGCCATGGAGCTGTGTCCGCTGGCCAGCCCGTCCACCGCGAGGGACACGCCCAGGGAGCGCAGGGCCGAGAGCCGGCGGGCGGCCTCCTCCGGGGCCTGGAGGGCCGCACGGACCGGGACCTCGAGGAGGAGACGGGCGGGGTCCAGGTCATCCACCGCTCCGAGCGTCCTCTCCAGGTAGTCGGCCAGGCCCGGGTCCAGGGCCGCGCGGTCCGACAGGTGGGCGGCGATCCACAGGTCGGAGCCCTCCCGCTGCAGGCTCTGGAGCTGGACCGCGGCCGAGGCGACGACCCATCGGTCCAGCCGACGCTCGAGGGACGGCTCGCCAATGAGCGGCACGAACTTGGAAGCGGACAGGAGCCCCAGGCGGGGGTGGGGCCAGCGCACGAGCGCCTCCGCCCCCACCGGCCGGCCGCTTCGCAGCTCCCGGACCGGCTGGAAGTGGAGGACCATGCGGTAGTGACGCAGGGCCTCGTGCAGCTCCGGGAGGAGGTCCCGGACCTTCGTCTCGGCCTCCCCGCCCTCGCTCCGGAAGATCCGAACTCCCACCGCCTTGGCGCGCGCCTCGCCGTAGAGCGCGCGGTCGGCCTGCTCGAGCATCTCCTCGAAGCCGGAGGCGGTGGTCGGGAAGAGGGAGATCCCCATGCTGGAGGCCACGAACAGCGTCTCGCCCTCGACCTCGAGGGGCGCGGACATGGAATCGCGCAGCCGGTCGGCCACCTGCAGGGCCCCGCCCTCGCCCTCGATCTCCGGCAGCAGGACCGCGAACTCGTCGCCTCCGATGCGCGCCGCCGTGTCCGCCTCGCGGATGGCCTCCTCGATGCGGGCCGCGACCTCCTCGAGGACCTCGTCGCCGGCCAGGTGGCCCAGGCGGTCGTTGATCTGCTTGAAGCCGTCCAGGTCGAGGAAGATGAGGCCCACGTCACCGCCCCCGCGCCGGGCCAGCGCCAGGGCCTGCTCGGCGCGGGCGCGCAGGAGCCTCCGGTTGGGGAGCCCGGTCAGGGGGTCCCGGTAGGCCATCCGCTCCAGCCGCCTCTCGTGCTCGAAGCGGTCGGAGGCATCGACGGCCAGGCAGAGGACGTGGCCGTCGGGGAGACGGGTGAGGGAGAGCTCGAGCGGGACGATGACGCCGTCGCGGCGCCTGGCCCTGGCCGGACCTCGCCACGCGCCCACGGCCGCCAGGGCCGCTCCCGCCTCCCCCCTCAGCCGCTTCACTTCCTCGTCGGGGTAGAGTGCCGACCAGTGGAGGTCCAGGAGGGGGGCGGTCTCGTCGTGCCCGAGCGTGCGGGCGTAGGAGGGGTTGAGGTAGACCAGGCGGCCGTCCGGATCCAGGATGGCCACGCCCTCCGCGGCGCGGTCGATGGCCTCCCGCACCGGGACGTCCCCCCCGGGAGGGCGACGCTCCGGGTCGTCCGACTCCGGGCGGGGAGGGCTCACCACGCGAGGCTCGCGGGAGCGCGCGGCGGACCGGCCGGGGGGGGCGGGCCGGCGAGCGGGCACGGATCCGCAGACTGAGCTGTCCTGGACTCCGGGGGTTCCACCGTCCCTCTCCTCGTCACCGAGCTCTGTCGCGTTCCTCCGCCGCGACGGCCGACGGCCGGGCGCTCCGAGGTACGGGCCCCCGACGAACAGACCTCACGTCCCGAGGTCTTCCCGCCGGTACGGTTGGTCGTCAAGAAGCGTGCTAGGAGGCTCGGGTCGAGTGGAGGTGCGCCAAGACACTGTCAGCGTGCGAGTTGGCGGTGGTGATACCGCCCGATCGGGAGCTCCGCGCGCCGCTCTCTCCGCCCGCAGAGTGATGCGGAGGCACGACGGGGGCGTGGACCCGGCGGCGAAGGGCCGGATCAGGGCAGGATGCCGAGCCCCACCGTGACGAGGACGTCGTTCTGAAGGTGGCTGTCGCCCGGGGCGGAGCTGTCGAAGCTGGACAGGTAGTCCCTGACCTCGAGCCGGACCGCGAGGGGCCCCATCAGCTTCGACTCCACGCCGATGGCCGCCGTTCCGACCGGATCGGTCGTGTCCTGCACGTCGAGCTGGGCGATCGGATCGAAGTTCAGGCGTCGGATCCCGCCTCCGAGGGCCATGTAGGGGGCCAGCACCCCGGCCGGTCCGCTCGACACGAGCCGATAGCGGACCTCGGCCGTGGCGGCCAGGTAGCCGGCGTCACCCAGGTCGGTCGGGATCGGGCCCTGGAACGAGGTCGGGAGGATGTTGAGGGTCGCGGGCGCGTACAGGACCTGCACACCCGCCCCCAGGCCGCCGGGGAGCCACCAGCCCACCGTCCCGCCGAACGCCGCCGAAGAGGAGACCTCCGTGGCGAACGATCCGGGATCGGAGGAGAGCTGGGCGAGCGGCGCCAGCGCTCCGCCGATCGCGAAGATCTCCGGACCGCCCCGGCGGGCCAGCGATGTGTCGGGGGCCAGCCCGGGCCCGGCCGCCGACGTCTCCTGGGCGCCGACCCGGAAGGGAGCGAGGAGGAGGACGAGGGCGACGACCGTCGCGGCCGCCGCCGTGAGCCGGGGGGCGCGGCGGGCCGGGGTGCCGTGGTCGATCATGGCGTGAGCGTCCTTCCTCGTAGGGTCTTTGCGACCGGCTAGTGGAGCCGGAGCACGAGCACGTGGGGGGACGTCGAGGTCGGGGGCGCCCCGCCGCTCTGGCTGGCCAGCTGGAGCGCGAGAGGCGGCGGCCCACCCGCCGACGAGCGCAGCCTGAAGTAGGCGGCCGTGGACGCGCGCGTGTCGAAGTCGACGGCGGCCGATTCGAACCGCAGCGCCGTGACGGCCAGCGGGTAGGCGAGCGGGAACCGCGCGCCCGAGCTCGGATTGTCGTGGAGGCCCTGGAAGATGTCCGGCAGGTTCCACGAGGGGAACTGGTAGCGTGCGTCCGTGGAGGACGGCGACCGGTCGTCGTCGGCGGCCAGGGAGAGCATGAAGCCCGAGAGGAGGTCGTCCCAGCTCTCGCCGGCGGCCTGCTCGACGTTCGCGATCCCCCGGCTCAGGTTCGGTCCTCCCCGGGCCAGGTCCCGGAAGAAGGCCTCCTCCGAGGAGGCGCCGGTCCGGTGGTCGGCCACCCAGCGGAGGAAGGCCCAGGCGAAGCCCCGCATCTGCAGGCTCCGCACGCCGCCCGGGTCGGTCGTCGAGAGAACCGGCGCCTCGCCGGGCTGCGCCATGAAGAAGGCGAGACGGGCGAAGTTGTCGAGCTCGAACGTGTTGAAGACGCGCAGCCGGGCGGGGTCGTTCACGATCCCGTCCCAGCCGAGGTCCTGCCCCTGGCCCAGCGACATCTCCCCGAGGCCGACCACTTCCTCGGCGATGTGGGACAGCCCCTCGCCCAGCCACACCTCCTCGACGCTCCCGAAGTCGCCCCCGCCCATCACGAGCCTCTGCTCGGCGCTGATCAGGTGCTGGAGCTCGTGTGCCGTGGCGTTCCGGTCCGGACGGAGCACCTGGTCCACGCGCTGGGCGTCCGAGTAGACGCCCTGGGGATCGGGCACGGGGAGGTAGAGCAGCTCGCCCTCGTTGCTCGCCGGGCAGGTCTCGCCGTTGGGCCCCTGCACGCCCGAGCCGGACGCGTCCCCGGAGTCCACCAGGTCGATGGGGAGAAAGAAGCCGCCTACGATGGCCGTGGATCCGCGCGGCGTGAGCGCGTTCACCCTGGGCGTCAGGACCAGCAGGATCCGCCCGTTGCCGTCCAGGTCCGCCGGGTCCCCGAAGTAGGAGCGGTCGGTGGGATAGACGACCCGGTCGAACTCGTCCGCCAGGCCCTGGAGCGTCGTCTCGTCGAAGCCGCCCGCGGGCGCGTCGACGTCGACCGCCAGAGCCACGTGCTGGCCCACGGCACGGACCACGGTGCGCACGGGGTCCTGCGTGGCCTCGCACGAGACCGTCAGGTCCTGCCGGACCGCGAAGTGGAAGCTCATCGTGTCGCCGCGCGAAGGCGTCGTGGCCGCGCTCGGCGAGATGCTGGCCGCCGCCCGGGTCGGCGAGGTGAGGCCGCCGCCCGAGATCCTGCGCCTGGCCAGCTCCTCGCGGGCCTCCGCCTGGATCCGGAGCGTGCGGCTGTAGTCGTCGAGCCCGGTCCCGGGGAGCCTGGACTCCGCCGCCCGGATCCGGACGGCCGCGGCGGCCCCGCCGCTTGCCGCGGCGGTGTCGGACCCGGCCCGGAGGATGAGCCTCAGGGGGGTCATGCCCTGGGCCGTCCGGTCCGCGTCCCCGGCCACCACCAGGTATTCGCGGGCGGAGTCGGCGCCGGGGAGCTGAAGGCAGCCGAGCGCGTCGGCGCCAGCCAGGGCCTCCACCTGTCCCCGGGCCAGGGCGAGGGGCGTTCCCGATGACTCGACCGGGACCAGGCGGCCGTTGGTGGGCTGGCCGCGCAGGAGGGCGCGTACGCCCACGGTGCGGGCCGGGAGGCAGCGGTCGGTGAACGAGGGCACCTGGAAGCGGATGCGATCCGGCTCGACCGTCAGGATCTGCGCCGGTGCGCCCTCGACGCGGACCTCGAGCACGGAGGCGTCAGTGCCGAAGCCGTCGCCGTACAGGGTCGCGTCCCCGCCCGGCCGCAGGGGGACCGGACCCACCGAGTCGAGCCGGGCGGCCGCCTCGAGCGAGGTCACGCCTCGTGCCGAGAAGGTCACGGTGTCGGTCTCGACGCCTCCGCCCGCGAAGGAGCGGATCGTGTAGTCTCCGGCGTCGGGCCCGAGCGTGAGGAGGTTCTCGCTGCGGCCCTGGGGGTCCGCGTACGTGGTGTCCGCGGTGAGCGTGGCCCCGGACGGTCCGTCGGCCACCTCCCACACGACGCGGGCACCCCCGACCGACGTCCCGGACGGCGTGACCGCCTTGACCGCGAACGGGAGCGCAAGCTGCGTCCCGGTCTCGGCGCTCTGGCCGTCGCCGCCGGCCACCGTGAGGTCGACCTCGCCCGCCGGCAGCGTGTGGACGTCGAATTCGAGCGGGGCGACCTGCGAGGCGCTGGGGACATCCACGCGCACGTGGCTCTCGCCGAGCCTGCGGTCCGCCTGGAAGGCGGCCTCGGCCACGCCCCGCGTGTCGGAGACGGCCAGCCCGGTCTGGACGCTCCCCGGGCCGGTGACGAGGGCGAAGCGCACGGGCACGCCCTCCACGGGGTCACCGAGCGAGCCCACGACCCGAACGCCGAGGGGCGGGTCGAGGAGGGCGCCGACCGTGACGGTGTCGCTGGCGTTCGAGACGCGCACGAGCCGGGAGGGCGCGGGGGCGACGTCGGTTCCGCCGTCCCCCCCACACGCGAGAGCACCCACGAGGCCGACCAGGAGCAGGGCTCCGAGCGGCCCACGGACGCACGTCCGCCGTCGCCGGGGCGAAAGCTTCCCGGCGCCCGGGCCGGACGCGGCCTCGGGATCATGCACGGTACGACTGTGGAGGATCCTCACCATGAAGGAGCCGCTTCACGACCTCCAGGTCGGGTTTCGTCCACGCACGCGGACCGCCGCTCCGGTACCTGGTGCATCTCCGGGTTGCCGGCGCCGCACGAAGGTGACACGTAAGCTACAGCGCGCGGGGCCGCTCCGGTAGGGCGATCGCGGGAACACGGTCCGGTATACCGAGGTAGCATATGGCGTGAGGAGGGGGACGGGGTCGCGGGTCGGCCGTTCGCGGCGCGGCTCGAGGAAAGTCCGGGCTCCACAGGGCACGGTGCCGGGGAAACCCCGGGCGTCGCGAGGCGACGGACAGTGTCACAGAGAGCAGACCGCCGATGACGGCACGCTCGGGCCACACGCTCCGACGGCCGCACAGGCAAGGGTGAAAGGGTGGGGTAAGAGCCCACCGCGCGCTCCGGTGACGGAGGCGGCACGACAAACCCCACCGGGAGCAAGGCCGAACAGGGGCGAGCGGCGGCCCGCCGCATCGAGCCCCGGGTGGGCCGCACGAGCCGCCGGGTGACCGGTGGCCCAGACAGATGACCCCGCCGGGCCTCGTGCCCGGCACAGAACCCGGCTTACAACCCTCCTCCGGCGGCCGGCTCCGTTCCCTCGGGACGGGCCGGCCGTCGTGCATCCGTCCCCCGTGACCGGCCGGCTCCGTGCACCCCCCCCGCGAGGGGCGGATGGCGCGAGACCCGGGCACGCGTCTTGAGAGCACACCGGGGCGCCGGTACCTTCGCCGGTCCGCTTCCCGCGCACCGCGTCGCGGGCCGGACCGCGCCCGATCCCCGCGACGACGACGGGAGGCCGACCGACCGTGCAGGGCCAGAGCGTACACTTCGACTTCGACGAGCGCCTCCTCGACAACGGGCTCCGGGTGGTCCTCGAGCAGGACCGCTCCACGCCCGTGGTGGCGGTCCACCTCATGTACCACGTGGGCTCCAAGCACGAGCGGCCGGGCCGCACGGGCTTCGCCCACCTGTTCGAGCACCTCCTCTTCCAGGGCTCGGGGCACGTCCCCAAGGGCGAGCACTTCCGCTACATCCAGAACGCGGGTGGAACGCTGAACGGCTCGACGTGGTTCGACCGGACCAACTACTTCGAGGTCGTCCCCTCCAGCGAGCTGGCCCTGGCCCTGTGGCTCGAGTCGGACCGGATGGGCTTCTTCGACCAGGGGATCACCCGGGAGAAGCTCGACAACCAGCGGGGCGTCGTGAAGAACGAGCGCCGCCAGTCCTACGAGAACCGTCCTTACGGTCTGGCCTTCGAGACGCTCTTGGGTCTGGCCTATCCCGAGGGCCACCCCTACCGGCACCCGACCATCGGCTACATGGAGGACCTCGACGCGGCCTCCCTGGAGGACGTCCACGACTTCTTCCGCTCCTACTACGCCCCCAACAACGCCGTCCTCGTGATGGTGGGAGACCTCGACCCGGAAGACGCCCTGGCCGAGGCCGACCGCTGGTTCGGGGAGTTCCCGGCGCGGGACGTGCCCGATCCGCCCGAGGTCGAGCGCATCGGCGGAGAGCGGGGCGAGCGGCGGGGGACGATCGAGGACGCGGTGCAGGTCCCGCGCGTCTACATGCTCTATCACGCGCCCTCGTTCAACGACCCCGCCTTCGAGGCGTCGGATGTCCTCACGAGCCTCCTGGCCGAGGGGAAGAGCTCGAGCCTCCACCGCGAGCTCGTCTACGAGCGGCGCGTCGCGGCTGAGGTGGAGGCCTTCACGTGGCCCCTCGAGGACGTGGGCATGTTCCTGGTCGTGGCCACCGCGCGCCCGGGCGTCTCGGCCCCGGAGCTCGAGGAGGCGGTCGACGACGTCCTCGACGACGTGAGGACGTCGGGCGTTTCCGAGGATGAGGTGGAGGGCGCGCGGAACCGGGCGCGCCGCTCCCTGGTCGGGCAGGTGAACAGCGTGGGCGACCGCGCGGACGCGGTGGCGCACGCCGCGGTTCTCCGGGACGATCCCGGCTACGTGAACCGCGCCTTCGACCGCTACCTGGCCGTGAGCAGGGAGGACGTCCTGGACGTGGCCGACGCGACCCTCCGGCCCGAGCGTCGGGCGGTCCTCCACGTGGTGCCCCGGGAGGCGTCGTGAGCGGGTCCGCGCCCGACCGGAGCTCCCCGCCTCCGTCCGCGGAGCTGCGCGCGGTCGAGCTCCCCGAGCTCGAGGCCTTCCGCCTCGACAACGGCCTGCGGGTGCTCGTGGGCGAGGATCACCGGCTCCCGGAGGTCTCGCTTCGCCTGATCGTGGAGGCGGGCGCCTCGGCCGACCCGGCGGGCCACGAGGGCGCGGCCGAGCTCACCGGGCGGCTCCTGACCGAGGGCGCGGCGGGGCGGGGCGCCCAGGAGGTGGCCGCGTGGCTCGATCGGCTGGGGGCATCCTTCTCGGTGTCGGCGGGCTACGACGTCACGATCCTCAGCCTCCACCTCTTGAGCGACGTCCTGGACGGCGGGCTCGACGTGCTGCGCGCGGTGGCGCGCGAGCCCTCCTTCGCGGAGGCGGAGGTGGATCGGGTCCGCCAGGAGCGGCTGGACGAGATCGACCGCGACCGGGACAAGCCGGAGGTCGCGGCCGACCACACCCTGATCCGCGCCGTGTTCGGGGACCACCGCTACGGGACGCCCTCCGCCGGGCTCCGGGAGAGCGTGGAGGGTCTCGGACGCGAGGAGGTGGCCTCGTTCCACGGCGGCCGGTACGGTCCGCCGGGGGCCGCTCTGGTGGCCTGCGGGGACGTCGATCCGGGGGTGCTGCTCGAGGCCGTGGAGGAGCGGTTCGGGAGCTGGGAGGGCGGTCGGGGTCGGGCGGTCCCCCCGCAGCCGGCCCCGCCCGCGGGCCCGGGTCCGCGCGTCCTCCTCGTGGACCGACCCGACAGCGCCCAGGCCGAGCTTCGGCTGGGCACGGTGGGCGCCGCGTACGGCGACGAGACCTTCTTCGCGCTCCTTGTCGGGAACGCGATTCTGGGCGGCCTGTTCAACTCCCGGATCAACATGAACCTGCGGGAGGAGAAGGGCTGGACGTACGGCGCGCGCACGAGCTTCCACTTCCGGAGGGTGGCCGGTCCCTTCGTGGGACGGACGGCGGTGGAGACCGCGGCGGCCGCGGACGCGCTGGCCGAGTTCGTCCGGGAGATGGAAGGGATGGTCGGGCACCCGCCCACGAACGAGGAGATGACGCTGGCCCGGAACTCGCTCGTCCTGTCGCTGCCGCGCCAGTTCGAGACCGTGAGCCAGGTGACGCGGAAGATCACCACGCAGGTCGTGTACGGCCTCCCGCGGGCGTACTGGGAGCGCTACCGGGAGCGGATCGAGGGCGTGACGCGGGATGACGTGGTGCGGGCCATGGGCCGGTTCATGGAGCCGGAGGCGCTGCGCCTCGTGGTCGTGGGACGGGCCGCGGAGCTGGAGGGGCGGCTCGCCGAGCGCTTCGATCGGGTCGAGGTGGTCGGGCCTCCCGGCCAGCGCCTGGCTTGACTTTCGGTTAGTTTTCGGTTATTCTTGGCGCTGGTGGTACGACGGGCGGATGATGCCAGAGCGTGAGCGCACGATCGGGAGTCGCCGGGTGTTCGACGGGCGGCTCCTTCGAGTGTGTGTGGACCGCGTCGAGCTTTCCGGTGGCGGCCGCGCCGAGCGCGAGGTCGTCCACCATCCGGGCGCCGCGGCGATCCTTCCGGTACGCGGCCGGGGAACCGATCCCACGGTGATCCTGTTGCGCCAGTACAGGCACGCCGTCGGAGAGGTGCTGTGGGAAGTGCCGGCCGGGACGCTCGAGCCGGGCGAGGATGCCGAGGGCTGTGCGGGGCGGGAGCTCCGGGAGGAGACCGGCTACGTGGCCGGGGCGCTGGAGCCGCTGGGCGCCATCTGGACCAGTCCCGGGTTCTGCGACGAGCGGGTCGATCTCTTCCTGGCCACCCGGCTCGAGCGGCGGGAGCCCGACCCGGAGCCCGAGGAAGATCTGGTGATCGAGGAGATGCCCCTCTCCAGGGCGCTGGAGATGGTGGCCGACGGAACGATCGCGGACGCCAAGACGACGACCTCTCTCCTCCTGGCATGGAGGCGGTGGGACAGGTGACGAATGGCGTCCTTTATGCGTCATATGCATGGAGGCGAGGGAGATGACGACCCCGCACGCGGGGGACGTCGCGCATGAGCCGCGCAACAGGGCCTGGCCTCGAGGGGGCGACATAGACATGGCCGAGACGCTGAAGAAGAAGGGGCCGCGCGAGGCGGAGGTGCAGCCGCGTCGGGAGCTCAGGGAGCTCGACGATGCGGAGCTCGTCGAGAAGTATCTCGAGGGGCAGCACTATGCCTTCCACGAGCTCGCCGATCGCTACCACGATCGTCTTCTGAACTTCATTTACCGGACGATCGGGGACCGGGACCGGTCGGAGGACCTGGTGCAGGAGACCTTCGTCCGCGTGTATCGGCACCTGCACCGATTCGACCCGACCAAGAAGTTCTCGACGTGGATCTACACGATCGCGAGCAACCTGGCCAAGAACGAGCTCAGGAACCGCTCGCGGAATCCGATGGTGCTGTTCCAGGCCATCAAGAAGAACTGGGACGCGGACCACCGCCCGTTGCAGTGGGAGGACAGCTCCTACTCGCCGGACGACCTGTTCCGCAAGCGCCACCTGCGCGAGAAGGTCGAGGAAGCCGTGGCCCAGCTTCCCGAGCACCACCGCGTGGTGTTCGTGCTGCGCGAGATGGAGGGGAAGACGTACGAGGAGATCTCCGAGATCACCGGAGTCACGCTGGGCACCGTGAAGTCCAGACTCAACCGGGCCCGGAACAAGTTCGCGCAGATCATCGCGCCGATGCTCGAGTAGCGTCTCGGGCCAGGCGGCGCGGCCCCCGCGGCCGCGGAGCGGAGGGGGGATGGCGGAGATCGCCGTCCCCCCTCTCGCGCATCCGGGTTCGTCCCGAACCGCCCCTCCACGGCCGCGGAACCCGCCGACACGGGCCGAGTATGATAGCCCGGTTCGGAGAGGGGAGAGCGGCCCGCGCGGCGGCCCTTCCGGCTCCGACGTACCGCGCCCGGGGACGGGCGGGGAGAAGCGGACGGAGTGATCCGTCGCAGGCGAGAAGGATGACGGCGATGGACTGCGAGGAATTTCTCGAAGGCTATTCGGACTACCTGGACGGGCTCCTCGGCTCGGCCGAGGCCGAGCGATTCGAAGCCCACAGGCGCGGGTGCGAGCACTGCGCCCGGTACGACCGGGTCGTGCAGCGTGGCCTCCAGATCTACAGAAGCCTTCCCGACCCGGATCCCTCCCCCGATTTCCTGCCGCGCCTCCGCCACCGGATCTACCATCTCGAGGACGGCATTCCGCTGAACGACGTGCGTCACGGCGGGAGCGCCGCGCTGGTGGCGGTGGCTGCGGTGGGGCTCCTGGCCTTCGCGTGGCTCCCCTTCGCCACGAGCGTCCCGGTGGAGGTGGAGCTCCCGGCGGTCGCGGCCCGGACGCCCGATGCCGATGGCGCATCCCTGCCCGAGCCCGCGGGCGGATCGCCGTTCGCGGCCCCTGCCGCGGAGACGGGGCACTCGCTCTTCTTCAGCCGCGGTCCCTACCTGGCCCCCACCGGGTTCCGGTACTCGGACGGGCTGAGGATGGCCGGCGAGAACCTGCTGTGGTCCACCGGATCCGGCCTGGGGACCGGGAGCGCCTCCTTCCTGGCGGCGACCGAGCGCAGGGCGTTCACCGCCCACTGATCTCCCGGACGTGACGCTCGCGGCCGAGCGGGAGCTGGAGCGTCTCGTCGAGCGAGGCCCGCTCGAGGGAGCCTTCTTCTTCCACGGTCAGGCCGCGCGCCTCAGGGACGACGGGGCGCGCCGCCTCATCGACGCGGCCCTGGACCCCTCCACCCGCGACTTCAACATGGACCTCTTCCACGGCGACGACGTGAGCGCGGAGGACCTGGCGGCCGCCATCGCCATGCCCCCCATGATGGCCGAACGGCGCGTGGTGGGCGTCCTGGGCGCGGAGGGGCTCGGGAAGAAGGCGCGGGACGTCCTGGTGGACGCCGTCGAGGACCTCCCGGCCGGCCTGACGCTGGTGGTGACCGCCACCATCCCCGACCGCTCGAAGGCCTCCTTCTACAAGACGCTCAAGAAGAGCGCCCGGGAGCTGTCCTGGTCCGCCCCCTCGGAGGACGAGGTGCCCGGCTGGCTCATGGAGCGGGCGGAGGCCGTCCACGGCTTCGAGCTGGGGAAGGACGCGGCGCAGGCGCTGGCCACGGCGGTGGGCGCCTTCCCCGACGAGCTGGACGCGGAGCTGGCCAAGCTGGCCTCCTCGGCCGAGGAGGGTCGGATCGACGTCGAGCTGGTCCGCAGGCTCGTCCCCAACGTGCGCGCCGTGGGACGCTGGGACTGGCTGGACCGGGTGGCCGAGCGCGCCTACGGCGCCGCGCTCTCCGACCTGCCCCGGCTCCTGTCCGAGTCGTCGGAGTCGGCGGTGGGGCTCCTGATCGGCATGGTCGACCAGCACCTCTACATCGGGGTGGCCGTGGAGGGCGGGCAGGGGGCCGTCTCCCGGGCCCTCCAGGACGCCGGAAAGCCGTACCTCAAGTGGAAGGCGCGCATCTACGCGAGCCAGGCGAGGCGGTGGACGGCTCCCGAGGTCGAGCGGGCCGTGGGGCTCATGCGCCGGGCGGATCGGCACGTGAAGTCCGGCATCCCGGACCGGAGGGCCATGGAGGAGCTCCTCCTCGGCCTCGGGCTCCTGCAGCGCGAGGCGGGGGGGACGTGAGCGTCCGTCCGCCGTACCCCGTGGCCGTGGTGTCCCTGGCCGCCGCGCTCCTCCTCGCGGCGTCCGGTCGGCCGGCCGCCGCCCAGGCCACCTCGGGCGGCGGGCTGGACCGGGTCGAGGCGGCGGCGGACTCCGGACGGAGCGAGGAGGCCCGCGGGCTCCTGGCCGACTGGCTCTCGGCGCACGCCGGCGACCTCGCCCCCGCCCGGAGGGCCCGCGCGGACTTCCTGCGGGCCCGCCTGGCCGCCGATCCCGACTCGGCCGTGACCGCCTACAGCCGGGTCGCGCTCGGCGGAGAGCTCCCGTGGGCCGCCGCCGCCCGCCTCCGGCTGGCGCAGCTCCGGCTCGCCCGGGGGGACTTCGCCCGCGCCCTCTCGGACCTGGCCATCCTGCGTGCCGACTTCCCGGGCGACTCGCTCGCGGAGATGTCGTGGGTGTGGACGGGCTCGGTCCTGGCCGCCCGCGGGGACACGGCGCAGGCCTGCCGGGCATGGGAGCGCGCCGGCCCGAGTGGCGAGCGCTACGCCGCCGTGCGGCGCTCGGCGGCCGGCTGCCCCGGGGCGGGACCGGTGGCGGAGCGCCGGGCATCGGGCGCCGGCGGGGGGCGAAGCGCGACGTCGCGGGCGGGCTCCGCTTCCGGCGCCCCGGACGGGTGGTCCGTACAGCTCGGCGCGTTCAGCACCCGGCAGGCGGCGGCCGAGCTCCGGGGCCGCCTCGCCCGCGCGGGCTTCGAGGCGAGGGTCCTGGACGCCTCCCCCTCGGACGGGCTCTACCGGGTGCGCACCCCGCGCATGGCCCGCTCCTCGGAGGCGGAGGCGCTCCGCTCGCGGCTCGAGGCGGCGGGGTTCAACGCGATCATCGTGGAGCTGAGCCGCGGGGAGGGATCGTGAGCGGCCACACCCCCCTCATCCAGCAGTACCTCGACATCAAGTCCCGCCACCCGGACACCCTCCTCTTCTTCCGGGTCGGGGACTTCTACGAGATGTTCTTCGACGACGCGGCCGAGGGAAGCCGGCTCCTGGGGCTCACGCTCACCTCCCGCAACAACGGGGGCGAGGGCGACGTGCCGCTGGCCGGGATCCCGGTCAAGGCGGTCGACGAGTACCTGCCCCGGCTCCTGCGCCAGGGGCGCCGGGTGGCCATCTGCGAGCAGGTCGAGGACGCCGCCGAGGCGGACGGGCTCGTGCGCCGGGAGGTCGTCGAGACGATCACCCCCGGCACCGTGCTCGATGACACCCTCCTCACCGACGACCGGAACAACTTCGTGACCGTCCTGGCCGGGGAGGACCCCGTCGGGATCGCCACCGCCGACCTCTCGACCGGCGAGTTCGAGCTGCGGACGGCCCCGCGGGCGCGGGTGGCCGACGAGCTGGCGCGGCTCGAGCCGGCCGAGGTCGTCCTTCCCGAGGGGACGGAGCGCGACCTCCCCGGGCCGTGGGCCGTGAGCCGGCTGGCGGCCTGGCGCTTCGAGCCGCGCATGGCCGACGAGGCCCTCCGCGAGCACTTCGGGGTGGCCGGCACCGAGGGGTTCGGCTTCCGGCTCGAGGACGAGCCGTACCTGGCCGCCGCGGCGGGCGCCATGGTGGCCTACCTGCGCGAGGTGCGCCCGGCCGGCGTCGACCACCTGCGCCCGCCCAGGGTCGAGCGGACGGGCCGCTACGTCCATCTGGACGAGATGACCCGCCGGAACCTGGAGCTGGTCCAGCCGCTCCGCCCCGAGGGGGGCGGGACCCTCCTGGACGTCCTGGACCGGACCCGGACGGCCATGGGCGGGAGGCTCCTGCGCCGCCGGGTGCTCCATCCCCTCCTGGACCTGGAGGAGATCCGGGCGCGCCAGGCCGCGGTGGCCGAGCTCGTCGAGGGCGGGGAGCGGCGGCGCGAGCTGCGCGAGGCGCTCTCCGAGGTCCGGGACCTCGAGCGCCTGGCCGGGAAGATCGCGACAGGGCGGGTGGCGCCCCGGGAGCTCCTGTCCCTGGCCGACTCGCTGGACCGGCTCCCGGCCGTGGCGGCCGCCCTCGAGGGCGCCGGCTCGGAGCGCCTGGCGGGCCTGGCCTCGGGCTTCGACTCGCTCGAGGACGTGCGCGACGCGGTCCGGGAGGCCATCGCGCCGGACGCGCCGCCCACCCTGAAGGACGGCGGAGTCATCCGCGAGGGCCACTCCGGGGAGCTGGACGAGCTCCGCGCCACCCGCGACCACGCGGTCGACTTCATAGCCGACCTCCAGGCTCGCGAGCGCGAGCGCACCGGCATCTCGAGCCTCAAGGTGGGCTACAACAAGGTCTTCGGGTACTACCTGGAGGTCACCAGGGCCAACCTGGACCGCGTCCCCGAGGACTACCACCGCAAGCAGACGCTCTCCAACTCCGAGCGCTACTTCACGCCGGAGCTCAAGGAGTGGGAGGAGAAGGTGGTGGGGGCCGAGGAGCGCATCGCCCGGCTCGAGGCCGAGCTCTTCCAAGGGGTGCGCGAGTCGCTGGCCGCCGAGGTCGCCAGGATCCAGGCGGCCGCCGACCGGGTGGCCCGCCTGGACGTCCTGGGGGCGCTCGCCGAGGGGGCGGCGCGGGACGGGTACGTCCGGCCCGAGGTCGACGACGGCTACCGCCTCGAGATCCGGGGCGGCCGCCACCCGGTGGTCGAGCGCATGATGTCCCGCGAGGCGTTCATCCCGAACGACGTCGTGCTGGACCGGGACACGAGCGTCATGGTCCTCACCGGGCCCAACATGTCGGGGAAGTCGACCGTGCTCCGGCAGGTGGGGCTCATCGCGCTCCTGGCGCAGATGGGGGCGTTCGTGCCCGCCGACCGGGCCAGGGTCGGGCTGTGCGACCGGATCTTCACCCGGGTGGGCGCCTCCGACAACCTGGTCCGCGGCCAGAGCACCTTCATGGTCGAGATGACCGAGACCGCCACGATCCTGAACGGGGCCAGCGAGCGGAGCCTGGTCCTCCTGGACGAGATCGGCCGCGGCACCTCCACCTACGACGGCGTGTCGATCGCGTGGGCGGTCACCGAGCACATCCACGACGTGATCGGGGCGCGGACGATCTTCGCCACCCACTACCACGAGCTCGTGGAGCTGGCCGACCGCCTGGAGGGGGTGGGGGCGTTCAACGTGGCGGTCCGCGAGACCGGGGAGGACATCGTCTTCCTCCGTCGCGTGGAGCCGGGCGGCAGCGACCGCTCGTACGGGGTGCACGTGGCCCGTCTGGCCGGGCTCCCCGCGGAGGTCGTCGAGCGGGCCCGGGAGGTCCTCCACGTCCTGGAGGGCGACGAGTCGGGGGCCGGCACCCGCCTGGCCAGCCTGGTCGAGGAAGGACGCCCGCAGCTCAACCTGTTCGTGCCGGCGACGGGCGAGGGAGACGCGGACGAGGGCGCGGGGGGGCGTGCCGGCGCTCCGGAGGCGGAGTCGCCCGAGCGTGCCTCCGACCCCGTCCGGGAGCGGCTCGCCCGCGTCGATCCCGACCGCACGACGCCGCTCGAGGCCCTCGCCACCCTGGCGGAGCTCCGGCGGCTGGCGGGCCTCGGGGAGGGGGACCGGGCGCCCCCCCGGCGCCCCCCCCGGGATCCCGGGGCCTCGGGGGATCCCGGGTCCCCGCCGGAGGCGGAGCCGTGACGGCCGCCCCGTGCCGCCGGACCCGGCCCGGCCCGGCGGCCCGCCTCCTCTGCGTCGTCCTGCTCTCCGTCCTGGCCGGATGCGCCGACACGGTGAGCCCCGTGCTGGGCGGCCTCCGGCTCGGGGTGCGAGGCGGCTCCTTCCGGATGCCGGTCATGCAGAACGAGCGGCTCCCCTTCGACTATCCGGGACGGGCCTACCGGGAGCGGATCGGCGGACAGGTCCGGCTCCGCATCCACATCGCCGCCTCCGGGAGCGTCGACTCGGCCTACGTCCTCGAGTCCAGCGGCCACGCCGTGCTGGACTCCGCCGCTCTGGCCGGAGCCCGGCGTCTCCGTTACCGTCCCGCCCGTCAGGGAGAGCGGCCCGTCGCCGTCTGGGCCGTCCTCCCGGTCCGCTATCCGCTCCCGGAGGAAGTCGAGCAGCCATGAGCCAGCCGCACGACCCCACCAGGCCCTTCGACAGCGTGCTCGAGACGATCGGGTGGACGCCCCTGGTCCGCCTGAGCCGCATCGTCGACGGCGTCCGCACGCCCGTCTACGGCAAGGCCGAGCAGTACAACCCCGGCGGGTCGGTCAAGGACCGGATCGGGCTCCGGATCATCGAGGAGGCCGAGCGCTCGGGCCGGCTGGAGCCGGGCGGCACGGTGGTCGAGGGCACGTCGGGGAACACCGGGGTGGCGCTGGCCCTGGCCGCCGCGGTCAGGGGCTACGAGTGCATCTTCGTCATTCCCGACAAGATGAGCGCCGAGAAGGTGCGGATCCTCAAGGGCTACGGGGCCGAGGTCATCGTGACGCCCTCGGCGGTCGAGCCGGACCACCCCCAGTACTACGGCAACGTGGCGCGGCGCATCGCCTCGGAGCGGCCCGGGGCCGTCCTGGCCGACCAGTTCTACAACCCCGTGAACCCGCGGGCGCACTACGAGACGACGGGGCCCGAGATCTGGGAGCAGACGGAGGGGCGCGTCACCCACTTCGTGGCCTCGGCGGGGACGGGCGGCACGGTGACCGGGGTGGCTCGCTACCTCAAGGAGCGGGATCCCGACATCCGCGTGATCCTCGGCGATCCGGTGGGCTCCATCTTCGCCCACTACCACGCCACCGGGGAGGTGGGCCCCCACGCCCCCTACAAGGTCGAGGGGATCGGGAACGACAAGATCCCCGGGACCCTGGACTTCGGCGTCATCGACGAGGTCAGGACCCTGGGGGACCGGGAGTCCTTCCTCATGGCGCGGCGCGTGTCCCGGGAGGAGGGGCTGTTCGTGGGAGGCTCGTCGGGCCTGAACGTGGCGGTGGCCGTGCAGGTGGCCCGGGAGCTGGACGACCCCGACGCCTGCGTGGTGACCATCCTGTGCGACACGGGCGAGCGCTACCTCTCCAAGCTCTACAACGACGAGTGGATGCGGGAGAACCAGATGCTCCGGCCCGAGCGGGTGACCGCCGGCTACCTGCTCCAGACGAAGCGGGGGCCCGAGGCGGGCGGGCTGGTGGCCGCCCACCCGGGGACCACCGTCCGGGAAGCGCTGGCGCTGATCGACACGCACAGCGTCTCACAGCTCCCGGTGCTCGAGGACGGCCGCCAGCGGGGGTCGCTCACCGAGGCCGCGCTCATGTCCGCCGTCCTGGAGGACCCGGAGACCCTGGAGCGGAGCGTCTCCGAGGTGGCGGGCGACCCGTTCCCGGTGGTCGACACGGCCGTCGGCATCAACTCCCTGAGCGGCCGGCTGGGTCGGGACGTGCCCGCCGTGCTCGTGGAGGAGGGAGGGGAGATCGTCGGGATCCTCACCCGCTACGACCTCCTCCACCACCTCATGGCCGAGTGACGCGGGCGGGCACGTGAAGGTCGCCGTCCTCCTGGGCGGGAGCTCCGCCGAGCGGGACGTCTCGCTCGCTTCGGGCGTCCAGGTGACTCGGGCCCTGCGGAAGGCCGGCCACGACGCCGTCGCCGTCGATACGGTGTCCGGGCCGCTGGGGCCGGAGGAGGAGTCGCGGATCGCCGACCGCGGCGTGGGGCAGGCGCCTCCCGACGCCGGCGGGCTCCCGCCCCTCACCGTGGCCTCGTTGGGCGAGGTCCTGGCGCTGCCCGAGGTGGCCGGCGCCGACGTCGTCCTCCCGATCCTGCACGGCGGGGCGGGGGAGGACGGGACCGTGCAGGCCGTCCTCGAGCTGGCCGGCCTCCGCTTCGCCGGGAGCGGCCACCTGGGCTGCGCGCTGGCCATGGACAAGGACGTCTCGAAGCGCCTGTTCCGCGACGCCGACGTGCCCACGGCCCCGTGGACGCTCCTGGTCGACCCCTCCGGGAGCCCCGCGCTCCCCGACGAGCTGTCGCCTCCCCTCATCGTGAAGCCCAACCGGGAGGGCTCCACCGTGGGCCTCACCCTGGTCCGGGACGCGGCGGACCTGCCGGCGGCCATCGGCCTGGCCGCCCGCCACGATCGCGAGGTCCTGGTGGAGCGCTTCGTCCCGGGCCGCGAGCTGACGGTGGCGGTGGTGGTCGGGGAGGCGCTCCCGGTCGGGGAGATCATCCCCGAGCACGAGATCTTCGACTACGAGTGCAAGTACCAGCCCGGGATGGCGAGGGAGATCTTCCCGGCGGAGCTGCCCGGGGCGGTGGCCCGCCGGGTCCGGGAGACGGCCCTGGCCGCTCACCGGGCCCTGAAGCTCTCGGGCTTCAGCCGGATCGACTTCATCCTGGACGGGGAGGGCACCCCCTGGTGCCTGGAGGCCAACGCCCTGCCGGGCATGACCGGGACCAGCCTCGTACCCCAGGCCGCCGCGGCCGCGGGCCTCTCCTTCCCGGAGCTGTGCGACCGGATCGTGCGGTCCGCTCCGGGCGCGCGGCACGGAACCGGACGCCGGGAAGCGGGTCTACCCAACACATGAGCTACGCCGAGCGCTCCTACAGCTACAGCCCGGGACAGGGCGACTTCGGGGGCGGGGGCGGCGGGTGGAACCTGGGCCGCTTCACCACGCCCTGGGTCACCCGGCTCCTGGTGGCCAACGGCGCCATCTGGCTCCTCAACGCGGTGGGCCTCCTGCCGCTGCGCTGGACCGTCGACGTCTTCGGCTTCTCGCCCGACCGGTTCCTGTCCCACCCGTGGACGCCGCTCACCTACATGTTCGTCCACGGCGGCTTCCTCCACGTCTTCTTCAACATGCTGGTGCTCTTCTTCTTCGGGCCGCCGCTGGAGCGGGCGTGGGGAGGGCGGGCGTTCATGAAGTACTACGTGGTGGCCGGGCTGGGCGGGGCGCTGGCCTCGGTGGTCCTCCTGCCCGTGATCGGGAGTCCGATCATCATCGGCGCCTCGGCCGCCATCTACGGCGTCATGCTGGCCTTCGCGCTGCGCTGGCCGGACGCGCGGATCTACATCTGGGGGATCCTCCCGATCAAGGCGAAGTGGTTCGTCACGATCCTGGCGGCTTTCGCGGTGTGGTCGACCGTCTCCGGCAACATCGGGCACGTGGCCGAGTGGGCCCACCTGGGCGGCCTGGTCACCGGCTTCCTCTACCTGCGCTTCGGCGCCGTGGTCGAGGGCGGCGTGGCGGCGGTCGGCCGCGGATGGCGGCGTCTCAGGGGCGGGAAGTCCGGGCCGCGGGCGACGCCGAAGACGCCCCGCGGGCCCTCCGCGGGCCAGGCCCCTCCCCGCCGTCGACGGCGCCGGCGGCCCAGCGGCGACACCCTGGACGAGGTGGACCGAATCCTGGACAAGATCCGGGAGCGGGGCATCGAGTCGCTCACCGACGAGGAGCGCGAGTTCCTGGATGACATGAGCCGCCGCTACAGGGGCTGAGCCCCGCCTCCCGCCGGGCGAGCCCCGGCCCTTTCGTCCTCCCGACGAGCCGCCTAGAATGGGTCCCCCACGTCCCGTTCAACCGTCCGCGCAGGAGTCATCCATGGCGGCCTCGGCTCAGGAATACACCACCGACCAGATCCGCAACGTCGTCCTCCTGGGGCACGGCGGGAGCGGAAAGACCTCCCTGACCGACGCGATGTGCTACATCGCCGGCTCGGCCGCTCGCCACGGCAGCGTCGAGGACGGGAACACGGTCACCGACTTCACGCCCGAGGAGACCGACCACGGCATGTCGATCAACCTGGCCGTGGCCCACGCCCCCTGGAAGGGCGCCAAGCTCAACCTCATCGACACCCCCGGCTACCTGGACTTCTACGGGGACGCGGCGGCGGGGCTCCGGGTGGCCGACGGCGCGCTCCTGGTCGTGAGCGCCGTCTCCGGAGTCGAGGCGGGGACCGAGAAGGTGTGGGAGGCCTGCGCCGCCCGCGGGCTCCCGCGGCTGTTCTTCGTCTCCATGATGGACAGGGAGAACGCGTCCTTCGAGAAGACCTTCGGGCAGATCAAAGAGGTCCTGGCCGACGGGGCGATCCCGGTCGAGGTCCCGATCGGCGCCGGGGACGAGTACCGGGGGATCGTGAACCTGTTCTCCGAGAAGGCCCACATCTACCGGAGGGGCGGCGACCGGGGCGAGTACGACGAGGTCGAGATCCCCGAGGAGCTCCACGAGGGCGTGGACCGCTACCGCCAGGAGCTCATCGAGACGATCGCCACGACCGACGACGCGCTCCTGGAGGCGTACCTGGAGGGCGAGGAGCTGGACCGGGAGCGCGTCCTGGCGGCCATGGCCGCCGCCATGCTCCGCGGGGAGATCTTCCCGATCTTCTGCGGCTCGGCCCGCAGCGGCTGGGGCGTCCGGGCCATCATGAACAAGCTCGTGGAGCTGCTCCCGTCGCCGGACCTGGCCGGGCCCTACCTGGCCGAGGACGAGAACGGGCAGCCCGTCGAGCTGGCCGGCACCGACGACGAGTCCGCCTCGGCCCTCGTGTTCAAGACCACCACCGAGCCGCACACGGGCGAGCTCAGCTTCTTCCGGGTGTACTCCGGGACCGTCTCCAACGGGGACAGCCTGGCGAACGCGAGCCGGTCCGGGAGCGAGCGGATCGCCCACCTGGCCATCCCCAACGGCCGTGATCGGCTGGACGTATCGCGCCTGCACGCCGGCGACATCGGCGTCGTCACCAAGCTCAAGAACACGCACACCGGGAACACGCTCTCCGCCGAGGGGCGGCGGGTGCGGCTGCAGGGCATCGACTGGCCCGAGCCGGACATCTCGGTGGCCGTCGCGGCCGCCTCGCGGGACGAGGAGGACCGGCTCGGGAGCGGCCTCGCGCGCCTGCACGAGGAGGACCCGACCTTCCGGGCGTCCTTCGACTCCGAGCTGGGCCAGACCATCGCCCGGGGGCTGGGCGAGCTCCACCTCACGGTCACGCTCGAGAAGCTCCAGCGGAAGTACGGGGTCGAGGTCACGACCGAGGAGCCGCGCATCCCGTACCGGGAGACCATCACGCGGAAGGCCGAGGGCCAGGGGCGTTACAAGAAGCAATCGGGCGGACGCGGCCAGTACGGCGACTGCTGGGTGCGGCTCACCCCGCTCCCGCACGGCTCGGGCTACGAGTTCGTCGACTCGATCAAGGGCGGGGTGATCCCGAACAAGTTCATCCCCGCCGTCGACCACGGGATCCAGGAGGCGGCCTCGCGCGGCGTGCTGGCCGGCTACCCGGTGGTCGACTTCCAGGCCGAGCTCTACGACGGGTCTCACCACTCGGTGGACAGCTCCGAGCAGGCCTTCAAGGTGGCGGGCTCGATGGCCTTCAAGAAGGTGGCCCGCAGCGCCGGCACCGTCCTTCTCGAGCCGATCATGGAGATCGAGGTCACGACGCCCGAGGAGTTCATGGGCGACGTGATCGGGGACCTGAACGGGCGCCGCGGCCGGGTCCTCGGGATCGAGGCCAGGGGACACCTCCAGGTGGTGAAGGCCCACGTCCCGCAGGCCGAGCTCTACCGCTACTCGGCCGCGCTGCGGTCGCTCACGCACGGGAAGGGCGTCCACGCCCGCAGCCTCCACGGCTACGAGAAGGCGCCGCCCGACGTGACCGAGCGTGTCGTGGCCCGGGCGCAGGAGGAGCGGCAGGCGTCCTGAGCGGGGCCGGAGCGGCCCGCCCTGCCGGCACAAGGGCGCGCGCTCCGGGTATGCGATCACGGCCCGGGGGGCGGCCGTCGCGGCCCTCGCCCCGGCCCTCGCGAGACGGCCGGGAGCGTCCCGGCCCTCACCGTCCACGCTGCACCCGAGGGGGTCGTCCGGTTGGCTGGTCACAACAAGTGGTCCAAGATCAAGCGCCAGAAGAAGAAGAACGACCGGGAGAAGGGTCGGCTCTTCGCCAAGCTGGGGCGTGAGATCGCGGTCGCCGCCCGCGAAGGGGGAGGCGATCCCGAGTTCAATCCTCGCCTGCGCACCGCCATCGAGAGCGCGCAGGCCGAGAACATGCCCAACGACAACATCGAGCGGGCCATCCTGCGCGGCACCGGGGACCTGCCGGGCGTCGACTACGAGGAGGTCACGTACGAGGGCTACGGGCCCGGCGGCGCGGCGCTCTTCATGGAGTGCGTGACCGACAACGCCAACCGCACGGTCCAGGAGCTCCGGCACCTGCTCGAGACGTACGACGGCAACCTGGGCCGGGACGGCTCGGTGGCCTGGATGTTCGACCGCGTCGGCGAGGCGTGGCTCGACGGGGAGCGCTACGACGAGGACATCGCGCTGGAGGCCGCCCTCGAGGCCGGCGCCGACGACATGCGCCGGGAGGACGACGGGTTCCGCATCCTCACGTCCACGGAGAACTTCCACGACGTGTGCGAGGCGCTGCGGGACCGGGGGCTCGAGCTGCGCGAGGCCCAGCTGGCCATGGTCCCCAAGTCGACCATGAAGGTCGAGGGACGCCAGGGGGAGCGCCTCCTGGAGCTCCTCTCGGAGATCGAGGACCACGACGACGTCCAGAAGGTGTGGTCCAACTTCGAGGTCGACGAGAAGGCGCTGCAGGCCATGGAGTCCAGCTGAGGGTCCTGGGCGTCGATCCCGGGAGCGCGGCCACCGGCTACGGCCTGGTCGTCCGCGCCGACGGGGGGCTCCGCCTGGTCGAGTGCGGGGTCGTCCGCCCCGACGGCTCCGAGCCGCTCCCCCGGCGCCTGGCCCAGATCCACGAGGGTCTGGACCGGGTCCTGGACCGCCTCGAGCCGACCTGCGTGGCCGTGGAGGACATCTTCCAGGGCCGGAACGCCCGCACCGCCGCCGTGCTGGGGCACGTCCGCGGCGCCATCCTCCTCACCGCGGCCCTGCGCGGCCTCGAGGTCGCCGAGTATCCCCCCGCCAGCATCAAGAAGGCCGTGGTCGGGAACGGCAACGCGGGGAAGGGGCAGGTGGCGTTCATGGTGCAGAAGCACCTGGGCCTCCGGGAGCCTCCCGAGCCGGCGGACGCCGCGGACGGCTGCGCGGCGGCGCTCTGCCACCTCCTGGTCGGCACCGGTCCGCTGGCCCGATGATGGGGCGCGGCGCGGAGCGGACACGGCCGGCCGCCGCGGGGCCGTCCGCGGGGCGCCGGGGGCGCCGATGATCCGGCGCGTCCGCGGCAGGCTCCTCCACCGGGACACCGAGCGGATCGAGGTGTTCACCGACGCCGGGCTCGGCTACGAGATCCTGGTCCCGACGGCGCTCCTGGACCGCCTCCCCCCCGAGGGCGAGGAGGTCGAGCTCCACACGGCGCTGGTCGTGAAGGACGACGCGCTCGAGCTCTTCGGCTTCGCCTCGTCCAACGATCGCGAGCTCTTCCTCCGGCTGCAGACGGCCAGCGGCGTGGGGCCGCGCCTGGCCCTGGCGCTCCTCGGCTCCCTCCCCGGCGGGCGGATCGTGCGAGCCATCCGGAACAAGGACCACGACGTCCTGCAGACCGTGAGCGGCGTGGGGAAGAAGACGGCCGAGCGCATCGCCCTCGAGCTGGCCGACAAGCTGGACGACCTGGTCACCGTGCGCGCGGTGGCGGACGAGGAGCTCTCGCCGCTCGAGCGCTCCTCGGGCGAGGCCGTGCAGGCCCTGCGGGCCCTGGGCTACGGGGCCCGCGAGAGCGAGAAGGCCGTGCACGAGGCGCGCATGGACCTGGACGGTGAGGAGGTCGAGACCGAGGAGCTCGTCCGCCTGGCGCTCCGGCACGTGTGAGGAGAGCGGCATGATCGACCGGTCCGAGATCACGACCCCCGAGCGGGTGGGCGTCGAGGAAGGCTACGAGACCTCGCTCCGCCCCGAGCGGCTGGCCGACTTCGTGGGCCAGGAGAGCGTCAAGGAGAGCCTCCGGGTCTACCTGGAGGCCGCGCTGGGCCGCGGGGAGGCGCTGGACCACACGCTCTTCTTCGGCCCGCCCGGGCTCGGGAAGACCACCCTGGCCCGGCTCCTGGCCCGGGAGCTGGGGGTGAACATCAAGCTCACCTCGGGCCCCGTGCTCGAGAAGCCCGGGGATCTGGTCTCGCTCCTCACCAACTTCGAGCCCCGCGACATCCTCTTCATCGACGAGATCCACCGCCTCCGCCCGGTGGTCGAGGAGTTCCTCTACCCGGCCATGGAGGACTTCCGGATCGAGGTGAGGCTCGGGGACGGCCCGCGCGCCAAGACCGTCTCCATGCAGATCGAGCGCTTCACCCTGGTCGGGGCCACCACCCGGTTCGGGCTCCTCACCGCGCCCCTCCGCGCCCGCTTCGGGATCATCGAGCGGTTGGGCTTCTACCCGGAGGAGGACCTGCAAGCCATCGTCGAGCGCTCGGCCCGCATCCTGGGAATCGCCGCCACCGAGGAGGGCGCCGTCGAGATCGCATGCCGCTCGCGCGGCACCCCCCGGATCGCCAATCGGATCCTCCGACGGGTGCGCGACTACGCCGAGGTCGAGGGCGACGGGACGATCGACGTCGAGACGGCCCGGCGGGGTCTCGACATGCTGAACGTGGACGAGTACGGGCTGGACGAGATGGACACGCGGATCGTGCGCTCCATCATCGAGAGCTTCGACGGCGGCCCCGTGGGGGTCGAGTCGCTGTCCGTGGCCGTGGGCGAGGACGCCGGCACGCTGGAGGAGGTGTACGAGCCCTACCTCATCCAGAACGGCTACGTGCAGCGCACCAGCCGGGGGCGGGTGGCCACGGCCAAGGCCTACCGCCGCTTCGGCTACCGGATCCCCGAGGACGAGGAGGGGCAGTCGTCCCTGTTCGCCGACGGGGAGTGATGCCGGGCGGCTCCGATCCGGAGGCTCCCGGGGCGTCCGACCCCGGAGGCCCCGGCACCGCGGCCCGCGCGGCCTCCGGCCCGCCACCGTCCGACCTCCGCACCGCGGACTTCGCGTACGACCTCCCCGAGGGGCTCATCGCCCGCCACCCCGCCGCCCGGCGTGACGGGAGCCGGCTCCTGGCGCTGGACGGGGAGACGGGCGAGATGCGGGACCTCCGCTTCCGCGACCTGGCGGACCTCGTCCCCCCCGGCGACGCGCTCGTCCTCAACGACAGCCGGGTCTTCCCGGCCCGGCTCCGCGGCCGGAAGCCGACCGGCGCGGCCGCGGAGATCCTCCTCCTGGAGCCGGCTCCAGGCGCGGGGGCGGGCGGAGCCGCGGACCGCGCCGATCCCGGCGTGGCGGCCGGCGGCCCGGATGCGGGCCGCCCCGGCCCGTCCCCGGGAGCCGAGGACCTCCGTCCGTCGGGCGGCGAGGCCGGCCCCCGCGTGTGGAGGGCCCTGGTCCGCCCGGGCGGGAAGCTCAAGCCCGGCCGCAGGGTGGTGGTGGGCGAGGGGCTCGAGGTCGCGATCCTGGACTCTACCCCCGGCGGCGGCCGGATCGTGCGACTGGAGGGGGAGGAGGATCCCTGGACCCTCATCGAGCGCCACGGCCAGATGCCCATCCCCCCGTACCTGGAGCGGGAGCCGGAGGCCGAGGACCGCGAGCGCTACCAGACGGTGTACGCCGAGCGCACGGGCAGCGTGGCCGCCCCCACGGCCGGCCTCCACTTCACCCCGGAGCTCCTGGAGGAGCTGGAGGGGAAGGGGGTCGAGATCGTGCGCCTCACCCTGCACGTCGGGATCGGGACCTTCCGACCCGTGGAGGCCGAGCGGCCCGAGGACCACCAGCTCCACTCCGAGCGCTACACCGTCACCGAGGAGGCCGCGGCGCGGCTGAACCGCGTGCGCTCGGCCGGCGGACGCATCTGGGCGGTGGGGACGACCAGCACCCGCACCCTGGAGACCGTGACGGACGCCGGGGGCCGCGTGCACCCCGGCTCGGGAGAGACGGAGCTGTTCATCCGGCCGCCCTACCGCTTCCGCGCCGTGGACCGGCTCATCACGAACTTCCACCTGCCGCGCTCGAGCCTCCTCATGCTCGTCTCGGCGCTGGCCGGCCGGGAGCGGGTCCTGGAGGCCTACCGGCACGCCATCGAGCGCGGCTACCGCTTCTATTCCTACGGGGACGCGATGGTGGTGCTGTGAGCGAGGGAGGCGGGACGTTCCGACTGGAGGGGACGAGCGGCCGGGCGCGCGCGGGCACCCTGGCGCTCGGGCGGGGCCAGGTCCGCACCCCGTGCTTCATGCCGGTGGGGACGCAGGGGACGGTGAAGTCGCTCACCCCCGGAGACCTCCTCGGGGCGGGCGCCGAGATCGTCCTCGCCAACGCCTACCACCTGTACCTGAGGCCCGGGATGGACGTCCTGTCGCGCCTCGGGGGGCTCCACCCGTTCATGCGCTGGGAGCGGCCCATCCTCACCGACTCGGGCGGCTTCCAGGTGTTCTCCCTGGCCCGGATCAACGAGGTGGACGACGACGGGGTCACCTTCCAGAGCCACCTGGACGGCTCGCGCCACCGGCTGACGCCCGAGCGCTCGGTGGAGATCCAGGCGGTGCTGGGCTCGGACGTCATGATGGCGCTGGACGAGTGCCCGCCGGGCCAGGCGGACCGCGAGACGGCGCGCGGGGCGGTCGAGCGCTCCCTCGCATGGCTCGAGCGCTGCCGCCGCCGCCACGGGGAGCTGGCCGACGGGGATGCGCCGACCGGGCTGGCCGGCCCGGCGGGACCGGGCGGCCCGGCGGGACCGGAGCTCCCCGGGGGCGCCCCGGGCCTCCTGTTCCCGATCTTCCAGGGGGCCTCGTACGAGGACCTCCGCCTCGAGGCCCTGGAGCGGACCCTGGAGCTGGGGCCGTGGCCGGGGGTCGGGATCGGCGGGCTGTCGGTGGGTGAGCCCAAGGAGGTCACGATGGCCATCCTGGAGGCGTGCGAGCCCGCCCTCCCCGAGGGTCTCCCGCGGTATCTCATGGGCGTCGGCTACCCGGAGGACCTCGTGGAGGCCATCCGGCGTGGGGTGGACATGTTCGACTGCGTGGCCCCCACCCGGAACGGCCGCAACGGCACGGCGTTCACGTCGCTCGGGAAGGTGAACGTGAAGGTCGCCCGCTTCGCCGAGGATCCGCGGCCGCTGGACCCGAGCTGCTCGTGCGAAGCGTGCCGCGACTACTCGCGGGCCTACATCCGGCACCTCTTCGTGTGCGACGAGCTCCTGGGCCTCCGGCTCCTCTCGCTCCACAACGTGCAGTTCCTGCTGGATTTGACTTCACAGGCGCGTGACGCGATCCTCCGGGGCGAGTACGGCGCGTGGGCCGAGGGCTGGCTGGCGCGCTACCGCGAGGGCGCGATCTAGGAGGCCGTCGACGGCCTTCGAAGCGGCGGCTTCCCCGTTCTGACGGGAACATCCCCGCATCGCCCAGGTATCCGAATCCGGCGACACGAGCCAAGGAAGGACAGACGTGATTCCCCACATCCTGCCCGCTCTGATGGCGGGTCCCCAGGGAGGCGGCGCGAGCCCCTGGGGCACGCTGATCATGTTCGCCGCCATCTTCGCGATCTTCTACTTCCTGCTCATCCGCCCGCAGCGGAAGCAGCAGAAGGAGCACGAGGAGATGGTCGAGAACCTCCAGAAGGGCGACGAGGTCGTCACGGTGGGGGGGATCATCGGGAAGATCATCCACCTCGAGGACGACCGGCTCGTGGTCAAGACGAGCGACGACACCCGGATCGAAGTCGAGCGGGGCAAGGTGGGGAGGAAGATCAGCCGGGAGTGACGCGCGCCCGGAAGCCGCAGAGGTAGCATGAGCGTGCTCGACATCCGCATCCTGGGCGACCCGATCCTCCGCGAGGCGTGCGAGCCCGTCGAGACCTTCGACGAGGAGCTCCGGACGCTCGTGCGGGACATGCGGGAGACCATGTACGAGGCCGACGGGATCGGCCTGGCCGCGCCCCAGGTGGGCGTGCCGCTCCGCGTGTTCGTCTACGACGTCCGCGTGGGCGAGGTCGCGCAGGGCGTCCTGGTGAACCCGGTCATCGAGGCCCGCTCGGGCACGATGAAGAGCGAGGAGGGCTGCCTCAGCATCCCGGGGATCTCGGAGGTTCTCGAGCGCGCCGAGCGCGTGGTGGTCACGGGGCTGGACGTCGACGGCGAGCCGGTGCGGATCGAGGCCGAGGGCCGCCTGGGCGTGTGCCTGCAGCACGAGACCGACCACCTGGACGGCGTCCTCTTCCTGGACCGCCTGAGCCCGCTCAAGCGGAAGATGGCCCTGAATCGCTGGTCCAAGAGCCAGGCGGAGGACGCCGTCTCCTCGGGCGCGCTCTAGCGCCCGCGATCGAAGCGGGGCGAGCCGCCGTGCGCGTCCTGTTCTGGGGCACCTCCGACTTCGCCCTCCCCACCCTCCGGGCCCTCCTCGACGCGTCCGACCACGAGGTGGTGGGGGTGGTCACCCAGCCCGACCGCCCGGCCGGCCGCGGCCGCTCCGTGCGCGCCACCCCGGTCGCACGCGCCGGCGCGGAGTCGGGCCTCCGCCTCCTCCAGCCCGAGAAGCCCCGCGGCGACGCCTTCATGGAGGCGCTGGCCGGGCTCGACCCCGACGTGTCGGTGGTGGCGGCCTACGGAGAGATCCTCACCGAGCACGTGCTCGAGGCGCCCCGCCTCGGGACCCTCAACGTCCACGCCTCGCTCCTCCCCGCCCTCCGCGGCGCCGCGCCGATCAACTGGGCCATCATCCGCGGCCACCGGGAGAGCGGGGTGACGATCATCCGCCTGGTGCGGGAGCTGGACGCGGGGCCGATCCTCCGGCAGGAGGCCGTGGGGATCGGGCCGCGCACGACCGCGGGGGAGCTGTTCGAGGAGCTCTCGGGGCTCGGGGGCCGGCTCCTCCTCGAGACGCTGGAGGGGCTCGGGGCGGGCACGATCGAGCCGCGCGAGCAGGACCACGATGCGGCCACCTACGCCCCCAAGCTCGGCCGCGACGCGGCCCGGCTGGACTGGTCGCACTCCGCCGCCGAGGTCGACCGCTGGATCCGCGGCTGCGATCCGTGGCCGGCGGCGTGGAGCGTCCTCGGGGCGGAGGACGACGGGGCCTCCGGCGGCCGGCGGCCCTCCGGCGGCGGCGGACGCTCCGGCGGGGACCTCTCCGTGCAGCTGTTCGATCCGCGGTCCGTGGGGAGTGCCGAGGCCGCGCGCGCCGTGGCCGCGGCGGCGGAGAGCGGGCGGGGCTCCGTGCACGACCGTCCGGGCGCCGCGCCGGGGACCGTCCTCGTGGCGGACCCGCGCGAGGGGCTGCTCGCGGCGGCCGGGCAGGGCGCCGTGTGGATCGGGGAGGTCAAGCCCGCCGGGAGCCGGCGCATGGCCTCGGCCGCCTGGATCCGGGGCCGGGGGGCGCGGGCCGGCCAGCGCCTCCGGTGAGCCGGGCCCGGCTCCCGCGCCTCCACGTGGTGGTGACCGACGAGGTCGCCGCGCGTCCGGACTTCCGGGAGACCGCCGCCGCCCTCCAGCGCCGGTGCGGGGACGGTCTGGCCCTCCACCTCCGGCTCCGGGACGCGAGCGGCCGGACGATCTTCGACCTCGCCCGGGAGCTGCTGGCCGGCGCGGAGCGGCACGGAGGCCGGGTCGCGGTCAACGAGCGCCTGGACGTCGCGCTCGCCGCCGGGGCGCACGCGGCGCAGCTCGGGCGGCGTGCGCTCCCCGTCCGGGCCGCCCGCCACGTGGCCGGCGGGCGCCTCCTCCTGGGTGCGTCGGTGCACGGCCGCGAGGAGGCCGCGGCGGCGGCCGCGGACGGAGCAGATTTCCTGATCCTGGGTACGATCTTCGCGACCCCCTCCCACCCCGGGACGGAGCCGGGCGGGATGGCGCTCCTGGAGGCCTGCCGCGACGTGGGTCCGCCCGTCCTGGCCATCGGCGGCGTCGACGCCGGCCGCGCGTCCGAGGTGCTCGCGGCCGGAGCGTCGGGGGCCGCGGTGGTGCGGTCCGTGTGGGAGGCCGCGGTCCCGGAGGTGGCGGCCGCGGAGCTCCTGGCGGCCCTGGGAGGGAGCCCTCGGGAGGAGGGATGATGAGCACGGAGACCATCCGGATCGAGGTCAACGGGGAGTCGCGCGAGGTCGGCGGCGGCTCGTCCGTGGCGGACCTCCTCGAGCAGCTCGAGGTGGACGGGCGGACCGTGGTCGTCGAGCTGAACCGGCAGATCGTCCGCCGGGGCGAGCGGGACGGCGTCGAGCTCGAGGCGGGCGACCGCGTCGAGCTCGTCCGCTTCGTGGGCGGGGGATGATCGGCGGCGCGCCCTGACGCGCGTCGCGTGGAAGCGAGCACCTGGCGAGGAGGGGGATAGATGAGCACGGTCCTGGAGAAGGGCGCGGACAGGGAAGAGCCGGCCCGCGTGGACGAGCCGCTGGCGCTGGGAGGCCGGAGCTTCCGCTCCCGCCTCATCGCCGGCACGGGGAAGTACTCGGACGCCGGTACGATGGTGGCCGCCCTGCGCGCGGCGGGCGCCGAGATCGTCACCGTGGCGGTGCGACGCGTGGACCTGGACGCTTCGAAGGAGGAGAGCCTCCTCCACCACCTGGACCCGGAGGAGTTCTTCCTCCTCCCCAACACGGCCGGCTGCTACACGGCCGAGGACGCCGTCCGCTACGCGCGCCTGGGCCGCGAGGCCGGCCTCCACGACTGGGTGAAGCTCGAGGTCATCGGGGACGAGGAGACGCTCTACCCGGACGTCGAGGAGATGCTGGACGCCGCCCGGACGCTGGTCGACGAGGGCTTCACGGTCCTGGCGTACACGAACGACGACCTGGTCACCGCGCTCAAGCTGCAGGACGCCGGGGTGGCCGCGGTGATGCCGCTCGCCTCCCCCATCGGGAGCGGGCTGGGCCTCCTGGACCCGGTCGGCATCCGGATCCTCAAGCGCCGGCTGGACGTCCCGGTCATCGTGGACGCCGGCGTCGGGACGGCCTCGGACGCGTGCCTCACCATGGAGCAGGGCGTGGACGGGGTCCTGATGAACACGGCGCTGGCCGAGGCGGAGGACCCGGTGGCGATGGCCGCGGCCATGCGGCGTGCCGTGGAGGCGGGTCGGCTGGCGTACCTTGCGGGGCGCATGCCGCGCCGGGAGTGGGCCGTGCCCTCGAGCCCCTCGGCGGGCCGGCTGACCTGAGCGGCCGTGCACCCGGCCGGGGGGCGAGCGACGCCCGCCTGGCCGCCTTCCACGTCCTGGCCGACGTGCGTAAGGGCGCCTTCGCGGACCGCTCGGCCGCGGAGCGCCTGCCCTCCCTCCCCGAGAGGGACCGGCGTCTGGCCATGGAGCTGGCCTACGGGTGCCTGCGCCTGCGGGACCGGCTGGACCACGAGCTGTCCGCACTGAGCGACCGCCCCGCGAGGCGGATCGAGCCGGCGGTCCTGGACTGGCTCCGGATCGGGCTCTACCAGCTCCGCGAGATGCGCGTCCCGGCTCACGCGGCGGTCCACGAGGCCGTGGAGGGCGTGCGCGCGACGGTGGGCCGCCGCGCCACCGGGTTCGTCAACGGCGTCCTGCGCGCCGCGGGACGCGTGGAGGACCGGGAGGCGCTCTTCCCCCGGCTCGAGGACGATCCGGAGGGACACCTCTCCACCTGGGGATCACACCCGGCCTGGCTGGTGCGGCGGTGGCTGGGGCGCTGGAGCGTCGAGGAGGTGGCCCGCCTCGTGGAGCTGGACAACACGCCCCCGCAGGTGACGGCTCGCCTCCTGGACCGGAGAGAGGCGGCCGCGCCGGCGCGCGCTTCCGGGGCCGACGTCGTGACCGAGCCGCTGGAGGGGTGGCCCCGGATGGTGCGCCTGGTCCGGGGCGACCCGGCGTCCTTCCTCCGGGCCGTTCCCGCCGTGGTGCAGGATCCTGCGGCCTCCGCCGTGGTAGACTACGTTGGCCCCCCGGGCCCCGGCACGTTCGTGGACCTGTGCTCGGCGCCCGGAGGGAAAGGCGTCGCCCTCGCGCACGCGCGACCGGGGGGCGCCGGCCTTTCGGTGGCCGCCGACGTCGACCCCGGCCGGCTCGGGTCGGTGCGGGAGGCCGCGCGCCGCACCGGGACGGAGCTGGCCCCGGTCGTGATGGACGGCCGCCGGCCCGCGATCCGCGGGGCCTCGACCGTGCTGGCCGACGTCCCGTGTACGGGGACGGGAACGCTGCGCCGCCGTCCCGACGCCCGCTGGCGCATCGACGAGCGGCGGCTGGCCGCGATGACGGCCCTCCAGGAGGAGCTCGTGGAGGCCTGCGCGGGCCTCGTGGAGCCGGGAGGGCTCCTGGTGTACGCCACCTGTTCGCTGGAACCCGAGGAGAACGAGGATCGAGTGAGAGAGTTCCTGGACCGCCACGCCGACTTCGCCCGCGAGGCGGCCCCCGCCGGGCCGGGCCTGCCCGGGGGCGTGCTGGACGCCGAGGGGCAGCTCCGGGTGCTGCCGTGGCGCACGGGGACCGACGGCTCGTTCGCCGCCCGGCTCCGGCGGAGGGCGGCGTGAAGTTCCGGAGGCGGCGCGGCCTGGGCGGCTTCAGGTGGCCGTGGAGCGGGCGCTCCTCCGGGGAGAGCGGAGGGCCGGAGGCCGGCGGGCCGGACGACGCCCGGACGGGGGGAGAGGAAGGCCCGGGGGGCGGAGGCGGGCCGGGAGGCCGCGGTGGCCGGCGCCGCCGGAGTCGCGGCCGGGGACGCGGCGGCGGGCCGTGGTGGCGCAACCGCTGGATCCAGGCGGCGGCGCTGACGCTCGTGCTCTTCGTGGCGGGCTACGTCGTGGCGGCCAACCTGATCTTCCCCGGCGGCCAGCGGGCCGAGGCCGGGGAGGTGGTTCAGGTCCCCGACCTGGTCGGGCTCGGCCGGAGCGGTGCCGATCGCTCGCTGACCGAGGCCGGCCTCACGCTGGCGGTGTCCTCCAGCGTCGCGCACCCGGAGGCTCCGGCCGGCGCGATCGTGGCGCAGACACCCCTGCCCGGCCAGTACGCGCGTCCGGGCGCCCCGGTGGAGGTCACGCTGAGCTCGGGGCCGGATCGGCGCCGGGTGCCGGACCTCCGCGGCCTCTCCGCCCGACAGGGCCAGATCGTCCTCGAGCGACTCGGATTCCGGACGGCCGTGGACAGCTCGCGGTCCCCGGCCCGGCGAGGCCAGATCGTCGGCACGCGGCCCGACGCGGGCACCGAGCTGGGCCTGCCGGCCCAGGTCACCCTCCTGGTGAGCGAGGGGCCGCGCACGGCCGAGGTCCCCGACCTCTCGGGCCGGCACGTGGAGGACGTGCCCACGATCCTGCGGGACGCCGGCCTCGACCTGGGCGACGTGACCTACGAGCCGGACGCGTTCCAGGCGGCCGGGCGGGTCATCGCGCAGTCCCCGCCTCCGGGCTACGCGCTTCGTCGGGGCGGGACGGTCTCCATCCGGGTGGCGGGGCCGGCGCCGCGGGAGGGACGCGGCGCCATCGACTCGGCGGGCACCGGAGGCGCGGATTCCGCCGGCGCCGGGGGAGCGCCCCCGGGCCGTAGCCCGGACGGCGTCGTGGACCCGGCCTCGCCCGCGGGCACCGCGGGTCCGGGAGGGAGGCGGTAGACGGTGGACTGGCGCGGCATGCTGCTCGAGAACTGGCCGTACAAGCTGGCGGCGCTCGTGCTGGCCATCCTCCTCTGGTTCAACGTCGCGGCCGAGAAGCGCCAGGAGCAGACGGTCCCCACGCGCCTGGACCTCGAGGTCCAGGACACCGCGTGGGTGATCGCCAGCGCGCCGTCCCGGGTGCAGACCACCTTCCAGGGTCGGGTGGGGGACATCGTCTCGATGGTCACCAGCCCTCCGGCGATCCGGCGCGTGATCGACTCGGTGACCGGCCCCACCATGACGCTCGACCTCGCCCCGGACATGGTGAGCTACAACCGTGACCTGAAGGCGACGCCGGTCGCCGTCCACCCGTCCCAGGTCGAGGCGCACCTGGAGCGGAAGGTGGAGCGGAAGGTGCCGGTGGCGTCGCGCCTGGAGCTGTCGGCGGCGGACGGCTTCGCGCTCGTCCGCCCGGTGCGCCTCGAGCCCGACAGCGTGACCGTGCGCGGGGCGCGGTCGGTCGTCGAGACCATCGACTCCCTGCCCACCGAGTCGGCGACGCTGAGCGACCTGGCGCGCTCGGTGAGCCGGGAGCTGCAGGTGCGGCCTCCCCGGGGCGCCTCGGGGATCACGATCGAGCCGGGGACCGTCCTGGTCACCGTGGGCGTGGACAGCCTGGTCGAGGCCACGCTCACGGTACCGCTCGAGCTGCGCGGCGACGCCGCCGGAGGGGCCGCGCCCCCGCGTGACTCGGTGGCCGTGTCGCTCCGGGGAGCCCGTCCCGCGGTCCGGGCCCTGGACGCCGCGAGCGTCCGCGCCTTCGTGACGCTGGACAGCCTGCCGGAGGGCGGGGCGACCCTCCCCGTCCGGGTCGAGCTCCCGCCGCAGGTCGAGGTCACGGCGACGCCGTCGCCCGCGGAGGTCACGGTGCGGCCGGCGGGGGCCGGGTCGTGAGGGGAGGTGCCGTCGAGGGGCCGGTCCTCGGGATCGAGACGTCCTGCGACGAGTGCTCGGCCGGGGTGCTGGGCGCCGACGGCCGTCTCCTCGGGCACGTGATCGCCACCCAGGACGCGCACGCGGCGTTCGGGGGCGTGGTGCCCGAGATCGCCGCCCGGGCGCATCTGAGGCAGCTGGACCGGGTCGTCGAGGCGGCGCTCGACCGGGCCGGCGTGGACGCCGCGGGGCTGGCCGGTGTGGGCGTGACGGCGGGACCGGGCCTGGTGGGATCCCTGCTCATCGGGGTGAGCTGGGCCAAGGCGTTCGCCTACGGCCGGGGGCTCCCGCTCCTGGGCGTCCACCACATGGAGGCGCACCTGTTCGCCAACTCGGTGGAGCGGCCCGAGGCGGCGCCGCCGTTCGTGGCGCTCCTGGTGTCGGGCGGCCACACGCTCCTCCTGCACGCGCCGGAGTGGGGGCGCTACGAGCTCCTGGGCGAGACGCGGGACGATGCGGCCGGGGAGGCGTTCGACAAGGTGGCCCGCCGGCTCCGTCTGGGCTGGCCCGGCGGCCCCGCCATCGAGCGGGCGGCCCGCCGGGGCACCCCGGGCCGCTTCGAGCTGCCGCGCCCGATGCTCTCCGGGACGGACGCCCCCGGCGACCCGGCCTGGCTGGACTTCTCCTTCAGCGGCCTCAAGACGGCGGCGTCCCTGCTGGCGGGCCGGATCGAGGAGGAGGGCGCGCCCGGGGCGCTCGAGGCGGCCGTCCCCGACCTGGCGGCGGAGTTCCAGGCGGCCGTGCTCGACGTCCTGGTGCACAAGACCCTGCGGGCCGTCGAGCTGGTCGGGTGCCGGCGCGTGCTCCTCGGCGGCGGGGTGGCGCGCAACGGCGCCCTGTCCGAGCGCATGACGGCCGCCCTTGGCCCGGACGGCGAGCTGTTCGTGCCTCCGCCCCGGCTGGCCACCGACAACGGGGCCATGGTGGCCAGGGTCGCCGCGTGGCGCCTGGCGCGCGGGGAGCGCAGCGGGCTCGACCTCAACGCCGATCCGTCCCTTCCGTTCCCGGGCCTGGAGCGCGAGCCCGGCGCGGCCGCCCCGGAGAGCGTTCCCGCCGCCGCCCGGGCCCGCCGGGCCGATCTCCCCGTCTCGTAGGAGGCAGCGTGTATCCCGACCTCGTCACCCTCCACCTCCCCGGACTCGGCGAGGTGACGATCACCACGTTCGGCGTCATGATGGCGGCCGCGTTCCTGACCGCCTGGTACGTCATGAGGATCCGCCTCGAGGAGCTCGCGGAGGACCGGGAGCTGGCCGGGGACATCATGATCGCGGCCCTGGTCGGCGGCATCGTGGGAGCCAAGCTCTACTACCTTGCCCTCCACTGGCGCCTCGTGGCGGCGGCGCCCGGCGCCATGCTCACCTCGCGGGCGGGGCTGGTGTGGTACGGGGGGTTCATCGGGGGATCGCTGGCGGTCCTCTGGCTCCTCCGCAGGCGGTCCCTCCCGATCCCCCGGGGGGCCGACCTCGTGGCGCCGGCGCTCGCGCTCGGGTACGGAATCGGCAGGATCGGATGCTTCCTCGTGGGAGACGACTACGGGCGGCCCACCAGCTCGTGGATCGGGGTGGCCTTCCCGAAGGGCTCCCCTCCCACCACGGCGGGGAACCTGAGGACGGACTTCGGGGCGCACGTCCCGCCGGGGATCCCGGACTCGACGGTGCTGAAGGTGATCCCCACCCAGCCCTTCGAGACGGCCGCGGCGCTCGTGATCTTCGCCCTCCTGTGGCGGTGGAGGAAGAAGCCGTGGAAGGCGGGGCGGCTGTTCGCGGCCTACCTGGTGCTCTCCGGGGTCGAGCGCTTCGTGGTCGAGATCTTCCGGGCCAAGGACGACCGGGTCCTGGGCCCCCTCACCACGGCCCAGGTGATCGCCATCGCCCTCGTCGTCCTGGGCGCGGTGCTCTGGTCACGGCTCCGCGGCGACCGCGAGGTCGGGGAGCCGGCGTCCGGGGCGGCGGACGGCCCGGCCCCCGCCGGACCGGGCGGCCGCCCGGGATCGGCCCCCGGCAGCCGGGCCGCGGATGCCTGAGATCCTCCATGTCTCGGACCTGCACTTCGGGCCCCCCTTCCTCCCGGACCGGGCGGAGGCCGTCCGGCGGCTGGCCGAGCGGAGCGCGCCCGACGTGGTGGTGGTGAGCGGAGACTTCACGCAGAGGGCCAGGGCGACGCAGTTCGAGGCGGCCGCCGCCTGGCTCGAGCGGCTGGAGGCGCCGGTGGTGGTCACGCCCGGCAACCACGACGTGCCGCTCTACAGGGTGCACGAGCGCTTCTTCGCGCCCTATCGGCTCTACCGGCGCTACATCGACGAGCGGCTGGACTCCGTGCACCACCTGCCCGGCCTCACGATCGTCTCGCTGAACTCCACGCGGCGCTTCACCTTCTCCAACGGGAGGCTGGCCCGGGGCCAGCTCGAGTTCGCGGCCGAGGCGCTCGAGGCCTCCCCCCGCGCCGACCTGCGGGTGGTGGTCACCCATCACCACCTGGCGCCGCCGCCCGACTTCGCGCGGGACCGGGTGATGCCGGGGGCCCGCACGGCGCTCGCCCTGTTCGACCGCCTGGACGTCCATCTCATTCTGGCCGGACACATGCATCGGGCCTACGTGGGGGACTCGCTGGACTTCTTCCCCGGGAAGAGCCGGGAGAAGGGGATCGTGGTCGTCCAGTGCGGGACCACGACCTCGGCTCGGGGCCGCGGACGGGAGCGCCTCGGGAACAGCCTCAACCTCATTCGTGCCGACCGGGAGGAGATCCACGTGACCCACTACCTGTGGCGCGATGGCGAGCAAGGATTCTGGCCCCACAGCGAGCACCGGTTCGCGACCCGGCCGGACATCTGGCTCGACGAGACGACCTCGCCGGTGGCGGGGCGGCCGTGACCCGCTACCGGCGGGGCCCGCTGTCGCTCGAGGAAGAGCTCCTGGCCGCCGCGGCGGGCGCGGCCGCCGGGCTGGCGGCCGCCTACGTGGCGCGGCGGCTGCTGGGTCGGGAGCCGCTGCCCGAGGATGCCGTGCCCGGCCCGCGCCGGTCCGCCCGGACCGGGCGCGCCGCCGGACCCGGCGCCCCGGGCGCGCCCGAGCCCCCCGTGGGGCCCGGCGCCGTCGGCGCGCCCGAGCGCTCCGCGGACGACCGTCCCGACCGGGACGGACGCCCGGAGGTGGACGGCCGGCGTGGAGGGACGGCGGACGGCCCGCGGTGAGCGCCGCCCCTCCGCCCTGCCGCAGCGCGGGCCGGACCGCCCTCCTGGCCGCGGCCCTCCTGGCCTGCGCCGCGGGCTCTCTGCCGGCGCAGCAGGTCCTCCCCGGGGACCGGGAGGTCGTCTCCCTCACCTTCACCGGGAACCACGCCTTCTCGAGCGACGAGCTGGCCTCGGCGATCGCCACGCGGGCCACCCACTGCCGCTCCGTCGTCTTCCAGGTCCTCCTCCTCTGTCCGCTCACCGACTGGGGGCTCGTGGAGGACCGCGCGTACCTGGACGAGTCCGTGCTCCCGCAGGACCTGCTGCGTCTGCGGCTCTTCTACCGTGCCCGGGGCTACCGGGACGTGCAGGTGGACACCGCCGTGGACCGGCTGGACGGCGAGGTCGGGATCCGCTTCGACGTCCGGGAGGGCGAGCCGACCAGGATCCGGTCGCTGGCCATCCAGGGGCTGCCCGACGCGGTGGACTCCGCGGAGGTCCGGCGGGAGTTCCCGCTCGCGCCGGGGGATCCCCTGAGCCTCGTGGCCCTCGACCAGGGGAAGCAGGCGATCACGACGCGCCTTCGGAACCTCGGCTTCACGGAGGCCGCGGCACTGGACGAGTACTTCATCCCGGCGGGGAGCCACGAGGCGGACCTCACGCTGCACGTGCAGCCGGGGCCCAGGAAGCGGATCGCCGCGATCCGGATCCAGGGAGCCGGGACGATCGGCGAGGGGGTGATCCGGCAGTTCCTCACCTTCGGCGAGGGCGCCTACTACAGCCAGCAGCGTGCGCTCGAGAGCCAGCGGGACCTGTACGACCTGCCGGCCGTGCGGTTCGCGAACATCCAGGTCGAGCCCGTGGCCGGCTCGGACACGCTCCTGGATGTGAGGGTGGACGTGACGCCGGCCCCGCCCCGCTCGGTGCGGGCCGGGGTGGGCGTGACCACGCTGGACTGCTTCCAGACCGAGGCCCGATTCACGCACCGCGACTTCCTGGGGGGCGCCCGCCAGCTCACGGTGGACGGACGCGTCTCCAACCTCCTCTCGCAGCAGATCGGGGGGACGTTCCCGTGCTCCTCGGTGGACACCGTGCCGGCCTTCCAGAAGCTGAACTACCACCTGGAGACCCGGGTCCGGCAGCCCTATTTCCTCTCGGGACGGAACAGCCTGTCGGCCTCGCTCTTCCTGGAGCGCGAGACCGTCCCGGGGGTCTACGTGCGGAAGAGCGAGGGAGGCGAGCTGGCGCTGACCCGCAGGCTCCGGCGTCGCATGCCGCTCACCCTGAGCTACCGGCCGGAGCTCACGAGCTTCGCCGAGCGCTCGGCCGACGTGTACTTCTGCATCAACTTCGGCTTCTGCCAGCCCCGGGACATCGACGTGCTGGCGGAGTCCAGGTGGCTGGCCCCGGTCACGCTCTCGTGGAACTACGACCGGCGGAACAACCCGTTCTCCCCCACGGCGGGCTACTACGTCACGCTGGACCTGGAGGGGGCGGGGGCGTTCACCGCCTCCGACTACAACTACGTGCGCTTCAGCGTGAACGGCGCCGACTTCGAGCGGATGGGTCCGAGGTTCGTCCTGGCGGCGCGCATTCGGGCCGGCTGGGTGAACGCCACGGGTGGCAGGGTCTTCCAGGGGGGACAGGGCGGGGAGCCGGTCGTCCATCCGCGTAAGCGCTTCTTCGGCGGCGGGGCCCAGAGCGTCCGGGGGTTCGGGCAGAACCTCCTGGGCCCGACGGTGCTCGTGGTGGACTCGGCGGCCAGCTGCGACGGCGTCGCGCTCGAGACGTGCGTGCAGGGTCTCCCGACGCGGGCCTTCGACCAGCGGCCCACGGGCGGGGACGCCACGTTCGAGGCGAGCCTCGAGCTGAGGGCCCGCCTCAGCCCGACCTGGTCGGTCGTGGGCTTCCTGGACGCGGGCCAGGTGTGGAAGGACCTCTCCCGCCTCAAGGCGCCCGTGGCCACGCCGGGCCTCGGCATCCGCTTCGCGAGCCCCGTGGGGCCCCTGCGGCTCGACCTGGCGTACAACCCCACAGGGGTCCAGGACCTGCCGGTGGTGGCGGAGGTGGGTCCGGGCGGCAGCGGTCTGAGGGAGCTGGACCAGCACGTGATGTACGATCCGTACAACGAGGGCGACCCGAGCTCGCTGCGCGAGTTCCTCCGCAGGCTGCAGCTCCACCTGGCCATCGGGCAGGCGTTCTGACGATGGCCGGAGAGGAGCGGAGCGGCGGTCTCGGGCGATGGGCGGCGGGGGCGGCCCGCGTGCTCGTCGCCCTCGTCGGCCTCGCGTGCCTGGCGGCGGCCGGCGGCATAGTGGTCTTCACCCAGACCGCCACCGGACGGGACGTCATCCGGGGAATGCTGGAGCGCGCGCTGACGGGGACGGTGCACGGCCGGGTCCGCGTCGGGGCCATCACCGGGGGGAACGTCGTCACCCGGGCCAGCCTGGCCTCCTTCCGGATCGAGGAGGCCGACGGGAGCCCCTTCCTGGCCCTGGACAGCGTCCGGGTCGAGTACAGCCCCCTCGGCTTCCTGACGGGCGAGTATCACTTCCGGAGGCTCCGCGCCGGGAGGGTGGAGCTCACCCTGGCGCAGGACACCTCGGGGGCCTGGAACTACCAGCGCATCTTCGCCGGGGAGCCCGACACGACGGCCGCGCCGCGGCCGGACACGGCCACCGGCGGCGGCACGCGGATCGTGGTCACCGACGCGCACGTGGACGGCGGCCGGATCGAGGTCCGCCAGCCGTGGACCACGGACCTGCGGGGCGCGGCGCGCGACAGCGCTGTGCGCGATGCGCTGGCCGGCGGGTCGATCTGGAATGTGCAGCGCGGCCCCGACGGCCGGCCCGTGAAGGCCTTCGTGCTCGATTCGGTGAGCGGGAGCTTCCCGAGCCTGCGGCTGGCCGACCCGGACCGGCCGTTCCGACTGGCCTTCGCCGACCTGGCCACCCGACTCGAGGCCGTCCGGCAGCCGCTGGACGTCCGGACGCTGACCGGATCGGCGGTGTTCGGCGACACCATCGAGGTCCGTCTGGACGAGATCCGGACCCCGTCCTCGAGCCTCACGGGGAGCGGTTGGGTGGTCCCCGACTCGGTGCCGATCTTCCGCTTCGACCTGGACGCCGATCCGCTGGACTTCGCGGACCTCGGCTGGCTCCCGATCCCCGTGCCCGACAGGGGCGGCGGGCCGGTCGGGATCGTCCTCCGCTCCTCGGGACCGACCACGGTCGTCGAGGCGCACGACGGGGAGATGCGATCGGGGGACTCGCGGCTGCGCGGCTCCTTCGAGCTCCATCTCACCGATCCGGCGCGCTTCGCCTCCTACGACGTGCGCGTGGACCCGCTCCGGCTCTCCCTCGTCGACCGGCTCCTGGACCGCCCGACCGACGTCGACGGCCTGGTGAGCGGCGAGCTGAAGGGCTCCGGGCCGATCGATCTCCTGGGCATGGAGGGGGAGCTCACGCTCCGCCGTCCCGGGCCGGCCGACAGCGCCGGCGCCTCCTCGCGCGTGGGCCTCCACGGGGCGGTGAGCCTCACCACGCCCCGGCGGCTGGGGAGCCTGAAGCTGGACTTCCGGGGCTTCGAGCCGCGCTGGACCCGGGTGCTGGGGATCGACACGCGCCAGCCGGGCCGGATCTCGGGGACCGCGATGTTGGACGGCGTGATCGGTCGGAGGGTGACCTTCACCGAGGACCTCACCCAGCGCATCCCGGACGACACGACGTCGCACGTCACGGGCCGCGGAACCCTCGACATGACCGACACGGTCCGGGTGGACGTCAGCCTCCGCACCGACCCCCTCTCCCTGTCGGTCGTCGACCCGTATTTCCCGAACGTGGACATGGTGGGGGTCGTGCGGGGCCCGATCGAGGCGCGCGGCTGCCTGTGCGACCTGACGGCCTCGGCCGATCTGGCCACCCCGCGCGGGCACCTCTCCTTCGACGGGAGCTTCGACCTGACGGCCGAGCGTCGGCGCTACGACGCCCGCCTCACCGCGCGGGGCATCCAGCTCCGGCAGTGGCTCAAGGGAGGCCCCCGGACCCGACTGGACGTGCGCGGCCGGGTGCGGGGCGAGGGGACCGACCCCGCCGACCTGGAGGCGACCTTCGACCTGGAGGTGCTCCCGTCGATGTTCGCGGGGGCCCGGGTGGACTCGAGCCTGCTGCGCTTCAGCGTCAAGGAGGGGCTGGCGAAGGCCGACACCTTCGCCATCCGCACGGACGTGGGGCGGGTACGGGGCCGCGGCGCCTTCGGCCTGGCGTCCGACAGGAGCGGGTCGCTGGTCCTGGACGTGGACGCCCCGGACCTGTCGGCCTGGAACCGGTGGCTCGTCCCGGGCAGGAACCCGGCGGAGCCGGACTCGTCGGCCGCCGGGCTCCTGGCGCAGTTCCCGGGGGCCGGGGACGAGGGGGCAGGGGAGCAGGAGCCCGCCTCGCTCCCCGACACCCTGGCCGGGTCCCTGGCCGCGCGGGGCGTCGTGTACGGGAACCTGGACTCGTACGCCTTCGGTGGCAGCCTGACGGCGCGGTCGCCGCGGTACGGCCCGGTGGCGGCCGACTCGGCGCGGCTGACGCTGGACGTGACGAGCGAGGCCTCGCTCGACTCCCTCGTCCTGCGGGGCGACGCGTGGGGACTGGAGCGGGGACCCGTCGGGGCCGACTCGGTGGCCCTGCGGATCGCCAGGCGGGGTCCGAGGGAGGCGGAGGTCTCGATCCAGGCCCGGCGGGACACGACGGCGGCCCTGGACGCCGCCGGCTCCGTGGCTTTGGGGGAGGGCCGAAGCCGCGTCGACCTGCGGTCGCTCTCCGTCGGCTTCGGCGTGCAGCGGATCACGCTCCGGCAGCCGGCCACGGTGACGTGGGGCGACTCCGGCGTCGCGGTGGACAGCCTCCTCCTCTCCGGGAGCCGCGGCGGCCTGATCCGGGCCGAGGGCGAGGTGCCCCGGCGCGGGGAGGCCCGCTTCGACCTGGCCGTGGAGAGGGTGCAGCTGGCCAACGTGGCCAGCTTCGTGGCGATGGATCCGGCGCCCTCGGGCCGCCTCGACGCCTCGTTCAGGGTGCGCGGCACCGGGAGCTCGCCGGTCATGGATGCGTCGGTCCGGGTCGACTCGCCCTCCCTGGGCTCGCACGCCTACACGCGCCTCGAGTCCACCCTGCACTACGCCGACCGGGAGACCCGTGTCCACGGGCAGCTCTCCGGAGCGGAGGGGCCGCTGGTCACGGTCTCCGGGAGCGTGGACGGCGACCTCGCTCCGGCCACCAGGGGGGAGCGCTTCCCGGACCGGCCGCTCGACCTGCGGGTGGAGGCCGACAGCCTGCCGCTGGAGCTGGCGGCCGCGCCGTTCGGGCAGCTCCGGGCGGTCGAGGGGACGGCCGCGGGCACGGTGACGGTCCGGGGGAGCCCGAAGGCCCCGGAGCTGGGCGGGAGCCTGACCCTGGCGGGAGGAGCGGCCACGGTCCCCTCGCTCGGCGTGCGGTTCGCGAACGTCGGCGGGCCCGTGCGCTTCGAGGGGACGGAGGCCACGCTCGACTCCCTGGGCTTCGTCTCGCAGGCGGGAGGCGGGGGGACCGTGACCGGGAGCGTGGACCTCGCGCACCCGACCGACCCCGGCTTGGACCTGGACCTGGCCGCCAGGAAGCTGAAGGCCATCGAGCGCCGCCGGGCCACGGCCACCCTGGACGGGAAGGTCCACCTGGCGGGCAGCTACACGCGCCCCACCGTGACCGGGAACGTCCGGATCTCGGACGGGACGATCCGCTTCCGGGAGTTCCTCCGCCAGCAGGACGTCGTCGACCTCACGGACCCCGAGCTGTATGCGCTCCTGGACACGACGAGCGTGGCCGAGCGGCGCCTGGTCGCGGCGGCGCAGAACCCCTTCATGCAGAACCTCAAGATGGACGTCAGCGTCACCGTGGGCCCGGACCTGTGGATGCGCTCGCAGCAGATGGCGGTCGAGCTCTCGGGCGACATCCAGGTGCGGATGGACCGGAGCCGGGGAGACCTGACCGTGTTCGGGCCCGTCCAGCTCGTCCGGGGCACCTACACGTGGACCCCGTCGGGACTGGGCGGGGTGGGCGAGCTGGTCTCCCGCCAGCTGCGCATCACGGACGGTACCATCGCCTTCGTCGGGACGCCCGGCGTCGACCCGAACCTGGACATCACGGCCGAGCACCGGATCCAGACGTCCCAGGGCCCCATCATGGTGACGGCCCACGTGGGTGGGACGATGCTCCAGCCCCAGCTCTCGCTCTCCAGCGAGCCGACCCTGAGCCAGTCCGACCAGGTGTGCGTGCTCCTGTTCAACCGGCCGTGCGCGGCCACGGGCACCTACGCCGAGGGCTCGACCTCGGCCAGCCAGCTGGCCGGGGAGCAGCTCCTGGGCCGGTTCGGGTCGGAGCTGTCGTCCCTGCTGGTGGGCCAGTCGCCCATCGAGTACCTGAACGTGAGGCAGGGACCGACGACCTCCCAGACCGGCGGGCCCGGCGGGGAGAGCTCCCTGTTCGGGGACACGGAGGTCGAGGCGGGCGTGTACCTGGGGCCCGACATCTTCCTCACCGTGACCTACCCGGTGGGCATGCCGCTCCCGGAGGGCACGCTGAGCTGGCGGTTCCGCCGGAGCTGGACCCTGGAGGCGCGCATGCAGTACCGCTTCAACCAGCAGTTCGCCCGGGTCGTGAGCTCGAACCTGGACCTGGACCGCCTCTACGGGTTGTTCCTGTTCCGGGACTGGAGCTTCTGAGAAATCGGAGCCTCGCCCGGGGACGCGGGTAGCAGGGAGCGGCGGATAGAACCCTCCCGACAGCCGAACGGAGCGTGAGGAGAGAGATGGGCAACTACATGAAGATCTTCGGCCTGATGGCCGTGCTCACGGCCCTCCTGGCCGCCGTGGCCGGATACTTCGGGGGCACGAGCTGGATGATCGGCGCCCTGGGGTTCGCGGCCGTGTTCAACTTCGGGAGCTACTGGTTCAGCGACAAAGCGGTCCTGAGGATGTACCGGGCGCAGCCGATCGAGCGGCAGGACGCCCCCGAGCTGTGGGACATGGTCGACCGGCTCCGCCGGCGCGCGGGGCTCCCGATGCCGCGGCTGGCCGTGGTGCCGAGCGACCAGCCCAACGCGTTCGCGACCGGGCGCGACCCGGACCACGCCGTCGTGTGCGTGACGAAGGGCATCCGCGGCGTCCTGGACGACGAGCAGCTGGCGGGGGTCCTCTCCCACGAGCTGGCCCACGTAAAGCATCGGGACATGCTCACCGGAACCGTGGCGGCCACGATGGCGGCCGCGATCGTGATGCTGGCCCGGTTCGGCTTCTTCTTCGGCGGGAACCGGAACCGGGGCGGCGGGATCCTCATGCTCATCGTGGCGCCGATCGCGGCGTTCATGATCCAGAGGGCCGTGAGCCGCCAGAACGAGTTCCGGGCCGACGAGGGCGGGGCGGAGATCAGCGGCCGTCCACTGGACCTGGCCCGGGCGCTCGAGCGCATCGACCGCGCCGCCGAGCATCGGCCCATGCGGGTGAACCCCGCGGCGGCCCATCTGTGCATCGTGAACCCGCTCCGGGGCGGCGGCGCGGCGCTGGCCGGGCTGTTCCGGACCCACCCGCCCACCGACGAGCGGGTGCGGAGGCTCGAGCAGCTGGCGGGCCGCGTCTCCTGACGGACTCCGGGGCGGCAGGGCCCGGGGAAGGGACGTCCACGGCGGGGACGGCCGTGCGGCCGTCGGACTTCCCCTATCCGGTCGGCGAGCGCTTCCTCGTCCTGGTGAACCCGCGCGCCTCCGGCGCCGGGGGCGGCGCCGCCCTGCGCCGCCGGATCGCGGGCGCCTTCGCGGGGCACGGCGTGCCCTTCGACATCCTGGAGGTCGAGGACCCGGCGGGGATCCGCGAGGCGGCCCGGCGCGGGGCCGAGATGGGCTTCCGGGCCGTGGTGGCCGTGGGGGGCGACGGCACGGTGGCGCAGGCGCTTCGGGGGACGGCGGGCTCGGAGGTGCCGGTGGCCGTCCTCCCGTTCGGCACCGGGAACCAGCTGGCGCTCAACTTCGGGATCCCGACGTCGCTCGAGGGCTCGGTGCGGACGGCGGTGCAGGGGACGTGCGAGGCGATCGACCTCGGGCGCCTGGACGGCGAGCACTTCGCGCTCATCGCGGGCGCGGGGCTGGACGCCGACGTCATGGCGGACGCCACCTCGGAGCTCAAGAGCCGGCTCGGGTTCGCGGCCTACCTGGTGAGCGGCCTCAAGAACGTCATCACCCCCCGCGCCGCCGACTTCCGGATCGAGGCGGACGGCCGGGAGATCGAGGTGAAGGCCAGCATGGTCCTCCTGGCCAACGTCGGCCAGCTGGTCGCCGCCGGCCTCCCGGTCGAGGTCACGGTCGCGCCCCGCGCCTCGTTCAAGGATGGGCTCCTGGACGTGTGCATCTACGCGCCCCGGAACCTCCCCGAGATGGCCGGGATGCTGTGGCAGGTGGCCCGCGAGAAATACGCGGGGAACGAGCGGATGCTCTTCCTGCAGGCGCGGTCCGTGCGGGTGGAGTCCGATCCGGCGGTGGCCGTGCAGGTGGACGGGGAGCCGTTCGGCGAGACCCCCATCACGGCCGACGTGGAGCCGCTCGCCGGCCGCATCCTCGTCCCGTCCCGCTGACGGCGGCCGCAGCGGACGGAGGACGGCGTCGGCGGCGCGCGTGACGAGCCGCACACGGAGCGAGCGGTAGAGAGCGAGATCCCCGACAGGGAGACCATGCTGGAAGACGGAATGACCCCGGGCGCGAGCATCGTGGTCCGGGGCGCCAGGGAGCACAACCTCAAGGACGTCGACGTCTCGATCCCCCGCGACCGCCTCACGGTGGTGACGGGGCTCTCCGGCTCGGGGAAGTCGTCCCTGGCCTTCGACACGATCTACGCCGAGGGCCAGAGGCGGTACGTGGAGTCGCTCTCCGCGTACGCCCGCCAGTTCCTGGGCGTGATGGAGAAGCCCGACGTCGACCAGATCGAGGGGCTCTCCCCGTCGGTGGCCATCGAGCAGCGCACCACGAGCCGGAATCCGCGCTCGACGGTGGGAACGGTGACCGAGGTGTACGACTTCCTCCGCCTCCTGTGGGCCCGGGCCGGGACCCCGCACTGTCCCGAGTGCGGCCGGCCCGTCCGCCGCCAGACGGTGAGCCAGATGGCCGACGCGGTGCTCGAGTGGCCCGAGGAGACCTCGATCGAGGTCCTCGCCCCCCTCGTGCGCGGACGAAAGGGCGAGTTCCGGGAGCTGTTCGAGGAGGCGGTGCAGGAGGGCTTCGTGCGGGCGCGGGTGGACGGCCAGCTCGTGGAGCTCTCCGACCCGCCCTCCCTGGACAGGAACCGGAGCCACGAGATCGCCGTGGTGGTCGACCGCCTCAAGCTCCGGGAGGCCGCGCGGGACCGGCTGGCCGACTCGCTTCAGACGGCTCTCCGCATGACGGGCGGCACGGCCGAGGTGGATCGCCGGACCGCGCGAAGCGGTGGGGACGGCGGGCCCCCGGAGGAGGACGCCACCGCGGGGAACGGGACGTCACCGGGCGAGGAGGGATCCGCGTCGGCCGCGGCGGGCGGCGAGGACGGGACCGAGCGCCACCTGTTCAGCGAGCGCTACGCCTGCCCGGCGTGCGGGGTCAACATCCCCGAGCTCGAGCCGCGGCAGTTCAGCTTCAACTCGCCCTACGGCGCCTGTCCGGCGTGTGACGGCCTGGGGGTGCGCAAGGAGCCCGAGGCCGACCTGGTGGTGGGCGGCGACCGGATCTCGATCCTGGAGGGCGTCATCCTCCCGTGGGGCCCGCCCACCAAGAAGCTCCGGAACGGGATGCTCCCCGAGATCGCCGAGAAGTACGGCTTCGGGCTCAACGACCCGTGGGGGACCCTCCCCGGGGAGGTCCGCGCCGCGGTCCTGGAGGGCGACGAGGAGCTGGGCTGGGACGGCGTCCTGGCCCGGGTGCAGCGCCGCTACCAGGAGACCGACAGCGACAAGGTGCGGAAGTCCCTCGAGGACTACATGACCACGCGCACCTGCGGCGAGTGCGGAGGGACGCGTCTCAAGCCGGAGAGCCGCGCGGTCACGGTCGGCGGCCACCGCATCACCGAGGTCGTCGAGCGCTCGATCCGGGACGTCCGGGAGCTGTTCGACGAGATCCGGGAGGAGGCCGAGGCGGCCGGCGGGCAGGAGGCGGAGATCGCCGCGCCGATCCTGCGCGAGGTGTGCGACCGTCTACGGTTCATGGACCAGGTGGGGCTGGGCTACCTCACGCTGGCGCGCTCGGCCGGGACCCTCTCGGGCGGTGAGGCCCAACGCATCCGCCTGGCCACGCAGATCGGGAGCCGGCTGGTGGGCGTCCTCTACGTCCTGGACGAGCCCAGCATCGGGCTCCACCAGCGGGACAACCGGCGCCTCCTGGACACGCTGGAGGAGCTCCGGGACCTCGGGAACACCGTGATCATCGTCGAGCACGACGAGGAGACGATCCGCTCGGCCGACCACGTGGTGGACATGGGACCGGGGGCGGGCCGGCACGGGGGGCGCGTGCTCGTCTCGGGGCGCCTGGACGACCTCCTGGCCAGCGAGGACTCGCTCACGGCGGCCTACCTGCGGAGGGACCGCGAGATCCCCGTCCCCGGGGAGAGGCGGGCTCCGACCGAGGGCGAGGCGCTGGTGGTGCGCGGCGCGCGCCAGCACAACCTGGCCGACATCGACGTGGACTTCCCGCTCGGCACCTTCATCTGCGTGACCGGCGTGTCGGGCTCGGGGAAGTCGACCCTGGTCGAGGAGATTCTCTACCGCTCGCTGGCGCGCGACCTGTACCGCTCCAAGGACGAGCCGGGCGAGCACGACGCGATCGAGGGGACCGACCGCATCGACAAGGTCATCGACGTCGACCAGAGCCCGATCGGCCGGACCCCGCGCTCCAACCCGGTCACCTACACGGGCGTGTTCACGCCCATCCGCGAGCTGTACGCGGCGCTTCCCGAGTCCAGGATCCGGGGGTACGACAAGGGGCGCTTCAGCTTCAACGTGAAGGGCGGCCGCTGCGAGGCGTGCAAGGGCGACGGCCTGGTCAAGATCGAGATGCACTTCCTGCCCGACGTCTACGTCCCGTGCGACGTGTGCCGCGGGAAGCGCTACAACCGGGAGACGCTGGAGGTGCTCTACAAGGGGAAGAGCATCGCCGACGTCCTGGACATGACCGTGGAGGAGGCGCTGGAGTTCTTCGAGGCCGTCCCGCGCGTGAAGCGGAAGCTGCAGACGCTCTCGGACGTGGGGCTGGGCTACATCACGCTCGGCCAGTCGGCCACGACGCTGTCGGGCGGCGAGGCCCAGCGCGTGAAGCTGGCCAGCGAGCTGGCCAAGGTCGCCACCGGGGACACGCTCTACATCCTGGACGAGCCCACCACGGGCCTCCACTTCGAGGACATCCGGATCCTCCTGGACGTCCTCCACGAGCTGGTCGAGCGCGGCAACACGGTGGTCGTGATCGAGCACCAGCTGGACGTGATCAAGACGGCCGACTGGATCATCGATCTCGGACCGGAGGGCGGGGCGGAGGGCGGCCGGGTCGTGGCCGCGGGCCCGCCCGAGGAAGTTTCCGGCGTCGAGGCCAGCCACACGGGCCGCTACCTCCACGAGCTCCTGGACGTGGCGGGCGTCGCGGGCTGACCCCTGTGACCCCGGGGGAGGCGCCGACGGTCGCCGGCGCGTCGCACGACATCTTCGAACGAGGAGGGTCGCCCATGAAGAATCCCGCTCGCATCCTCGCTCTCGTACCGGCCGCTCTCGTGTGCCTGCCCTCGCCGGTCCTCGCCCAGGAGCCGGGCGGGGCCGGGGCGGCGGGCACGCGGGCGGGCGGACCCACCGTCACCGAGTACCGCATTCCCCGCGACGGGGCCTTCCCGCACGACCCGGCCGTCGCGCCCGACGGGAGGGTATGGTACACGGACCAGTCCAACAGCTACATCGGCCGGCTCGACCCGGAGACCGGCCAGTTCCGGGATTGGGCCACCCCGACGCCGGAATCGGGCCCGCACGGCATCGTGGTCGCGCCCGACGGCGGCGTGTGGTACACGGGGAACCGGGTCGGGAAGATCGGACGCCTGGACCCGGCCACCGGGGAGATCCGCGAGTACGACCTCCCGGCCGAGGCCCGCGATCCCCACACGCCCATCTGGGTGGACGGTCGCGTGTGGTTCACCGTGCAGGGCGCGAACATGTACGGGTGGCTGGACCCGGGCACGGGGAAGAGCGAGGTCCACCCGATCCCGGCCGAGCGGGCCCGACCCTACGGGATCGCGGAGGCGCCCGACGGAAGCCTGTGGGTGGCGCTCCTCGGGACGAACGCGCTCGGCCGCATCGACCGGAGCGACGCCTCGATGGACCTGGTGCGGCTCCCGCCCGACGGCGCCAGGCCCCGCCGCCTGGTCGCGGACGACGCGGGGCGGATCTGGTACACGGACTGGGCCCGGAGCCGGCTCGGGCGGTGGGACCCGTCGGACGATTCGTTCCGCGAGTGGCCGACGCCGCACGAGAACGGCCGGCCGTACGGGATCGAGATCGGGACGGACGGGCGCATCTGGTACGCCGAGACCTCGAGCGGCCTGATGGTGGGCGTGGACCCGGCCACCGGGGAGACCGTGGCCACCGCGCAGATCCCGACCTCCGGCGCGGTCGTCCGCAACATGGACACGAACCCGCGGACGGGGGACATCTGGCTGGCGCTGTCGGGGACCCGGGGCATCGGCGAGCTCACGCCCGGGACGGCGCGGGACCGCTGACCGGGGGCGCGGAGCGCGGCCTGGACCTGGCCACCCGCACCTGGCTCCGGGTGGGTCTCCGGAGCCGGGAGCCGGTGGACCGCGCCCCGCTCCGCCGTCCGCTGTCCGGGGCGCGCGTGGCGGTGCTCTCGACCGGCGGGGCCGTCCCGCCCGGCCGGGAGCCCTTCGACACGGGGAAGCTCGGAGACCCGAGCTACCGGACGCTCCCTTCGGACCTCGATCCCGCGCGCCTGTCCTGGACCCACCCCCACTACGACACCGGGATCGCCCGCCGCGACCCCGACGCGATCTTCCCCCTCCGGATCCTGGCCGGGCTGGCCGGGGAGGGCCGGATCGGGTCGGTGGCCCCCACCGCCTACTCGATGATGGGCTACGTGCCGCTCACGCGGACGCTGGTCCGCGAGACCGCCCCCGCCATCGGGGAGGCGATGCAGGGGGAGGAGGTCGACGCCGCGCTCCTGTGCCCGGCCTGACCCACCTGCAACCAGACCGTGGGTCTGGTGGCCCGGGAGCTCGAGTCGAGGGGGATCGCCACCGTGTGCCTCGTCCTCCTCCGCGAGGTGGCCGAGGCCGTGAAGCCGCCCCGGGCCCTCCTCGTGCCGTACGGGTGGGGGGAGCCCCTCGGGCCGGCCGGGAGCGCGGAGGTCCACCGCCGCGTGGCGCTCGCCGCCCTCGGGATGCTGGAGGAGGCGGGGGAGGGCCCTGCGCTCGAGGAGCTGGGAGGGGGGTGAGACGCGGGCGGGCCCGGGCCGCCTTCACCGCCCTCTCCGGTCTCGCCCCTCTCCGGGCGGCGGTAGCGCTCGAGCTCGGGCCGCCTCGCGAGGGCCTGCATCCTCCAGAAGTCGATCCCGCCCGGCTGCAGCCCCACCTCCACCGACGCCACCCGCTTCTTCTTCTCGAGGTCGAAGACGTCCACCGCGCCCGGCGTGGCCCCGACCGCCTCGTCGCTCACGAAGGCGAAGCGCGAGTCCGGGGTCGCGACCACCCCGTGGGGGAGAGGCCGGGAGGTGGCCATCCGGGCCGCCTCGACCCCGCGGTCCAGGTCCACGAGGCTGACCGCCCGGCCGCCCTTGTCGGTGGCCAGCAGCCAGCGTCCGTCGCGCGTCGCCTCCAGGTTGTAGGGGTGCCGCCCGACGGCGATTCTCCGCGTCACCGTGAGCCCTTCCGTCTCGAGCTCGACCACGGTCGAGTCCCCGTTGCACGCCACGTACACGTGGGCGCCGTCCGCCGAGGGCTCGGCCCACGTGGGCTGGCAGGCCCCGCCCGGGACGGTGACCCGGACCGAGCGGGCCACCCGGCTGCCGGGGACCGAGACCTCCACGAGGCTGTCGGTCGCGACGCACGTGAACCAGGCGCGGAGGCCGTCCGGCCCCACCCGGACCCCGTGCGGCCGGGGGCAGGCTCCGATCCGGCCCATCTCGGCCAGGACCGGCCCGGTGGCCACGGCCGAGACCGTCGAGGGCACCACGTCCCCGTGCAGGTCGAAGTTGGCCACGAGCGCCTCCCCGCCGTCGGGCGTGAGCCCGATGGTGGAGGGGAACAGGCCCAGCTGCACGCTGCCCGCCAGCGAATCGGTCCCCGTCCGGAACTTCCACAGCCGGCCCCACGGCGTCCCGTGCGCGGTGGTCACGTACCACCAGTGCCCGTCGGGCGAGACCGCGAGGCCGTGCGGCCCGTCCAGGTCGGCGGGCATGATCCCGACCGGTATGGTCTTCTCCACGACCGCGCCGTCCGGTCCGTAGCGCACGCGGCTCACCTGGTCGGAGGCCTCGTCCGCCACGTAGACCCAGTAGTGGAAGGTCCGGGGCGCCATGCCGGGCGTCCGGGCTCCTCCGTAGGGGCCCGCGGCCACGCAGGCGGAGAGCAGGAGCCCGGCCGCCAGGAACGTCCCGGCGGCCCCGGCGATCCCCGGTCGGCCGCCGGGGAGGCGGCCCGGTCCGCTCTCCGACGCTCGTCGCGACATGCAGCACCATCCTCGTGGAGAGTTCGTGGGGGCATCCCGGACGACGGGACACCACGCCAAATATAGGCCCCGCGCATTGCTACCGCCGGGACGCCCGGTTACCCTCAGATGGACACCCGCGGAGACCCCGCCGCCGGGCTCGTCGCCGCGACCGGTACCCACGCGCTGAAACCACTCGATGCGCGGCGACGTACGGAGGATCCCGGGGACGGGCACGGGGGTTGGAAGCGGAGAGATGGCTGTCACGGAGCTCATCGTACTGATCGCGTTCTTCGCCGTGCTCCTGCCCCTGGGGCGCGCGCTGGTCCGTCGCGTCGAGGACCCGGACGACCGCCGCATCGAGAGCGGGGACCGATCCTCGACGGCGGGGACGGCGCCGTCCGGCCAGGAGATCACCGAGCTGCGCCGCCAGGTGGCGCGGCTCTCCGAGCGGGTGGACAAGCTCGGGGAGGAGCAGGACTTCCTGGTGCGGCTTCTCGAGGAGCGCCCCAGGTTGGGGACGCCGGAACGGCACGAGACAAGGAGCTCGGGGTCATGATCAGCCGGGAAGACATCGAGAGCTATCTCATCCGCACCGATCTCGACTACGAAGAGATCGGGGAGGGGATGTGGCTGGTGCGGCCGGAGGGCGCCGACGAGGACACCGGACCGGCCATCGTGGCCAGCTACCTCCCACCGGTGCTCCTCCTCCGGACCGTCATCCGGACGGTGCCCGAGGGCGAGGACGCGCAGCTCCGGATCTTCCGGCTGCTGCTGGAGCTCAACGCCGCGGACCTGGTCCACGGCGCCTACGGACTCGAGGACGGAGAGATCGTGCTGGCCGACACGCTGGAGCTCGAGACGCTCGACTTCAACGAGTTCAGGGCCTCCCTGGAGAGCCTGGCGCTCGCCGTGACGAGTCACCTCAAGGACCTGTCGGCGGACTGATCATGGGCATCTTCGAGAGACTCTCCCGGCTTCTTCGCTCGAACATCAACGACCTGATCGCCCGGGCCGAGAACCCGGAGAAGATGCTGACGCAGATCCTGGAGGACATGCGTCGGCAGCTGGCCCAGGCCAAGCAGGAGGTCGCGGTGGCCATCGCCGACGAGCGGAAGCTCCGGGCCAGCTGGGAGGAGGAGCGCGAGCAGGCCGGCGAGTGGGAGCGGCGGGCCAGGCTGGCGGTCAAGGAGGGCCGGGACGACCTGGCTCGGCAGGCGCTCATGCGCGGCCAGGAGCACGCGGACCGGGCCCATCAGCTCGAGGACCAGTGGCGGCGCCACCGCCAGGAGACCGAGCGGCTCAAGGACTCCCTCCGTCAGCTCAACGCCAAGATCGAGGAGGCCAAGCGCAAAAAGAACCTCCTCCTCGCCAAGCAGAAGCGCGCGCAGGCGCAGAAGCGCATCCAGGACACGATCGCGGGCCTCGAGGACAAGAGCGCGTTCCGGGCCTTCGACCGCATGACCGAGGAGATCGAGGGCCAGGAGCGGCGGGCCATCGCGGCGGCCGAGGTCGACGAGGAGCTGTCGGGCGACCAGCTCGAGAGCCAGTTCGCCAGCCTGGAGGGCGGCGAGGACCGCGACGTAGAGCACCGGCTGGCCGCGCTCAAGAAGGAGATGGGGCTCCTGCCGGGCGGCGGGGAGGACGCGCCCAGGGCCCTGGGCGCGGGCAACTCGGCCGACGTGCGCGACGCCGAGATCATCGAGGAGGAGAGCGACGACCTCTCGGAGCCGGGAGGCGGCGGTAGCTGACCCGGACGCGGCCGGCGTGACCGGGCGGGAGGGGCGCACGCCCCTCCACCTCATCGTCACGGCGGTCGCGCTCGTCCTCCTCCTCGCCTTCGTCTACAGCATCGCCGACCTCCTCTTCCTCCTCTTCCTGGCGGTGCTGTTCTCGATCTTCCTGGGCACCCTCACCGACTGGTTCCAGCGGCGGCTCCGGGTGCCCCGTCCGCTGGGGATCGTCATCAGCGTGCTCACGGCCCTCGTCGTGCTCGTGGGCGTCGGGGCGCTCCTCATCCCCCGGCTCACGACGCAGACCGCCCAGCTCGTGACGGCCCTCCCGCAGCAGCTGATGCGGTGGGAGCAGTCGGTGGCGAGCTTCCTGGACAGGTACCCGCTCCTGCGGGACGTCGTGGGCCCGGTCCAGGAGGGCCAGGGCTACTTCGGAAGCCTGTTCCGGCAGATCGGCCAGTACGTGACAGGGGCGGTGCCGTACGTGTTCAACGGCATCTACTTCCTGGTCCACGTGGTGAGCCTCGTGGCCATCAGCATCTACCTGACCTCGCGTCCCGGCCTCTACCGGAGCGAGATCCTCCACCTCCTGCCGCCGCGCCACCGCGAGGCCGGGGCCGACATCCTGAACGAGCTGGGAAGCACGCTCCGGGCCTGGCTCGGCGGCCAGCTCCTGGCCATGGTCGTGCTCGGGGCGCTGACCTGGTTGGGCCTGGAGGCGCTGAGCGTGCCCTTCGCGCTTGCGTGGGGCGTGTTCGCCGGGGTCGTGGCCATCGTCCCGTTCTTCGGGACGCTGTTCTCGACCCTGCTCCCCGCCCTCTACGTCCTGCCCAGCTCGGGGCTCGTCTACGCCCTGGCCGTGGCCGGGATCGGGGCCGGGGTCCACCTGATCGAGGCCAACATCGTCTCCCCCCTCATCTTCGAGGAGCGCGTGGAGCTTCCGCCGGCGTGGACGCTCCTCACGCTGCTCATCATGATCAAGCTCCTGGGCGTCATCGGTCTCCTGGTGGCCGTCCCGGTCCTGGCCTGCGCGCGCGTTCTCATCCGGCGCATCTACATCGAACGGATCCTGGAGGGCGGACGCTTCCTGCCGGCCGAGGGTCGCGCCCAGGTCGTCCTCCGCGTCCCCTCGGGGGAGGACTTCATCGTGGCGGGTGCGGGACGCGGCCGGTCGACGCCCGAGCTGGTCGAGGCCCTGCAGGGCGCCCGCCCCGATGCCCGCGAAGAGGGAGGGTGAACCGGCCCACCTTCGCGGTCCTGGCGGAGGGCCGCTTCGGCCTCGAGGGGGCCAAGACCGCCGCCTCGGCCATCCGCTACATGCCCGGCCGGGTGACGGCGGTTCTCGACACGGAGCATGCCGGGGGCACGGCGGCCGACGTGCTCGGCTTCGGCGAGGGCGTGCCGGTCGTGGCCAGCCTCTCCGAGGCGCTCGACCTGACGCCGGAGCCGGACGCGCTCCTCATCGGGGTCGCGCCCCAGGGCGGCCGCCTCCCCGACGCCTGGCGGCCGGTGCTCCGGGAGGCGGTCCGGGCCGGCCTCGACCTGTGGAGCGGGCTCCACCTCTTCCTGTCGGACGATCCGGAGCTCTCCGGGCTTGCGTCCGAGCACGGCGTGCGCCTGGTGGACCTCCGCCGCGCCCCGCCCGACCTCCCGGTCGCCACCGGGAAGGCCGGCGGGACGCGCTCGGTCCGGCTCCTCACGGTCGGCACCGACTGCAACGTGGGGAAGATGACCACGGCCCTTGAGCTCCGGCGCGAGCTGGCCGGCCGCGGCGTCTCCTCCTCCTTCGCGCCCACGGGCCAGACGGGGATCCTGCTCGAGGGGTGGGGCGTGGCGGTGGATGCCGTGAAGTCGGACTTCACGGCCGGGGCCGCCGAGTCCCTGGTCCTGGCGGCGGCCCGCGAGGCGGGCGCGCCCGTGCCGGTGCCGGGGGGATGGCGGGACGAGCCGGCGCCGATGGTGGGGGGCGTGGCGGCCGGGGGCGGTGAGGCCGGAGCGAGCGCCTCCGGAGCGCCCGAGCGTCCCGACCTCGTCCTCGTGGAGGGACAGGGCTCGCTCCTCCATCCGGGCTACTCGGGGGTCACTCTGGGCCTCCTCCACGGCAGCATGCCTCAGCTCATGGTGCTGAGCTGGATGCCGGGCCGCCGGACGATCTACAGCGGGCGGTACGACTGGGTGGAGATCCCGCCCCTGGACCGGGTGGTCCGACTGTACGAGGAGGCGGCGGGCTGGATCCGGCCGCCCGAGCCCGCCCGGGTGGTCGGGATCTCGGCGGCCACCTACGACATGGAGGAGGAGGCCGCACGAGAGGCGGTCGAGGAGGCGCGCCGCGTCACGGGCCTCCCGGTCACCGACCCCCTCCGCTTCGGAGCCGGGCCTCTGGCCGACGCCGTCGAGGAGGCGCTGGAGGACGTTCGGGGCTGAGGGTGCTCCCGTCCCGCCTACTCCTCCAGCCGGCGGGCCGACTCCAGCGGCGGCCTCCGCAGGACGCCTCCGCCCACGGCCGCTCCGGCCGC
>DATFLN010000027.1:0-29010 GCA_035267645.1 Gemmatimonadota bacterium | reverse complement strand
GCCCCGCAGCCGCTCCCGGCGCTCCTCGGGCTGGAGCGAGGAGTTGATGGCGGCGGCCCGGAAGCCCAGGGCCCGGAGCGCATCCACCTGGTCCTTCATGAGGCTGATGAGGGGCGAGAGGACCACCACCGTCCCCGGGAGAATCCGCGCCGGGAGCTGGAAGGTGAGCGACTTCCCGGCCCCGGTCGGCATGACGGCGATGCAGTCCCTCCCCGCGAGCACGGCGTCGATGACGTGGCGCTGGCCGGGGCGGAAGGCGTCGTAGCCGAACACCTCGCGGAGGACGGCGAGGGGGTCGGCGGCGGGGTCGCCGGGCGCGCCGGCATGCGGGGCCGCGGCGCGCGGCTCGGCGGAGGTGTCCTGGCTCACGCTGTCGGTCGGGTCACGGGTCTCGTCCTGGGCTGTGCAACTCGTCGGGGGCTCGCCGGAACAACATAAACAACATAAAGGAACGGAGCCGCCGTCACCGGGGGCTCTCCTCGAAGCGGGCGACCGGTCTCGAACCGGCGACCTTCAGCTTGGGAAGCGATTCTCGGCCGCTCGCCAGCGCCGATACCCGCTTGTTTACTGGGCTTTCCGAACCGGCCCGCTTGTCACCGCCAGCCCGCGCCGGGGGGTTTTGTCACCGTGGCTGTCACCGCGATTCAGGGTGCCCAGTCTCCGGTTCGGCGGCCTCTTGAAGCCGAAGTTGGGGACCATCGAGGATGCGCTTTCTGGCAACAGGACTCTCGATAAAGTCCTGGAGATTCGTGGTCACGTTAGGCCACGTGAGTCTCCCACGCCCAACTTCCTCGGGCTCATAGGCCCTTGGCTTCATCTGCTTGGCAGACTCCTCCAGGAGCCTACGGAGGACCTCACCTTGTGTCCGGTCTTCCCAGTCAATCCCTTTGTCTCGCGCCAGTTGCAGTAACAGAGCGGCAACCCCGCTCACTACGGCGGTGGCCTGACTCGTCCCGGCCATTTTGCCATACAGACAATCTGGATCCCACGGGTCGACTCCCCGAAAACTCTCCGCTCGGCGACTTCGTGTGCTAACTGGACCGCCCAAGATGCTGGGTTGCAGAATACGATGGAGGGCCGCAATGGACGGCAGTGTGGTGCCCCCAGGGGCCACCAAGTCTGGCTTCATAGGAGATTCGCACGGGGTCTCAAACACCACGTCGGTCCTGCGGACTTGATTCGCTCGAAGACTGCTGTCGATGTAGAGCGGCCCACGACTGGAGTAGCGGTATAGCTGATCGCCCGTCTCCGTTAGAGCCCCACATGTTAGGACCTCGGCCAGATGTCCCGGCGGGTTGATCGAGCCATCATTCGGACCATCATTGCCAGCCGCCACGACACAGAGTATTCCGGCGTCGCTGGCCTTCTGGAACGCCTCGTCACGGACCGTTAGGTGAGAGGACCACGTCCAGGGTGGGGGACCTCCAGCTGAATGCCAGCCACTGTGACTGGCCGAGTAGTTGATGATGTCTACGTCCAGATCAATCGCGTGTAGAATCGCCGCGGCGACCTGGTCTGTATGCCCTGTCCCGTTGGGCCCCGACAGAACTTTCAACACGATCAACTCGGTGCCGGGAGCGATCCCCCGATACTTGCCGTCGCAGGCAACACCAGACCCGGCAATAATCCCGGCTACGTGGGTACCGTGACCAGCTAGATCCTCCGTCCCGGAACCGAAGCAGAAGTTGCGGCACTCTGACCGGTTGACGGCATGAGCGAGATCGGGGTGGTCAGAGTCGACCCCCGAGTCCAAAATGGCGACACGGACTCCTGACCCGTCTGCTCCTACACGGGCGAGGTCCTCCGGCAGAAATAGGGCTTGGCGGACTCGATCCATCTAAAAAGAGAGCGGGGTGCATGATGCACCCCGCAGTCTGCTCAACCGAGTCACCTAGGGAGGTGGGTGCTAGGCGCGTGCGACCATGTCGGTCTGCGCAAGTTCGACCAACGAGACAAAATCAGGCTCCGTCAGTGCGCGAATCGAGCCAAGCTCAACCCATGCCGACACCGCGCGAAGCGGCATCAGAACATGCCGCACCTTGCCCGGCAACTCGCGGACGAGTTGCAGAGCGGCGTCAACAGCGGACTCGTCGACCACTCGGATCACTATCGGAATCTGGGACGATTCGTCCAACGATCCCTCGCCCACGAGGCGTTCCAGCCCGAAATCCAACTTGCTAGCGGGATTTGCGGTGGTTGTGCTCATCGTGGCCTCCACACGGTGGGCAATCCTCCTCGGTGCGACGTCGCGTCGCTGACGACGCTAGTACCTATTAGAGCAGATGGTGTGCCGCAAGAGCGGCACGCGGAGGGCGGACACCGGAAAACTACGCTCCTGCGAGTAGAATGTGAAGGCTCCGACCATGGAAGCCCTCGCCTTCCCCTGTGTCTCGCCTCCTACCTGCACATAGTTCCTAACGTTGATGTCGACTCCCCTGTTTCACCCGACGTCACATCGTGATTGGCCGATTCTGTAGACGGTGGAAGCACAGGGTAGACCACCTGAAGTATGCTCCTTTCGCTGAGGAGCGATGGGGGTGCTGTGGACCCGCTAGGTCCCGACGGGCAACCCGTCCGGATTCACGATGCGGCCAGCGAGGATCACCGGCCCCTCCCGGCCCGGCTCGTCGGCCTCGCTCGACCGCGTCCGTCCGTATACGATCTCGGAGTGGCCTTCCCCGCGCCCCGACCCGTTCGTCGCTCTACGGGGCTCCTGCGGCTTCGGAGGGACCTGGGGGAGATCGGCGGACGGGACGCCCTCCAGGACCGCCGCCCGGCGGTAGGCCCGGCGCGCGTGCCACGCCCACCATCGGAGCCCGGCGAATCCCTGGGCGGGTCCGAGCGCGTCGTCCAACACGTCCTCGGCCGAGGTCCCCCGGTAGGCGACCTGAACGGGCGTGTCCCGCTGACGATACGCGACGACCGCCTCGGCGGCCCGCTCGACGACGCGCCGGCGCTCCTCCTGGGTCACGCCTCGGGCTCCCCCTCCCCCAGGGCCTCGCGCGCCCACTCCAGCGGGATCCGGAGGTCCCGGCCGCACAGGGGGCACTCACGCAGGATCTCCCGCGTGGGGTCCTCCAGCCACCGGAGCCGCCAGCCGGAGCACAGGCCGCACCCGTCGTCCTCGAACCTCATCCCATGCGAACCGGCTCCAGGTGCCGGAGGCCCCGGCCCCGGACCGAGCGCGAGTAGAAGGCCATCGAGACCGCGGCGGCCCGGTCAGGGGAACGTCCGAGCCGGCCCCGGAGGTCGTCCTTCGACTCGATCTGAATCTTCCCCTGGCCGGTCGGCTTCCACCGGATCGCGACCAGTTCGTCGAACAGCTTCTCGTCGCGGGGCAGGGCGATCTCTCCCGCCTCCAGGAGTTCGCGTAGCTCCCAGTAGGCCTCGGCGCGGGCGTTCAGGAACCGCTTTCCGTCCCTGGGGGACCGACCGCCGTTGAGAGGAGAGGTCTCGTAATACGATCGAGTCGGGGCCGAACCGGGCCGAGTCGATCGCCACCAACGGCTCGGAATCAGGCTGTAGGAGTCTGTCACCGTGACTGTCACCGCGTCGGGAGCTTGGGGCATGCGAAAGGCCCGGCCACGGGCTCCTTCCCCTGGCCGGGCCTTCTCTCGTCCTCGAAGCGGGCGACCGGTCTCGAACCGGCGACCTTCAGCTTGGGAAGCTGACGCTCTACCAACTGAGCTACGCCCGCATGCGCGAGGCGGCTGCGGCGCCGCCCCCGACGGCCACCTGGCAGCCGCCGCACCGACCGCCGCGTCGGCGCCGCAGCGCGTCCTGCTACGAGTGGGGCGGGAGGGACTCGAACCCCCGACCTCTGCGATGTGAGCGCAGCGCTCCAGCCAGCTGAGCTACCGCCCCTGGGGCGACCCGGCACGGCGTCCGCCGGGCCCTCGCGCCTCCTGCGTCCTGTCTCGGCCGGGGCCGCCTGCGCCCGGCCGGTCGAAGCGGGCGACCGGATTCGAACCGGCGACCTCAACCTTGGCAAGGTTGCGCTCTGCCAGCTGAGCTACGCCCGCGCGTCCCTCGTGTGCCTGCGGCCGGATCGGAGAGAGGTTCCGGGTGGATTCGAACCACCGTAGGGGGCTTTGCAGGCCCCTGCCTAGCCACTCGGCCACGGAACCCTGTGCCGGGCAGCCGGCGGCGAAAAAAGGAGCCGCACCTCTCGGGCGCGACTCCGACCGCTCTCGATGTTACCCCCGACCCCGGGACCTGTCAACGGAATCGGTCGGCCGACCCGACGACAGGCCGCGTCGCGCAAGGAATACGCCCGCGCGGCCGGGGGGTTCCGGGGCCGACGGGGCCCGCCGCGCGCACGCCCGGGCCTCCGTCCGTGCCGGGCAGCCGCCGCGCCCCCGACCGGGTGGCCAGGCGCGCGGCCGGCCCCCTACCTTCCCGGCATGAATTCCGACCGCTCCTCCGACGCGCTACGCCCCTCCGGCGCCGACGACCCTGCCGGCCCCCTGGGCCGGATCGCGGTCGTCCTCCACCGCCCCCAGGACCTGGTCAACGTGGCCCTGGTCGTCCGGGGCATGAAGAACATGGGCCTCCGGCGGCTCCGGCTCGTCGAGCCCGAGGAGTTCGACCCCCACCGGATCGAGGGCATCGCTCACGGCACGGCGGACCTGGTCGAGCGGATCGAGTTCTTCGACTCCCTGGAAGGGGCGATCGCCGACGCGGTCCGGGTCGTCGGCACCACGGCGCGCCGGAGGGCGAGCCCGCAGGAGTGGCGCACTCCCGAGGAGGCCGCGCCGGACCTCATCCGGAGGGCGGCGGGGCCGGACGGGAACACGATCGCGGTGGTGTTCGGACCGGAGGACCGGGGGCTCTCCAACCGGGAGCTCGACCTCTGCCGGGAGCTCCTCTGCATCCCGACCAGCCCCGAGCACCCCTCGCTCAACCTGGCCCACGCGGCGCTGCTCGTCTTCTACGAGCTGAGGCGCGCGGCCGACCGCGCGGTCGGACTCCCGGGGCGCGACCTGTCGGCGGGGAAGGACGAGACGGCGCCTCCCGCCACGGCGGGGGAGCTGGAGGACTTCTTCCGGGTGTGGAAGACGGCCTTGGACCGGATCGGCTTCTTCCACCACATCGACCCGGAGCCCAAGATGCGGACCTTCCGCTCCCTGTTTCAGCGGGCCGACCCGGACCGCCGCGAGGTGCAGCTCCTGGAGGCCGCCGCGTGGGAGATCGTCCACTACGAGCGTCGGCTCCGGATCCGGTTGGAGGAGGAGGTCGGGGAGGAAGGCGAGGAGGGGGCGCCGCGGGATGGGGGCGCGCCGCCGGAGGAGGCCCCGGGGGACTGAGCCCGCGGGCCGGGCCCGCCGTCCGGGCCCGGCCTCGCGTCCGATCGCCTCAGGCCGAGAGGCGGGCCTTCAGCTTCTCGACCAGGGCCGCGTTGGTCTCCGTCTGCTTCATGAGGGCCAGGACATCCGTCATGGCCTGGACCGGCGCCTCGTCGGCCAGCTCCCGTCGCATGGCGCGGGAGAGCATGAGGACGTCGTCGTCCAGGAGGAGCTCCTCGCGGCGCGTCGCGCTCGCCTGGAGGTCGATGGCCGGGAAGATCCGGCGCTCGGCCAGCTCCCGGCTCAGCACCAGCTCGCTGTTCCCGGTCCCCTTGAACTCCTCGAAGATCACCTGGTCCATCCGCGAGCCGGTGTCGACCAGCGCGGTGGCGATGATCGTGAGCGAGCCGTCGCCTTCGGACGGGTGGATGTTGCGGGCGCTCCCGAAGAAGCGCTTGGGCTTCTCCATGGCGCCGGCGTCGATCCCGCCCGACAGGGTCCGCCCCGTTCCCTCCTCGACCGTGTTGTAGGCACGGGCGAGACGCGTGATCGAGTCCAGGACGAGGACCACGTCCTGGCCGCTCTCCACGCGCCGGCGGGCGCGCTCGAGCGTGATCTCGGCCACGGAGACGTGCCGCTCGGCCGGGTAGTCGAAGCTCGAGGAGATGACTTCCCCGTAGCCCGTGTTCTCCATCTCCGTGACCTCCTCGGGACGCTCGTCGACCAGGAGGATGAGGAGCTCGGTGTCCGGGGCGTTGGTGACGACCCCCTCGGCGATGGCCTGGAGGACCATGGTCTTCCCGGCCTTGGCCGGGGCCACGATGAGCATCCGCTGGCCGCGGCCGAGCGGACAGAACAGGTCGATGACCCGGTTCGTGTAGTCGGACACCCCCCGACGCTCCAGGCCGCACTCGAGCACGAACTGCTGGTCGGGATGCTGGGCGGAGAGGCGGCTGAAATCGGGGCGGCGGCCCAGGTTCTCGGGCGGCTGGCCGTTCACGGCGACGAGCCTTCGGAGGGGAGGGCTCTTGTCCCGTCCGGGGGGCTGGCCCACCTCGCCGGAGAGCTCGTCCCCGGTCCTGAGGTCGTACTTCCTGATGAGCTTCTGGCTGACGTAAATGTCGTCGTCGGAGGGCAGGTACCCGGCCTCCCGGCGGCGGATGAATCCCGATCCGCTGCCGAGGAGCTCGAGCACGCCCAGCGACGTCTCCGTCGCGACCTGTGTCACGTTGTGTCTACTCCGATGAAGGTAACTCCAATGCCTGCGGCCCCGTCGTCGGGCGGCCGAAGCCGGAGCCCGATCCCACAGGGGGACCGGGACGGGTGCCGGAGCACGGTGGTCCGGCGGCGCGATCCGGCGAGCTTCGGGCTGAGAGCCGGTGGACGAACGACCGTCCGCGGAGCACCGCTCCCGAAGGAACCAGGAGGGGCGCGACCGGTGATTCGTGCAAGATCCGGGCGACCGGCGGTGCCGGGCCGGGTCCTTGCCGACGCCCGACACGTTGGGGCGGGCTGGACCGTCTGGCAAGCTCGGCGCCTCCGGCGGGCTCCAGTTGCCCCGGGATCGGGAGGGTCTCCAGTTTCCCGCTCCCATGGACTCCCTGGCTTTCTGGCTGCTCCTACCCGCCCTCGCCCTCTCCGGTCCCGGCCGCCCGGCCGGGACCCCGCAGCAGGGGCTCGCGCAGGATGGCGCCGCGGGGCCACGGGCGGGGACCCCTTGCCCTCCGGGGCTCGAGGTCCTGGTCGAGCGAGGCTTCGCTTCGGAGCGCGGCCTCGGGCCGGGCGACACCCTCGCGATTCGCCCGCGGACGGGGGCTTCTGCGTGCGCGGCGCGGGTGGCCGGCATCTTCGAGCCGCGGGCCGACCCGGCCACGCTCACCCGTGACCGGCCCAGGATCCTCTTCCACCTCCCGCAGCTCGCCGCCTTCACGGGCCGGCCGGACGAGGTCGACCGCTTCTCGGTCCGCCTCCGATCCGGGGCGGACACGGCCGCCGCGGCGGAGCGGCTGGCCGGCTATCTTCCCGGCGCGCGCGTCCTCCCCACGGCCGAGGTCGCGCGGCGCTCGTCGACGACCTTCGAGGTCGTCCGCCGCTTCCACCGCGCCATCGCCCTCATCACGCTCGTGGCGGGCGCCGTGTTCCTGGCGTGCATCATGGTCCTCAAGGTCCAGGAGCGCCGGGGCCCGGTGGCCGCGCTCCGGCTCATCGGCGTGTCCAGGAGGACCCTGTTCGCCTGGATCCTGGCCGAGGCGGCCCTCGTCTCGGTGGTGGGCGGGGCGCTCGGCGTGGGGATCGGGAAGGCCGCGTCGGCCGTCATCAACCGCTACTACCGGGGCGTGTACGGCACCGGGCTCACCTTCTCGCTCGTCACGCCCGGGACGGTCGAGCAGGCCCTCGTCCTGGCGGTGGGGCTCGGCCTGGCGGCCGGCGCGGCGGCGGCCCTCCACCTCCTCTCCAGGGATCCCCTCCTCGAGGTGGGGCGCTGAGCGATGCTGTTCCGAGCCTCCGTCCGCGAGCTCCTCCGCCACCCGCTCCGCACCGGCCTGGCCGTGCTCGGCGTGGCGGTTTCGGCCGCCATGCTCGTCGACATGCTGATGCTGGGAGGAGGGATCACGACCAGCTTCCGGGAGCTCCTGCTCGGCAAGGGTTACGCAATACGCGTAACGCCCCGCGGCACGCTCCCGCTCGACACGGACGCGACGCTCGAGGGCGCGGACTCGCTCCGGCGGGCGATGGCCGCCGATCCGGGCGTGGCGGGCGTGGCGCCCGTGCTGGCGGTGCGGCTCACGGCGGCGGGGACGTCCGCCCTGGCGCTCGGCGTGGATCCGGACGAGCAGGGCGTCTACCGGCTCACCGGGGGCCGGGAGCCCGCTTCCGGCGAGGCGGTGGTGGGCCCCGGCCTGGCCCGGGACGGGGACCTGGCGCCGGGCGACAGCCTGGTCCTCGTCGCGCCGGCGGCCCTGGGGACGGCCGCGGCCGGGCGGCGGACCTTCCGGGTGTCCGGGACCGCCGACTTCGTCTACGCCTCGCGGGAGGAGCGCTCGGTGGCGGTCTCGATCGCGGACCTGCGGGGGCTCTCGGGCCGGCCCGACCGGGCCTCCTTCCTCATGGTGCGGGCCGCCCCGGGCCGGGACGCCGACGCGGTGGCCCGCGCCCTCTCCCGCGACTTCCCGGGCGTCGCCGTGGCCTCCGCCTCCGAGCTCGTCGAGCGCGCCGGACGCCGGCTCTCCTACTTCCGCCAGCTGGCCGTCATCCTGGGCACCGTGAGCCTGTTCGTGGCCGCCCTCCTGGTCGGGACGATCATGGCGGTCTCGATCGGCGAGCGCGCGGGGATCGTGGCGGCGCTCCGGGCGGTCGGGATCTCGCGCCGGAGCCTGGTCGCGGCCCTCGCCGCCGAGAGCCTCGTCCTCACCGCCGCGGCCGGCGTCCTCGGGCTCGGCCTGGGGCTGGTGGTGGCGGGCCGGCTGGAGTCGATCCTGGCCGGCTTCCCGGGCCTCCCGAGCGCCGTCCGCTTCTTCGTGCTCCGGCCCGGCCCCCTCCTGGTCGGCTACGGGGCCCTCCTCCTGGCCGGGACCCTGGCCGCTGTGGTCCCCGCGTGGCGGGCCGCCTCGGGGAGCATCGCCCTCGCCCTCCACCGGGAGGAGCCGTGAGCGGGGGGACGGCCGGCGACGGGCCGGCTCGGGGCGGCGACGACCGAGCGGCGGCGCTCCGGAGCGGCCCGGAGGCCGAGCGCCCCGTCGTCGTCGCCGAGGCGCTGGGCCGGAGCTACCGGCTCGAGGGCGCGCTCATCGAGGCCGTGCGGGACGTCTCGCTGGCCGTGCGCCGCTCGGAGTTCCTGGCGGTGACGGGTCCGAGCGGCTCGGGGAAGTCCACGCTCCTCCACCTCCTGGGCGCCGTGGACACGCCGACCTCCGGCCGGGTGCTCCTGGGCGGGACCGACCCGGCCACGCTGTCCGAGCGGAAGAGGGCCCGCTTCCGGCTCCTGCACGTCGGCCTCGTCTTCCAGCGCTTCCACCTCCTCCCGATGCTGGACGCCAGGGAGAACGTGGAGCTCCCGATGTCCGAGGCCGGCGTCCCCCGGGGCGAGCGCCGCGAGCGCGCCGGGGCGCTCCTGGAGCGGGTGGGCCTCGCCGACCGCCTGCGGCACCGTCCGGCCGAGCTCTCGGGCGGCCAGCGCCAGCGGGTGGCCATCGCCCGGGCCCTGGCCAACCGGCCGGACCTGGTCCTGGCCGACGAGCCGACCGGCGAGCTCGACCGGGCCACGTCGCGGGACATCCTGACCCTGTTCCGGGAGCTGTCCGCGGGCGGGCAGACCCTGGTGGTGGCCACCCACGACCTCGAGCTGGCCGGGGGGGCCGGCCGCCGGCTCGAGCTCCGCGATGGCGCCCTGGTGCGGCCGTGAGCGGCCCGCCGGCCTCCGGGGCGCCGACCCGCGCGCCCCGCACTCCCTCGCCCCGCGCCGCCGTGCGGCCGTGATCCCGCGCCTGGTCCGCAGGTCGCTCGGCCGGAGGCCCGGGCGGAGCGCGCTCCTCCTCCTGGGCTACGGCCTCGGGGTCGGGGTGACGATCGCGCTCCTCTCGATCGGGACCGCGCTCGTCGAGAGCTCGCGGGACCGGGAGCTGGTGGGGGGAGGCGACCTCACGGTCGTGCCCGCCGACGTGGACCTCGAGACGCTCCGCACGTCGGGGACCTCCTCGCTGGGCCTGGCGCTCGAGCAGGCGCCCTTCCTCTACCGCCAGGTCCTGGCCGGGCCGCGCCTCTCGGGGTCGGTCGCCGCGGCCGCCCCGTGGATCGACGACCGGCTGGTCTACCTGGACGTCGGGGGGCGGGAGGTGGCGGCGTCGGCGGGCGGGGAGATCCCGAGCCGGAGCGACGCGCTGGGGGCGGCGCCCCGCCTGGTCGGCGGGCGGTGGAGCGACCTCCCCGCCGACCGGCGGTGGACCTCCCCGGGGGACTCGGCCCTGTACGCCGGCATCGACGGCTTCCACGTGCCGCCCCCGGCCGCCCGGAGCGACTCGACCTGGGCGGAGTGGCACTACGTGAACGTCCTCTTCCCGGACCGGGACGCCGTGCTCTACCTGACCTTCATGGTCGCGGGCCGGGTCCCCGAGGGCCGGTGGGGCGGGCGGGTCATGGCCACGTGGCAGGAGGGGAGCCGGGCCACGAGCTGGACCGCCGACCTCCCGGCGCGCGACGTGTCGTTCTCCACGGATCGGCCGGACCTCCGGATCGGAGGGGCCGGGAGCGTGACGCTGGACTCGGCGGGACGTTACCGGGTCTCCGTGGACCTCCCGGCGGGGGCCGCGGGCGGGGAGGGGAGCGCGACGCCCGGAGGCGGCCCGGACGCCACGGGGCACGCCCCCCTCCGGATCCGCCTCCTGCTCGACCCGGGGAGCCGGAGCTACCTCCCGCCCCTCGACGTCTCCTCGGGGGACTTCGTGTCCGGGTACGTGGCCCCGGTCCTCCTGGGCCGGGCCCGGGGGCGGGCCTGCGCCGGGAGCCGCTGCCTGGAGGCCCGCGGCGCGCCGGCCTACCACGACCACAACTGGGGCGTGTGGCGAGACGTCACCTGGGACTGGGGACACGCCGACATGGACTCCCTGGGCGTCCTGTACGGCGGCGTGCGCGGGCCGGGCGGCTCCGGGGGGCGCCGCTTCCTCTACCTGGTCGACCGCGGCGGCTTCCGGGGGCTCCTCCCCATCGACTCCCTGGCCGTGTCGTGGGGCCGCGGAGGCGCGGACTGCCGTCCCACGGCCCTCCGCCTCCTGGCGCGAAGCGGCCGCGGAGACTCCCTCGTTCTCACGGTCCGCGTCCGGTCGGCCAGGAGCACGCCGCGCGGCGCCGGAGGCTCGGGGCCGGAAGCCCGCTTCTGGCAGATCCTGGGCGACGCACGGATCGGAGGACGGCTCCACGGGCGGGCCCTCGGGGCCGCCGGGCCGGGGACCTTCGAGACGTGGTCGGTAGGGTCACCGAAAGGAACGCATCTTGACGCCTCTGCACCCTGCGCGTCCGGCCCCGGAGGCGGGAGCCGGACCCGGGAGACGTCGGGCGCGGTCTCGAATCGGGCGGCCACCTACGACGGCTGGCCTCTGTATACGTACACGGCCGACACCGGCGCCGGACAGGCCACAGGGCAGGCGCTGAAGCTCAACGGCGGCCTGTGGTACGTGCTTTCTCGGGCCGGCAAGGTGATCCAGAAGAAGCCCTGGAAGGCGGCGCAGGACGGGCCCGCGTTACCTTCGGCGCCCGGTACGCATCTTGAAGGCGGAAGGCCCCGCGGCAGGAGCGCGGCGAGCGAGTTCTGCTGCCGCCGGGCGATGACGATGGATGTTCGGGACGTAAATCACGCACGCACGAAGAAGGACGGAGACTATGAGGAAGATCCTCGCGACAGGTACGGCGGTCCTGTTCACGTTCGCCGCGGCAGCCTGTGGAGGCGGCGGACAGGGCGGCCAGCAGGCGGCGTCCGGAAGCCAGCAGGAGCAGGCGGCGGCTCCGAGCGGGAGCGCGGCGGCGGGCCAGGGCGGCGGTCAGCAGGCGCCGACCGGCGAGCTCACCGTCCCCAGCTGGATGAAGGTCGACAAGAACGCCAAGACGGTGACGATGGACATCACCGCCGGCGAGAGCCAGAACAACAACGGCTGGAACTACAACGGCTACTACAACGGTGATGCCGCGATCGTCGTCCCCGAGGGCTACAAGGTGACGATCAACTTCCACAACAAGGACCAGGCGAACCCCCACAGCCTGGCCATCAGCGAGGACACGCCGCCGTTCCCGGCCACGTTCAGCGAGGCGAACCTGGCCTTCGATGGCGCGGAGACGCCGGGCTCGATGCAGATGAACACCGCCACCCAGCCCGGCAAGTCCGACACCGTCACGTTCACGGCCAGCGAGGCCGGCAAGTACACCGTGCTGTGCCACGTCCCGGCCCACGCCACCACGGGCATGTGGATCCACTTCAACGTGTCCTCGAACGGCGAGGTCGGCCTCCGCACCAGCCAGAGCTGACGGCGCGGCCGGACGAGATCAGGTGCGGTCGCGGTCACGCGGCCGCACCCCTTTCACCGGGGGACCGTCCTTCGAGGACGGCCCCCGGTCTCGTTTGCCCCGGACCGAGGCGGGCGTGCCCCGGAGCGACACGACCGGAGCCGCACCGATCGCGAGCGATCCGCGCGGACCGACCCGACCACGAGCCGATCCTCGAGCGCGTGAGACATGGCTGACCAGCCGAGAACGGAGCTGAGCCGGGACCTGGGCCTCTTCACCATCACCATGGTGGGGGTGGGGGCCATGATCGGCGCCGGCATCTTCGTGCTGACCGGCATCGCCGCAGGGACCGCGGGCCCGGGCCTCATCCTGGCCTTCGCGGCCAACGGCGTCGTGACCCTGCTCACGGCCCTGGCCTACGCCGAGCTCGGCTCGGCCATCCCCGAGGCCGGAGGCGGCTACCTGTGGGTCAAGGAGGGCCTGCCCGGCCCCAACGCCTTCCTGGCCGGCTGGATGAGCTGGTTCGCTCACGCCGTGGCGGGGAGCCTCTACGCCCTCGGCTTCGGCTCCTACCTCGGGCTCGTGTTCAGGGAGTTCGGGGTCACCCTCTTCGGCCTCACGGGAGGCCAGCTCCAGAAGCCCTTCGCCGTGGTGATCGCGCTCATGTTCATCGCGATCAACTTCAAGGGCGTCTCCGAGACCGGGCTCGCCGGCAACATCGTGACGGTGGCCAAGGTCCTCATCCTGATGCTCTTCATCGGGAGCGGGCTGTGGGCCATGTTCCACGAGCCCGCCTCCTGGGACAAGTTCACCCCCTTCACCCCGCGGGGCCTGGGCGGCGTGATCGAGGCCATGGGGCTCACCTACGTGGCCTTCGAGGGCTACGAGATCATCGCGCAGGCCGGCGAGGAGGTGAAGAACCCCAAGCGCAACATCCCCCGCGCGGTGTTCTGGTCGCTGGCCATCGTGATCCCCGTCTACCTGCTGGTCGGCGTGACCGCCGTCGGGGCCACCCACACCGGCTCGGCCATGGCCAGCTGGCAGTGGCTGGGCGAGCACAAGGAGCTGGGGCTTGCCGAGGCGGCCCGCCAGTTCATGCCGCTCGGGACGACCCTCCTCCTGGTCGGCGGCATCCTCTCGACCATGTCGGCGCTGAACGCCACCACGTTCAGCTCCACGCGCGTCTCCTTCGCGATGGGGAGGGACCGGAACCTCCCCGACTTCTTCTCGAAGGTCCACCAGGGGACGCGCACGCCCTACCTGGCGCTCCTGGCCAGCGGCGGGCTGATCCTGCTCATGGCGGTGGCCATCCCGATCGAGGACGTGGCCGCGGCCACCGACGTCATGTTCCTCCTGCTCTTCCTGCAGGTGAACGTGGCCATCATCACGATCCGCCGGAAGTACGGGGACAAGCTGGACTACGGATTCCTCATCCCCTTCTTCCCCGTCCTCCCGGTCGTGGCCATCGTGCTCATGCTCGGGATCGCGGCCTACATGTTCCGCTTCTCGCCCACCGCGTGGTTCTTCGTGGTCGGCTGGATCGCGGTCGGGCTGGGCATCTACTACGGCTACGCCCGGAAGCGGGAGCGCGAAAAGCGCGTCACGCCCGTCGTGCTCCGGGAGGAGGCGCCGAGCGTGGTCGGGGAGGAGCGCTACCGGGTGCTGGTGCCCGTGGCCAACCCCGAGCACGCCCGTGCCCTCATCGACCTGGCCGCCACGATCGCCCGCTCGCAGGACGGCGAGGTGGTCCTCCTGCACGTGATCACGGTCCCGGAGCAGACCCCGCTCCGGGTGGGCCGGCGGTACGTCTCGAAGGCCCGGGAGGAGGTCCTGGACCGGGCCTCGGAGATGGTGGCCGAGCGCGACGTCCCCTCGAGCGCGATCGTCCGGATCGCGCACAGCCCCGCGCAGGCGATCATCCACGAGGTCGAGGACGGCGACATCGACTTCGTGGTCATGGGCTGGCGCGGCCGGCGGCGGGACCCGCGGACGACCATCGGGCACAACATCGACCTCGTCTTCCGCCACGCCGACTGCCACGTGAGCGTCCTGCGTGCCGACGACCTCCAGCCGATCGCCCGGGTGCTCGTCCCGATGGCCGACCCCCAGCAGTCCCACCTCATGCTCGAGCTGGCGGACCTGTTCGCCGAGGAGCAGGGCTCGAGCGTCGACCTCCTCCACATCCTCCGGCCGGGACTCTCGGACCAGGAGCGCTCGGCGCGGATGGAGGAGCTGTACGAGGGCCTGGCCGACCTCGAGGTGGGACCGGAGGAGTCGGGCGAGGCGCGCCGGATGATCGACGTCGCCGAGTCCGGGGACGTGGTCGGCACGATCGTGGACCGGGCCGCCGACTACGACCTGACGATCCTGGGGAGCGCGCGCGAGGGCTTCTTCCGGAAGCTCGTGGCCGGGACCATCCCCGAGAAGATCGCCAGGGGCATCCCGGGCCGGCTCCTGCTCGTGAAGCACCGGCGGAGCGCGATCCAGTCCAAGATCCTGGACACGATCGACTTCTTCCGGGACACCTCCGGCACCGGCATCACGTGAGGAGGCCGGCGTGAGCATCGACGATCTCCGGGACCAGGGGGTCCTCCTCCCCGAGGAGGAGTGGGGCGAGCACCGTCTCGAGACCACGGTCCACGTCGTGCCCCTGGCCGCCGGCTTCGCCGTGGCCGTGGCCAGCCTGGCCGTCATCTACCTGGGGGACGGTGGCATCCTGACGTGGGTGGGCTCGGGCGTGTTCCTGCTCGCCCTCTACGCCGTCACCTGGATGTGCGACCGCGCGGTCCTCCGCCAGCGCGAGCGCTTCCGCGAGGAGCGCCGCCACGCGGGCTCGCACGAGGAGGAGGGGGAGGAGCCCGCTCACTAGGCCGGCTCGGCCTCCTCCTCGTCGCGTCCGGCCTCGCCGCTCCGCTCGAGCGCCCACTGCAGGGCCACCGGCCCGACCACCTCGTGGACGGCCACCATCGCCACGAACAGGGTCCTCAGCTCCTCGCCCCACGTCGGGAACGAGCGGGCCAGGATCGTGACCATCCCCAGCGCGACCCCCGCCTGGGAGATGTAGCCCAGCCACGCCCACCGGCCAATGGACTCGGCCGCCCCGGCCACCCTCGCGCCCAGGCCCGTCCCGGCCCACAGCCCGAAGCCGCGGACGGCGATGAGGAGGAGGGCCCACGTCCACAGGTCGGCCAGGGCCCCCAGCTCCACGTGGGCGCCGGCCAGGCTGAAGAACAGGGCGTAGAGAGGGAGGGACGCCGCCTCGAGCGACTCCACGAACCGGTGGCCCGCCACCGGGAGGAGGTTCTCGAGCGTGAAGCCCGCCGTGAGGGCCAGCAGGAGGACCTCCAGGTGGAGGACCGCGGCCAGCTCGGCGGCCAGCCACGCGACGCCGAGGGCGAAGAGCGCCATCTGCCGGCCCACGTACCTGAGGTACGCGGCGATCCCCAGCCCCAGGAGCCCGCCCACGACCAGCGAGCCGCCGATCTCGAGCGCCAGCCCCACGCCGAGCCCGCCCCCGCCGCCGGCCGCCGCCGGCTCCAGGACCCCGTACGCCACCGACAGGGCCGCGGCGAAGGCCACGATGACCAGGACGTCCTTGAGGACGGTGACCCCGAGCACCGTGGAGGTCACGGGCCCCTGCGAGCGGGTGTCCGTGATCACCGCGATGGCCACCGACGGGCTGCTCGCGATGGCGACCGAGCCGAACACGACGGCCACCGTGAGGACCAGGGGGAGCGGCCGGCCGGCCGTGAACGGGAGCCACGAGGAGAGGAGGAGCACCGCGCCCGCCACGAGCACGAACAGGACGAGCGTGCCCAGCAGCGTGATCGAAGCCAGTGTGCGGCCCATCCCTCGCAGCCGCTCCAGGCTGAGCTCGCCCCCGGCGGTCAGGGCGATGAGCGCGATGGCCACCTCGTCCAGGAGACGGAGCCGCTCGAGGTCCGCGTGGTGCAGGAGGCCCAGGGCGCCCGGTCCGACGACGAGCCCGACCAGGATGTAGCCGGTGATCCGGGAGAGGCCCGCCAGGGACGCCACCTGGCCGCCCAGGAAGGCGGCCAGGAGCAGGAAGCCCAGGGCCAGCGCCGTGCCCCCCGGCCCGCCTCCCGCCACGGCCTCGTAGCTCCGGACCACCCACATGAGGCCCACGAGGACGAGCAGGGCGAACACCCTCTGCGTGACGTCGCGTCGCATCGAGTCGCGCTCCTCCTCCGGTGCTCCCGCACTTGTCTCCGGCCGGCCGCGGACCTAGCCTGCCGGAGGCGCTCGCCCCATCCCCCGCGAGGAGGTCCCCTTGTCCGCCCACCCCCCCGACTCAGGACGACCCGCATCCTGCGCACACATGCGCCGACGTCGGTGAGCGCGCAACACCGGCCCGGCACCGAGACCGCGCGGGTCACGGAGGAGCTGGACCGCGAGCTCGGCCTCGGCGGCGCCATCGCCCTCGGCGTGGGGACGATGATCGCCGCCGGGATCTTCGTCCTGTCGGGGCTGGCCGTCTCCAACGTGGGCGCCGCGGCCGTGGTGGCGTTCCTGATCGCGGCCGTCGTGGCCGGGTTCACCGCCGCCGCGTACGCCGAGTTCGCCGCCATATACCCCGAGAGCGGCGGCGGCTACATGTACGTGGCCAACGTGTTCGACTCGGACCTCACGTACCTGGTGGGCTGGGCCATGATCCTGGGCTACCCGGCCAGCGCCGCCTTTTACCTGGCCAGCTTCTCGGACTGGTTCTACCGGTTCCTCTATCCGGCCCTGGACCTCCCGCAGGTGATCCCCTACTGGGTCTCGGGCCTGGTCCTCCTGGCGCTCCTCGTAGCGGTGAACGTGAAGGGCACGAAGGAGACCGGCCTGTTCCAGGTCCTGGTCACCAGCCTCAAGGTCCTCCTCATCGGGGTGTTCCTGTACGGGGGCCTGCGGGCCTTCGACGGTCAGGTCGTGATGACGTCGCTGCGCACCAACATGCACGACCTCCCGCAGCTCGGCCTCACCAGCGCGCTCGTCTTCATCACCTTCTTCGGCTTCGAGGCGATCGCGACGAACGCCGAGGAGATCCAGGACCCGGGCGTCACGATCCCGCGCGCCATCTTCATCAGCATGGGCGCGGTCACCGTCATCTACGTGCTCGTCGTCCTGGTCATCGTGGTGGCCGTCCACGACGGGGCCTTCCTGGAGTTCCTGGCCTCGAAGGCGGGCCTGGGGAGTGCCGAGGTGGCCCGCCGGTTCGTGGCCGAGAACGGAGAAGTCTCCATGGGCCGGGCCGCCCAGTACTACCTGGGCGACGTGGGCTTCTACGTGGTCATCGTGGGCGCGCTCCTCTCCATGGTCTCGGCGGCCAACGCCACGATCATGGCCGGTTCGAGGGTGAAGCTGGCCATGGCGCGGCGGCGCCACCTCCCCGCCTCGATCGAGGCCGTCCATCCCCGGTTCCGCACGCCGCACCGGGCCGTGCTGCTCACGGGGGGGCTCATCCTGGCCTTCATCCTCGTGTTCACGGTGTTCTTCGGGGAGATCCCCGGCTCGCGCTCGACGGGGCACGGCTCGCTCATCGAGCTCGGGATCGAGGCGGTCGCCCACTTCGCCGACTTCATGCTCCTCTCGGGTCTCATCTTCGTGAACCTGGCCGTGGTCCGGTCGAGGAGGGACGCGCCCGATCTGGAGCGGCCCTTCCGGGTCCCGCTGGTGCCGTGGGTCCCGTTCGTGGCGGTCGTCGCCAACCTCCTCCTCCTGATCAACGTGGAGAAGGTGAGCCTGGCCCTCGGCTTCCTGGCCCTGGGCGTCGGCGTCATCTTCTGGTTCGCCTGGAAGTCGCTCCCCCGGAGCGTGGAGGAGCTCGAGGCGGAGACGCCGACGGCGGTGGCCGAGTACCGGGCGGCGCGGCGCGGCCACCGGCTCATGGTCGCCCTCGGGAACCCCGAGCACGCGGACTGGCTCATGGGGACGGCCACGGCCCTGGTGGGCGACACGGGCGGCGAGCTCCTGGTCATGAGCGCGGTCCTCGTCCCAGACCAGACGCCGCCCTCGGAGGGCCGCCGACAGGGCGAGAGGAACCGGGAGGTCCTGCGGCGCGCCCTGGACCTGGCCGACGGGGCCGGGGTCGACGCGGACGGGATCATCCGCATCGCCCACCGGGCACCCGACGCGATCCTGAACACGATCGTGCAGCACGAGCCCGAGGCCGTGCTCCTGGGCTGGGATGGCCGCATGCCCCGGGGCCAGGAGCTGTTCTTCGGCTCCACGGTGGACCGGATCCTGGCCGATGCCCCGTGCGACGTGTTCGTGGAGACCGGCGGCGAGGGGCGGGTGGCCGCGGCCGAGAGCATCCTTCTCCCGACCGCGGGCGGCCCGCACGCGGAGCTGGCCCGCGAGACCGCCGTGCGGCTGGCCCGGAGCTCGGGCAGCCTCGTCGTGCCGGTGACCGTCGTGCCACCGGACGCGTCGGAGGAGGAGCGCCGACTTGCCCGCGCCCTCCTGGACCGGGTGGCCGGGCGACTGGAGGACACCGCGGGCGAGCCGCTCCTCCTGGAGGGGGACGACGTGGCCGCCGTTCTCGTGGAGGAGAGCTCGCGACACGACCTGGTCGTGCTCGGGGCGACGCGCGAGGGGAAGCTCCACCAGCTGGCCGTGGGCGCGATCCCCTACTCGGTGGCGGGAGAGACCCGGACGCCGGTGCTCATGGTCCGGCGGAGCCCCGGGGTGGCCTCGCGCCTCCTCAGCCGGCTGCCGTGGAGGTGAGGCGGAGCGGATCCACGCCCGGAAACCCTCTTGAACTCCAGTTGAAGAGGGTCTCCATGCCCCCCGCCCTCCCGCGCCTCAGAACCCGAAGCTGATCCCGGCGCTTACCACGTCGTAGGCGGCCGACGAATAGGCGGCCGTGAGCTTCAGGATGAAGAGGTCCAGGCCGAAGCCCGCCGTGAAGCGGCCGCGCGTGTCGACCCGGTCGTCCACGGTGAGCGTCGTCTGGTTCTCCGGGAGGTTCGGGTTGTTCACCGTGTAGTCGATCGAGACGTCGGCGTTCTCCACGGCCCCGGCCGCGAACAGCGTGAGGACGGAGAACTGGCGGCTCGCGATCAGGGATGCGTTGCGGGCGGTGGCGGAGAAGTAGTCCTCGACGTCCACGGTCTGGATCCCCCCCTCCACGGCCAGGTCGAGCGGGAAGGCCTCGGGGAGCCAGTGGCTGAACTCGTGGCGCAGGCCCAGGCCGAACGCCTTCACGTGGCCGATGTCCCGGTCCATCTCGATGCTCGGCAGGCCGCGCAGCGTCACCTCGGAGGCGAACGGGAGCCCGACCCGGAGCTGGAAGAGCGCCATCGGGACGGCGGGCACGTCGTAGCCGTCCGGGAACGCCAGGGACTCGGAGGCCGGGTCGACGCCGGACGTGAGGAGCGCCTGGCGGAAGTCACCCTGGGGCTCGACCCGGACGCCCGCGCCCTGTCCCGTGGCCGTCGGCGTCGAGAGGCCGGCGCCGCTCCCGAAGGGCTGGCGGTACACCTGTCCGCCGTACACCAGCGAGTCGGGGAGGATCGGCTGGAAGGCGTCGTCCCCGGAGGGCACCAGGCTCCCCATGACCACGATGCCCACGTCGAACTGTATGGGGGCGTGGACGCGCGCCGAGCGGAACCAGCGGCTGTTCAGGGCCGATCCCAGACCGACCGTGACCGGCCGCAGGTAGCGGCGGGCGTTCTCGGTGGCCAGGAGCTCGAGCGACTTCGGGATCCCCGACGCGGAGATCCCCGTGGACTGGGCCGCGGCGGGTCTCGGGATGGCGGCGAGGGCGATCGCCACGAGCGCGGCGAGGCCGTGTGTGGGCCGAACCTTCATGTCTCTCTCTTCGTGCTCTCCGGATGGCGCCGGCGGGACCTTCGGAGCCTTCGATCCCGACGGTCGTGGCGGCAGGGGCGGGGACGGCGCGGAAGGTAAGGAGCCTCCCCGATCCCGGAAAGGGCGCCCGAGGAACGGGACCTGCGAGACAGGGAGGAAAGCGTCGTGCCCCGGAGGCGCAGGGCCGCGGGGCGGGCGCCACGGAGGCCGGAAACCCCCGCGAGCAGCCCGAGGAGTCATCGCCCGATGCCATACACCCTGGTGAGAGCGCGCGTCGAGGAGTATCCCCGCTGGCGGCGGGCCTTCGAGGAGCAGGCCGAGGCCCGCGAGGAGGCGGGCTCGCGCGGCGGCCACCTGTTCCGCACCGCCGACGACCCGGACGTGGTCGTGGTCTTCCTGGCCTGGGAGGACCTGGACCGGGCCAGGACCTACCTGGAGTCCGAGGAGGCGCGCGAGACCTGGAAGGCCGGGGGGCTCGACGACCGGCCGGAGACCCTGTACCTGGAGGAGCTGGGGCGCCCCTCGCACTGAGGCGGACGCCCGGCGGCCCCGAGGGGGTGGAGATGAGCGAACCCGACACCCGCGAGCGCATCCCGTCGTCCGAGGAGGAGTGGCGGGAGCGGCTGACGCCCGAGCAGTACCGGATCACCCGGGAGGGCGGCACCGAGCGCCCCTTCACCGGAGAGTACTGGGACGAGGAGGCGGCCGGGACGTACCGGTGCGTGTGCTGCGGGGCGGAGCTCTTCCGCTCCGGGACCAAGTTCCACTCGGGCTCGGGGTGGCCCAGCTTCACCGCCCCGGTCGACGAGGAGGCCGTGACCGAGACGGAGGACCGCAGCCACGGCATGCGGCGCACGGAGGTGCGCTGCGCCCGCTGCGAGGCGCACCTCGGCCACGTCTTCTCGGACGGGCCGGCGCCCACCGGCCTGCGCTACTGCGTGAACTCGGCGGCGCTCGACCTGGACCGGCGGTCGGGGGAGGACGAGGGGTGACGGCCGCCGGGGCGGATCTCCCGGGAGCCGATCCGGCCGGGCCCCCGGCGCGCGGGCCCGGCGCGGCCTCCGCGGCCCGAGCCGAGGACCCGAACGGCCTTCCCGCGGAGACTCCCCTCGATCTCCTGGACGGGGCCGTCCCCGACCCCGAGTCCCTGGCCTCCGAGCCCGGCGAGCTGCGGGCCCGCGCCGCCGACGCCGCCCTCCCCATCGGCGTCCGCCTCGAGGCGTTCGGCGACATCGCCGACGCCGAAGTGGGCGACACCGCGTTCGTTCGGGCGCGGAACCTGGAGCGGGAGTTCGGGCTCCGGCAGATCTACCTCAAGTTCGAGGGCGGGAACCCGACCGGGACGCAGAAGGACCGCATCGCCTTCGCGCAGGTCGAGGACGCCCTGCGCCGGGGCTACGGGGCGGTCACGGTGGCCTCGTGCGGGAACTACGGGGCGGCCGTGGCGCTGGCCTGCTCGCTGGCGGGCCTCCGCTGCCTGGTCTACATCCCCGAGGGCTACCGCACGCGGCGCCTGGAGGAGATCGGAGGGTACGGCGCCGAGATCGTGCGAGTCCCGGGCGACTACGAGACCTCGGTCCGGACCTCCAGCGAGCGGGCGGAGGTCGAGGAGCTGTACGACGCCAACCCGGGCGGGGCGAACACGGCGCTCCAGCTCCGGGCCTACGGAGAGATCGCCCGCGAGATCTACGACGAGCTCCGGGACGCGCCCGCCGCGGTGGCGCTCCCGGTCTCGAACGGCACCACCCTGGCGGGCGTCCACCGGGGCTTCGCCAGCCTGTACCGGCGGGGGAAGACCTCGCGCATGCCCCGCATCGTCGCCGGCTCGGCCTCCCGCAGGAACCCCATCGTGCGCTCGTTCCTGAAGGAGCTGCCCCGGTGCACGGACCTGGATCCGGCCGCCGTGAAGGAGACCGAGGTGAGCGAGCCCCTCATCAACTGGCACTCCTCGGACGGAGACGCGGCCCTCCGGGCCATCCGCGCCACGTCCGGGTGGGCCGGCGACGCGAGCGACCGCGAGATGTTGGCGCACGCGAAGCTCCTCCGGGAGCGCGAGGGGCTGCAGGTCCTGCCCGCCTCCACGGCGGGGCTCGCGGTCCTCATCGACCGGCACCGACGCGAGCCGCTGCCGGCCGACCGCTACGTGGCCGTCCTCACCGGGAGGCGGGCGTGAGCGACCGCGGAAGCCGCGGCGGGAGGGCCGGACAGCCGGCGCCGGAGGCCGACGCCGCGCCCGCAGGGGCCGGTCGGCCCGCGCGGGACGCCTGGCCGGAGGGACGCGCGATCGTCTTCTGCGAGGGCGCGTTCGGGACGCCCTACGGGAAGACCGCGCACGGGCTGGTGCGCCGGACGGCGCGCTACGACGTCGTCTCGGTCGTGGACTCGCGGCTGGCGGGACGGGACGCGGGCGAGGAGCTGGACGGCCGGCGCCGCGGGATCCCGATCGTGGCCGACGTCGACGCCGCCGTCGAGGCGGCGCGCGGCTCGGGCCGGCCCGCGACCCACCTGGTCGTCGGGCTCGCCCCGGACGGCGGCCGCCTCCCGCCCGAGGGCCGGGAGGCGGTCCTCCGCGCCCTGGAGCTCGGCCTGGACGTCGACGCGGGGCTCCACGACTTCCTGTCGGAGGACCCCGAGCTGGCCGCCGCGGCCGACACGCACGGGGCCCGCATCCGGGACGTCCGCCGTCCCCCGCCCCGGAGCGAGCTCCACTTCTTCTCGGGGGCGATCGAGGAGGTGGGCTCCTTCCGGGTGGCCGTCCTCGGCACCGACTCGGCCGTCGGCAAGCGGACGACCGCCTGGCTCCTGGTCGACGCGCTGCGCGCGTCGGGACGCACGGCGGAGCTCATCGGCACCGGGCAGACCTCCTGGATGCAGGGCGCCCGCTACGGAATCGTGCTCGACTCGCTGGTGAACGACTTCGTGTCGGGCGAGGTCGAGCACGCGGTGGTGAGGGCGTGGCGCGAGGCCCGGCCCGACGTGATCGTCCTGGAGGGGCAGGGGAGCCTCATGAACCCCGCCTACCCCGGGGGCTTCGAGCTCCTGGCGGCGGGGAGGCCCCACGCGGTCATCCTCCAGCACGCGCCGCGGCGCGCCGAGTACGACGGCTTCCCCGGCTTCCCGCTCCACCCGCTCCCGCGGCAGATCGAGGCCATCGAGCTCCTCTCGGGCGTCCCGGTCGTGGCCGTGACGGTGAACCACGAGGGCATGCGCCCCGAGGAGGTCCCGGCCGCCTGCCGCGCCATCGAGGAGGAGACCGGCCTTCCCGCCGTGGACGTGCTCCTGGACCCTGCGGAGCCGCTCGTGCGGGCGCTCGAGCCGCGCCTCGACGCCCACGCGGCCGCCGCGGGCGCGGAGGCGTGACGCCCCGCGACCCGCTCGCCCCCCTCGGCGTCCTCGACCGGCTCGAGGTGGGGCCTCCGCGGCTCGAGCCGCGGAGGCTCGTCGCCCCGTACACGGTGGTGCGCGGCGGCCGCCGGGAGACCACCCAGCTCGCGTACCGGTACGGGGAGGACGTCTTCGACCCGCGGGCGCCAGCCGACCGCAACCTGGCCGCGCTCGCCGCCGCCCAGCTCGCGCTCAACTACGGCCTGTTCGCCGACGAGATCGTCCTGCGCGGCCCCTTCGACCCGGCGGACCGGGATTTCCTGGCCGCCATGGCCGAGAACACGGCGCGCGAGATCTACGTCAAGAAGTTCCTGGAGCCGAACCCCTTCCTGGTCGGGGACGCGGCCGACCTCCCGGCCGTCCGCCGGGACCGGTACCTCCGGGCCCGCCTCGTCTTCCCGGACGGGATCGACGAGCCGGCGCCGGCGGACGGGTGGGGAAGCGTGGCGGGCCACGACGGCGCGGCGCCCGCGAGCGGGGCCCGCACGCACGCCCGGGGCGCGAAGCCCCGGGCGGCTCCGCCCCCCTCCCACGCCATCCTGGCCAGTGGCGGCAAGGACAGCCTCCTGACCCAGGGCCTCCTCGAGGAGGCGGGCGCGGCCCCGCTGGCCGTGTTCGTGAACGAGTCGGGACGCCACTGGTTCACCGCCATGGGGGCCCACCACCGGCTGGCCGCGACGCGCCCGGAGCGCACGGCCCGGGTGTGGACCACCTCGGACCGCGTGTTCGCGTGGATGCTGGGACGCCTCCCCATGGTGCGCGGCGACTTCGCGCGGATCCGGTCGGACGAGTACCCGGTCCGGCTGTGGACGGTGGCCGTCTTCCTGTTCGGGGCGCTCCCGGTCGTGCGCCGCCGGGGCGCGGGCCGGCTTCTGGTAGGGGACGAGTACGACACCTCCCGGCGGGTGCGCCGGGCCGGGATCCCCCACTACGATGGGCTCTACGACCAGAGCATCTGGTTCGACGCCGCCCTCACCCGCTTCTACCGGAGGAAGGGGTGGCCGCTCGAGCAGCTCTCCCTCCTCCGCCCGCTCTCGGAGCTCCTCATCCAGGGGATCCTGGCCGCCCGCTACCCCGAGCTCCACGCCCTCCAGGTCTCCTGCCACGCCGCGCACGTCCAGGACGGCCGCGTCCGGCCGTGCGGGCGCTGCGAGAAGTGCCGAAGGATCGTCGGGATGCACCTGGCCCTGGGAGCCGATCCGGCCGCCTGCGGGTATTCCTCCGAGGCCGTGCGGCGCTCCCTGGAGGCCCTCTCGAGCAAGGAGGTGCACCAGGAGGCGGCGGGGAGCCGGCACATGCTGTGGCTCCTGCGGAAGCGCGGCCTCCTGGAGCCGGCGGGCGGGCTCCGGGCCGAGGAGAGGCCCGAGGTGGTGCGGCTCCGCTTCCACCCCGAGGTGAGCCCGGCCGAGGCGATTCCGCCGGACCTCCGCGCCCCGCTGTTCCGGGCGTGGCTCGACCACGCCGAGGGCGCGCTGGAGCGCCGGGAGGGGAGCTGGCGGCCGGTCGACCCGCTGGAGGAGGCCTTCCTGTCGCGCCCGTACCGGTACGCGAAGGGCACGGCCGCCCGGCCCGCCCCCGGCGCGGGAGCTGCCTCCGGCGGCGAGCGCGCACCCGAACCCGAGGAGAGGACGTGAGCGAAGACCGGAAGTGGCGGCTGGCCCGCATGACCTCGCCCGAGGCGGGCGAGCGGATGGCGGCCTGCGACGTGGCCCTCCTGCCCGCCGGCGCCATCGAGCAGCACGGGCCGCACCTGACCGTGGACACCGACCTGTGGCACGCCGAGCGGCTGTGCCGGGAGGTGGCGCTGGCCTGCGGCGAGCCGTACCCGGTGGTCCTCCCGGGCATCCCCTTCGGCGTCTCCTACCACCACGAGGACTTCCCCGGGACCCTGACCGTGAGCGCGGAGACGCTGTCCCGCTACGTGGCCGAGATCGGCCGCTCGGCGGCGCGGCAGGGCGTCCGGAAGCTCGTGATCGTGAACGGGCACGGCGGGAACGCTCCCGCCCTCCAGACCGCGGCCCAGAAGATCCACCGGAAGACCGGCATCTTCGTGTGCGTGGACACGGGGGAGACGAGCGACGTGGACGTGGAGGCCATCGCGGAGACGCGCGGGGACATCCACGCCGGGGAGATCGAGACGAGCGAGGCGCTGCACCTGCGGCCCGCGGACGTCCGCGGCGAGCTCCCGGGCCTCTCGGTCCCGCGCTTCGCCCTCGAGGCCCTGGACGAGGGGGGCGAGCGCTGGGTGCCCTGGTTCGCGCGCACGTCCCGGCTCTCGCCCGAGGGCGTCCTGGGGGACCCCTCGCGCGCCACGGCCGAGAAGGGGCGCCGCATGTGGGAGGCCCAGGTCGGCCGGCTGGAGGAGCTCGTCCGGGGCCTGCGCGGCCGGAGCCTGGAGGAGCTGAGGCTGGACGGGCCCGGCGGCGGCGCGTGAGGATCACCGGCGTCGAGGCGTGGCGGGAGGACCTCCCGCTGCGCGAGCCCTACCGGATCGCGTACGAGACGATCGACCGGTGCGAGGTCGTGTTCGTGCGCCTCCTGACCGACGGGTACGCGACCGGCCTGGGCCCGGGGACGCCGGATCCGGCCCTCACCGGCGAGACCGCCGCGGACACGCTCGCCGCCGCGGAGGACGTGGCCCGGCCGCTCCTGCGGGGAGAGGACGCGCTCCGGCCCGGCCTCCACCTCGAGCGGCTTCGGGGGCCGCTCTCGGGACGGCCCGCCGCCCGGGCCGCGCTCGACCTCGCGCTCCACGACCTCCTGGGGCGGGCCGCCGGCCTCCCGCTGTGGCGCCTCCTCGGGGGCTACCGGGAGGCGATGCCGACCAGCGTCACGATCGGGATCGTGCCCGCCGACGAGACCGTCGAGCGCGCCCGCGAGCTGGTCGGCCGCGGCTTCCGCTGCCTCAAGGTCAAGGGCGGGGACGACCCGGAGGCCGACGCCGTGCGGATGCGCCGCGTCCGCGAGGCCGTGGGCCAGGAGGTCGAGCTCCGCTTCGACGCCAACCAGGGCTACACGGTCGAGGGCGCGCTCCTCTTCGTCGAGCTGGCGCGGGACGTGGGGATCGAGCTGCTCGAGCAGCCCACCCCGGCCGGCGAGCCCGACCTCCTGGGACGCGTGACCGAGGCCGTCCACCTCCCGGTCATGGCCGACGAGAGCCTGCTCGGGCTGCGCGAGGCCTTCCGCCTGGCCCGCGGGGAGCTGGTCGACATGATCAACATCAAGCTCCAGAAGATCGGCGGGCTGGCCGAGGCGCTCCGCGTCAACGCCGTGGCCCGGGCCGCCGGCCTCGAGACCATGGTCGGCTGCCTGGACGAGCCCGCGCTCGGGATCGCGGCCGGGCTCGCCTTCGGGCTCGCCTCGCCCAACGTCGCCTACGCGGACCTGGACGGGCACCTGGACCTGGCCGAGGACCCGACGGCCGGAGCCGTGGTGCTCGAGGACGGCCTCCTGCGGCCGACCGAGCTGCCGGGGCTCGGCCTGGAGGACTGAGAGCCGCGCGGACCGCCGGACGCCCTCCCACCGCCCCCCTGAACGCTTGCCCGACCTCTCGTGTTCGGTATACGATCGGCCCCGGATCCGACCCACAGAACGCCAAGGAGGCGACCCTATGCGCCGCAGGGGCTCGACGCTCGATGCCGCTCCGCACCGCTCCGCACGGTCTTCGCGCACCGCCGCCCACCTGCTGACCGCGGCCGCCCTGGCCGCCGCGGTGGGGCTCGGGCTGGCTTCGGCGCCCGCGCCGGCCGCGGCCCAGGACGGCCAGGCGGCCGGCCGCTCGCCCCACCCGGCCGGCAAGGTCGTGTTCGACACGGCGCTGTACGCCGGCCTCGAGTACCGCTCGATCGGGCCCACGCGGGGCGGGCGGGCCACGGCCGTCTCGGGCGTCCCCGGCCGGCCCGACACCTTCTACTTCGGCGCGACGGGCGGCGGGGTGTGGAAGAGCGACGACGCCGGGAACAGCTGGACGAACGTCTCGGACGGATGGTTCGCGGTCGGCTCCATCGGCGCCATCACGGTGGCGCCCTCCGACCCCGACGTGGTCTACGTCGGGACGGGCTCCTCGGAGATCCGGGGCAACGTCTCGACCGGGAAGGGGATCTACCGCTCCGACGACGGCGGGAAGACGTGGGGCTTCCTGGGCCTCGAGGACGGCGGCGCGATCGGGGACATACGGGTGAGCCCGGAGGACCCGGACCTCGTGTACGCCGCCGTGATCGGCCATCCGTTCGGATCCAACGCCACCCGCGGCGTGTTCCGCTCGAAGGACGGGGGGAAGAGCTGGGAGAAGGTCCTGTTCGTCTCCGACTCGACGGGCTTCACGGACCTGGCCATGGACCCCTCCAACCCGCGCGTGCTGTACGCCGCCGCGTGGCGGGTCGAGCGCAAGCCGTGGACGATCATCAGCGGCGCGCGGGAAGGCGGCGTCTGGAAGACCACCGACGGCGGCGACCACTGGAAGAAGCTCGGGGGCGGGCTTCCCGACGGGCTCGTGGGCAAGGCCTCGGTCACCGTGTCGCCCGCCGACCCCGACCGGGTGTGGGCCCTGCTCGAGGCCGCCCCGGTCGAGAAGAGCGGCGTGTACCGCTCGGACGACGCCGGGAAGACCTGGAGGCTGACGACGAACGCCCACAAGCTCACCCAGCGGGCGTTCTACTACATGCACGTGTTCGCCGACCCGAAGGACCCGAACACCGTGTACGCGGAGAACACGAGCCTGTACCGCTCGATCGACGGGGGGAAGACGTTCGATCCCATCCGGGTCCCGCACGGCGACACGCACGACCTGTGGATCGACCCGGACCTCCCCGACCACCTCATCATCGGTGACGACGGGGGCGGACAGGTCACCGTGAACGGCGGCCGGAGCTGGACGACCTACTACAACCAGCCCACCGCCCAGTTCTACCGGGTGTACGTGGACAACGGCTTCCCGTACCGGGTGTACGGCCCCCAGCAGGACAACTCGACGATCAGCGTGCCCGCGTGGCGGCCGGGCACCGGGGAGCTCACCGACCAGGGCGTGTGGCGGACCATGGGCGGCGGGGAGAGCGGCTGGATCGCCTTCGACCCCGACCACCCGGCGGTCACCTACGCCGGGAGCTACGGCGGCGTCATCGACCGCATGAACCACCAGACCGGGCAGAGCAGGGACGTCGTGGCCTATCCCGAGCTGGCGCTGGGCGAGTCGGCCAACAGCCTGAAGTACCGGTTCCAGTGGAACGCGCCGATCGTGAAGTCGCGCTTCGACACGAGCGTGGTCTACCACGCCGCCCAGTACGTCCTGAAGACCACCGACGGCGGCCACAGCTGGACCCGGATCAGCCCCGACCTCACCCGGAACGACACGACGAAGGGCGTGCTGGCCGGCGAGCCCATCAACCACGAGGAGACGGGCGTCGAGATCTACGGGACGATCTTCGCGCTGGCCGAGGGGGCCCGGTCGGCCGACGTGCTGTGGGCCGGCTCGGACGACGGGCTCGTCCACCTGACGCGCGACGGCGGGAAGACCTGGAAGGACGTCACCCCTCCGGGG
>DATFLN010000026.1:0-28471 GCA_035267645.1 Gemmatimonadota bacterium | reverse complement strand
GCCGGGCCGGGCCGCCCCCCACCCGCCTCCCCGCCGGCGTCCGGGGGCCGGCTCCCCGCCCGGCGCACCGTTGACAGGCCCCCGGCCGCCGGGCCGATTGGGGTGATGGCTCCACGCGACCCGGAGGGGCGGATGCGACGGAAGGGGAACCGAGGGAGGACCGGCCGCACGCGGTGCGCCACTGCGGCCCTGACCGGGCTCGTGGCGGCCGTCCTCCTCGCGCTGGGGCCCGCCGTCGGCGATGCGAGCGCGCAGGAGGCCGCGGGCCGACCGGACATTCGGGCCGCGGGCTCGCCGGCCGCCTCCCGCGCCGCGCGCTCGCCGGCCGCCCGACAGGACGCGGACTACGACGCGGTGCGCGCCTGGGTCCGGGACCACCGGGCCGCGATCCTCCGGCGCCTGGTCGAGCTCGTGTCCATCCCCGACGTCGCCGCCGACACGGGCGGCCTCCGGCGAAACGCCGAGTGGATCCGGTCCGCGCTCGAGAAGCGGGGCGTCCGCGTCCGGCTGATCGAAGCGGGAGGGCCGCCGGTCGTGGTCGGCCGGCTCCCGGTCCCCGGAGCGACGCGCACGATCCTGTTCTACGCGCACTACGACGGCCAGCCGGTCGACCCCGCCCGCTGGAGGTTCGGCGCCCCCTTCGAGCCCACGCTCCGGAGCGGGCCGCCGGCCTCGGACCCGGCGGTCCTCCCCCTGCCCGGGGCCGGAGAGGCGGTCCCGGAGGGGGCGCGCCTGTACGGGCGGGCGGTCGCCGACGACCGCGGGCCCATCGTGGCGCTCCTCGCCGCGCTGGACGCGCTCCGGGCGCAGGGGGCCGCGCCGGCCGCGAACCTCCGGTTCGTGTTCGAGGGCGAGGAGGAGGCCGGGTCCCCGCACCTGGCGCGGGCGCTCCGCGAGCACGCAGGCGAGCTGAAGGCGGACCTGGCCATCGTGGTCGACGGTCCCCGCCATCCCTCGGGGAGGCCGACGGCCACGTTCGGCGCCCGCGGCATCGCCACGGCGGAGGTCACCGTCTACGGTCCCGCCGAGCCGCTCCACAGCGGCCATTACGGGAACTGGGCGCCCAACCCCGCCGAGCGGCTGGCGCGCCTCATCGCCTCGATGCAGGACTCGGCGGGGCGGGTCGCGATCGCCGGCTGGTACGACGGCGTGCGGCCCCTCGGCGCGGCCGAGCGCCGGGCGCTGGCCGACCTCCCCTCCGACTCGGCCGAGGCGTCGCGGCTGCTGGTGCCGCGCCCCGAGGTCCCGGAGAGCCGCTGGGCGGCCGTGACCGAGCCGTCCCTGAACGTGGACGGCTTCCGGAGCGGATGGACCGGGAGCGAGGCCCGCACCATCATCCCCGACCGGGCCACGGCGGACTTCGACCTCCGCCTGGTGGCGGACATCGACCCCCACGACCAGCTCCGCCGCTTCCTGGCCCACGTCCGGTCGCAGGGCTACCACGTGGTCCAGCAGGAGCCGACCCGGGAGGAGCGGCTGCGGTACCCGAAGCTGGCGCGCGTCACGCTCGGCACCGGATACCCGGCGGTGCGCACGGCCATGGACGCCCCGCCGGCCCGGGCCCTCCTCGGGCGGATCCGCCGCGCCCAGGGGAGCGGCCTGGTCCTCATCCCCACCATGGGAGGGAGCGTGCCGGGCTACCTGTTCCCCCGGCTCCTGGGCGCCTCGTTCGTGGCCCTCCCCATCGTGAACCACGACGACAACCAGCACTCGCCCGACGAGAACCTCCTCCTGTCGGATCTGTTCGACGGGGTGGTGAGCCTGACCGCGGCCATGGAGACCACGTGGTGACCCGGTCGCCGGCCGGCCGGCACGACGGGGGCGGTCCCGGGTAGATTCGGACGACCAGCGCTCGCGCGGACGTCCTGCAGGAGGTGTGGACCCATTTCCGACGAGAGCCCGCTCTTCGTCCTCGTCGTCGACGACGAGCCCGCGGTGCGCGAGGTCCTCTCCATGCGCATCGAGGACTGGGGCTTCCGCGTCGTCACGGCTTCCGATGCGGAGGAGGCGGAGCAGCGGATCGAGGAGCACGATCCCGACATCATCGTCACCGATGTCGTCCTCCCGGGACGCTCGGGCCTGGAGCTGCTTCAGCGCCTCGAGTCGGACGAGATGGGCCGGCTCATCCTGTTCATCACCGCGCACGGCAGCATCGACCAGGCGGTCGAGGCCATGAAGGCCGGCGCCCACGACTTCCTCACCAAGCCCCTCGACTACGACAAGCTGCGGGCCATCCTCGAGGCCGCGCGCGACGAGCTGCGGCTACGCTCGGACCTCCGCGAGCTGGAGCGGCGGCTGGAGGGTGGCGGGGCCGGCCTCGGGGCCCTCATCGGCGCGAGCGACCGGATGCAGGAGGTCTTCCGGCTCGTGCGCCTCCTGGCCAGCAGCGACGCGTCCGCCCTGATCACGGGGCCGAGCGGGACCGGCAAGGAGGTCGTCGCCCGTACCATCCACGACCTGAGCGAACGGTCGGACGGGCCGTTCGTGGCCGTGAACGCGGCCGCCATCCCCGAGGGGCTCATCGAGAGCGAGCTGTTCGGGCACGAGAAGGGGGCGTTCACCGGCGCCGACCGGTCCCGTCCGGGCTGCTTCGAGCAGGCGGACGGCGGGACGCTCTTCCTGGACGAGATCTCGGAGATGCCCGCCGAGCTCCAGCCCAAGCTCCTCAGGATCCTCGAGGAGGGATCCACGCGCCGGCTGGGAGGGAGCCGGGAGATCCGGTTCGACGTGCGGGTCCTGGCGGCGACGAACCGGGACCCGGGGTCGGCCGTGGAGAGCGGCGAGCTCCGCGAGGACCTCTTCTACCGCCTCAACGTGTTCACCGTGAGCGTCCCGCCGCTGCGGCATCGCCGGGACGACATCGAGATCCTGGCCCAGCACTTCATCCGCGGCTTCAACCAGAAGCACGGGACCGAGGTGCGGGGACTGGGCCCCGAGACGCTCGAGCGGCTGCGGGGCTACCCGTGGCCCGGGAACGTGCGCGAGCTTCGGAACGTCATCGAGCGGGGGACGATCGTGGCCGGATCGGGCTGGCTCGAGCTCCCGCACCTTCCTCCGTACCTGACCGACGGGAGTGACGATGGCCGGCCCCGAATCGTGGTCCCCGTGGGGACGACCGCGGCCGAGGCGGAGAAGATGCTCATCCTCAAGACGCTCGAGCACGTGGACCACAACAAGGCGGAGGCGGCCCGCCAGCTGGAGCTCGACGTGAAGACGATCCGCAACAAGCTCAAGGCGTACGGGTCGGAGTGAGGGGACCATGAGGGTCTCCACCAAGCTGGTGGCGGGGTTCGGCCTCCTCATCGGCCTCCTCGTGGTGGCGATGATCTACCACGTCTCCACGCTCCGGGACTCCGTCCGAACGAGCGCCGAGCTCTCCTCCATCGTGGCCCGTCTCACCGTGAGCTCCACGGAACAGCTCCAGAGACTCGACCAGATGCAGGAGAGCGCCGGCAAGTTCGCCGTGACGGGGGACACGGGATACTCGGCCGCCTTCGGGCGGGCCCGCGAGGCCTACGCCCGGGCCCTGGACGAGCTCGAGGGGCTTCCCCTCACCGGCCGGGAGCGGGAGGCCGTGACGGGCCTGGGGCGGGCCTGGACGGACCGCTTTCCGCCGGAGAGGACGCTCCACGGGATGATGGGGGGGCTCCAGGGCCCCGCGGCCGACGGGGCGCTGGGCTGGCTGAGCGCCTCCATCGACGAGCTGCGGCGGCTGACCCGGGAGCTCACCCGCGCCTCCCAGTCGGCCATGGCGGCACGGGTGCGGGCCTCCACGCAGGCGGCGCGGAACGCGGAACGGGTCTCGTGGGCGGCGGTGGCGATCGCCCTGGTCGTGAGCCTGATCCTGTCGGGCTTCATCGTCCGCTCGATCACGGACTCGCTGCGCCGCCTCAAGGAGGGGACGCGGGCGGTGGCCAACGGGGACTTCGGCTACCGGCTCCCGGCGGATCGCGAGGACGAGTTCGCCGAGCTCGCCGCCGACTTCAACGTGATGACACGCAAGCTGGGCGAGCTGGACCGCGCCAAGCGCGGCTTCCTCTCGCAGGTGTCCCACGACCTCAAGACCCCGCTCGCCTCGATGCAGGAGACCAGCCATCTCCTGCTCTCCGGCCTGCCGGGCGAGTTGAACGAGAAGCAGCGCAGCCTCCTCGAGCTCCACCGCCGGAGCGGGACCCGCCTCTCGGCGATGATCTCCCGCCTCCTGGACCTGGCCCGTCTCGAGGAGGGGGCGCTCGAGTACGAGTTCCGGCGCGGGGACCTCCTCCCGCTGGTCCGGCTCGTGGCCGAGGATTTCCAGAGCCGGTTCGAGGACCGGGGGCTCAGGCTCGTCACCCGGACCCCGGACGAGCCCGTGTCCGTGCGCATCGACCGGGACCGGGTCGTGGAGGTCGTCGAGAACCTCCTCGACAACGCGGTGCGGCACGCCCCGAGGGACAGCGAGATCGAGATCGGAGTCCGGACCGTCCGCGAGGCGGGTGACCTGGGGGAGGAGGCGGAGGAGGCGGAGGAGGACGTCGAGGGCTACGCGCTCCTCACCGTGGCCGATGCCGGTCCGGGGGTCCCCGACGAGGAGAAGCAGAAGATCTTCGAGCGCTTCTACCAGGGCGGCGACGGGAAGGCGGGCGCGCGGTCGGGGGTGGGCCTCGGCCTCGCGCTGTGCCGGGAGATCGCGCGGGCCCACCGAGGAGGCATCTGGGTGCGCGACCGGGAGCCGCGCGGGAGCGTCTTCTGCGTGGCGCTCCCACTCGCGGGCCGTGGGGAGGGGGTCCGGCCCGCCGCGGCCTCGGAGGCGATCGCGTGAGACGTGCCCGGGGAATCCTCGCCGCCGCGCTGATGTTGGTCGTGGGCTCGTGCGCCTCGACCCGCTTCGACCGGCTGTACGAGGCCGGGATGTACGAGCGGGCCGCCGAGGTTTACCGGTCCGACAGCACGCTCCACCGGTCGGAGCGGGCCCTGTACCGGGCGGGCATGATGCACGCCCTGCCGGAGAGCCCCGTCTACGACCCCGGGCTGGCCCGCGAGGAGTTCGATCGGCTGCTCCTGCTCCACCCGGGGACCGGCCACCGGGCCCGGGTCGAGCACCTCCGCGCCCTCCTCGAGCAGGTCGTCCGCCAGCGTGAGGACGCCGGGCGCGCGCGGACGGAGCTCCGGCGCCTGCGCACGCGACTCGGACGCCTCGGGGCCCGGGTCCGGCGCCTGGAGGAGGAGCTGGACGGGCGGCAGGCCCGGCTCGACACGCTGGCGTCGGAGAACAGGCGGCTCCTCGAGCTCATCCGCGCCCGCGCCGACACCCTCCGTCGGCTCCGCACCGAGCTCCGGCGGCTCAAGGCGATCGACCTGAAGGGCGTCCAGGATACGTCCGGTGCCGGCGGTCCGCCTCTCCGCTGAGCGCCGGGGCCACCTCTATCAGCGGCGCCGCTTCGACCTCGATGGCCGTCGTGTGGCCCTCGGGGAAGCGGACCACGACCTTACCTCCCTCGTACCGCAGCCACGTGACGGTGGTGCCGGGGACGAGTCCGAGCTCACGGCAACGGGCGAGCACCGGCCCACGCCGGATCCGGCGAATCCGGAGACGCCGGTGCGGCGCGGGATCGGCCAGCGTGCCGGCGCCGTCGCGGCCCGCTACACTGGGAGAAGACGTGCTCATGGGACCCTCCGCCAGGCGGGCGACCGCCGCCGCCCTCCCGCTCGCCGGGACGGGGCTCGATCGCGGGCTCCTCGGGCCGGTGGGAGGGCAATCCGTGTGCCTGCCGGTGACGATTCCATAAGGTATGCCATGACAGCATCTTGCAGATCGTCACGCCGACCGACCGGTCTTCCGCGGAGTCCGGATCGCGGAAATGTTCCCGGCTCCTCTCCTCGCGACACGGGAAATATTCCCGGGTGGTGGGTGTGAGCCGCACGCGGTGGACGTCCGGCGGTCGGTCCGGGGCGGCGTCTCCCCCCATCGCCTCGCGCACGAGCGGGTTCACCGAGTCCGTGATCCGGGAGATGACCCGGGTGGCGCGCGAGCACGGGGCCATCAACCTCGCCCAGGGCTTCCCGGACTTCGCGGCGCCGGAGCTCCTCAAGGAGGAGGCCGCGCGGGCCATCGCCGAGGACGTGAACCAGTACGCCGTGACGTGGGGCGCGGAGCGGCTCCGCCGCGCGGTGGCGTCCACCCGCGAGCGGGACTACGGCGTCCCGGTGGACCCCGACCGTGAGGTCACGGTGACGTGCGGGGCCACCGAGGCGATGGCCTCCGCGCTCCTGGCGGTGGCCGAGCCGGGGGACGAGATCGTCGTGCTCGAGCCGTTCTACGAGAACTACGGGCCCGACGCGGTCCTGTGCGGGGCCCGCCCGGTCCACGTCCCGATGGGGCGGGGGGCCGGCCTCGACCTCGACCGCATCGCCGACGCCTTCTCGGACCGGACGCGCGCGATCATCCTCAACACGCCCAACAACCCGAGCGGCCGGGTGTTCTCGCGCGGGGCGCTGGAGGTCCTCGCGGAGCTGTGCCGCCGGCACGACGCCTGGGCCGTCACCGACGAGATCTACGAGCACATCCTCTACGGGGGCGAGCACGTCCCCATGGCCACGCTCGAGGGGATGCGGGAGCGGACGATCTCGATCTCGGGCGCCTCGAAGACGTTCGGCGTCACGGGCTGGAGGATCGGCTGGATCGCCGCGCCGCCGGGTGTCACGGACGCGATCCGCAAGGTCCACGACTTCCTCACCGTGGGGGCGCCCGCGCCGCTGCAGGAGGCGGTGGCGGAGGGGCTGGAGCGCCTCGGTCCCGAGTACTACGGGGGGCTGGCCGCCGACTACCGGGAGCGCCGCGACGTCCTGCACGAGGGCCTGACGCGGGCCGGGTTCCGCTGCGATCCGCCGGCGGGCGCCTACTACATCCTGGCCGACTTCTCGGAGCTGGACGACCGTCCGGACGACGCGTTCGCCCGTTGGCTCGCGGCGGAGGTCGGCGTGGCTCCCGTCCCGGGCTCGAGCTTCTTCCGGCGCCCCGAGGACGGGAGGAGCCTCATGCGGTTCGCTTTCTGCAAGACCGTACCGGTGCTCGAGGAGGCGGCCCGCAGGCTGGCCGCGATCGGAGGCGCGAGAGCGGAGGAGAGCGGATGAGCGACGGCACCGGCCCCGAAGACGCGACCGCGGACGCCGGACCCGCGGGGGAGGGCGGCGGGGAGCCCCGCGCCCGCCCGGACCTGTCCGAGCGCTTCTCCGACCGCGTCCGGATCTCCGTCCCGTCCCGGCACAACCCCGCGCTCTCCCGGATCGTCCAGGCGGTGAACGCCGACGACGACCTCTACGCGCTGTGGCTGGCGGCCAACGTCAACGCGGTGGACCGGCTGGGAATCTCCGACCACGGCCCGGTCCACGTCCAGATCGTGGCCAACTCGGCGCTCCGCATCCTCAGGCTCCTGGCCGACGCCGGGATCCGACCCTCGGTGGCCCGCGATTACGGGCTCGGGGCGTCGGAGGCCGAGGTGGTGGTCGTGCTCGCGGCGCTCCTGCACGACGTGGGGATCTCGATCCACCGGGACGGCCACGAGAGCTATTCGCTGTTCGTGGCCCAGCCCAAGCTGCGCGAGCTCCTGGGCCCGGTCTTCGATCCCCCGGTGGACACGATCCTCCGCTCCGAGGTCCTCCACGCCATCATCGCCCACCGGGCCGGCGGTGAGCCCCAGACGCTCGAGGCGGGGATCCTCAAGGTCGCGGATGCGCTGGACATGGCCGAGGGCCGCTCCCGCATCCCGTTCGAGGCGGGCTCGATGAGCATCCACTCCGTCTCCGCGGCGGCCATCGAGGCCGTCCACATCGATCCGGGAGAGCGCGTGCCCGTCCGCGTCCGGATCGACATGACGAACTCGGCGGGCGTCTTCCAGGTCGACGAGCTCCTCCGCCGCAAGCTCCGCGGATCGGGGCTGGAGGAGTACCTTTCCGTGGAAGCCCACATCGAGGGCGAGACCGAGAAGCGACTGGTCGAGCGTTTCCATCTGTAGGGGATCCTCCCACTCCGACCCTTGACCGCAACATGTGGTAGGTTTAGGCTTGGGATACCCCAAGATGTTGGGGTTGCGCCCCGGAGGGAGCCGCCCGGCCCGCGTGTCGGGATGCGGCCCGGGATCGCGGATGCGACCCCGGTGAGCCTCCAGGGGTATATTGCTCCTGGCGACGGGAGGTGAGGATGCTCGAGGTCGACCTGATGCCGGAGTGGCCGGGCCGCGAGGCGGCGCCCGGGCCCGAGGCGGAAGCCGGGGACGAGGCGGAGCGGCAGCGGCCGCAGATCACGCACCACTGGATCCGGACCGCGATCCAGGCGGGGCGCCAGGCGTTCGAGCGCGAGATGCGGCGCGACCGCAGGGCGCTGGACGCCGAGTTCGACCGCTTCTGGAAGGAGCAGGGCGCCCGCTAGGCGCTCTTTCCCCTCCCTCCGGCCTCCGGGGCCGGAGGCGCCGGAGCGTCGGCCCCGCCGCTGGGGTCGGCTTCCCGGCGCGCCACGGCCCGCCGGGCTCCCGCCCGAGACCCTCTCCGGTCCCCCCTGCTGGAACGGCGTCCCGACAGCGGGTACAATACGCCGCGCCGAGACGGCCCGTCGCACGGTCCGCCAACCGGGAGCGGCCGGGCGCGGGAATCCTCCCGAACGGATGATGAGCGTGCCCCAGGAACCCACCGTCCGAGACCCGCAGGTCTCCGAGTCGAGCGAGCGCATCGATCCCGCCGCCGTGGCCGGCTCCGCCTACGGGAGACGCCGCGCGTCGGTGACCGTGGACGTGGGCGGGGTCCCGGTCGGGGGCGGACACCCCGTGGTCGTCCAGTCGATGACCAACACCGACACCTCGGACGTCGAGTCCACGGTGAAGCAGGTGGCCAGCCTGGCCGCGGCCGGGAGCGAGCTGGTCCGGGTGACCGTGAACACGCCCGAGGCCGCCGGGGCCGTGCCCGAGATCGCCGAGCGGCTCCGGGACCGGGGGATCGACACCCCGATCATCGGGGACTTCCACTTCAACGGCCACATCCTCCTGCCCTCCAACCCGGCCTGCGCGGAAGCGCTGGCCAAGTACCGGGTGAACCCCGGGAACGTGGGGAGGAGCAAGTGGGACGAGCACTTCGCGACCATCATCGGGTGCGCCGTGGACCACGGCCGTCCGGTTCGCATCGGGGTCAACTGGGGGTCGCTGGACCAGGACCTCCTCACCAGCATGATGGACGAGAACGCGTCCCGCGAGGAGCCGCTCGACGCCCACGCGGTGACCCTGGCCGCCATGGTCGAGAGCGCGCTCTCCTCGGCGCGCTTCGCCGAGGAGGTGGGGCTGGCCCACGACCGGATCGTGCTGAGCGCCAAGGTGTCGGGCGTCCAGGACCTCGTCACCGTCTACCGCGCCCTGGCCGAGCGCTGCGACTATCCCCTCCACCTCGGGCTCACCGAGGCCGGCATGGGCCGGAAGGGCACCGTCGCCAGCTCGGCCGCTGTGGCCATCCTCCTGGCCGAGGGGATCGGGGACACGATCCGCATCTCGCTCACCCCGGAGCCCGGCGCCGACCGGACCGAGGAGGTCCGGGTGGCCCAGCAGATCCTCCAGTCGATGGGGCTCAGGAGCTTCCAGCCCCAGGTGACCTCGTGCCCGGGCTGCGGCAGGACCACCAGCACGTTCTTCCAGGAGATGGCGCAGACCATCCAGGGGCACCTGGAGGAGCGGATGGCCGAGTGGCGCGGCCGCTACCCGGGCGTCGAGGAGCTGCGGGTGGCCGTCATGGGGTGCGTGGTGAACGGGCCTGGGGAGTCGCGCCACGCCGACATCGGGATCTCGCTCCCGGGCGCCTTCGAGGCCCCGAGCGCGCCGGTGTTCGCCGACGGCGAGAAGCTCACGACGCTGCGGGGCGACGGGATGGTGGAGGAGTTCCTGGGGATCCTGGACGACTACGTGGATTGCCGGTACGGCGAGGGATCGGGCCGGGCCGCCGGCGCGGAGGGCTCGCCCACGGGCGACTGAGCCGGGGCGGCCCGCGCTCCGAGGGCCCGGCGGCCGATCCCCGATGACGACGAGCCGCCCGGCGGGATCCCCCGCAGGGCGGCTCGTGTCGGTGCAGCGGCGCCGGCCGGACGCCTCGGCGCGGGGCGGTCCGGGCCGGCCGTCGTACCGGCTAGTTGTTCCGGTTCCGCCGACGGCGGCGGCGGCGGCGACGTCGCTCGGCGGCCTTCGCCTTCCTCCGCCGGGCCTCGCTGGGCTTCTCGTAGAACCGGTTCTTCTTGATGTCCCTGAAGATGCCCGCGCGCTGGACCTTGCGCCGGAACTTCTTCAGCGCCCGATCCAGGTCCTCACCGTCACGCAGTCGATACTCCAAACGGATCCCCCCCTTCGGGGTTGGTGTGCTCAACCGATGGACCGCGCCGCGACGGGCGCCCGGCCCTCTCATGATTCTTCGACACCGAAATCCGGCCGCTGTTCCGGGTCCCGGACCCCGGCCGGACGCGACGTGGGCCTGTTCGGGGCCCCGCTAGCCCCCGTCGCCAAAGAAGCGGCGTCCGAGCTTCTCCTTGAGCTGCGCGGCCAGACTGCGGCCGGAGCCGTTCTCCGCGCCGGACCCGCCCGCACCGCTCGTGCCGGCCGTGCCGCCGGACCCCGAGGAGCTCGCGCCCGGGGCCGCATCCCCCGCGCTCGAGGACCCGGCGCTCGCGGCCGGCACCTCCTCGCCCGGACGCACCACGTTCCGGGCCCTTGGGCCCTTGTCCGCCTGCATCACCTCGAACTCCACCTCTTCGTCCTGCCGGAGGGTCTTGAAGCCCTCCCCGACGATGTCCGAGTGGTGGACGAACACGTCCTCGCCGTTCTGGCGCTCGATGAAGCCGTACCCCTTCTCGTTCGAGAACCACTTCACGCTGCCGGTCTCTCGAGCCATTCCGCCTGTACCTCCGTCCTGCGTCCCACGTGTGACGTATCCGGGCCAACGGCGTCGTGTCCGCCGGCGGGGTCCTCCCCCTCGGGGGAGCAGGCGACCCCGCCGGGCCGCCGGCCTTCACGAAGCGACCCGTCGCGGGGGCGCCGTTCCGCTGCGGGCGTCCGCTCGACGGGTCGAGACGCCAAGCTAGCCGGGGGCCCGCGCGTGGACAAGCTCCCTGGATGCCGAAGGGGGCGCGTCCGGAGGTCCGGCGCGGCCCCCGGCCGGCCTCCCGGCCGAGCCACGGCGGGCCCGGGACCGCCGAGAAAGCTTGCCCGAAGCCCGTCGCGACCGCTATGTTCGCGGCCATCACAGCCATGGAAGCTAGCTGCGGTCACCCCCGGCGACGTCACGCCCGGGGGCCGCACTCCGGCCGCTCCCGGCCGCGGGTCGGTCCGGCCGGAGCCGAGGGGCCGAACCGGCGCCAGGAGGAGTACGAGGGATGGCTGAGTTGCTTTCGATCGACCCTCAGGGAACGTTCCAGGTCAGCGGGACCGCGTACCACATCCCGCGCGAGTTCTCCCCCCGCGAAGTCTTCAGCTACCACCGCCTTCTCGAGCCGATCCCGGACATCCCGGGCGGCACCAGCCTGAGCGACGAGCAGCGTGCGCTCCAGCGCGCTTTCCTGCTCCGGCGCGCGGCCGCCTGCATCATCCCGGGCCTCCAGGCCGCCAACCTCGAGGACGTCTCCCTGGCCAGGCTGCAGGCCCTGCATCGATGGATCTGGGAGCACCGGCCCGATCTGGCCGTCGAGGCCTCTCCCCTGGCCGACGCCTGAGGACGCGATCGCCGAGGGTTCTCACGCGGGGCCGGAGCGCGGGAGCGTCCAGGCGATACGGCCCGGGCCGGCCCCGCCGGGCGAGGAGCGCGAGGTCGCATCCGTGGCGTCCGGCGCCCTGACCGCCGGACGGCTCTTCCGCCGCGCCAAGATCGTCTGCACGATCGGACCCGCCACGCGGGACCCGGACCTCTTCCGGGCCCTGGTCGAGGCGGGCGCCGACGCCGTGCGCATCAACTTCTCCCACGCCAGCCACGAGGATGCGGCCGCGATCGTGGAGATGACGCACCGCGTCAGCGAGGCGACCGGGCGGCCGGTGGCCGTGATCGCGGACCTCCAGGGACCCAAGATCCGGGTCGGGGATCTGGCCTCGCCGCTCAGGATCGACGTGGGCGACCGCTGCTGGTTCGTCCCCGAGGAGCAGGGGTCCGAGGCGCTCCCGGGGGACGCCTCGCGGGACCGGATGATCCCGACCACCTACAAGGGGATGGCCGACGACCTCTCGGCCGGCGACCGGATCCTCCTCGACGACGGGAGGATCGAGCTGCGCGTGGAGGGCGTCGAGGGCGCCAGCGTCGTGGCGCAGGCCGTGACGGGCGGGGAGCTCAGCTCCCACAAGGGGATCAACCTGCCGGGCGTCCGGGTGGGGGCGCCCAGCCTCACCTCCAAGGACCGCGCCGACCTCGAGTTCGCCGTGGAGGAGGGGGTGGACTACGTGGCGCTCAGCTTCGTGCGCCGACCCGAGGACCTCACGGAGCTGCGCGAGCTCATCGGGGACGACGGGATCGGCCCGCTCATCATCTCCAAGATCGAGAAGGACCAGGCGCTCCAGGACCTGGGCGAGATCATCCGGCGCAGCGACGGCGTCATGGTCGCGCGCGGCGACCTGGGCGTCGAGCTGCCCTACGAGGAGGTGCCGCTCGTCCAGAAGCGCATCATCACCGAGGGCCAGGAGCTGGCCCGGCCGAGCATCACGGCCACCCAGATGCTCGAGTCGATGACCTCGAACAACCGGCCCACGCGGGCCGAGGTCTCGGACGTGGCCACGGCCCTGCTGGACGGGTCGGACGCCGTGATGCTCTCGGCCGAGACGGCCGTGGGGGAGCACCCGATCGAGGCCGTGCGCGTCATGGAGCGGATCATCCGGCGCATCGAGCGCGAGGGCCCGCCCTTCCCGTCCCGGATCCGGGAGCACCCGGAGCTTCAGGAGCGGGCCGAGGTCCAGCAGACCACCTCCGGGGCCGTGGCCGCGGCGGCGATGCAGGCCATCCAGCGCCTGGGCGCCCCCTTCCTGGTCACCTTCACTCGGAGCGGGTTCACGGCCCGGGTCGTGGCCGCCCAGCGCTCGCCGGTCCCGATCCTGGCCGTCACCGACCAGCCCCGCACCTACCGGCAGCTCGCCCTCGTGTGGGGCGTCCACCCGGTCCTGTTCGACGGGGAGGTCAGCTACCGCAGCATGCTCGCCCGCGCCCGACGCGAGGCGCTCGAGGCGGAGTTCGGACGTCCGGGCGACCGGTTCATCGTCACCGCGGGCGTGCCCTTCCACGTGACGGGCACGACCAACATGATGCGGATCGAGGAGCTCTGAGCCGCACAGGGCGGACGCCTTGAAGGTGCGCTTCCTCGGGACGGGGACGTCCTTCGGCATCCCGGTGGTCGGGTGCGACTGCGACGTCTGCAGGTCGGACGACCCCCGCGACCGGCGGACGCGGCACGGCGTCCTCATCGAGGACGAGGGCCGGCACCTCCTGGTCGACACGCCGCCCGAGCTCCGGCTGCAGCTCCTGGAAGCCGGGATCCGGAACCTGGACGCCGTCTTCCTCACCCACCCCCACGCGGACCACGTCCACGGCATCGACGACCTCCGCATCTTCACGCTCCGCTCGGAGCGGCCGTTGCCCGTCCACGTGGCCGAGGAGCACGCCGACGAGGTCCGGGCTCGCTTCCCGTACATCTGGGCGGACGAGGAGGAGACGCCCTGGTCCAGCGTGCCGGACCTGGAGCTCGTGCAGTTCCGCGACCGCGAGCCCTTCCGCGCGGCGGGCTTCCGCCCGACGCCGGTCGGCTTCCCGCACGGGCCCTACCGGAGCTACGGCTTCCGGCTCGGGGACCTGGCGCTCATCGTGGACGCCAAGCGGATCCCGCCCGACGCCGTCGACCTCCTGAGCGGGGTCCGGGTCCTCATCGTGAACGCCCTGTGGTTCGGGAATCCGCACCCCACGCACTTCAACGTGGAGGAGGCGCTCGAGGTGGCCGGGCGGCTCGGCGCCGGGAGGACGTACCTCACCCACCTCACGCACCGTCTGGGGCACGCGCGCCTGTCCGAGCGGCTGCCCGCGGGCGTCGAGCCCGCCCACGACGGGCTGGAGATCGAGGTATGAGCGAGGCGGGCGGGGTGGACGCCGCGGGCGGCGAGCTGGTCTCCGAGCTGGTCGACCGCATGGCCCATCAGATGCGCAACCCCATGCAGGCCATCTCCGTGAACCTGGAGGTGGTGCGGACGAGGGTTCGGCGCGAGGCGCCCGGGCTGTGGGACGAGCTGGAGCGCTTCGCCGCCGCGGCGGAGGAGAACGTCCGCCTCCTGAGCCGGCGGCTGGACCTCCTGCTGGCCGCCGGGCGCAGGGGCCCGGACGAGGAGCCGTCCACGATGGGCCCCGTCCGGCTGTTGACGGACCTCGTGGCCGCGCTCCGATTCGACCGGGATTCGCCCGTGGTGAACGTGGAGCCGGAGGGGGGCGCCGCCGACGCCGGGGTGCGCTCGCCCCCCGGCGCGCTCGTCGCACTCCTCTTCCGGCTCCTCGCGGCGGCCAGATCGGCCGCCTCCGGGGACGAGGTCGCGATCCGGGTCCGGCGGGAAGAGGGCGACGTCGTCGTCGAGGCGCCGCTGCCGCCGTCGCCGGACGGGGGCGCGGCCCCCGGCTGGCTGGCGCTGGCCGGCGAGGCGGGAGGGCGCGCTTCCCTCGAGGGCGAGGGCGGCGCGCGGCTCGTCCGGGTGGTCCTCCCCGGCGCCTGATCCGGCGGCTCGGCCGCGCGATGCCGATCCGACCGGCCCCGGCCCCGCGCCCGGGGATCCGACGGCCGCCTCGCCGGTACCAAAGAGCCGACCCGTTCCCCGTTCCCGAGAGAGCGATCCCGTGCGCCTGGATCACATACGCAACTTCTCCATCATCGCGCACATCGACCACGGCAAGTCGACTCTGGCCGATCGGCTGCTGGAGGCGACGGGCGCGGTCGAGCGTCGCAAGATGAAGGAGCAGATCCTCGACTCCATGGAGCTGGAGCGGGAGCGGGGGATCACGATCAAGCTGAACGCCATCCGGATGCCCTACCGGGCGCCCGACGGCGAGTCCTACCAGCTCAACCTCATCGACACCCCCGGACACGTCGACTTCACCTACGAGGTCAGCCGTAGCCTGGCCGCCTGCGAGGGGGCCCTCCTGGTCGTGGACGCGAGCCAGGGCGTCGAGGCACAGACGCTCTCGAATCTGTTCCTGGCCGTGGAGTCCGGGCTCGAGATCATCCCGGTCCTGAACAAGATCGACCTCCCCCAGGCCGAGCCCGACCGTCACCGGATCGAGCTGGCGGAGCTCCTGGGGATCGACCCGGACGAGATTCTCCTGGCCTCGGCCAAGGAGGGGACCGGCGTCGACCGGATCCTGGAGGAGATCGTGCGCCGCGTGCCCCCGCCCGAGGGGGACCCGGAGGGCCCGCTCCGCGCGCTCATCTTCGACTCGATGTACGACAAGTACCGGGGTGGGATCCCGTTCATCCGGGTGGTGGACGGGACGATCCGGGCCGGGACCCGGATCACCTTCGGCGCGAACGACGCCGTGTACGAGGTCGACGAGGTGGGCTTCCTCAGGCTCGGGTACCAGAGCACGGACGAGCTCACGGCGGGGGAGGTCGGGTGGCTCTCGGCGCAGATCAAGCGCGTCTCGGACACGAAGGTGGGCGACACCGTGCTCGACGCGGACGAGCGCGCGGCAGGGCTCCTGCCCGGCTACCAGGAGGCCAAGCCGATGGTGTTCGCGGGTCTGTATCCGACCGATTCGGACCAGTTCGAGGACCTCCGCGACGCGCTCGAGAAGCTGCGCCTGAACGACGCCAGCCTGCACTACGAGCCCGAGACCTCCGAGGCGCTCGGCTTCGGGTTCCGGTGCGGGTTCCTGGGGCTCCTCCACATGGAGATCGTCCAGGAGCGCCTGGAGCGGGAGTTCGACCTCGACCTGATCACGACCGTCCCAAACGTGGAGTACCACGTCTTCCTCACCAACGGCGACGAGGTGGACGTCGAGAACCCGGCGCGCATGCCGCCCCGGGGCCGGATCGAGCGCATCGAGGAGCCCTACGTCCGCATCCGGATCCTGAGCCCCGACGACTACATCGGGGGGATCCAGCACCTGTGCCACGACCGCCGGGGCCAGTACGTCACGCTCCAGTACCTGGACTCGACCCGGGTGGAGATGGTCTACGAGATCCCCCTCGCCGAGATCGTCCTCGACTTCTACGACCGGCTGAAGTCGGTCTCCCGCGGCTACGCCACCCTCGACTACGAGCGGGCCGGCTACCGCGCATCCGATCTGGTCAAGCTGGACCTCCTCGTGAACGGGGACCCGGTGGACGCCCTCAGCATGGTGATCCACCAGGACGCCGCCTACGACACGGGTCGGCGGCTGGCCACGAGGCTCAAGGAGCTCATCCCGCGGCAGCTGTTCGAGGTGGCCATCCAGGCGGCGATCGGGAAGGACGTCATCGCGAGGGAGACGGTCCGGCCGCTCCGCAAGAACGTCACGGCCAAGTGCTACGGCGGCGACGTCACGCGGAAGCGCAAGCTCCTCGAGAAGCAGAAGGAGGGGAAGCGCCGGATGAAGCAGGTGGGGACGGTGGAGATCCCCCAGGAGGCCTTCCTGGCGGTGCTCGAGGTCGGCGACTGATCGGCCCGCGGGCCGGCGGAGCGGCTCGGGACCGGGCCGGGGCCGGGGCCGGGGCCGAGGCCGCGGCCGGCCCGCTCCTCGTCCGGGCCCCCAACCACCTGGGCGAGCTCGTCCTCGCCCTGCCCGCCCTGCGGAGGGCGGAGGAGATGGCTCCGGGCGCGGTGGTCGTCCAGGTCGTCCGGGAGCTGGCCCCGCTGCTTGAGCTGGCGGGCCTGGAGGCGCGGGTGTCGCCGCTCGAGGACCGGCACGCCCTCCTGCGGGCCTCCAGGGAGGTCCGCCGGCTGCGGCCGCGCCGCGCGGTGCTGCTCACGCCGTCGTTCTCGGCGGCGCTCCTGGCGCGGCTGGGCGGGGTGCCGGAGCGGCGGGGGACGGCCACGGACGCGCGCGGCTGGCTCCTCACCGAGGCGGTCGACCGCGCACCCCTCCTGGACGGGCATCGGGTGCTCGAGTACCTGCGGCTCGTGGATCCGGGGTGGGACGCGCCGGAGCCGCCGGCGCCGGACCTCGGGCTCCCCGAGGCGGCCCGGGAGGCGTGGGAGGCGGCGGCCGGGCGGGCCGGCCTGGCCCCGGAGGCGGCGCCGACGGGCCCGGCCCGGCTCGGGCTCCTCCCCGGGAGCGCGGCGCCCTCCCGCCGGTGGCCGGCCGGGCGCTTCGCGGCGCTGGCCCGCCGCCGGATCGACGCGGGCGAGGAGGTCGTGGTGTTCGGGGTCGAGAGGGAGGCCGACCTCACGCGGAGGATCGCCGGGGAGGCGCCGGGCGCGGCCGACCTGGGGGGGCGCACGGACCTGGCCGCCCTGGCCGGAGGGCTGGCCTCGTGCGCGGCCGTCGTGGCCAACGACACGGGGCCGATGCACCTGGCGGCCGCGCTCGGCCGTCCCTTGGTCGGCATCTTCGGGGCGGGGGACCCGGCCCAGACCCGGCCCCTGACCGCGCGGGCGGAGGTCGTGCGGCGCGCCGACCTCCCGTGCGTGCCGTGCCTCGAGAACCGCTGCCCGCGCCGCGGGCGGGGCTTCGAGCTGCCGCGGGCCAGGATCGAGTGCCTGCGCCTGATCACCGTGGACGCGGTCGAGGAGGCGCTGATGAGGGTGAGGGGCGAACGTCCGGGAGAGGACGCCGGAGGAGGCGGGAGATGAGCTCGGACCGGTACATCGTGGGGGTCGACCTGGGCGGGACCTCGATCAACGTGGGGGTGGTCCCGTTCGAGGGGGGCACGGTCCTGGGCATGCGGTCGCTGCCCACCGAGGCCCGCAGGGGCGCCAAGAGCGTCGTCGACCGCATGATCGGCATGATCCGGGACGCGATGAAGGACGCCGCCCGGGAGGCGTCGATCGGGGAGGGGGCCTACCTGGGGATCGGCCTGGGCTCCCCGGGCCCGCTGGACCGCGCCTCGGGCACCGTGATCGAGACGCCGAACCTGGGCTGGCGGAACTTCCCGCTCAGGGACCTCGTGGCCAACGAGATCGGGCTCGAGGCCGTCCTCGACAACGACGCCAACGCCGCCGCGCTCGGCGAATACTGGGTCGGGGCCGGAAGGGGCGTGAGCTCGCTCCTGGGCGTCACGCTCGGCACCGGCATCGGGGGCGGGATCGTGCTGGACGGGAAGGTCTACCACGGGGTCTCCGACGTGGCCGGCGAGATCGGGCACATGACCATCGACCCCACCGGCCGGCGCTGCAACTGCGGCAACTACGGCTGCCTCGAGGCCTACGCCTCCGGGCCCGCGATCGCCGCGCGCGCCGTCGAGGGGCTGCGGAGCGGGACGGCCAGCATCCTGCCCGAGATGGCGGGGGGCGAGTCCGGGGAGGTGACGGCCGAGACCGTGTACGAGGCCATCGTGGCCGGGGACCTGTACGCCAAGGAGGTCATGCGCGAGACCGCGGGCTTCCTCGGCACCGGGATCGCCAACCTGATCAACCTCCTGAATCCGGAGATGGTGGTCATCTCGGGCGGGGTCACCCGGGCGGGGGACCACCTGTTCGAGCCCCTGCGAGCCGAGGTCCGCCGCCGCGCCTTCCGCCGGGCCGCCGAGCGCTGCCGCATCGTGGCCAGCGAGCTGGGCGGGATGGCGGGCGTGATCGGGGCCGCCGCGAACTTCCGGGTGGAGCGCTGCGGCGGCCTGGAGTGAGCCGGTGACCGGAAGCCCCGGCCCGGCGGACGTGGAGCCAGCGGCCGCGCGGTCCCGTCCCGCCGCGGCGAAGCGGCTCGGCGTGGTCGGCACCCTGGTGTGGGACGCGATCTGGGCCCGCGACGCCGGCCGCAGCGCCCCGCACGAGGAGTGGGGCGGGATCGCCTACGCGCTCTCGGCGTTCGACGCGCTGCGCCCGGACGGCTGGGAGGTGTTCCCGATCCTGAAGGTCGGCTCGGACATGTCCGCGAAGGCCCGCCGCTTCCTGGCCGGGCTCGGCTCCGCCGGCTCGCTGGACGGCGTGCGCACGGTCCAGGGGCGCAACAACCGGGTCGAGCTCCGCTACCGGGACGGCTGCCGCAGGACCGAGCGGCTCCGCGGCGGGGTGCCGGGCTGGCGCTGGGACGAGCTCGAGCCCCTCGCCCGCTCCTGTGACGCCCTGTACGTTAACTTCATCGCGGGATGGGAGATCGACCTCGCGGCGGCCGCGAGGCTGCGCGACACCTTCACCGGGCCCCTCTACTGCGACGTCCACTCGCTGCTCCTGGGCGTGGGCCCCGGGGGGCTCCGGGTTCCGCGCGTCCCCGAGCGCTGGCGCGACTGGTTCGGCTGCTTCGACTTCGTCCAGGTCAACGAGGACGAGCTCGAGCTGCTGGCGTCGGAGAGCGGCGGCGATCCGTGGCGTCTGACGGCCGAGGTGGTGGGCGAGCGCCCGCGCGCGCTGTTCGTGACGCTCGGGTCGCGCGGCGCCGCGTGGGTGGCGGCCGAGGACGCGGCTTCGCGGAAGGAGGGTGGCGTGCGGACCAGGCCGGCCGTACGGAGCGGCCGGGTGCCCGTTCCGGAGGTGGTCGACGATCCCGATCCGACCGGGTGCGGGGACGTGTGGGGCATGACCTGCTGCGCCTCGCTCATCACCGGGGCCGGGGTCGAGGAGGCCGCGCGGCGCGCCAACGCGCTGGCCGCGCGCAACGCGTCGCTCCGCGGGACCTCGAGCCTGGCCGAGCGCCTGCGCTCGCCGCGAGGCATCCTGCGCAGCGAGGAGCCGTGAGGAGGGCATGAGCCGCGTCATCGAGGTGCCGGGGGTCCTGGACGAGACCGGCTTCGAGTCCCTGGTGCGGGAGCTCGAGGCCCGGACCGGCGACGGCCAGGAGGCGGAGCGCATCCTGTTCGACGCGCGCCGGGTGCGGTGGACCTCGCCCTACGGGCTCGTGGGGCTGCTGGCCGTCGGGCACGTGGCCAGGAGCCGCACCGGGCTGGCGCCCTCGCTCTCCACGCCCGAGTCCTCGGACGTGCGGAGCTACTGGGAGCGCATGGACTTCTGGCAGAACGCGGCCGGGGTGTTCGACCTTCCCTCGCTCTCGACGCGCTCGCACGGCGAGTCCGATGCCCTCCTCGAGCTCACCCCGATCCGCTCGCACCACGACGTCCACCGGGTCGTCGAGCGCGTTCGGGAGCGTGCCGCGACCATCCTCGAGCGGAGGCTGCACTACCCGAAGCCGGCGGTGATCCAGTTCAGCGTGATGCTCTCGGAGGTGTGCCAGAACATCCTCGAGCACGCCGACGCCGAGGGCTGGGTGTGCGCGCAGACCTACCACTGGAAGGAGCGGCTCGGGCGGGACGTCCTCGTCCTGGCCGTCATGGACGTGGGCCAGGGCTTCGCGGGCTCGCTGGCCGCGGAGCACGCCCGCCGGTTCGGGGACCGGTGGTCCTCCGCCACCGCGCTGGAGGCGGCCTTCATCAACGGCGAGTCGCGGTTCCGGGATCCCGGCCGGGGCCAGGGCCTCCAGGCCATCCGCCGCCAGGTGACCCGTTGGGACGGGGAGATCCGGATCCGGAGCGGCGACGCCATGATCGCCCGCGTGCCGGAGTGGGACGACATCGAGCCCACGACCTCGGGCCTGACGCCGTTTCCGGGCGCGCAGATCCTCATCGTGATGCCCGCCCGCGTGCCGGCGGCGACGACGGCATGAGCTCGCCCCGGCGCCCCCCGGGCGCCCTCCCGCGGATCTCGGAGGCGTCCCTCTACAGCCATCTCGTGACCCGCCCCACGGGCCGGGCCGTCCGGGAGGAGATCGAGCGGGAGCTGCGCGACTGGGAGGGTCCCGCCGTCACCGTCGTGGACCTCCGGAACGTGCCGGTGATCGACTTCAGCTGCGCGGACGAGGTCGTGGCCAAGCTCGTGAGCGCCGGGCTCGCCGGGGGCGGGGCACCCGGGTCGGAACGGTTCTACCTGTTCACGGGGCTCGAGGAGCACCATCTGGATCCGGTCGAGTCGTCCCTCCGGCGCCGCTCCCTGGCCGCCGCGGCCGAGCGGGGGGACGGCACGCCGTGCCTGCTGGGCCGCGTCGAGCCGAGGTCCCGGCGGTTGTGGGCCCACGTGGTCCGGGCCGGACGGATCCTGCCGGAGAGCCTCGTCCCGGCCCAGCTCGCCTCCGTCGAGGAGGCGCGGTGCGCCCTGGAGGAGCTCCACGCCCGCAGGCTCCTGGTGCGGCTGGCCGAGGAGTACCTCTCCCTCCGGGCGGCGGCCGACGCGACCCCGGACGGCGGCACGCGGTGAGCCGAGGCCGAGTCCGCGACCTCCTCGTGTGGGCGGGCACCCTGGCGCTCTTCGCCGGCGGGGTCCTCGTGACCCTCGTGTGGCTGCGTCTCCAGGGCACCGTCGTCGAGCCGGAAGGGGCCCGGGTGGCGGCCGGCCTCCACGACTCGGTCGTCGTCCGCCTGGACAGCCTCGCGATCCCGCACATCGATGCCGCCGACGACCACGACGTCCTGTTCGCCGAGGGCTGGATGCACGCGTCCGAGCGCCTGTGGCAGATGGAGCTCCTGCGCAGGACCGCCCGGGGACGGCTCGCCGCCGTCTTCGGTCCCGGGGCCCTCCCGACGGATCGCCTGCTGCGGACCCTGGGGGTGTGGGAGGCCGCCGGCCGCGCCGTGGACTCCCTGGACGCCTCCACGCGCGAGGACCTGGCGGCGTACGTGGCGGGCGTGAACGCCAGGATCGAGAGCTGGACGGGCCCCCTGCCGCCCGAGCTCGCCATCCTCGGGATCCGCCCCGAGCCGTGGACGGCCCGGGCCACGGCGGCCGTCGGGAAGCTCATGGCCCTCGACCTCTCGAGCTGGAGCTCCGAGCTCTCGCGCTGGCACGCCTCCCGGGTCCTCCCGCCCGAGAAGTACGAGGAGATCCGGCCCCGGTGGCCCGACTGGGCCCCCACGATCCTCGAGTCCGAGCTGCCGCCGGGAATGCTGGCGCTGGGCCCGGGGCCGCGTTCGTCCGCCGGGACGGACGGGTCCCCCGCGGGGCTCGCCGCCCCGGCCCGGTGGATCGGCGCGCCCCCCGCCGGCGGGTCCTCGGCGGCCGGCCGCGGGCCGCCCGCGGGGGCCGGGGCCCTCGACCCCCTGGGCGTCCTGTCCTCGATCGCCCTGACCGCCTCGAACGCGTGGGTGCTCGACGGGGACCGGACGGCCTCGGGGCGCCCGCTCGTGGCCAACGACACGCACCTTGGCCTGCGCGCGCCCTCGATCTGGTACGCGGTGGGCCTCCACGCCCGCACCGGACGCATCGCGGCGGCGGGCGTGTCGATCCCGGGGGTCCCCGGGGTCGTGATCGGGATGGACCGCGGGGTGGCGTGGGGCTTCACCAACGCCATGGTCGACGACATGGACTTCGCCGTCGAGGCGGTGAACCTGGACGGGTCGGCCTACCGGACGGAGCGGGGGTGGCGGGACTTCGGGGTGAGGGCCGAGACGCTGCAGGTGAGGGGACGCGACGATCCCGAGATCCTCCCGGTCCGGAGCACGATCCGCGGGCCCGTCCTGAGCGACGTCCTCCCGGGCGTGAACGAGACCCTCTCGGCCGTGTGGACGCACGCCCACACGACCGGGGGGCTGGGGGCGATCCTGGCCATGGACCGGGCGGAGGGCTCGGCGGGCTTCGACTCGGCGCTGGCGGGCTACGACGGGCCCGCCCAGAACGTGCTGTGGGCCGGATCCGACGGCCGCATCGGCTACCGCATGGCCGGGGCCGTCCCGCGGCGGAGCGGCTGGGACGGGAGCGCCCCGGTCTCCTCCCGCGAGATGGGGGCCGGCTGGATCGGCCTCGTCTCCCCGGACTCGCTCCCGGCCGCGATCTTCGGGGCCGGGACCGTCAGGGGTCCGCCGCCGGAGGGCTTCCTGGCCAGCGCCAACAACCTCCCGGGCCCGGACCGGTTCGGGGAGTTCGGCGTCGACTACGACCCGTTCCGGGCCCGGCGCATCGTGGACCGGCTCTCCGAGGCGCACGGGTGGGGCGTCCGGGAGATGGAGGCCCTGCAGCGGGACGACCACAGCCTGCTCGCGGACCTCCTCCTGGGACAGGCCGTGGGTGCGGCCCGGGGGATCCGGGCGGACACGGTGGCGTCCCTCCTCGCCGCCTGGAACCGGGACGCGGACACCGCCTCGCGCGCCACGGGCGTGTTCTACGCCTGGCTCTACCGCCTCAGGAGCCTGATCGCGGCCGACGAGTACGGCGGGGGCGGCCACCGCGCCTGGTTCCCGATGCAGGGCCTCCTCGACATCGTCCTCCGCCGGCCGAACAGTCCCTGGATCGACGATGTCCGGACGGACAGCGCCGAGACGCTCTCCGGCCTGGAGAGACGCGCCATGGCCGACGCGATCCGGGCCAGCGGCCTGCGGCCGTGGGGCGAGCTGAACCTGGAGCGCTCGGGCCACCCCCTGGGCCGAAACGGCTGGCTGGACCGCGTCTTCCACTTCGACGTCGGGCCCCGGCCGGTGCCCGGCGGACCTCACACCGTGCGGGTCGCCGCGCCGGGCGGGTGGGCGGCGCTCGACAGCACGTCCTGGCGCCCGCCCCACGTGGGGGGCTTCGGACCCTCCGAGCGGTTCGTGGCCGAGCTCGACCCCGGCGGGCCGCGGGGGTGGATCCTCCTCCCGACGGGCCAGGGGGGCAACCCGCTCGGCCGGCACTACCGGGACATGGCGGCCCGCTGGGACTCGACGGGCACGCTCGTCCCGCTCCCGATGGACCTGGAGGCCATCCGGGCGGTCACAGTCTCGCGGCTCCGGCTCCTCCCGGCGGGCGGAGGGTGATCTCCGGTACGCCCGTCCACGCTGCACGCCGGCCGGCCGTCCCCGGCGGGCCCCGCCATCCGCCCCCCGCCTTGGGGCCGTCGGCCGCTCCGGCCGCCCGCGGACGCCGGCGGACACCCGCCCGCTCGGGCCCCCTCCGCGTCGCGGAGCTGCGGGTGAAACTCCGGTCCGTTGACGGGGTTCTACAGGTCCGGTAGCTTGACGCCGATGCCCGCTCTCGGGCGGGCATCGGGGCCGGCCGGGAGCCGGCTCTCCGAGGGGCACGCACCGAGGCACCATGACCGAGACCGCCACATCCGGGACGCCGAGCGCGCGGGAGAGGATCGAAGACGTCCTCGCCGCGATCCGGCCCGCCGTCCGCTCGGACGGGGGCGACATCGAGCTCGTCGCCTTCGACGAGGGCGAGGGGCTCGTGCAGCTCCGGATGGTCGGCGCCTGCCACGCCTGCCCCATGTCCATGATGACGCTCCGGGCGGGGATCGAGCAGCGCCTGCGCATGCAGGTCCCCGAGGTCCGGGCCGTCGAGGCGATCTGAGGATCGCCGTCCCGCTCTTCCTCTCCTCCGTTTCCGGGAGTCCCTACCGTGGCTGACGAGCGTTCCCTGCCCGAGAGGGTGGCACAGGCCCTCCGTGCGGTGCCGCTGGGCGACGACGGGGGGGATGTCGTCTCGGGAGGCCGCGTCCGCGACCTCGAGGTGGCGACCGACGGGTCGGTCCGGCTGGGCCTGCGGCTTCGGGCCGGGGACTCGCCGCAGCTTCCCGACCGGGTGCGGAGGGCCGCCTCGGCGGTCGACGGGGTGCGTGGCGTGGAGGTGAAGGTGGCGGGGCCCGGGGCCGGCGACGCCGGGGGACCGTCCGGCGGTCCTCCTCGCCCCTCCGGCCGTTCGCTCCCGATCATGGGGCAGGGCGGCGGAGGCCACGGCGGAGGCCACGGCGAAAGCTCCCCGGGCGGAGGCCGCGGGCCGCACGGCGCGCCGCCGGGCTCCCGTCCGGCCGACCAGGACCGTGCCGCCGCCTCCCGACACCCCCGCGAGGCGCCCGCGCTCGAGTCGGTCCGCCACGTGGTGGCGGTGAGCTCGGGGAAGGGCGGCGTCGGGAAGTCCACGGTGGCCACCAACCTGGCCGCCGCGTGGGCCTCGATGGGCCACAGCGTCGGCCTCCTGGACGCGGACGTCTACGGACCGGACATCCCCACCATGTTCGGCGTGCACGACCGGCCCCGCATGGCCGACGAGGAGGTCATCCCCCTCGAGGCGCACGGCGTCAAGCTCATGAGCATCGGCTTCCTGGTCGACGAGGACACGCCGGCCATCTGGCGGGGCCCGATCATCATGGGGATCGTCCGCCAGTTCCTGCAGCAGGTGCGCTGGGGTGAGCTCGACTACCTGATCGTCGACCTCCCGCCGGGCACCGGGGACGCGCAGCTCTCCCTCGTGCAGCTCGTCCAGGTGAGGGGCGGCGTGTTCGTGACCACCCCGCAGGACGTGGCGGTCGGCGGAGTGCTCAAGGGGATCAAGATGTTCGAGAAGCTGGAGATCCCCATCCTGGGCCTGGTCGAGAACATGAGCGGCTTCGTGTGCCCGGACTGCGGCGCCCGGCACGACGTGTTCGGGTCGGGGGGCGGCGAGAAGCTGGCCGCCACGATCGACGTGCCGTTCCTGGGCGCGGTTCCGCTGGGCGTGGCCGTCCGCGAGGAGGGGGACCGCGGCCTGCCGACCGTGCTCGGACGGCCCGACTCGCCGGAGGCGAAGGCCCTGCGCTCGGTGGCCGAGGCCGTCGCCGGGAGGGCCGAGACGCTGGCGCGCGAGGCCGAAGGGTCCTGACCTGACCGGGCCCGGTCCCGCCGGACCCGAGCGTCCCCCCACCGGCCCCCGCGTCGATCCGACGCGGGGGCATGTCGGCCGCGCCATCCTCCGCCTGGCCCGTCCCGCCGTCGGGGCCGCCCTCCTCCAGACCCTCTTCAACATCACCGACACCTTCTGGGTGGGCCGGGGCCTGGGGCCCGCCGCCCTGGCCGGCGTCTCGACCGGCGGGTTCGCGGTGTGGATGATCCTGGCGCTGGCGGAGCTGACCGCCGCGGGGCTCACGGCCGTGGCCAGCCGCCGCTACGGCGAGGGGCGGCCGGAGGAGGCCGCCCGGGCGGTCTACCAGGCCCTGCTCATGGCGCTCGCCCTCTCGGCCGTCGTCGGGGCCCTCGGGCTGGCCGGGCTCGACGGCCTGTTCCGGCTCATGGAGACGCCGCCGCAGGTGACGCTCCAGGGCTCGGCCTACCTGACCACGTACCTGGCCGGCGTCCCCATCGTGTTCACCTACTTCGTGATGGACGCGGCCTTCCGCTCGGCGGGGGACACCCGGACGCCCTTCTACCTCCTGGCCGGGGCCGTCGCCGCCAACCTCGTCCTGGATCCCGTGCTCATCCTGGGCGTCGGCCCGGCGCCGCGCCTCGGGATCGCCGGCGCCGCCGCGGCGACCCTGGGCACGCGCGGCCTGGCCTGCGCCGTCGGCTACGGGCTCCTCCTCCGGAGGCGGATGGTGAGGCGGTCCCGCCCGCGCCCGGGCACGTGGGCCGTCATGGCCCGGATCGGCCTCCCGACCGCGGCGGGCGGCGCGGTCTTCGCCTTCGTCTACGTCCTCCTCACGCGGATCACGAGCCGCTTCGGGACGGCCGCGCTGGCGGCCCTGGGGGTGGGCCACCGCGTGGAGTCCATGAGCTACATGGTGTGCGTGGGCTTCGGGTTCGCCGCGGCCACGGCCGTGGGGCAGAACCTGGGGGCGGGGAGCGGCGAGCGCGCCCGGGCCGCGGGCCGCTCGGCGGCCGTGCAGGCGATGACGCTCACGGCGGCGGCCGGCCTGGCGTTCCTCCTGGTCCCCCGTGCGCTCGTGGGGCTGTTCAGCCGGGACCCGGACGTCCTGGCCGCGGGCGCGGCCTACCTGAGGATCATCGCGGCCGCCCAGATGTTCATGGCCCTGGACATCGTGCTGGAGAGCGCCATGGCGGGAGCGGGCTACACGCTCCTCCCCATGCTCGCCTCGCTCACCCTGACCGTGGCCCGCCTCCCGCTGGCCGCGGTCCTGGCCGGACCGCTCGGCCTGGCGGGGATCTGGTGGGCCATCAGCCTGACGGCGGCGGCCCGGGGCGTGTCGGTGGCGTGGATCTGGAGGGTGGGGCGCTGGAGGCAGCGCGTGGTGTGAAAGCCGGGCGGTCCCGGCGGGCCGGAGCCGGACGCCTCCCGACGGAGGAGGTCGGGCCGCGGACGCCCGGCCCGGCCTTCTAGGGGCCGACCTCCACGTCGATGCTCCCGAAGGCGGCGTTGATCTCGAGCTCCAGGTGGTGCTCGGCCGAGTCCCAGTTCCGGGTCCGATAGCCGTCGGCGGTCTTCACGAAACCGGCCGCGCTGAACGAGGCCAGGACCGTGCTCTTGTCGATCTCCACCCCCAGGTCCGGCGGGAAGTGCAGGGAGAGGGAGCCCAGTCCCACGTGGATGGACCCCTTCGCGTCCGTCGTCCAGCGCCCCGAGAAGTCCAGCGTGACGTCCCCGACGCCCCCCTCGACCCGCAGGCTCTGGAAGTGCGCGTTCCCGAGGTTCTCGGCGTCCAGGGAGGCGGCCCCGGCCTTGATCCGGAGCTCGTCCATCCGGGCGGGGTTCGGCTCGGAGAAGTCCAGGGCGGTCTCGCTCGCCCCCGTCTCCAGGATCATGCTCGTGAGGGGGATCCCGCCCAGCTTCATCCGGTTCCTGGCCGCCCCCACGGTCACCCTGAGATCGGTGGGGACGTCGCGGCTGAGCCCGACCTGGAGGCTGCCCGAGTTCTCGGTGTGGAAGTCCCCGGACGAGAGGTCCCTCCAGTCCAGATGGACGCCGTCCTTCCCGTTCAGGGAGCGGACGCCCAGCCTGACCCGGGCCGTGCCGGAGGTCAGGTCGTAGGACCTGACGGGCTCGAAGCGCGAGGCGTCGTACCGGAAGCGGGCGTCGTACAGGTCCCCCTCCCGGGCCGGCCGGATCGTCAGCTCGCCCGCTCCGTACTCCACGTGCATCCGGACCTTCTGGATGCCGTCGACCTGCCGGGCCGTCGACATCTCGAGCCAGTCCTGGGCCGCCGCGCCCCGGGCCCCGAGGGCGACCGCGACCGCGGCGCCCGCCAGGGCCAGGACGGTCCCCGCCCGCCGGCTCACGCGGCCCCCTCGGCCGGACCGGCGGCCGGCTCGGCGGGAGCGGGGCCCTCGGGCACCCGTCCCCCGCGGGTCAGGATCGCCGCGCCGAGCCCGGTCGTCACGACCACCCACGTCCCGGTCACGCCCACGAAGATCGTCAGGCCTCGCAGGAAGGAGAGCCATCCGCCGAACAGCTGCAGGACGGCCGCGATCGCGAACGGGAGGAGCAGCACGACGAGCCCACTCAGCACGTAGTAGTAGGAGTTCGACCGCCGCAGGCGCTCGAACCACTCGTACCGGAAGCGCTGCCGGGCCAGGATCTCGCCCGCGGCGTGCGCCACCGCCAGGTAGCCCGCCAGGAGCGCCAGGCCGAAGGCCAGCAGGTAGAACGGGATCACCAGCCAGGTGATCACCCCGGCCACCAGGATCAGCAGGACCGGGAAGAACAGGAACTCCGCGGCCAGGCCC